>NZ_CP025611.1:1485000-2106250 GCF_002868735.1 Niveispirillum cyanobacteriorum | reverse complement strand
TGCCTCGGTTTAGTCCGGCTTCGCGGCGGATGCGGGGAGAGTCGGGTCGAGTTGTTTGCAGATGGCCCGCAGGGCTGCCCATTCCTCGCCGCTCAGTGTCTCGCCCTGTGTACGGGTGCTGGCGGCGGCGCGGTCCAGCGCGGCGATCCGTTCCGTCAGGGTGGGGTGGCTACCCATCCATTCGGCCAGTATGCCATCGGCCTCCGGATGCTCGTCCCGGATCGCGGCGAACAGTTTGGACAGGCCGGCGGGCGACACGCGGGCGTGGCGCAGCGCATCCAGCGCAAATTGGTCGGCTTGGCGTTCCTGATCTCGGCTGAATTCCGATTCGACCATCTGACTGACCCCCACGGCCAGCACACCGCCGCCTACATCTCCCACCACCATGGAGATCAGGGCGGAACTGAGGCCGTAGCGCATCACCCGTTCCATGGAATGGCCGTGATGCAGGTGCCCCATTTCGTGCCCCAGAACGCCCAGGACGGCATCGGGCCCTTCCGCCCTATCCATCAGGGCTGTTGTGACGCTGACATGACCGCCGGGCAGGGCAAAGGCATTGGGCAGGTCACTGTCGATGATGTGCAGGCGCAGGCCCTGACTGTCGGGCAGCCGCCCGGCCAGCTTCAACAGAGCCTCCCGTCCGCCGGCGGCTGCGCAGTGGCGGTTCCCGCCCTCCCGCGTCAGAAAGGCGGTGGCCAGGATCTGCACCTGATCCCCGATCCGGGCCTGCAGCCAGTCCGGCACATGCGGGGCAAGGGTGCTGGCCAGGGCCGGCAGCACGACGCGCAGCATGATGACCAGCGACAGAACGGCCCCGCCGATCCAGACGTAAAGCGGTATCTCCCGCCGCGTCCGGTGTTCCCGATGGGCCGGCTGCACCATGCCTGCCCCATGGGCCAGGGTCAGCAGCCGGTCGCCATCCGCCACGGCCAGCACGGCATGCGCATCAGCGGACAGGCCCAGGCGCAGCCGGTCATCGGAGAAGGGCCCGGGCACCGGCGCCACATCGCGCCAGTTCCAGCGATCCAGTTCAGTGCCCCCTTCCCGATGGATGATCAGGAATGGGTGCTGAAAATCGAGCTGGACCGGCAGGGTGCGGCCCGTGCGCCGATCTTCATATGTGGCGTCGATCAAGGTCACCCGCCAATCCCGATATCGCCGATGGCATCGGCCAGCCCTTCACCCCGGGTCGGAGCCGGCTGACCACGGTTCAGGATATCATCCAGGATGCCGACATTATGCAGACGAAGATGCAGGCCGATGATCCGCAGCATTTCCACCTGCACCCAGCCGACCGACAGGATGTTGATCAGCGCCAGCATCACAAAGGTCAGAACGACCACAAAGGCGGCGATGTTCAACGACTTGCCGAAAATGGTCCCAACCACCCCCGCCGCCCCGATGATGACAAGGTAGGACACAACGGAAAAGACAAAGGCCATGATCGGCACATGCACCACCTGACGCCAGCCCACAGGCAGGTCCAAGCGCATGTCGTCCAGCCAGGTTGCGCCCAGAAACACCACGGTGCGGCGCACTGTATAGGCAAACCAGAGGCCCAAACCGACCACGACCGCCCCGAAACAGGCAAAGATGCCGGGCAGGTTGATATCGGGCCGGGGTGGCGGCGCCAGACCGGCAGCCTGTGCGGTCTGCGCAGCTTCGGTCCACTCCGTCAGCGGCAGGGTCAGGGCGATCATGGTCGCATAGCCCACCACCAGCAGCAGCCAGGCAGGAATCCAGATGTGCCATAGCGCATCCGGCTTTGCGGCAGCACCAAAACGGGCCGTCCCAAACCAACTGATGCTTTGCCGGTAATTGTAGGTCTTGGCGTCCGCCCAGGGCTGGATCAAACCGCCGGTCAGCAGGGAAGGGATATAGGCTTTCAGATGCACCGCCATGTACGGGCCCAACACCTGATCCTGCCCACCATGGATTCCCCGCCATTGCGTTCGGGTCAGCAGGTAGCGGCGGGCGAAATAAAGCGCCATCAGGCCCAGCAGACCGGCACCCAGGCCGATGGCGACCTGCATCGCCAGATGCTGCAAAAATGCCGTCGGCGGGATCAGGCTGTTCAGCAGCACAACAATGCCCATGAACGGCAAGAGCACGACCAGCGCCACCAGAAAGCCCACAAACAGTTCCTTGCCGGTACCGGTATAGGTGAGCCGGTCGCCGCGCAGGGTGACGGCGGACCACAGGCGCTGGCGCACCTTGGTGCGGCCCCAGAACCGGTAAATGCCCAGCGTGATGATTGTCAGGAAGGTGTTCAGCAGCAGCAGCGCGATCAGGGAACCCCGGTCGATATTCACTTGCAGCCAGTCGCTGCTGGGTGGCGTCCCGTCGCTGCCGGGCGTGGTGGGTTCGTCGCTCAAAGGCAGGCTGGTCAATTCATCCCCCCGATTGGTTGCAACCGCAGAGTATGGTTTCCGTCAAGGCGCGGCAAGCTGTCGCAGAGGGAATTAATCAATTATTTCAGTGCCATACAGAGGTATGCGATGGTCACCCCACGCCGACATTCCACTTGATTTGCGAATCGCTCTCATTGGCATCTTGACAGGTGGCGGAGGCGGGCCGACATATCGGGCGGATTTAACCGCCGATGGCCCAGCCATACCAGGAGCCGATGATGAAGATGTTCGCCCGCCGTACCCTGCTGCGCACCCTGACCCGCCAGGCGGCTTGCGTCGGCCTGGGCGCCGCACTGCTGTCGCTGCCGACCCTGGCCGCGGGCGCGGCAGAGGTGAATATCTATTCGTCTCGCCATTACGATGCCGACAAGCTGCTCTATGCCGCGTTTGAGAAGGAGACGGGCATTCAGATCAATGTCATCGAAGGCAAGGATGATGAACTGATCGAGCGCCTGAAGGCCGAAGGGCGTAACAGCCCCGCCGACGTCCTGCTGGCCGTGGATGCAGGCCGTTTGTGGCGGGCACAGGATGCCGGGGTATTGCAGCCGGTGAAGAGTGCTGTGCTGGAGAAGGCGGTACCGGCGGAATATCGGGAGAAGGATGGCTATTGGTTCGGCCTGTCGGCGCGGGCCCGCGTCATCATCTATAACAAGGACAGCGTGAAGCCGTCGGACCTGTCGACCTATGAGGATCTGGCTGATCCGAAATGGAAGGGCCGCCTGCTGGTCCGGTCTTCCACCAATGTCTATAACCAGTCGCTGACCGGTTCGATCCTGGCCGCCCATGGCGCGGAGAAGACCGAAGCCTGGGCCAAGGGCATGGCCGCCAATTTCGCGCGCAAGCCGCAGGGCGGCGATATCGACCAGATCAAGGCCGTGGCGGCGGGTGAGGGGGATGTCGCCATCTCCAACACCTATTATTTCGCCCGCATGCTGAATTCCAGTAACCCGACGGAGAAGGCGGCGGCGCAGAAGGTGGGCCTGTTCTTCCCCAACCAGAAGGACCGCGGCGCGCATGTGAACATTTCCGGCGCCGGCATCGCCAAGTACGCCCCGAACCGTGACACAGCCGTGAAGTTCCTGGAATTCCTGGCCACCCCAGAAGCGCAGAAAATCTTCGCCGAGGCCAACTATGAATTCCCCGTGGTGGCCGGTATCCCATCCCACCCGGTGGTCGCCGCCTGGGGCGACTTCAAGCGCGACAGCCTGAACGCCAGCGTCTATGGCCAGAATAATGCCGAAGCGCTGAAGATCATGGACCGCGCTGGGTGGAAGTAAGCACTGATGGAGGCGGGGTTAGAACCCCGCCTCCACCGCCCCTACCTTTACGCCTGCCCGGTTGCGCAGGGCCGGATTGACCAGTGGTTGTAACGCCGCCCAGTCGGCATCGCTCAGCATCCCCAGCCGGCGCAGCACGGCGGCCATCGCGGGACCGGCTGCCCGTTTGGCGCCATCATCAATCTTCACCGCGATGGCGATCCCTTGCTCCGGGATCACCCCGACACTGACCCCCTCTGCTCCGGCCTTGGACAGGATGCGGCTGCCGACCGTCTGCATGAACAGCGTGTCGAACCCTTCGGTCCCGCTCACGAGTTCAGGGTGCGCACCCCAGGCGTCCAGCAGGCGCTGCGCCGCGTCGGCACGGGCCGACGGCAGGTCTTGGGGGTCGGCCATGCGGGCCATGCCAAAGGCCAGCGCTTCCAATGGCAAACCGATAGTGGGGATGGAGCAGCCATCGATACCCCAGGGTGCGCCCGTCAAATCCTGTGCCGTTACCTGCTCCATGACGCCCAGGATACGCTGCTGCACCCGGTGCTGATAATTCACGTAGCCACGGATGGCCTCCCCCCTGTGCAGGGCGGTGGTAACCATGCCGGCATGTTTGCCCGAACAATTATTGTGCAGGGTCGTCGGTTCCTCCCCCCGGCGTAGCATCGCCTCCCAGGTCGGGACGGAATAGGGGGCATGGCAGCCGCATTCCAGGTGGTCTTGCGTCAGGCCGATACGCGATAGCCAGGCGGCCACGCGGGTCGTGTGGATCGGTTCGCCATCATGGCTGGAACAGGCCAATGCCAATTCCTCACTGCCCAGGCCGAAGGCATCGGCGGCGCCGGTTTCCACAAGCGGCAGGGCTTGCAACGCCTTGTTGGCAGACCGGGGGAAGGTGATGGCCTTCACATCGCCGAAACTGGCCAGGACATGGCCATCGGCACCCACCACCACCGCCCGGCCGCGATGGATGCTCTCCACCAGCCCGCCGCGTGTCACCTGGATCAGGATGGGATTGGCGCTGTCATCGGGCAGGCGTACCGCCACGCCGTCCGTGAGGCCAAGTTCGTGATGGTGGTGACCACAGCCGGGGCCGTGGATATGGGGCGGGTTGGGATCGGGCATGACCGGCGCGCAGGCGAGGGATGGGGGCACGCACCTTGCCCCGGCAGCCCTTTCCATGCAAGGAGTCGCCGCAAATCCCATCATTCCCAGGCATCAGGTCATCATGCGCGGCTATTTCGCCCTCGGCGCCGAAGGCATCAGCAAATCCGGCAATCTCGGCACCATCATGCGGACGGGCCACGCGTTCGGCGCCAGCTTTGTCTTCTCTGTGAATGCTGTGGTCGACATGAACGAACTGCGCGTCACTGACACGTCGGGCGGGGTCGATCATGTGCCCTATTATGGCTGGGGGTCGATCGGAGAGATGGCCCTGCCGGAGGGCTGCCAGCTGGTCGGGTGCGAACTGACCGATGATGCGGCGGAACTGCCTAGTTTCCGCCACCCGCTGCGTGCCGCCTATGTGTTTGGGCCGGAACGGGGCAACCTGTCGGCGGCCATGCTGGCCCGCTGTGATCATGTCGTGAAGATCCCGACCAAGTTCTGCGTCAATGTCTCGGTCGCCGCCGCCATCGTCACCTATGACCGCATGATCAGCCTGGGCCGCTTTGCCGAACGGCCGGTGCGCGTGGGCGGCCCGCGCGATGCCGTGCCCGACCATGTGCATGGTAAGGTGCGGGTGCGGAACAAGGAAAGCCTGCGCATGCGCCCATTGCTGGGCGGGTGGGAGTGAGCCATCTTCCGTGCAGGTGGGAACAAAGGCGTCGGCCACCCATTTATGATATGTTGGGTTTATCGATCATGAGGCCCGCCATGTTTGCTTGCATGCGTATCCCTGTCCTGTCCCTGCTGCTTCTGGCCCTGGCCGGCACTGCCGCCGCCCAGAATGCCAAGCCGCAGCCGGAAATGATGGACGAGGTGATCGTGACCGCACCGCGCAACGGGGAGCCCGACTTCCAGGAAGCGCAGGAATACCATCAGAAGGAATATCAGCGCCTGCATGCCATGTTCGGCAAGGAGCTTCCGGCCCAGCCGCGTGGCGATCAGGTCTTTGCCGCCGGTGGTGCCATGACAGGCCCCAATGACCGTTCCGCCGCGCGCGATCAGGTGCAGAACGCGCCGCGCCTGCGCGATACGTTCAGCGGTAATTAAGGTTCGGGTCCGGGTTTTCCATATCAATCACGGCGATATTGCCCAGCGTGCGTGTCGACAGGATGCGCAGACGATTGTCCGGCCCATGCAGGAAAGGCCCGGGACCCGCCAGCCTTGGGGCGCCGGCCCGGCCCAGCATGAAGGGAGCTACCGCCACCCGCAGCCGGTGGAAAGCACCGGCGGCCAGGAATTGCGTCAGAACCTGACATCCCCCTTCCACCATCAGCCGCCGGACACCCAGGCCCGACAGGCGTGACAGGATGGTGGCCACGCCCTCCTGCTCCATTCCCACGACCTGTGCTACCGATGACAGCCGCGCGCGAAGGTCGGGCAGGGCGGATTCTGTACACAAAACAATGACGGGGCCGCCCTGCTGAAAGAAGTTTGCATCAGGTTCCAGCCCTTGCCCGCCGCGCGTCACCACCACCTTGACCGGATGATCGGGCATGCCGCGTTCGCGCCGTGCGGCCAGCAGGTCTGGATAGCGTACGGTCAGACGCGGCTGATCCCGCCGGACCGTACCTGCCCCCACCAGTATGGCATCGCAATCGGCTCGAACCGCATGCATGTCCCGGCAATCCTCCTCGGAGGACAGCACCAGCCGCTGACCCGCGTCAGTATCGATATGGCCGTCCAGTGACATGCAGACCGACAGGTGCACCCGTTCCATGCGTCGCTTTCCCCGCGTTGCTGTGCATAAGGGTGGGGCGGTGACAGGGCCGTGTCTAGTCCCGCGGTATTTTTAAACAAGCCAAAGGATTAAAGGTTCCGTGACTGAATTTTGACAGTCCCAGCGCGCGTATCTGCAATCCGTTTGGTCAGGGTCGCATGAATTGACAGGGCCGATCCCGCTTATTACCACCCATGCCTAAATTTTAAGCCGAATGAACGGGGTATGATGATGCGGCGCATTTTTGGCAGAGTCGGTGCGATGGCCCTATTGGCCTTTTCGGTGGCGACCCTTTCCCTGCCGGCGGTGGCGGGTGAGGTGAAGCTGCGGGCGGATAGCTGGTGCCCTTATAACTGCGAGCCGGGCAACCGGCCCGGCTACTTGATCGAAATCGCACGCGCAGCATTAGAGCCGGCAGGGCACAAGGTTGATTACCAGCTGATGCCCTGGACCGATGCCTTGGCCGCGGTGACCGCCGGTACCGCCACAGGTGCGGTTGGTGCCACCAAGGAAGAAGCGCCGGGCATGATTTATCCAGGCCTCAGCCTTGGTACATCCCGCCCCACCCTGGTCATCCGCAAGGGCAAGGAGACCAAGGATTTCAAGGTGACGAACCTGGACGCGCTGAAGGCCGTGCGTTTCGGATCGATCAAGGATTACTTCTACAGCACGGAAGTGAACGCCTTCATCGACGCCAACAAGGGTTCCCCCAACATTGTGCAGGTCTCGGGCGACAATGTGACCGAGGATCTGGTCAATATGCTGATCGACGGCAAGATCGACGCCATGGTCGAGGACAGCAATGTCATCGACTTCCTTCTGGAATCGAAGGGTTATCGCAACCTGTTCAACTATCACGCGCTGGGGCAGCAGACGAGCGTATCCATCGGCTTGTCGCCCAAGGATCCCAACAGCGCCGCCTATGCCAAGCTGATTGATGCCAAGGTGGCAGAGCTGCGCAAGAGCGGGCAGCTGACGGCCATCCTGGACAAGTATGGCGTGAAGGACTGGCAGTAAGCTTTGGCCCGCTGGAGGCCCGGCCTATCCCCCGGAACTGCCCTTCACCATCGCCTTCACGCGGTGGCTGACATCGGCATTCCGGGGTAGACGGCGTTCCAGGGCCCAGATCAGCGGAGGGGCCAGTAGGGTGATGACCAGGGAAACCAGGGCAACATTCTCAATATGAAGCAGTTCCCCCTTGGCACCGGTGGTCAGCATGGCCGATCCTGCCAGGGCCGCCAGACCGCCGGCCACCTGTGTCACGGACTGGGTCAGTGCCATGAAGCCGGCGCGATCGGCAGGGGCCGGCACCTTGGACACAGCCGCACTCTGCGCCACCATGCGCGCGCTGTTGAAGACCATGAAGCCGGGCACCAAGGCCACAACGGGTAGTGCCGCCCAGTACCAATCATAGTAGAGCAGCCAGATCAGGGTGGCTAGGCCCAGGGCCGTACCGGTCGTGACCGGCGCCGACCCATAGCGGTCAACCAGCACCCCGGTCACCCGCATTCCAAAAAAACTCAAAACCCCGCCGATCATGTACAGCAGGCCCAGCTGTTCACGCGGGAAACCCAGATTGAACTGCACGAAGACGGCCATGTTGGTGATCAGCATGAAGCTGGGCACGATGGCGATGAAAGACAGGGCGAAGGCCAGTGCCGGCAAGGTTCCACGCGCCACCCGCAACAGATGTGCCGGTGCCTCCCGCAGGGGGGCGGATGGAGTTGTCATATGCATGCGTTGCGGTCCCAGCAGGCGCAGCGCGATCAGGACGATGACAAGCCCCAGCCCTGCCACCACCAGGAAGGGCACACGCCAGCCGAACAGGTGCGATAGCTCAAGCGCCGCCGGAATACCCAGCACAGCGCTGAGCGACAGCGACCCCATGACCATGCCCATGGCCTTGCCACGTCTTTCCGCCGGGACATTGTCGGCCACTATGGCCACCGACAGGGCCCCTGCGGGGCCGCCAAACAGACCGGCCAGTCCCCGTGCAGCCAGCAGTGACCAGAGATCGACGGACAGAGCGGCTGCCACATTGCACAGCACCAGCCCCACCATGCAGATGCCTAGGGCGGGCCGCCTGTCGAACCGGTCCAGCACCATGGCGGCCAGCAGGCCGATGATAGAGGAGGAGATCGTGTAGGCGGCCAGGACCCACCCGACCCGCGCCGTATCAATGCCCAGATCCATCGCATAGTCCGGGCCCAGCGGCATGACCACCATGAAGGACAGGACGCTGACGAACTGTACCGCCGTCATCAGCCAGGCGATGCGGCGTTCTTGCACGGGCAGGGAGGACAGGGGCGGCTCCACCATCGGCAGGTTGCATATGGTGGGACCTTGATAATGCCATGCGGGCTGTCCGTCTATCGAACAATGCCCGCCAAATATGCCGGACCCCGTGAATTTGCCCCCGGCGGCATCACGCGCAACAAGGCCTGCTCGAAGAAGGGTCCAGAGCAGCGGGCCGCCCATGGTTTTCACCCATGCGCGGCCCGCGCCACATCAGATCGGACCCGTCATCACAAAGGCGTTCAGCTTGTTGCCATCCAGATCCCGGAAATAGGCGGCATAGAAATTGTCGCCGCGCGGGCCCGGCGGGCCTTCGCAGGTGCCGCCCTGCGACATGGCGATATCATAAAGGCGGTGGACCTGGTCCTTGTCCTTGGCCTCAAACGCCACCATGACGCCGTTGCCGACGCTGGCGGCGTTGCCGTCAAACGGCTTCATCAGCGCCACGCCGGCCCCGCCATTGGGATTGCCCCAGGCAATGCCCGTCGGGAATTCCATCATGCGACCGGTGCCCAGTTCCTTGGCGATGGCATCATAGAAGGCGGCACCGCGCGCCAGGTCATTCGTCCCCAGCGTTACATATCCGATCATTGTTTCCCCCAGATCATGCCCCACCACAGCCGGCAGGATGATAGGAACAATACCAGAACATTCTAATGAATCCGAGTCCCTTTTCAGCCCGTATGGAAACAGCGGGCCTTCAGTTTGGCGAAGGCGTCGGCGCGGTGGCTGATGGCATGTTTCAGGTCCGGGTCCATCTCCCCGCAGGTGATGTCATAGCCATCGGGGATAAAGATCGGATCATAGCCGAAGCCGCGCGCACCACGCGCCGGGAAAGTCAGGCGCCCTTCAAACCGGCCCTCCACCGCCTCGACATGCCCATCAGGCCAGGCCAGGGCCAGGGCACAGATGAAGGCGGCACGGTCGCCCTTGCGGTCGGTTGAGGCGTCCAGCGCCACGCGCACCTTGTCCATGGCCAGGGTGAAGTCCTTGGTCGGCCCGGCCCAGCGTGCGGAATAGACGCCGGGATCGCCATTAAGACCGTCCACCGACAGCCCGCTATCATCGGCCAGCGCCGGCAGGCCCGACGCGATGGCCGCCGCCCGAGCCTTAAGCACGGCATTGCCAATATAGGTCGTCTCCGTCTCCTCCGGCTCCCCCAGCCCCAGTTCCCCGGCACTGGGGAAGTTCGCAACATGGTCTTTCAACAGCGCCGCAATCTCCGGCACCTTGCCTTTGTTATGCGTGGCGATTACCAGCGTGTCACCGGTGAAGAGGCGGGGATGGGTCATGGCGGCTCCTTACTGCCCCAGCGCCTGACGCTGCAGCGCCGTCAGTTCACCGATGCCTTTGCGGGCCAGGGCCATCAGGGCCATGAACTCGCTCTCCTCGAACGGCTTGTCCTCTGCCGTGCCCTGGATTTCCACGATGCCGCCACGACCGGTCAGCACGAAATTGGCGTCGGCGCCGGCATTGCTGTCTTCCGGGTAATCCAGGTCCAGGACGGGCACGCCATTGTAGATGCCGCAGGAAATGGCCGCCACCTGATCGATCAGGGGGATGGTGGAAATGCTGCCCACCCGCACCAGATGCTGAAACGCCAGATGCAGGGCGACGTAAGCGCCGGTAATGCTGGCCGTGCGGGTGCCGCCATCAGCCTGGATCACGTCGCAATCGACCTTGATCTGCACCTCGCCCATGGCCTTCAGGTCGGTGACAGCACGCAGGGAACGGCCGATCAGGCGTTGGATTTCCTGGGTGCGGCCCGACTGCTTGCCCTTGGCGGCCTCACGGTCGGTGCGGGTATGGGTGGAACGCGGTAGCATGCCATATTCCGCCGTCACCCAGCCCTGGCCCTTGCCGCGCAGGAACGGCGGGACCTTTTCGTCCACGCTGGCGGTGCACAGCACATGCGTATCACCGAACTTCACCAGACACGACCCCTCCGCATGGCGGGAGAAATTGGTCTCCAGGCTGACAGGGCGAAGCTGATCGGCCAGACGGCCAGAGGGGCGGGTCATGATGTCTTCCATTATCCTTGGGTGTCCGGCCATCCTCATAGCAATGGGGGTGCGGCTGCGTCCAGCCATGGTATGGTCTCCCCTCCATTGATTTGGCCGGTGCCGCCGACTAATCTTCTTAACGAATGCAACGGCAAGGGACCGGTGCGAAAGGCATGATCACTGAGCTGAACCAGCGGTCGCGGGAGATTTTCCGCCATATCGTGGAAGCCTACGTACAGACCGGCGAACCGGTGGGATCGCGCACCCTGTCGCGGCGCCTGACGGCCACTCTGTCGCCCGCCACCATCCGCAATGTCATGGCGGATCTGGAGGAACTGGGCCTGCTGATCTCTCCGCACACATCGGCAGGTCGCATCCCCACCGATGCCGGCCTGCGCATGTTCGTGAACGGCCTGCTGGAGGTGGGCGACCTGACGGAGCGGGAGCGGGAGGATATCGAGGCCACCTGTTCGGCCCGCGGTCGGTCAGTGCCGGAGGTGCTGGAAGAGGCCACCAACCTTCTGTCGGGCCTGTCATCCTGCGCCGGTCTGGTGCTGGCGCCCAAGACGGACCGTCCCCTGAAACATATCGAGTTTGTCAGCCTGTCGCCGGGCCGGGCGCTGGTGGTGCTGGTGACTGAGGACGGGCTGGTGGAAAACCGGGTGGTGGAGGTGCCGACCGGTCTGCCGCCATCAGCGCTGCAGATGGCCAGCAATTACCTGAACGCCCGCGTCGTGGGCCGCACCCTTGCCGAGGCTCGCGCCTTTATCCTGAAGGAGCTGGAGGAACAGAAGTCCCAGTTGGACAGCCTGACGCAGAAGGTGGTGCAGACGGGGCTTGCCACATGGTCCGGCGCGCGGGGCAGCCAGGGCTATCTGATCGTGCGTGGGCAGGCCAAGCTGTTGGAGGACGTCACCGCCATTTCCGACCTGGAGCGCATCCGCACCCTGTTCGAGGCGCTGGAAACGCGCGAACAGATGCTGCGCATGCTGGACGCAACGGGCAAGGCGGAAGGGGTACAGATCTTTATCGGGGCGGAGAATGACCTGTTCTCCCATGCCGGCTGTTCGATGATCGTCAGCCCTTATGCCAACACCAAGGAACAGATTGTGGGCGCCATCGGCGTGATCGGCCCGACCCGCATCAATTACGCCCGCATCATTCCAATGGTCGACTATACGGCAAAGCTGATCGGCAGGTTGATGGGGTGACCTCCCCTTGTGGTTTGGGGGTATGGCACCCTATTTCTGGGTTGCGGCATCTCGACAGGCGACGCAATCCCGCCTAAACCAGAGGGCCGTTTCCCACCCCCTAGATTTCCCAAGGGCAAGTTCCGCGATGACCGACACGATCAACACCCACGACAACGACCCCAGTGCAGAGCCCGCCGCCCAGGCCGGCACGACCGAGGCCGGTGCCGAGGCCCGCGTCGCCCAATTGGAGGCAGAGGTCGCGTCCCTGAAGGACCAGATGCTGCGCACCCTGGCCGAGACGGAGAATGTCCGCCGCCGGGCCGAGCGCGAGCGGGAAGATACCGCCAAATACGCCGTTGCCAAGTTCGCCAAGGAACTACTGGCCGTGGCCGACAATCTGCGCCGCGCCGTGGAGGCTGTGGGCGAGGATGTGCGGGCCGAGAATCAGGCCGTGGGTAACCTGCTGACCGGCGTGGAAGCCACCGAACGTCAGCTGATCGCCGCCTTCGACCGTGCCGGCATCGCCAAGGTTGAGGCGCTGGGCACCCCCGCCGATCCGAATTTCCATCAGATCATGATGGAGATCGAAAATACCGGCAAACCCGCCGGCACCGTGGTTCAGGTGCTGCAAGCCGGCTACACGATCCATGGTCGCCTGCTGCGCGAAGCCATTGTCGGCGTCGCCAAGGGCGATGTCGGTGGCCATGTAAATACCAGCGCCTGATAGACGTACCGGTTCTTCTCCCTCCCATCCGCCGTTCGGGCCTGGCAGGGAGAAGATGCCGGCTTACGTCATCCAGCCGGGGAACAGAGCCCGCAGACCGGCGGCGATGATCTCCACCGCGACCGCAGCCAGCAGCAGGCCGGTCAGGCGGTTCATGATGTTCAGGCCGGTCTGGCCCAGCTTGTTGCCGATGGGCACGGCCAGACGTAGGGTCAGCAGCAGGAAGGCGCAGACTGCCAGGATGCAGCCGACCAGCACCGCATAATGCTCCCAGCCCACGCCACGCTGCGCCTCGATGATGACGGCAGAGATGGAGCCGGGACCGGCCAGCAGGGGCAGGCCCAGCGGCACCACACCGATGGCCTGACGCGTGCCAGCCTCGTCCGCTTCCTGCGGCGTCTGCTTCACGCCCGACACGGTAGCATTCAGCAGCGACAGCGCGATCAGCAGCAGCACGATACCGCCGCCTACCCGGAAACTGGCCAGGCTGGTACCCAGCACCGTCAGGATGGCATCGCCCAGAAAGACGGAACTGACCAGGACCGTCGCCACCGTCATGACAGCGGAAAAGGCAATGGAATTGCGTTCCCTGGCACCACGTCCCTCCGTCATGCCCAGAAAGATCGGGATGGCGGCAAACGGGGTCAGGATGGCGAAAAGCGCAATCAGGAACCGTGAATACTCGGACCAGGCTTCCATGGAGATGTCCGGCTATATGTCCCCGTTTTCGGGGCGCGTTGGATTGTGGGCCGAACCATAGCACGGATGGCGGGGCGGAATGGAAGGGGGTGGTGACCTTGCCGTCCGCTTCCGCTTGCGCACAGCCAGGGGGTCCGGCATAGTTTGCGGGATTAAATCAGCGGGGATGCAACCATGGAGAATTACGGGCTGCCACGTCGTGATCCTTCACTGTGGGGTGTGTTTGGCATGTGCACCCTCCTGGCGCCGGTTGCTGGGGCGGCGGCTTTGCTGGGCGCCTTGATCGCGGTGGCGCTGGGCCTGCCCAAGGATGCGATGATGGTATCGGTCTGGGGCTGCATGGCGGTGCTCACCCTTCCCGCCTGGGCGTGGCTGTTCCATCTTTATCTGCGCGGCCATTGGCGGCTGCAAATGGAGGGATGAAAGTCAGGCGTCGACCATTTCCGCCGCGCGGGCCAGATCGACGCTGACCAGTTGACTGACGCCGCGTTCCATCATGGTCACGCCAAACAGCCGGTGCATGCGGGCCATGGTCAGGCGGTGATGGGTGACGATCAGGAAGCGGGTGGCGCCGCTGGCCGCCATTTCCTCCACCATGTCGCAGAAACGGCCGACATTCGCCTCGTCCAACGGCGCGTCCACCTCGTCCAGTACGCAGATGGGGGCGGGGTTGCACAAAAACACCGCGAATAGCAGCGACAGGGCCGTCAGCGCCTGTTCCCCACCCGACAGCAGGGACAGGACCTGCAATTTCTTGCCCGGCGGGCTGGCATAGATCTCCAGCCCCGCATCCAGCGGATCATCCGATTCGGTCAGTTTCAGATGCGCCGACCCGCCGCCGAACAGCTTGGTGAACAGCCGCTGGAAATGCCCGTCCACCAGATCGAAACTGGCCAGCAGCTTCTCCCGCGCCTCGCGATTGATGGTGCCGATCCCTTGGCGCAGGCGGGCAATGGCGGCGATCAGGTCGTCGCGTTCGCTGGTCAGCTTGGCGGTTTCCGCTTCCATCTCGGCCAATTCGACCTCCGCCCGCAGATTAACGGGGCCGATGCGTTCGCGGTCCTCCAGCAGGCGCGACAGGCGCTGTTCCAGCTGCGATGGTGGCGGCATCTCATCGTCCGGGTCGATACCGGCGGCGGACAGAACGTCCCCCGGCTCGCAATCCAGCTTCTCCCGGATACGCTCCACCAGACCGGCTAGGGCGTTCAGCGATTGGGTCACAGCCGCCTCGGCATGGGCGCGGGCTTCGCGGGCGTCGGCAAGCGCGCTTTCCGCCTTGCGCACGGCCTGTTCGGCCTGGGTCTGCGCGGTTTCCGCTTCTGCCAGGGCATCGCTCGTCTGGCGGCGGCGGCGTTCGGCAGTGACGATATGGCCGCGTAGAGCCTCCCGCTCCGCCGCGATCTCCAGGGGCCGTTCGGTCAAGGCCTCCAGCGCTGCCCGGTCCTCCTCCGCCCGCTCGGTCAGTTCCGACAGGCGGCTGGCCGCCCCCTCGACACGGGCCTTCCAAGACAGTTCCTCGGCCTCCAGGCTGGATAGGCGGCGGCGGCGCTGTTCGGCGTCGCGCTTCACCCGGTCCACTGCGGCCTGTGCCCCCGACAGATGCCCGCGCTGTTCGGCCAGAAGGCCACGCGCATCGGCCACCGCCATACGCGACAGGGTGGGGTCGGGCAGATCATCCAGGGAGGCCTGCGCGTCGGCCACCAGCGTTGCCGCCTCTTCCTTGTCGCTGCTCAGCAGGTCAAGGGACTGCACCATGGCGTCGCGCTTGGACCGCGCGGCGGCGGCCTCGCTGACCAGCCGGGACTGGGCGCTGCGGGCCTGATCGACGGCGGTGAAGGCATGGCGCACGGCCTCGCGCGCCTGCCGGTCGCCGGCCTGCGCCGCCTCATTCGCCCGCCGCGCCGTCAGGATGGCGGCATCGGCGGCGGTACTGGCATCTCCATGGGCCTTGCGCGCGGCGGCCAGATCGGCATCGGCTTGGGTTAGGGCAGTCTCAATTTCCGCCAACCGGTTACGCTGGGTCAGGCGGATAGCCGCCGCCGTGGGCGCACCGGGTGTGGTGGTCAACCCGTCCCAGCGCCAGGCCCCGCCATCGCGGCTGACTAATATCTGACCGGGTGACAGGCTGGGGGCCAGCCGCCGGGCGGTGGCGGCATCGGCCACCAGCCCGATATGCGACAGGCAGCGCGCCATTTCCACCGGAGCCTTGACCTGTGCCGACAGCGGTTCCACCCCCGCCGGCAGGGGGGCGGTGATGTCCAGCGGCGGCAGGGTGCGCCAATGCCGGGCCGCCGCCTCGTCCAGCGGCGCCGTCAGATCGTCCCCCAATGCTGCGGCCAGCGCCTGTTCATAGCCGGCGGCAACCGTGACGGCATCGATCAGCGGTGGGAACAGGTCTTCTTCTTCCAGGTTCAGAAGTGCCCGCAAGCCATCGCGTTCGGCGCGCAGCTGCGTATCCCGCGCCTCTGCCTGTGACAGGGCCGTGCGCGCCGCCGCCATGCTGGTCTGCCCGTCGCTGCGGGCCTGTTCCAGGGCGCTGTCAGCCTCCTGCTTGGCCTGTTCCGCTTGCTCGGCGGTCTCGCGCGCGCACTCCAGCCGCTCCTCGGCCAGGGCCAGCGCCTCTGCTGCCGCTTCCAGGGCGGTATCGTCGCCGATCTTTGCGTCCAGGGCGGAAAGTTGGGCGGCCTGTTCGGACAGCCGGCTTTCCAGGGTGGACAGACGCGCCTGGGCATCGCGCAGGCGGTTGCCGGCCGCCGTCCGAGCCGCCTCCTCCGACGCGGCCTGTTCCAGGGCGCGGGACAGGTCGCGCTCGGCTGCTTCCACCGCGTCGCGGGCCGTCAGCAGCGCTTCCTCGGCGGCCTCCAGCTCCATCGCCTCTTCGCCCTGCGCATCCAGCAGGCCCGCCCGTTCCTCGGCCAGACGGGCGGCGGCATTGTCGGCATCGGCGGCGAGCGCGCGTTCGCGCGCAAGGTCGGTGGCCAGCTGCGCCAGACGGCGCTGCATGGCGCCATGCGCCTCCTTGACCCGCGCCTCTTCGGCGTCAAGCTGTTCGCGCGCCACGATCAGGCGCTGAAGCCCGGCACCGGCGGCGGCATCCTCCTGCCGCAGGGGAGGCAGGGCTGCTGCCGCCTCATCGCGGGCGGTGGCGGTGCTGCTGACAGCCAGCATCTGATCGCGCACGGCACTGTCCGCGGTGGCATGGCCATCGCGGGCGCGATCCAGCAGACGGTTGGCCTCGTTCCAACGCTGATGCAGCAATTGCGCCTCGGCCCGGCGGATATGGTCCTGCACCTGACGGTAGCGCTGGGCCTGACGGGCCTGTTTGCGTAGACCCTGCAACTGCCCATCCATGGCGGCCAGCACATCTTCCAGCCGCGTCAGATTGGTCTCCGCCGCGCGCAGCCGCAGTTCCGCCTCATGCCGGCGGGCATGCAGGCCGCTGATGCCGGCCGCCTCCTCCAGCAATTGCCGTCGGTCACCGGGCTTGGCGTTGATCAGGGCGCCGACGCGACCCTGGCTGACCATGGAGGGGCTGTTGGCACCCGATGAATGGTCGGCAAACAGGATCTGCACATCGCGGGCGCGGACCAGCTTGCCATTGATGCGGTAATCCGACCCCGACCCGCGTTCCAGCCGGCGGGTGATCTCCAGCTCTTCCGCATCGGTGAAGGGCGGGGGGGCGGTGCGGGCATTGTTGCCCAGCACCATCGTCACCTCGCAGATATTGCGGGCGGGCCGCGTAGCCGTGCCGCCAAAGATGACGTCGTCCATATCCTCGCCGCGCATGCGCTTGGCCGAGGTCTCCCCCATGGCCCAGCGCAGCGCCTCCAGCAGGTTGGACTTGCCGCAGCCATTGGGGCCGACAACACCCGTCATCCCCGGCTCGATCAGAAGCTCTGTCTGATCGACGAAGGACTTAAAGCCGGAAAGACGGAGTTTCGTGAATTGCACGGGTCGCCGGGGGTCGGTAGCGGGGAAGGGCGCGATGGGTAGGCCTAAGCGGCGGTGTGTTCAAGCCATTTGATGGCAAAGGGCAGGATATCCGCCGCATCCACCAGGATCGACGGTGCTGCCCCCACCATACCCCGCCGCCCGGCGCCGGCGGCAAGATATTCGGTCACGATTTGCTCTATGAAGTTTTCCGGCAGCCGCTCGCTCACCGGGTCACAGGTGTCGAACTCCTCCATCCAGCGCCAGTCGATGCCGCCGTCGGGGCGGGCGAACGGTATTTCCCGGCGGATGATCGTCTTGTCAGGCAATCGGGCCAGATGTTCGGCATGGTGCAGCAGGGTCATCGTGTCCCACGGTGCGCCCAGCATCAGCACCTTGCCACGCCGTTCTACCAGCCGGGCCAGCGGCGATCCGGGGCCGTAACCGTAATTCAGCGGATGGTCGCGGGTCAGGGTATCGGCCAGCGGGCCAAGTGCCGCCATGGAGGCACCGGGGTTCGAACTGCGGATGGCGCCGGGCGTGGTGCGCAGGAATTCAGGCAACGCGCCATTGTCGCGGGCGGCACGGGTGCGGGCGGGATCAAAGGGCACGACATGCGGGCGCCAGACATCGGGCACCCGCCCGTCCGCATCGACAAAATCCTCCCAGGCCGCTTCCCAATCCAGGTACGCCATGAGGGTGCCGCCCAGACCCACCGCGCGGCGCAGACCCGCGATGATCCCATCCGGCCCACCCATGACAGGCCCCACCGCGCGGCAGGCGGCATGCACCATGACCAGATCGCCCGCCGCGATTCCCAACTGGGCAAGATCGGCGGCGATGGCGTCGGGGGACAGGGGTAGAGGATCGGTCATCGGCGGGTGTCAGGGTGCGGGCTTGGCGCCCAGCTTTTCCAATGCGGCGAACAGCTTCGCCTCACTGGCTTCCTCCACCCGCGCGGCGCCGTCATTGATGATGAAGGTGGGCGTTCCCATTACTTGATGACGCTGGCCTGCCTCCTGCTGGCGGCGGATCATGAAATCCTCCACCTGTTTGTTGGCCATGCAGGCCTGGAACTGTGCCGGGCCGACACCGGCCAGGGCGCCGATGCGGGCCAGCCCCATCATGAAATCAGCGTTCAGCCACTGCGCCTGTGTCTTGTATAGCACCTCATAAAGCTTGACATGCTTGTCATCGCCCATGCAGCGGGCCAGCTGTGCAGCCCGCAAACCAGGCGCATTGTTCGGGATGTCCTTTACCACCAGCCGTACCTGACCACTGTCGATGTAGCGTGCCTTCAGTTTGGGCAGGGTATCGAAGTGAAAATGGGCGCAATGGGGGCAGGAAAGGGCCACATACTCCACGACCGTAATGGGGGCCTTCTCGCTGCCATAGGTGATGTCGGCAAAGGTGGGGGCGGCGCCCCCTTGCCCGTAAGCGGGCAGGGACAGTGATAGCAGACCGGCCAGGATCAGGAAGCACCGCCGCCACATGGGATTACGACGCCTTGCGTTTGGCGCCGGCCTTGACTACGGCGTCGGTCAACTGGTCCAGGTACGCACCGGCGATGACATATTCGCCGTTTACGATGAAGGTCGGCGTGGAATTGACCTGATGTTCCTGTTGGGCCGTGTACTGGCTCTTGATAATGAAATCTTCCAGCGGCTTGGTCGCCATACAGGCATCAAACTGTGCCTGCGACACGCCGGCCAGCTTGCCGATATTGGCAAGGTTGGCCAAGAAGTTCTGGTTCAGCCAGGTGGCCTGGCTGTTGAAGATGGCGGTCTTCAGCGCCTGGGTCTTGGCCCCGCCGGCACAGCGCATCAGCATATGGGCGCGCAGGCCCGGCCCGTTTAGCGGGTAGTCGCGGAAGATCAGCTTCACTTCGCCCGTGTCGATGAATTCCTTCTTGAAGGTCGGGAACATCTCCTTCTCAAAATGCGCGCAGTGCGAGCAGGCGAGCGAGGCATATTCGACCACCGTCACCTTGGCGTTCGGATTGCCATAGACGATGTCCGCCGTGGCGGCCTTCACGTCGATGGCGGGGGCGGCCTGACCCAGCGCGGGCAGGGCAGGCGCCAGGGACAGGGCGGCACCGGCGGCCAGGAGTTGGCGACGGGAAAAGTCAGAACCGCTCACGGATGTGATCTCCACCAGGGGAATGTTTGCGCCGACGATAGGGGATGATGATGGCGGCGGCAAGGCGCTCACGGTGCCACCTCCAGATATTGCGACAGGTTGAAATCCAGCGGATTGGGGGTCCAGCCCTTGATACGTGGATCGACCAGCCGGCGGCGCGTATTATGGGTCAGCGGCACGATGCTGTTGGCGGCCAGCGCCAGCGTCTCGGCCTGCTTCAACAGGGCGAGGCGCCTGGCCGGGTCGGTGCTGGCATTGGCCTCGTCCAGCAGCTTGTCATAGGCCGGGTCCTTGTATCCCGGTAGGTTCTGCTGATCCACATCACTGCGCAGCAATTGCAGGAAGGAATTGGCGTCCGGATAATCTCCGATCCAGGCATAATACAGGATGTCGGAATAGCTTTTATGGTTGCCGATATTGGCCACCACGCGGAATTCCTGATTGTTCAGCCGGGTTTTCACGCCCAGCTTCTGCCGCCACATGGCGGCCACGGCCACCACGACCTTGCGGGCATTGTCGTTGGTGTAATGCAGGATCTCGATCTCGGGCAGTTCCTTGCCTCCCGGCCCGTACCCGGCTTCGGCGAACAGCTTCTTGGCCAGTTCGTCGCGTTGCGCCTGGGTCTGTGCCGCCCAGTCTGGGCGCGGGGGGTCATAGCCACCGACATTGCCCGGTGGCGTGAAGGTGTAGGCCGGCTTCTCCCCGCCGCCCACCACCTTCTCGGCCAGAACCTCACGGTCGACGGCCAGGTTCAGGGCGGCGCGTAGCTTGGCATTCGATTTCCACGGCTCGTTCTTCAGGTTGAAGGACAGGTAATAGGTGGAATAGGTCTGCCCCGCCCGATACGCGTCGGGCAGGTTCTCCTTCGCGAAATTGACCTGCGGGTTGGGCAGCGTATCGGTGACCAGCAATTCCCCCGCCCGGAACTTCTTGAATTCCGTGTCCTGATTGTCGATCGGGTAGGAGAAGACAGTATCGATCTTGACCTTGGCCGCGTCGTAATAGAACGGGTTCTTCACCGTCTTGATATGCGACTGCGGCAGATATTCGGCCAGCTTGTAAGCGCCGTTGGAGACAAGGTTGCCGGGGCTGGTGAAATTCTCCCCGAACTTGTCGATATTGGCCTTCTGCACCGGTGCCATGGCCACATGCTGCAACGAGGCCAGGAAGTAGCCTGTGGGCCGTTCCAGCGTGACCTTCAGGGTGCGGGCATCCACCGCCTCCACGCCCAGCTTGTCGGTCGGCATCTTGCCCACCGTCACCGCCTGGCCATTGACCAGCGGCCAGACGAAATAGGCGTATGGAGAAGCATGCTTGGGATCGGCCAGCCGGCGCCAGGAATAGACGAAATCCGCCGCCGTCACCGCTGTGCCATCCGACCATTTGGCATCGGCGCGCAGCGTGAAGGTATAGACCCTGCCATCGGCACTGACGCTTTCGCTTTCCGCCACCGCACGGCGGCCCTGGCCCTTGGCATCCAGCGTGTACAATCCCTCGAACAGGTCATAGATGATGCGGGCGGCGGGCTGCAGCTCCGACTTGGTCGGGTCCAGCGTGTCGGGCGTGGCCCCCGTACCCCGGCGATAGACCATTTCGGCCTGTGCAGCGGGGGACAGCGTCAGGGGCGCCAGGGCGGCCATGGCCAGCAGCGGCAGAAGGCGGAAGCTTTTCATCATTGTTCCAATGCGTAGGTCAGGTCGAGCCGGAGGCGAGCCCTGACGGGCAACAATGCCGGTGCCTGTCAGCCCGAGAGTGTCAGCTCTTGATGTCCAGGAACCGGGTCGGGTTCTGGTCCAGCGGCGCCTTGGTCCAACCGGTGATGCGCGGATTGACCAGACGGCGACGGGTATTGTGCATGATGGGGATCAGGGGGGTGTCCGCCTGATACAGCGCCTCCGCCTGACCCAGCAGGGTGATGCGTTCCGCCGGGTCAAGGCTGGCATTGGCCTTGTCCAGCAGGGCGTCGTAGGCCTTGTTCTGGTAGGCGGGATAGTTCTGCTGGGCCACGTCGCTGCGCAGCAGTTTCAGGAAATTGATCGGGTCCGGGAAATCGCCGATCCAGCCGTAATAAAGCGCGTCCTTATAGGTCTTCTGATTGCCGATGGAGGAGACGACGCGGAATTCCTGGTTGTTCATCACCACTTCCACGCCCAGCTTCTGCTTCCACATGGCGGCCACGGCGACCATCACGCGCTTGTTGTTCTCATTCTGGGTCAGCAGGATTTCCACGGGCGGCAGGGGCTTGCCCCCCGGACCGTATCCAGCCTCAACCAGCAGCTTCTTCGCGTGCTCATCGCGTTCCTTCTGCGACAGGGCGGCCCAGGCGGGGCGCGGCGGCTCATACCCCGCCACTTTGCCGGGCGGGGTGAAGCTGTAGGCCGGGCGCAGGTCACCGTTCAGCACCTTGTCCACGATGATCTCGCGGTCGATGGCCATGGACAGGGCCTGACGCAGCTTGGGCGCGGATTTCCATGGTTCATGCGTCAGGTTCAGGGCCAGGAAGAAGGTGGAGTAGGTGGGGGTGGGCGTGTAATCGGTCGCCGCCTCCTTGCGCGCCCAATCCACCGCTGTGACGGGCAGGGTGTAGGTCACATCCAGCTCACCCGCGCGATACCGCTTCAGTTCGGTATCCACATTCTCTGTCACGATATGCATGACGGTATCGATCTTCACATTGGCCGCATCGCGGAAATACGGGTTCTTCACCAGCTTCAGATGCGTCTGCGGCACCATCTCGGCCAGCTTGTAGGCGCCATTGCCCACCTGTCCGGGTGTGGTGCCTTCCTTCACCGGCGACATCGACTGATGCGCCACCTGGCCCAGGAAGTAGGCGGCGGGTTCGGTCAGCCTGACGCGGAACATAAGGTCGCCCACCGCCTCCACGCCCAGCTCGGTCGGCGGTTTGGTTCCCGCCGTCACTTCCTTGCCGTTGACGATGGGCCAGACATAGTAGGCATAGGGAGAGGCCTGCTGCGGGCTGGCCAGACGGCGCCAAGCATAAACGAAATCCTTGGCCGTGACCTTCGACCCGTCCGACCAGCGGCCGTCGGGGCGCAGGCTGAATGTGTAGGTCTTGCCATCGGGGCTGATCTCCCAGCTGGCGGCGGCACCCGCAATGGGCTTGCCGTCCGGCCCCGGCGTCAGCAGCCCCTCATACAGATCATAGATGACGATGGATTCGGGGTGCAGATCGGCCTTGCCCGGATCGATCGTGCCGGGCGCAGACCCGATGCCGCGGCGGAACACAGTTTCCGCCATGGCGTTGACAGGGGCGATCAGGGGCAGCAGGACCAGGGAGGAGAGCAGCAGCGAGCGGGCCAGACGGCGCATGGGCTTGGTTTTCCCTCATGAGCATCAATTGCGGCCACGCTATGCCTGATGCCGTCTGCCCGCAAGGTCCGCTGCTGCCATATTGCAGGGCGGCAAATGGCCCCACTATGGTGCTATCCTTAACAAATCATTTCCTGGGGGCAGGTGGAAAAAATGTTTGAGTGGATCTACGACCCGAGTGCCTGGGCCAGTCTGGCGACCTTGACGGCGCTGGAGATTGTGCTGGGTATCGACAACATCATCTTCATTTCGATCATGGCCAACCGGTTGCCGGAAGCGCAGCGCGCCAAGGCACGGCAACTCGGTCTGGCGCTGGCCCTGATCATGCGGCTGGGCCTGTTGGCCTCCATCGCCTGGATTGTGTCGCTGACCGAACCCTTGTTCACGATCTTCGATCTGGCTATTTCGGCCCGCGACCTGATCCTGCTGGGCGGCGGTCTATTCCTGCTCTACAAGGGGACGCAGGAAATCCACCACACGATGGAAGGCCAGCATGAGGAGGAGGGAAGCTCCCGAGCCGTCGCGACCTTCGGCGGTGTGATCGCCCAGATCATGGTGCTGGATATCGTCTTCTCGCTGGACAGCGTCATCACGGCCGTGGGCATGGCCAATGACCTGCCGGTGATGGTCACCGCCGTCATCATCGCCGTTGCGGTCATGCTGTTCGCCGCCGGCCCGACGTCGAAATTCGTGCAGGATCACCCGACGGTGAAGATGCTGGCGCTTGCCTTCCTGATCCTGGTGGGCGTGGCCCTGATTGCCGACGGTCTGCATTTCCACATCCCGAAGGCCTATCTCTACTTCGCCATTGCCTTCTCCATCGGTGTGGAGAGCCTAAACCTGATCGCCGCAAAGCGCCGCAAGGCCAAGGCGGCGGCCAGCGGCGGGCATTGACGAAACCCGGCCTTGCGGCACAAGTGTGTGGGGCGGCTGGCAACAGCCGCCCCTTCTGTTTTCACACTACCCGGATGCGCCCATGACCCGCCTGACCCTGCGCCTGGATTTCGCGAATGGCAGCCAGATCGGCCCCGGCAAGATCCGGTTGCTGGAAGCCATCGCGGATACCGGCTCCATCGCGGCGGCGGGCCGGTCCATGGGTATGTCCTATCGCCGGGCCTGGCTGCTGGTCGATCAGATCAACCGCGCCTTCACCCTGCCCGCCGTGACAGGACAGACGGGCGGCAGCGGCGGCGGCGGCACCGCGCTAACCGACTGGGGACGTGAACTGGTGGCACTCTACCGGCAGGTGGAGGCGGAAAGCAGAGTGGCCAATGTGGCGGCCCTGACCCGGATGGAGGTGATGCTGGACCCCGACGCCAAGACGGCCAGCGAGGCTTAAAGCCCCAGGACGTCATCCATGGAATAAACCCCCGGCGCCTTGCCGGCGGCCCACAGCGCAGCGCGGACCGCACCTCGGGCGAAGATGGCGCGGCTGCCGGCCTTGTGGGACAGTTCCAACCGTTCCGCCTCCGTCGCGAAGATCACGGTATGGTCTCCCACCACATCCCCGCCGCGCAGGGTGGCGAAACCGATATCGCCCACCGTGCGCGCACCGGTATGCCCGTCGCGCACGGCATCCTTCACATCGGCCAAGGCGACGCCACGCCCGGACGCGGCGGCCTGACCCAGGGCCAGGGCGGTGCCGCTGGGCGCATCCACCTTGTGCCGGTGATGCATCTCCACGATCTCGATATCCCAATCATCGCCCAGCGTGGCCGCCACCTTGCGCACCAGTCCGGCCAGCAGGGTGACGCCCAGGCTGAAATTGGCGGCCACGACCAGAGGGGCCTTCGTGCCGGCCTCTGCCAGCTTGGCATGGTCATCGGGCGACAGGCCGGTGGTGCCGACGATCAGGGCGGTTCCATGCTGTACGGCCAGAGCGGCATGGGCGACCGTGGCGGCGGGGGCCGTGAAATCGATGACGGCATCGCTGTTGGCGAACAGGGCGGCAGGGTCGTCGGTGATCACGACACCGACGGGATCGGCGCCGATCAGGGTGCCCAGGTCACGGCCGATGGCGGCGGAACCGGGCCGTTCGGTCGCACCCGACAGGGTGGCGGCTTTGTTGCCCAGAACCTCACGGATCAGCATCTGACCCATGCGGCCGCTGCCGCCCACGATCCCGATACGCATCGCTATCCCCTGCTGCTCTCAAAAACGATTGGGCAGAACCGATAGCATGCCGGGCGTCCGGGATCAGCCCCCGGAAAGGCAATCCACCAGTGAGCGCAGGTTGAAGCGCATCAACTGTCCATAAAGGTCCGGCCCGTCGGGGATGTTCGCCCCCTCGGGATCCAGAACACCGGTGTGGGCCTTGGTCCCCTGCGCCAGGGTGCGGACCAGGGCCGGTTCGAACTGCGGTTCGGCAAAGATGCAGACGGCACCGGCCTGATTGACGCGTTCACGCAGGGCCGACAGCCGCGCCGCCCCTGGCGGCTGATCGGGCGAGACGGTGATGGCGCCAGCGGCGTTCAGGCCGTACCGGTCCTCCAGATAATGATAGGCATCATGGAAGACGATGAAGGGCCTGTCCTTCAGCGGTGTCAGGGCCGCACGCATTTCCAGGTCCAGGGCATCAATCGACTGTTTCTGCCGCGCGGCATTGGCCTGATAGGCCGGGGCGCGGGCGGGGTCCAGCGCCGACAGGCGCGCGGCGATCAGGTCGGTAATGGCCTTGGCATTCAGCGGGTCCAGCCAGACATGACCGTCGCTGCCCAGTTCCGCATCGGGCCTGTCTTCATGCGCGTGGTCGTGATCATGCGCCTCCCACGCCCCGCCCTTGCGCACAGGAAGCACCCGGACCGACGGTTCCTTAACCAGGGTCAGGACCTGGGCATCCCGTGCCAGGGTGGATAGCGGCTTCTCCAGGAAGGTTTCGACACCCGGCCCCGCCCAGACCACCAATTCGGCACCCGACAGCGCCTTTGCATCCGATGGGCGCAGGGCGAAGGCATGCGGATTGGCGGCCCCGCGCACCAGCAGATAGGGTTCTCCCACCCCCTGCATCACGCCGGATACCAGCGAATGCAACGGCTTCACCGTCACCACCACATCGGGCGGCGGCGGGGCGGCCAGGGCCGGCAGGGCGATAAGGCCGGTCAGCAGGGCGGAAAGGGACAGAAGGCGCAACATGGACAAGGACCCGGTACCGGAGGACTGATCTGCAAATGTGTTATAATGTAACGTTTGTCAAGGCGGCGGGCATGGCGTAAACCCTGCGGGATGCGCAGGGCAGCCCAGCCAGCATGCGCCAAAGGAGCCGCCCTTTGACAGCCCCCCCGTTACTGGAAGCCCGGAATATCAGCCTGACGCGCGGCGACCGCGCGGTTCTGGACAATGTCTCTTTGTCCGTGGGGGCCGGCGAGATTGTCACACTGATCGGACCGAATGGGGCCGGCAAGACCAGTCTGGTGAAGCTGTGCCTGGGGCTGGTGAAGCCGGACAAGGGTGCCGTCGCGCGGGCACCGGGCCTCAATATCGGCTATATGCCGCAACGCCTCGCCGTCGATGTCACGCTGCCCATGCCGGTTGCGCGCTTCCTGTCGCTCTGGTCACGGTCCACGCGGGCGGAGATGGTGGACGTGCTGGCGGAGGTGGGGGCCGAACATGCCATCGACCGCGCCATTCAGACCCTGTCGGGCGGGGAGTTACAGCGTGTGCTGCTGGCCCGTGCCCTGCTGCGTAAGCCGGACCTGCTGGTTCTGGATGAACCGGTGCAGGCGGTCGATGTCCATGGACAGATCGAACTGTTCGAACTGATCGGTGCCATTCGCAATCGGCGCGGCTGCGGCGTGCTGCTGGTCAGCCACGATCTGCATCTGGTGATGGCCCGCACCGATACGGTGATCTGCCTGAACCGGCATGTCTGCTGCCATGGCAAACCGGAGGATGTGTCGCGCCATCCTGAGTACGTCGCCCTGTTCGGGCGGCATGCCGATGCGTTGGCCATCTATCACCACAGTCATGACCATTCCCATGCTGATGATGGCTGTGTGGTCCCGGCCGGGCAGGAACATACCGGACATGGCGACCATCATGGCTGCGGCCATGACCATCACCATCATCACGGCCATGACCATGCGCACGGGGGACACCGCCATGGATGATTTCCTGCTGCGCGGTTTGCTGGCCGGGATCGGGCTGGCGCTGGTCACGGGGCCGCTGGGCTGCGTCATCGTCTGGCGGCGTATGGCCTATTTCGGGGATACGTTGTCGCATTCGGCCCTGCTGGGCGTGGCGTTGGGTTTTCTGACGGGCATCGGAACCCAAACGGGCATCGTGCTGGTCTGCCTGGCCATTGCCCTGGCCCTGACCCTGTTGCAGGAACAGCGTCGGCTGGGCAGCGATACGCTGCTGGGCATCATTTCGCACTCAACGCTCAGCCTGGGCATGATCGCGCTGGCCGTGCTGGGGTCGGTGCGGGTGGACCTGCTGTCCTATCTGTTCGGCGACATCCTGGCCGTGGGTGATGCCGATCTCTACGCCATCTGGGGCGGTGGGGCGCTGGTGCTGGCGCTGCTGGCCTGGATCTGGCGACCGCTGCTGGCCCTGACGGTGGATGAGGATCTGGCGCGGGTGGAAGGGGTGCCGGTACGCCGCGTGCGCCTGGGCTTCACCTTGATGATCGCCATCATCATCGCGCTGGCCATGAAGATCGTGGGCATTCTGCTGGTCACGGCGCTGCTGATCATCCCCGCCGCTGCCGCCCGCCGTTTTGCAAGGGGGCCAGAGGCGATGGCCGTCCTGGCGGCCCTGATCGGGGTGGGGGCGGTCGTGGCGGGATTGGGCGCCTCACTCCAGGTCGATGTCCCGACCGGCCCCGCCATCGTGGCCGCCGCTGCCGCCCTGTTCCTGGCCAGTCAGGCCGTGCCCGCGCGGGGGTAAACCGGTCACCCCACAAAAAGAAACCCCCGCCGCCCAGGCAGGGGCGACGGGGGCAGGCACTCTGGAGAGAGGAACTAAACATAGGTTCGGGATGCTGCCCCCGGCACCGGTGCCGCCGTTGAAGGGGCGGGCTGGCGGGCCGGAAGTCCGGGGGCAGACTTCCCATCTATCGCGGTGCCGACGGTGGATGGGGCGTCCGGGGCCGTCGGCGGTGACCGGTGCTTTGGGGTGGGATGGGCACCGGCCCGCGATATTGCTTTTACGCAACACGCAAACAGTTCCTGTCGCAGTGGCTCAAAAATATTTTCGACAGAGGGGCGATGGTCCCGTGTGACCTGCGACAGGGATTTGCGCCCCGGCGCGTGGAAGGGGCATGCTGGCGACGAAGCGGCTTCCGTCACCGCTGGACCTGCCGGGGCGTGATGCCCGGGGGTCCGGTACGGCCGGACGGGATCGACATAAGGATACGCAGGTGACCGTGACCGGTATGGCTCTTGCGGAACCCATGGTGGATGACGACACCCTGTTGGCGCGGATCGCCGGCGGGGACAGGGGGGCGTTCACGGTACTGGCCACACGCCATACCGCCCGCGCCCTGTCCGTGGCCCAACGCGTCTTGAACAACGCGGCGGAAGCGGACGAAGTGGTGCAGGAGGCCTGGGTCAAGGTTTGGACCAAGGCCGGTCAGTGGGAGGCGGGCGGCTCCGCACGGTTTTCCACCTGGCTGCACCGGGTTGTCGTCAATCTCTGTATCGACCGCCGCCGCAAGCAGGGGTTCGAGGCGTTGGAAGACGCCCCGGATATGCCCGACCCGGCACCCGCCGCTGGTTCGCTGATCGCGCGGCGGCAAATGTCGGAAACCATCGCAGCAGCCCTGGCCGGGCTGCCTGAACGGCAAAGGGTGGCCGTCTCCCTTTGCTATTACGAGGAAATGAGCGCCGCCGAGGCCGGGCGGATGCTGGACCTGTCGGTGCCGGCGGTGGAATCGCTGCTGGCTCGTGCCCGCCGCGCCCTTCGGGGCCGGCTCACCGCCCTGGGGATCACGGGCGTTGGGGAGGATGAAGAATGAGGGAACCGATCAACGGCGCAGGCGGGAAGGAGGCCATGGGGATGGCCGCCTTCCAGGCCCTGCTGGAACAGTACGGGGCCGAACCAAGGCGATGGCCCGATGATTTGCGCAAACCTGCACAGGCACTGCTGGCCCATTCTGTTCAGGCACGGGCCGAACAGCATCGTGCTTCCATGCTGGACGCGATGCTGGACCGGCTGGATGCGCCGGTGATCAGCGATGATCGCGTGGCCCGCGTGGTGGCCGGTGCTTTGGGTGATCTGCCCGTGCCGGGATTGGTGCGGCGCCGCGTCCCTTTTACGCAGCGCGTTTGGGATATGCTGGGGGGATGGCGACAGGTCTGGCCACGGGTGGCCGGTTTGGCCGCCTGTACGGCTGCCGGCATCCTGGTGGGGGCCTTCAGCCCCGTCGCCTCCACGGCCGCTGGCGGCATGGGCGGGGAGGGCGCGGTCACCGCCGCGACTACCGCCAGTGACCTACCCAGCGCGCTGTTCACCCCTTCCGCCCTGGAAAGCCTGTTCCAATGAACCGCGACCGTTTGATACAGACCGCGCTGCTGGCGTCGGTCGGCCTGAACCTTTTCCTGCTGGGCACCATGGTGCCGCGCTGGCTAGGGCCGAAGCCGCCTTTCGGTGACAAGATGGTGATGATGGGGCCTGATGGGCCGGGTGGCCCCGGCGGTCCCCTGTTTGCCATGCACCGGATGATGGATGATCTACCCGAAGCCGATGCCAAGATCCTGAAGGAACATTTCGGTTCCGATATGGAAAAGATGATGGATAAGGCCAAGTCTTTCCGGGATCGTATTGATCGCCTGCGTGACCTGATGCGGGCCGACCCGTTCGACCCCGTGGCCCTGCGTACGGAACTGGAAAGTGCTGCCGCCGATCGTCAGACGATGGAGAAGGCGCAGACCGACCGGATCATCGAGGTGCTGGGCAAGCTGTCGCCGGAGGGTCGCCGTCGTCTGGCCGAGATGCGTCCGCCCCGTATGATGATTAATGAGCGCCGGATGCATGGCGGGCCTGAAATGCGGCCCCCGCCACCCGGTGGCATTCCCCTGGACCCGGACCGGGCCCCTATGGCCGCCCCACCGCCGCCGCCTGAAGAGGGCAGGTAACATCGGGGCGGATGTCCGCTCATAGGGCCAGGGTGCAGAAAAGGGAAAGGCCGGGGTTACCCGGCCTTTCTCGTTTCCACATCCTCCCCGCTATTGGCGGGGGCGGGCGGTTCGTCGGCAGTTGCACTGGACAGGGCTTCGGCCACCGCCGCCTCGGCTTCCACCTCGACCGGTTCGGTGGCAAGCAATAGCGGTTCTGCCTCTGACGCCGGTTCGGCTTCAGCGGGCGGTGGGGCCAGCATGGCGGTGGGAGCGGTCGGCACGCGGCGCCGGATGGCGCCCTCGAAGCTGGCACCCGGCGCGATTTCCAGCAGGGTCTGGATCACGTCACCCTGAACGGAGGAGCCGTTGAGGATGAACACCTCCTCAGCGTTGATCTCTCCCTGCACACGCCCATGGACACGCACGGTTCCGGCCATGATATGGCCGTTCACGGCGCCCGTGGCGCCGATGGTCAGCTTGGCACAGGTGATATCGCCATCGACGGTGCCTTCGACATGCACCTCGCCCGGCGTGTCCAGATTGCCCGTCACCCGCATGTCACGGCTGACGATGGAGGGCATGGGGCGGTCGGACCCGCCGCCATTGCCACCGCCGCTGGGGCGCGTTGCGGTCTTGGCGGTGCTGTCGATGCGTTCCTTAACCTTCGCAAACATGCCGACCCCTTTCCATGAAGCGCAGCGGATCCACCGGCTTGCCTTCGACCAGCACTTCATAGTGCAGGTGCGGGCCGGAACTGCGGCCACTGTCGCCCAGCGTCCCGACCTGACGGCCAGGGTCCAGCATTTCGCCCTTCTTAACCATGATTTTCTTCATATGGGCATAGCGGGTGCGGATGCCCAGGCCGTGATCCACCTCCACCATATGGCCATAACCCTCGTCATAGGTGACGTCGACAACGCGACCGGCGGCGGGCAGGGTCACGGGGGAGCCTTCCTTGGCCACCAGATCCAGTCCCTCATGCGCGGCCCATTGGTTGGTGAAGGGGTCGCGGCGGCCACCGAAACCGCTGGAGACGTAGAAATTATCCACGGGCGGGGTCAGTGGCAGGTAATTGGCCAGCGCGCGCAGCCGTGCCTGCCGGTCCAGCCGCGACTCGAGCTGATTCAAGGCGGCCTGCGCAGCAGCGGGCAGGCTACCATTGGGCAGCTCCGTCAGGCCGATCAGGGGGCCACCCACACCGCGCGGTGACTGGCCCATGGCGCGCAGCACCCGGTCCAGGTTTAGGCCGGTATTTTTCAGTTCCCCTTCGATGGCGCCGATGCGCAGTTCGGCGTGCTGGGCCAGCCGGTTCAGCAGAGCCACCTGACCGGTGGCGATCTCCGCCATCTGCTGTTCGCTGGCGGCCAGCGCCGTCGCCATCTCGTTACGTTCGGTCCAGGCGTTCTCTGCTTCGGTCCGCGCCCGCTGCGCCTGTAACTGCGCCTCCGCCAGGGCCTTGCCCAGCCCTTCGCTGGCCAGGGCCAGGGTCGGCTGGGATGAGGGGACGGCTTCCGCTTCCTCCAGCACCAGGGACAGGGCGGCGATGGCGGATTGGGCGCGGCGGGATGCCGCTTCCTGGCTTATATCGGTGATCAGTTGCAGCGATTCCTGGGCGGCGCGCAGCCCGTCGCCGGCTTCGGCATCCACCCTCAGCGGGGCCAGTTCATTGCGCACGGCGGCCAGAACCTGACGCGGCGTCTTCGACCCGTCCTTGTCCGCCCCCATCAGCACGGCCATGGCGGCATCAATGCGGGCGCGCGACTGCGCCTGTTCGGCCAATGCCGTATCCAGTGCCACGCGCACCTTGTCCAGGTCACCCGCCACGCGTGACAGCTGTTCCCGGCTGTCGGCCAGTTGAGTTGCCAGATTGGCGGCCCCCTGATCCATCTGGAAAATGCTGTCGCGGCTGTCACGCAGGGCAAACGCCGTGGCCATCCAGCCGGCACTGGCCACCAGCATGCCGCACAGGGCGGCGGCGGCCAGAAGGGCAGGACGCAGGCGTTGGCCGGGACCGATGGTCACCGACCTGATCTTGTCATCATCAACGATGATGACCTGTTCGCTGCGCATGAAGAACCCGAGCAAACCGTCCCCCCGTCACAATGCCGTGCCGCCGATCCTTTAGCCTGCTTGAGCAGCACAGGCGGAGATCAGGCTTTGACTTGGCGGACATTGTCATCCGCAGGTCCGGCACTGGACGCCGGTGGTAGGAATTTAAGGGATGCACATCTTTCGGGCAAGCCGGGAATCGCGGACGATGTACTTCCAATGGATATGCAACCATCCAGGCGCAAAGACGCAGGCCTTCTGGCTTTCCGTACCGCTATTCCAGGGCTGCGCGCAGGGCGGCGGCGGCCCCCCAGGGCGAAAGTGGCATGGACGCCGCTAGAAGACCGGACAGTAACAGCAAATGTGGGCGGGCCGATTGCCCCGTCAGCACCGAATCGACAGCGGCGGCGGCAAAGATTAATGCGGGAATGTAAAGCGGAAGCACAAGTAAAGGCAGAAGAACACCGCCCCGCCGCGCCCCCAGCGTCAGGGCAGCACCGATTCCCCCGATCAGGCTCAGTAAGGGTGTGGCCAGCAGCAATGTCAGCAGCAGGATGGGAAAACCGTCAGCGGGCAGGTTCAGGAACAAGGCCAGAAGCGGGGCCGCCAGGATCAGCGGCAGGCCGGTGACCAGCCAATGGGCCAGTATCTTGGCCGCCGCCACCGCCTCCATCGGCAGAGACGACAAGGACAGAAGCTCCAGCGAGCCGTCCTCATGATCGGCCTGGAACAGCCGGTCCAGCGACAGCAGCGAGGCCAGCAGGGCGGCGACCAGGATGACACCGGGTGCAATGCGCGCCAGCACGCCCGGTTCCGGCCCGATGCCGAACGGGAACATGATCACGCACAGCACGAAGAACAGAACCGCCATGGCCGCGTCCGCCCCCTGGCGCAGGGCCAGGCGCAGGTCACGGCGCAGCAGCCGCAGGAAACCGCTCATGCCGGCACCCCTACGGCCTCGTTCTGGCTTTCGTCTTCATCATCGGTGGTGGCGCCAAAATCGGCCAGATTCAGCATGGAGGCATCTGCGACATCCATATCGCTGTGCGTGGACAGCACCACCATGCCGCCAGCCCGCCGGTGGGCGGCGATTAAGGCGGCGAGACGGTCAATCGAGTCGCGGTCCAGCGCCGTTGCCGGTTCATCCAGCAGCCAGAGCGGGGCCGTGCGTGCCGGTGCCAGGGCCAGACGAGCTAGATTGACGCGTTTCTTCTGTCCCGCCGACAGGTACCGGCCAGGCATGTCTGCGACATGATCCATGGCAAGGGCTGCCAGCGCCCGGCCGGCCCGGTCCTCCGGATCGTCCAGCCCGTCCAGCCCGGCCCAGACCGACAGGTTCTCAAGCGCGGTCAGGGTGGGCTTTACGGCATCCTGATGCCCGGCATAGCGCAGACGCGCGCGGTGGGCGTCCGGGTCCTGGGCGATATCGGTGCCATTCCAGGTCAAGGCGCCAGAAAACGGGCGCGATAGGCCGGCCAGCAGGCGCAAAAGGCTGGATTTGCCGCTGCCGTTCGGCCCGACCAGGATCAACGCACCGCCGGGCGACAGGGTGAAGTCAAGATCGGCGAACACCACCCGCTCGCCGCGCAGGCAGGTCAGGTGGCGGGCGGCGAGTCCCGGATCGGCGGATTGGGTCTGGCCCTGTGTCACGAATGAACGCTCCTGGCTGGCTGGCGCCAAAATGCCAGAAAGGGCGGGCCGAAAGATAGAGATTCCAGATAAAGAAACGGCCACCGCGGGGGGCTTTGCGGTGGCCGTGAAATGGTGCCGATCCGGGGCAGGACCGACAGGTGCGGGCCGACATTCCATATGGGGCCTGGAAATGTCCGCCAAGACGGGGTGTCTCAAGTCGCCTCAGCATTCCCAGGTGCAAGATGGAAGTCCCGCATGACCAAAGTCCGACCTGAAAGTGGCGAAAATGTGATTTGTGCGCAGGGCACGCGACCTATGCGCATTTTCACGATCCCGAAACAAAAAACCGCTTTCGCCGTCGGGGCTTCGGCCCTATATAGCCGCACATCGCAGCGCACGTGCCTATGGCCCCCACACCCGTCCGATGGTCATTTTCAAGACTGGACGGAGCCGTCAACCCGGTGGGGTTATGCAACGACGTAACGCGTATCCTCGTCCGTCCCTTAAACAAGGCGGCGAATTGGAGGCTACGATGGTTGTTGTTGTGTTCGGGGGGCCGGTTGCGCTCTCCGTGTCATTCCATTCTGTTCGCGCGTCCGACATCGGCGCGTCGATCCTTCCTGGCGTCATGACCAGTATCTGACCCGCCTGGGCCGGCTGCGTTTCGCGGCACGCTTGGGCGGAACCGGACCCGTATCGGGTCCGGCAAAAGCCATTTCACCCTCTGACATCCCCCGCTTCATGCCGCCTCGGAGTCCATGATGACCGAGAAGATCGCCCGATTCTTCGCTGAACAGACCCCCTCCACCCCGTGCCTGGTCGTAGACCTGGATGTCGTCGCCGACAATTACGGCAAGCTGGCGACGGCCATGCCCGACAGCCGCATCTTCTACGCGGTGAAGGCCAACCCGGCGCCGGAGATTCTGCGTCTGCTGGTGGAGAGCGGTTCCTGCTTCGACACCGCGTCCGTCCCGGAAATCCAGTATTGCCTGGAAGCCGGCGCCACGCCGGACCGCATCTCGTTCGGCAATACCATCAAGAAGGCCGGTGACATTCGTATCGCCCATGAACTGGGCATCGATCTTTTCGCCTTCGACAGCATCGAAGAACTGGAGAAGATCGCCGAACATGCGCCGGGCTCCCGCGTTTTCTGCCGCATCCTGACCTCGGGTGAGGGGGCTGACTGGCCGCTGTCGCGCAAGTTCGGGTGTGAGCCGGAGATGGCCCGCGACCTGCTGATCCAGGCCGCAGGTATGAATGTCCGCCCCTATGGCGTGTCGTTCCATGTCGGCAGCCAGCAGCGCGACCTGAAGCAGTGGGACATCGCGCTGGCCACGGCGGGCACCATCTTCCGGGCTTGCGAGGAACAGGGCGTAATCCTGTCCATGGTCAATATGGGTGGCGGTTTCCCCACCCGTTACCTGAAGGACGTGCCGACCAGCCAGGCCTATGGCGAGGCGATCAATGACAGCCTGCGCCGTCATTTCGGCAACCGCCTGCCCGAAACCATCATCGAGCCGGGCCGTGGCATGGTGGGCAATGCCGGCATCATCCAGTCGGAGGTGGTGCTGATCTCCCGCAAGTCCGCTAACGACGACAAGCGCTGGGTCTATCTGGATATCGGCAAGTTTGGTGGCCTGGCCGAGACCATGGACGAGGCCATCCAGTACCCGATCCAGACCGACCGCGACGGCCCCGCCGAAGCCGTGATCCTGGCCGGCCCCACCTGCGACAGCGCCGATGTGCTGTATGAAAAGGCGGAATATCGTCTGCCGACCTCGCTGAAGATCGGCGACAAGGTGACGATCATGGCGACCGGTGCCTACACCACCACCTATTCGGCGGTGAATTTCAACGGCTTCTCGCCGCTGAAGGCTTACTACATCTGATCTTTCCCCCGCTCAAACCGGGTAGAGTTCCTGACGCAAGCCGCCCCGCAAGGGCGGCTTGTGGCATTTTTGTGGCCAGTTGATGGAATTTTGTGCACCATTCGAGCCACTGCGTATTTTTTTTGCAACACCTCTGGGTAATGTTGCACAGCAGCATGCACTGCTTCTAGGCGATCCGGCTGGAAACTCCCATAATCTGCGTGAAATCACCGCCCACCTCCTTCTGGCATCAGATTTGCTGAAGGGGGCAGGGACCCAACCATAAATGCCTCATAAGGAGTGGTTCATGCGTTTCTCCAAGTTCCTCGCCTCCACCGCGATCGCCCTCGCCATGCTGGGCGGCGCTGCTGCCGCGCAGGCTGAAGACGCCCCGTTCACCTTCTCCGGCACGGCCGCTATCACCAGCGACTATGTGTTCCGCGGTTACAGCCAGACCGACAGCGACCCGGCTTTCCAGGCTGGCCTGACCGCCAGCCACGAGAGCGGCTTCTTCGTGTCCGCCTGGGGCTCGAACGTCGATCTGGGCTCCGACGCCGATATCGAGGTTGACCTGATCGCCGGTTACACCAACAGCGTCGATAACCTGACCTACACGGTCGGCGGCTACTACTACACCTATCCGGGTGCCGACGGCTCCGCCGAGTTCGACTATTTCGAGGCTGGCCTGGATCTGGCCTACGCCATCGACAAGGTCACGCTGACCGGTAAGGCCTATTACTCGCCGGAATTCTTCGGTGCTGCCGGTGGCGACGCCTGGTACTTCGCCGGCGGGGCTTCGGTCGCCGTCACCGAAACCGTGTCCGTCTATGGCGCCATCGGCTTCAACGAGCTGGACAACGGCACCGACTACCAGGACTACACCGCCGGCGTGGCCGTGAAGTTCGAGCCGTTCGTGCTGGACCTGAAGTACACCGACACCGACGTGAAGGGCGCCGCTCCGCTGGGCGACGGCCGTTTCGTCGCGACCCTGACCTACGCGTTCTGATAAAGGGCGGGCCTTATCCCGCCTGATCAATCCCAAGTGGTCCAGGTGCGGCCGGTCCCTGTCAAAGGGGGCCGGCCGTTGCTTTTTGGGGAACCTATGCTTTCCCCCCTCTTGCCCGCCAGGGCGTTCGGCGCGAAGATTGGGGCGTGGGAGAAAGGTGCAATCATGTCCATCAGCAGCATCGGTACGGCCCTGTCCGGCGCGCTGGCCCAGACGCAGCGTCTCGCCAACAGCGCCAACAACGTCGCCAACCAGCGCAGCACGGGGGCCATCCCGGCGGCGGACGGTACGGTGCAACCCGGCCAGACCGAGGCCTTTCAGCCGCAAAACCTCAGCCAGACGGCGGTGACAGGTCCCAATGGCCAGGGGCAGGGGACGCGCGTGGTGGCCCGGCCCACGACACCGGCCTATATCCCCGAATATCAACCCGACAGCACGGATGCGAACGAGCAGGGGCTGGTGGCTGCTCCCAATGTCGATCCAGTAACGGAACGGGTTGACCAGATTTCCTCGCTCCGCGCCTTCCAGGCTAATTTGGCCACCATCCGCGCCCAGGATGAGCTGGAACGCAGCGCCATCGACGCGCTGGCCTGATCCGCCCCCACCTTCGGCGCTGCACACTTGCCCGCTGCCCAACACAAAGGCAGGATGCGCGCCATGAAACCGCCATGGCGCACAGGCATGCTGTCTTTTCGCGCCGTCTGAAACCAAAAACAGGACCCCACCATGCTGCGCCGTTCGCTGCTGACGCTCGCCCTGGCCGCCCCGCTGCTGTCCGCCATGCCTGTTGCCGCCCAATCCATCGTGGATTTCTCGGGGCGGGAGCCGATCGTGCTGGATGTGGCCAGCATTGAGGTGGAAAGCGCCTATGCGGCCCCCATGGCCCCGCCCAATATCGACCATCAATTGCCGCTGACCCCGTCGGATGCGGTTCGCCTCTGGGCCTCCACCCGTCTGAAGGCCGGTGGGCCGCAGGGCAAGGCCCGCGTCATCATCAAGGACGCCTCGGTCAAGGAGATTGATCTGGAGCGAACTAAGGGCATCAAGGGTTGGTTCACCAAGGACCAGTCGCAGAAATATGAAGGCAAATTGCAGGTCGATATCGTGGTCGAGGGCACCTCGCGCGGCTTCACCGGCAGCGTGTCTGGTGCCGTCGCCCGCTCCACGACCGTGGCCGAGGATGTGACCCTGGCGCAGCGGGAAAAGACCATGACCGATCTGGTCCGCGATCTTGCCGGCGACCTGGATGTGGAACTGGACAAGTCCATCCGCGCGAACATGTTCCCGGTGATCGTGTTGCAGTAATACCAGATCCCGGTGATTTGAACTCACCGGGATCTGGTTCGGCGGCGACTGCCGCCGCGCGCCACGTGGCGCGTAGCCAAGCCCACGGATGTGGGCGCCGGCGACTGAGGCCCGGTGATCGGTTGCGGTCACCGGGAACTGGTATAAGGGCCTCAGGGCGTGGCCGGTTCGCGCCACGCCTCCACCCGGTTGCGCCCACCATGTTTGGCGGCATACAGCGCCTGATCGGCCCGGTCGACCAGGGCGTCGACGCTGATCTCCCCCGTCACCTCTGCGGCACCAAAGCTGGCCGTGACGTGCAGTACCTGCCCATCGGCCAGCTGTACCGGCGTGTCAGCCAGATCGGCGCGCAGTCGTTCCAGCACCAGCAGTGCCTCGGCCAGATGGGTTTCCTTCAGCAGGATCAGGATTTCCTCGCCCCCCATGCGGAAGGCCTCGTCAATCGCCCGGATACCACGCGTCAGGCAGCCGGCAGCAGCCACCAGCACGCGGTCGCCCGCCTCATGCCCGTAGGTGTCGTTGACCGATTTAAACTTGTCCAGATCGCACAGCGCCACGCAGAAGGGCTGCCCGGTGCGGGCAAAGCGTGCCAACTCGCGTGATACCTCATCGGCCAGACCGGTGCGGTTGCGCAGGCCCGTTAGCGGGTCGATGCCGCTGCCAGCGACAGAGAGGGCGCGTTCGATGCGCCGGCATTGCTGAATGAACTCATCAAACTTCTCCAGCACAGCCTTATAGGTGGCGTAATCGGGCGCATCCCCCTCTGCCGCGCGCATCAGGGTCAGGCGGCCCATGCGGTGTAACTGATCATGCAGTTGCACCAGCCGGTCAAAGGCCGGTTGATGGGCCACGCTGCCGCGCTTCACCCGCGCCACCCAGGCGGCGAAGCCCTTGGGCTCCGGTGCTGCGTCCGGTCCCGTCAGGCCGCTGTCGCGGGTGAACAGGGCCGCCTTGTGCCATTGCGTCAGCCAGCGCAGATGTTCATCCACCACGCCGGACAGGCCGGCGACGATGGCGGATGCGCTGCTGCCGCTGGCAGGCGGGGTCATTCACTGTCCCCCGCCTGCCACACCCATTTGCGCCGCGCCTCGGCCAGGGTGCCGGTGATGATGGCCGCACGGATATCACGCATCAGTCGGTTCATGGTGTGGACATTGTGCATGGTCAGCAGCTGCATGCCCAGCATCTCCTCCGCCTTCAGCAGGTGGTGGATATAGCCACGGCTGGCCGTGCGGCAGGCGTAACAGCCGCATTCGGCATCGATGGGGGTGTCATCATCCTTGAACCGCGCATTGCGCATGTTCAACCGCTCGCCCTTCACGCCCGGTGCCAGGGCCCAGCCATGGCGGGCGATTCGCGTCGGACTGACACAGTCGAACGTGTCGATGCCGAGCGCCACGCCCTCAAAAATATCGACAATGCCGCCAATGCCCAGAAGATGGACAGGCCGGGTGGGGTGAACATGCGCCATGGCCATGCCCACCACATCATGCATCTGTTCGCGCGTGGCCCCCAGACAGCCGCCGACGGCGGTGGCAAAGAAATCCTGGTTCGCGACGATCTCCGCACTCTCCTTGCGCAGGTCCGGATAGACCCCGCCCTGGACAATGCCATACATGGCCTGGGGCAGGCCGTTGGCCGAGATGCCGCCAAATTCCTTGAACGCGGTCAGCGACCGGTCGCCCCAGCGGTGGGACATCTTCATCGACCGGGCGGTATATTTCCGGTCCACATGGAAGGGCGTGCATTCATCCAGCTGCACCACGAAATCGGGGCCCAGCTTGCGCTGAATATCAATCGACTTTTCCGGCGTCAGGAACAGCTTTTCCCCGTTGGTATAGGAGCGGAAGGTCGCCCCCTCCTCGGTGATCTTCAACAGGGTCTTCTCGCGCGTCGTGGTCCGCCGCCCCTTCACCTCATCCGCCACCGACCCATGGCCCATGGCAAAAATCTGATACCCGCCACTGTCGGTCAGCATCGGCCCATGCCAGTTCATCATCTTATGAAGCCCACCCAGCTTGGCCACCAGATCGGCGCCCGGCTGGATCATCAGATGATAGGTATTGGCCAGGATGATGTCGGTCTTCTCGTCGCGCATCTGCTCCGTCGTCAGCCCCTTGATGGCCGCCTTGGTACCGCAGAAAATGAAATTCGGCGTCTGGATGGCACCATGCGGCGTGGACAGCGTGCCAATGCGCGCCTTGCTGCCCGCCGGGTCACGGTGCGTGATGTCGAAGGAAAAACCGGGGTAGGAGATGGCCATGGTGTGAATAACCGTAGGGTATCGCTGAAGATCAAGCCCCTGGGTATGGGGGAGTCAACCGCACTTGTACAGGGGCTGCCCGCGAATAGCAGGCAGGAAGGGGCGAGGGCCATCAGCGCGGCCACGTAGCCGGGTCGCGGTGGTTATGGGCACAGGCCAGAATATAGACGGCGTCCGGTTCGATCCGAAAGAAAAGGGCGTAGGGGAAGCGCCGAAGCAGCGCGCGCCGCAATCCCGCATGACTAAGCGGGAACGCCCGGGGATTTTCAGCAAGACGGAGGATCAGTTTATCGACTTCCGTGAGGAAAAGCGTTCCCAGCCCCTCCACCTGCTGATCATACCAGCGTCGGGCCGCATCCATTTCTGCCCGCGCCTGTGGCAGTACCAGGACGCGTACCATCAGTGGCGGTCGGCCTGGAGTGCGGTTAGCACCTGCTCCCACGGTTCCGCCTGACCGCGCATCTCTTCAAAATCGGCGTTCCGTCGCTCCAACTCTGCCTTCCAAGCCGGCGAAAGCGGAACGTCCGCTGCGTCCAGGCTGTCACACAGCTCGGCGATCAGGTCGAGCTTTTGCTGGGCGGAAAGCTGCTTCATGTCGATCAGGGACATGGGTCTTGTCCTTCGCTGCAAGCCGTCCAGAAGAAAATGGCGGCTTTTGCCCCTCTTGGGAAGTGGTTGTTCTCGCAACTTCCCTGTAGGTGGCTAGTCGTCCGCCACGGTAAATCGGGATTTCAGATATTCCACTGTTGTTCGCCATTTTGGCGTGATTGGCCGGCAAACGGTGTTCTGATTGCCGAAAAGGCCGATAACCTTGATCGCCTAACGCTGCACCCCGCCCGCAATAAACATGGCACCTGCCTGTTCAAGCGCCCGAAGGGTCCGTTTCACAATGTCCGTTGACACCTTGGCCGTTCCGCCCACCGCCTTGCAGGCGGCGCGGAGCTGTTCGGCGGTCACCGGCTCCGGCGTGGCGGAAAGGATCGTGTCCATTGGGTGATGTTAACCGCAATCGGCAGGCTGCTCAATCACACCACCACCCCATCCACCCGCCGCACCATGCGCCGCGACAGGTACATGAAGGGCGTGTCCAGGATCGACAGCGCCACCCGCATGCCATAGGTGCCCAGGATATAGGTGTAGAGCAGCGCCTCCCAACCGACTGGATCGGGCGCGAAGACGACCCAGGCCAGGACGGAGAAGATCACGTTATCGACCAGGGATGACAGCATGGTGCTGCCATTGTTGCGCAGCCAGAGATGGCGATCGCCGGTGGCACCGCGGATGCGCTGATAAACCCAAACGTCGAACAGTTGGCTGGTCAGATAGGCCGTCATGCCCGCCGCGAACAGGGCGGGGGCGGGGGTGAAGATGGCGGCGATATGGTCCTGCATGGGCAGGGCCCATGCCATGTCGGCACCCGCCTGTTCTGCCGTCATGGGGCGGTAGCCCAAGGTGATGACCATGAACAGGGTGAACAGAAGATAGGCCGCAAAGGACAGAAACACGGCCTTGCGCGCCGCATCGCGCCCGTAATGTTCGGTCAGGATGTCGGTGGCCAGATAGGTGGAGCCGAACAGGACGGTGCCCATGGCCACCGGATGGTCATAGAAACCGAACTGCACCGCCTTCAACACCTCCACATTCGCCGCGATCACGGCGGTGGCGATGTAGAGATAAAGTCCCGGTGCCCCGAACAGCCGCACCATCACCAGGATCGTGCCGAAGCAGAACAGGGCCTGGCACAGCAGCAGCGCCTCTGGCGGCACGGCGTTCAGAAAGGCGATCAGATCGGCGGGTGACAGCGACATGGAGACGGTCCCGAAAGGCGGGCGGAAGAAAGCACAGAACCACAAACGGCAGCGGCCCCGCGAAACGACCCGAACGGGTGTCTCGCGGGGCCGACGATACCGTCAGCAGCGATACTGGAACCGACAGACGCCGATCAGGCGGCGGTCTTGGCGGCCAGGACCTTCTGGATCTGCTTCTTCACCTTGCGGGCATCCACGTCCAGCTTGGCGTCAGCGATATCCAGCAGAGCGGCGTCCAGGCCACCCTTGTGTTCGATGGTGCGGATGCCGTTGGTCGACAGGCGCAGGCGGACCATGCGGCCCAACGCGTCGGACATCAGCGAGGTTTCCTGCAGGTTCGGCAGGAAGCGCCGGCGGGACTTGTTGTTGGCGTGGGAGACGTTATTGCCGGTCTGCACACCCTTGCCGGTCACGGCGCACTTGCGGGACATGGAACACCTATTCTCTTGCTGCTGGCGGCCACGGAACCAGAACCGGGGCGCACCTAAGACGAAAAAGACCTTGCCGGTCAGGGTCTCCCCCAACCAACGAAGCCGCGTTGATAAACGAGGGGGGGAGCAGAGTCAAGCCCAAGGGCGGGGGCGGAGAGTAGCATTTCCGCCATGCGGCAGCGGCGGTGCCCCCTTTCGCGCCGTGCCCTTTCCTTATAGGATGAGTGCGGTCTTTTCCAGCCTGGACGCCATCCCATGGTCGATACACGCATGAACCCCTCTTCCGCCGGCCCCACGGGCCTGGGTGGCAGCGTTGTTGAGGGTGGCGGGCGGCGTGGCGTCCTGCCCATCTCCGGCCCCGGCGGGCGGCCCATTCCCATGGGACGGCCCGGCAACCGCTGGCCCAATGCCAAGGAACTGGCGGCGTTGATCGTGGATGGCATGCTGCGCCTGCCGGCCCGGTATCGCCGGGGCATGTATCTGGACGTGCTGACCTAAGCCACCATCTTGCCACGCCTTGCCCTTTACCAGCCCGACATTCCGCAGAATGCCGGCACCCTGATGCGTCTGGGCGCCTGTACCGGCGTCGGGCTGGACATTATCGAACCCTGCGGCTTCATCCTGGATGACAAGCGCATGAGGCGCTCTGTCATGGATTATGCCGACCATGCCGACGTCACCCGCCATGTCAGTTGGGCCGCGTTTCAGGCCCAGCGGCGCGGACGTCTGGTCCTGCTGACCACGCGGGCCGCCGTGCCGTACACCCAGGTGACGTATCAGCCGGACGATATCCTGCTGCTGGGCCGGGAAAGTGCGGGCGTGCCCGATGATGTGCATGATGCTGCCGACCTGCGTGTGCTGATCCCCATGCGGCCGGGCACACGTTCGCTCAACGTCGCCATCGCGGCTTCCATGGTATTGGGTGAAGTGTTAAGGCAGGTTGACACTCCGGAGCGTCAAACAATCATTTCCAGCGGGGACGGGAAGGGTTAAACCGTTAAGACCCGTGCCTCTGTCCCCCGGACCCGCCCATGCCGACACCGCTGCCGCCGCCCGACATCCTGGCCGACCGTCAAGCCCAGGCGAAAGCCTGGTTTGAAAGCCTGCGTGACCAGATCTGTGCCGCGTTCGAACGGCTGGAGGATGAACTGGCCAGCGGCCCGCATGCCGGCCTGCCCGCCGGGCGATTCGAGCGCAAGGAATGGGACCGTCCCAACCATGATGGCGGCGAAGGTGGCGGCGGCGTGATGAGCGTGATGAAGGGCCGCGTGTTTGAGAAGGTGGGGGTGAACGTCTCCACTGTCCACGGCACCTTCTCGCCTGAGTTTCGCGCCTCCATCCCTGGTGCCGGCGGCGACGGGCGTTTCTGGGCAAGCGGGATCTCTCTGGTGGCTCATATGCAAAGCCCGCTGGTGCCGGCGGTGCATATGAATACGCGTATGCTGGTAACCAGCCAGAACTGGTTCGGCGGCGGTGCCGACCTGACGCCCATGTTCCTGGAGGGTGTTCAGACCGAAGAGGACAAGGCCGATTTCCACGCCGCCCTGAAGGGGGCGTGCGATGCGCATGGCGATGATTACTATGCCAAGTATAAGGAATGGTGCGACCGCTACTTCTTCCTGCCGCACCGGAACGAGCCGCGCGGTGTAGGCGGCATCTTCTATGATCAGCTCGATACCGGCGATTGGGCGGATGACTTTGCCTTCACCCGCGCCGTGGGCAAGGCCTTCCTGGAAGTCTATCCCCGCATCGTGGCGCGGCGCATGCACCAAGAATGGAACGAAGCACAGCGTGATCATCAGTTGATCCGCCGGGGCCGCTATGTCGAATTCAACCTGCTGCATGACCGCGGCACGCTGTTCGGGCTGAAAACCGGCGGCAATATCGAGGCCATTCTGATGTCCATGCCGCCGGAAGTGAAGTGGCCGTAAACCCCATGGACATGATGCTTGAACAAAGGGTTATCGCTGGACATCCGATCCTGCTGGTCCGGCATGGGCAGACGCATTGGAATGTCGCCGCCCGCTGCCAGGGGCAGATGGACAGCGACCTGACGGAACGGGGCCGCGCCCAGGCCGATCAGGTTGGTGCCATCCTGAAGCGGTTGATGGCGGATATCCCCCACTGGCGCGATACGGTGCGGCTGGTGTCCAGCCCGTTGGGCCGTACACAGGAGACGACGCGCATCATAAACCGCCATCTGGACCTGCCCGTCACGCTGGACGCGCGCCTTGCCGAAGTGTCATTCGGTGACTGGGAAGGCATGACACGGGCAGAGATTGAGTCGGCCAACCCCTGGCTGGCCGATCATGGCCCCCATGGCTGGCAGTTCCACGCCCCCAATGGGGAACGGTATGAGGGCGTGCGTGAGCGGCTGCTGGGCTTCGTCACCGAGGTCGACCGCCCCACCATAGCAATTTCGCATGGGATGAGCGGCCGCATCCTGCGCGCCCATTATGCCGGTCAGGATCAGGACACTGCCTGCCGCCTGCCTGTGCCGCAGGACCGGGTTTTCCGCCTGTCGCGCGATGGGGTGGAGGAACTGGCGTAAGGCCGAGGATCAGGCGATCCCAGTTCCCAACCGCCGGATGGCCTCCTCCAGCACCTCGTCCCGCTTGCAGAAGCAGAAGCGGACAAGGTGGGTGGGAGCGTCCACCTCGAAAAAAGCGCTGATCGGGATGGCGGCCACGCCGACCTTTTCCGTCAGATGCTGACAGAAGGCCCGGTCATCCATGGCGATGCCGCTGGCCGCCAGATCGACGGTCAGGAAATAGGTCCCCGCACAGGGCAGCACGACCAGACCTGCCGCCCGCAACCCCGCCGACAGCAAATCACGCCGCCGTGCCATATCATCGGCCAGCCCTATGAAATAGGCGTCATCCTTGTTCAGGCCCAGTGCCACCGCATGCTGAAGGTTTGGCGGGGTCGTGAAGGTCAGGAACTGGTGCGCCTTGATGACAGGCGCCAGCAACGGGGCGGGACCCGTGACATAACCGACCTTCCACCCGGTCAGGGAAAAGGTCTTGCCCGCCGACCCGATGCGCAACGTGCGGTCACGCATGCCGGCCAGGGTCATCAGCGGGATATGCTGCCGCCCGTCAAACACCAGATGCTCATACACCTCATCACAAAGGGCCATGGCGTCATGGCGGATAACATGGCGGGACAGCAGGGCCAGTTCGTCTAAGGTCCAGACCTTGCCCGCCGGGTTCTGCGGATTGTTGATCAGGACCAGTTTGGTCTTGTCACTGAACGCGGCTTCCAGATCAGCCTCGGTGAAGGTCCAGCCCGGCGCCTTCATGGTGACGAATCGCGGAATGGCCCCGGCCCGGCGGATGATGGGGGCGTAGCTGTCATAGAGCGGCTGGAATAAAACCACCTCGTCGCCCGGCTCCAGCAGGCCGAACAGGCAGGCGGCCAGCGCTTCCGTTGCCCCGCTGGTCACCAGCGTCTCGGTCGGCCAATCGACCGCCAGACCATAGAAACGGGCATTATGGGCGGCCAGCGCCTGGCGCAGGGCCGGCAGGCCGGGCATGGGCGGATACTGGTTCCAGCCGCTGGTCAGATAGCTGGCGGCGGCCTCCACAATATCGGGCGGGCCATTACCGTCGGGAAAGCCCTGGCCTAGATTGATGGCCTTATGCTGATCGGCCAGCCGCGACATCACCTCGAAGATTGTGGTGCCAAGGGCGGAAAAGGTGCTGTTGCCGGGCTTCATCACGTCATCCGTGTCAGTGGAGAGGGGCATAGCCCTTGGCCCAGAGCGCGAACTGCCCGTCGCGGATCACCTGGGTGCCGACAAAACCGGCCTCATCCATCGCCTTCTTCAGACTGTTCTGCACGAACCCGGTACGGTGCGCCATATACAGGTTCCCCTGTGCCATGGGCAGGCGCCAGCCGAAGATCATGTCGATGGGGGCGATGGGACCGGCGGGCGACAGATAGGCCGGTTCCTCCATTTGGCCCTGGGCCACCAGTTCGGCCACCTGCTGCAGGTCGGGCAGGGTGATCAGGGCGAAAGCACCGGGCTTCAGCACACGTCGGAACTCTGACAGCGCTACCGGCACCTCATGGGGATAGAGGTGTTCAACATTATGGGAGGACCAGACCGCATCCACCGATGCTGACGCAATGCCACTCATATCGGTGATACTACCGACAATGTCGGGCGCCACATCGGGGTCGATGTCATAGCGCAACTCACGCCATTCCCCCGGCGTGAAGAACTGTGCCGGCAGTTTGGCAGGGTCGGCGACGCCGCATCCAACATGCAGCACCACGGGCAATTCATCTGTCATCGCCACTGCACCCTTTCCACACAACCGCCTATCCGGATGGGGCAAAGGTAGAGAATGAAAGGGGCTTTTGGCGATGAAAATCGGTGCCGGTCAGTTGTTGAGCAGGGCCGCCTGCTCCTCCAGCCCGTAATTGCGCATGATGGCCGACAGCCGGCCATTCTCCCGCAGGCGGCGCGTCCCTTCCGCCATGATGCGGGCCAGTTCGACGGAACGCGGGTCACTCAGCGAGAAGCCGACAAACAGGTCGGCATCATCCTTCAGTGACTGGGTCAGGACCTGCTGCTGTATCCCCATGCGCCGCACCTGCCAGCGCAGGACGTTGTGATCATCCAGCAGCATATCGATGCGCCCCGCTGTCAGCATGCGCAACCCCTGCACCAGATGCGAATAGCCAAATCCGCTCAAAACGACAATTCGGTCCGAGTTCTGGATATTCTTATCAACATACTCCTGTAAGGTACCGCCATAATCGTAATCCTTGATCACGCCCAAGCGGAACTGCTCAAAATCCTCTGGCTTGGTGAAAGTGAAGCTCTGCGTGCGGGCCATGACGACGGCGTTGGCGGAATTGCCCTGCGCCAATGCCGGCAGCCGCACGGCACCATCCATGTCCGATGCCATGCCGGGAAGGGCGGTGGCCGTGCCATCCTTGGCCATGCGCTTCATCATCGCGAAATTGACGACGCGATACTCGACCTTGAAGCCAAGCCCTTCAAATATCTCACGAGTCAGGTCGACCATATAGCCCTCCCGCCCATCCGCATCGGGATCGCAGGCATAAGGGCACCAGGGGTCGGACGCGATGATGATGGGGCGTTCCCGCTCCGCCGGTGTCAGGTCACGCGCGCGCGCATCAAACGTCCCGGCCAAAAGAGCCAGGAGCGCGGTAAGGACCGGCAAGGGGTGCACAAGGTGCTTAAAGGGAAAGCGCATGGAGGCAGAATATACGCTGCTCCGTGCCCTAAATCACGCGATGACTTCATGGGTATGAAATAAAGGTGACGCGAAAACGGCCGCTGGATTCCCTTTAAGGGGACCAGCGGCCGTTGCACGCAACAGGATTACTCGGCCGCCTGCGCCACCACAGCCTGCGGCGCGGGCTTCACCCAGCGCAGCACCGGCTTGCGGGCCGCCTGGGTTTCGTCCAGCCGCTTGCGCGGGGTCAGGCGGGGGGCGGCCTGGAAATGGGCCAGATCGCCGGCAATGGCCTTTTGCGCCAGGTGCCGCATGGTCCCGATGAACTGATCCAGCGTCCGCTTGCTCTCCGTCTCCGTCGGCTCGATCAGCAGGGCACCATGGACGACCAGGGGGAAATACATGGTCATCGGGTGGTAGCCCTCGTCGATCATCGCCTTGGCGAAGTCCAGCGGCGTGACGCCGGTGCCCTTTAGGAAGCGATCATCGAACAGCGCCTCATGCATGCACGGACCTTCGAACGAGGCCGACATGACATCCTTCAGGCTGGCCAGCACATAGTTGGCGTTCAGGACGGCATCAGATGCCACCTGACGCAGCCCATCGGCCCCGTGGGACAGCATGTAGGCAAGCGCGCGCACGAACATGCCCATCTGGCCGTGGAAGCCCTTCAGGCGGCCAAATGGCTGTGCCTTCCCGGCATCCTTGGCATGTTCGATCAGGTCGAACCCGTCCTTGCCATGCACAACGAAGGGCAGGGGTGCAAAGGGGGCCAGGGCCTCGGACAGGACCACCGGGCCGGAACCCGGACCACCACCGCCATGGGGGGTGGAGAAGGTCTTGTGCAGGTTGATATGCATGGCGTCCACGCCCAGATCGGCGGGGCGCACGCGTCCGACGATGGCGTTGTAATTCGCCCCGTCGCAGTAGAAATAGCCGCCGGCTGCATGCACCGCGTCGGCGATTTCCTTGATCTGCGGTTCGAACAGGCCGCAGGTATTGGGATTGGTCAGCATGATGCAGGCGACATCGTCGCCCAGCTTGGCCTTCACCGCCTCGACACTGACGCGGCCATTTTCTTCCGCCGGGATCGTGTCCACGGTGAAGCCGCAGAAGGCAGCCGTGGCCGGGTTAGTGCCATGGGCCGACTCGGGCACCAGCACGCGGCGGCGATGGCTTTCACCGCGCGCATCCAATGCTGCATGGATGGCCATCAGACCGCACAGTTCGCCATGGGCACCGGCCCCCGGCGACATGGCGACTGCCGGCATCCCGGTCAGCGTCTTTAGCCAGTAGGCCAGCTGATCGATCAGTTCCAGCGCACCTTGAACCGTTTCAACCGGCTGCATCGGGTGGATGTCGCCGAAGCCCGGCAGACGGGCCATCTTCTCGTTCAGGCGCGGGTTATGCTTCATCGTGCACGAACCCAGCGGGTACATGGTCGTGTCGATGGCAAAGTTCTTTTGGCTCAGGCGCGTGTAATGACGCACCACATCGGGCTCGGCCAACTGCGGCAGGCCGACGCCGGGGCGGGGGGACAGGCCACCCAGGCGGGTCTTGGTGGTCACCGGTTCCGGCAGGTCGACGCCCACGGCACCCGGATTGTCCAGTTCGAAGATCAGCGCCTCTTCCTGCTGCAGCGCCTTGTTGCCGGTAAAGGTGACCACGTCGCCGGTAACCGACACGGAATGGGGGGTGCTGTCGCGACCCTGGCTGTTCATGGCCATCAGAGAACCTCCTCCAGGCCGCGCACCAGCGCGTCCATATCTTCAACGCTGTTGATCTCCGTCGCGGCGATCAGCAGCAGATCGTCCAGCCCTTCAACGTCGGGGTACAGGCGGCTGACCGGCACGCCGGCCAGGATGTCCTTGGCCGCCAGCTTGGACACGATTTTGGCCGCTTTCTTGGGCAGCTTCACGGTGAACTCGTTGAAGAACCCGTCATTGACGACGCTGACACCCTTAATGCCCGACAGCTTGTCGGCCAGCGTCACGGCATTGGCGTGGTTGATGCGGGCAAGGCCAACCAGCCCCTGTTCGCCCAACAGCGACAGGTGGATGGTGAAGGCCAGGGCACACAGGCCGGAATTGGTGCAGATGTTCGACGTCGCCTTTTCGCGACGGATATGCTGTTCACGCGTTGAGAGCGTCAGCACGAAACCGCGCTTGCCATCAGCATCCACCGTCTGACCGCACAGGCGGCCCGGCATCTGGCGCACAAACTTGTCGCGGGTGGCGAACAAGCCGACATAAGGCCCGCCGAAATTCAGGCCATTGCCGATGCTCTGCCCCTCGCACACGACGATATCGGCCCCCATGGAACCGGGGGAGGGGAGCAGGCCCAGCGACACAACCTCCGTCACCACCACGATGACCATCACGCCCTTGGCGTGGGCGGCATCGCAGAGCGCCGTGAAGTCGCGCAGATGGCCGAACAGCGACGGGGTCTGAACCACGACGCAGGAGGTCTCCGCGTCCAGCAATGCGGCCAGATCCTCGGCATTCTTCCAATCCGGGGCCTGGGCGCGGATATCCATGCCCATGATGCCGCAGGTGGTTTCCACCACTTCGCGGTAATGCGGATGCAGACCGCCGGACAGGATCACTTTGTTACGCTTGTTGACGCGTGCGGCCATCAGGACGGCTTCCGCCGTACCCGTTGCGCCGTCATACATAGAGGCGTTGGCCACATCCATGCCGGTCAGCAGCGCCACCTGCGTCTGGAATTCGAACAGATATTGCAGCGTGCCCTGCGTCACTTCCGGCTGATACGGCGTGTAGCTGGTCAGAAACTCACCGCGCAGCAGGATCTGATCGACCGAGGCGGGGACATGGTGCTTGTACGCCCCGGCCCCGACAAAAAATGGCACGGTCGATGCCGTGACATTCTTGGCCGCCAGGCGCGAAAGGTGGCGTTCCACGGCCAGCTCACCCATATGGTCGGGCAGGCCCGCGATCTTGCCCGGCAGCTTGGCATGGTCGGGCACGTCACGGAACAGGGCATCCACGCTGTCCACCCCGATGGTGGCCAGCATGGACGAACGGTCGGCATCGGTCAGCGGCAGGTAACGCATCACAGCCCCTCGGTGAAGGACTTGTAGGCGTCGGCATCCATCAGTGCCTCGAACTGCGCCATGTCCTTGATCGACATCTTGAAGAACCAGCCGTCACCCTCCGGCGCGGTGTTGACCAGCGACGGATCGTCACCCAGGGCGGCGTTGCCCTCCAGAACCGTACCATCGACGGGGGCATAGATTTCCGAAGCGGCCTTTACCGATTCGACCACGGCGGCATCCTTGCCCTGTTCCAGCACCTTGCCGGCATCGGGCACCTCGACGAAAACCACATCACCCAGCGCATTCTGGGCATAATCGGTGATGCCGACGGTGGCGACGCCGCCGTCCAGCTTGATCCACTCATGGTCCTTGGTGAAACGGATGGTCATGGGTCGGTCTTTCGTTTGGGGATAACGTTGGATGGAGGGGCTTCAGCCCTTGAAATAACGGTGCGGTGCGAACGGCATGGCGGCCACCTTGGCCGGCAGCGCCTTGCCGCGGACGATCAGTTGAACCGGCGTGCCGACAGCGGCGGAGCCGGCATCGACATAGCCCATGGCGACGGGGCCGCCGGCGGTGGGGCCGAAGCCGCCGCTGGTGATTTCTCCGATACGGTTGCCGGACAGGTCCTGGATTTCGGTATGCTCGCGCGCCGGGGCCTTGCCTTCGGGCAGGATGCCCACGCGCTTGCGGGCCGGGCCGCCGGCCAGTTGCGCCTGAACCACGGAAGCACCGGGGAAGCCGCCATCGGTCTTGCGGCGCTTGGAGATGGTCCAGGTCAGGGCTGCTTCCACCGGGTTGGTGGTGGTGTCGATATCATGGCCATAAAGGCACAGGCCGGCCTCGAGGCGCAGCGAATCGCGGGCACCCAGGCCGATCGCCTCCACCCCGTCCTGGGCCAGGATCAGGCGGGCCAACTTCTCGGCATCCGCCGCACCCACGCTGATCTCGTACCCGTCTTCACCGGTGTAACCGGACCGGCTGATCTGTACCGGAATGCCGTCGATCATGGCGCTGCGCGCGCTCATGAAACCCATCGTCGCCGCCTGGGGCAGCAGGCGGGCCATGACGGATACCGCCTCCGGCCCCTGCAGGGCCAGCAGGCCGGCATCATCGCCCAGGTAATCGATGCTGATATCGGCAGGCAGCCCGGCCTTCAGATGCGCGAGGTCTTCAACCTTGCAGCCAGCATTGATCACCACATACAGGTGATCCTCGAACCGGGTGACCATCAGGTCATCCAGGATGCCGCCTTCATCATTGGTGAACATGGTGTAGCGGATGCGACCCGGCGCCAGGGCCGCGATATCGCCCGGCACCAGCGCTTCCAGCGCCTGGATCACGGCGTCGATGCTGGCACCCCGCAGACGGACCTGCCCCATATGGGACACATCGAACAGGCCGGCGCGGGTGCGGGTATGCAGATGTTCCTTCAGTACGCCCAGCGGATATTGCACCGGCATGTCATAGCCGGCGAATGGCACCATTTTAGCGCCCAGTTCCACATGCAGATCGTAAAGCGGCGTACGCAGCAGGCTGGTGTCACCCAAGGTGGGGCACTCCCATCAGGACAGGTTTCACCCGTCACGGGGATCGTCCCCGCGGCGGTTGCCCCCCTCTGTCCTGGCCCCTGAGAGATTCGCGTCGCCATTCGGCGTCCACTTACTCCGTCGGTGGGCTGTCGGCCCGGCAAACCGGACCCGCCTGCTTTCCAGATGTGCCTACCCTTCGCGGTCCTTTTGCCTGAGAGTTTCCGGGGGCGGTTGCTCCTTCGGCGCTGGTATCCTGTTTCCAGGTCCCAGTCTCTCCCGCATGGGGTCGTCGGCTGAACGGCGCCAAACTACGCTTTGCGCCGCTGCTGTCAATGTAAAGTCGCGCAGGTGTGACCCTGCGCGATACGCTTACCGGCCTTCATTGGTGTTACGGTTGGCCGCCACTTGCTCCGGTGTCAACTGGAACCCGACCAGCACTTCAAACCAGCGGGCATCCATGGTCTTCGGCACGGGGATGACCTGGGTCAGGGTCTCCTGCGTGTCACTGCCGACCGTCACGCTGGTGGTGAAGGTCTTCTTGGACAGGATGTTGCGGTTCGGGTCGGTAACGGCCACGAAATAGGTGACGGGGATGGTGCCGCCCGATGCACCCTCATTGGCCCGCGCCGTGATCATCACGTTGGCGGCGATGGTGACGGACGTATCGTCATAGCCGCAATTGGCCAGGATGCCCGACAGGATGGCCACACCCTGATCGGTGCGCAGGGTCCCGGCATCGCGCAGCACGCCGACATTGGGGCAGCCGGCCGCCATATGGTCGTTTTCGGCGCATCCGGCCAGGGCGGCAAGCATACCCATGCCGGCAAGAGCGGCCAGGGTCCAGCGGCGGGCTTCTTTCCTGACGTGCAGAACCGGGCTATGGTTGGGCCGGGTGGTCATCATGGGGCTGGTCATCAAACGTCCGTTCACTTCCATTCACCGGGACATGAATGGGCGGCGACCATGTCAATTGAATGGCACCTTCCCACACGCCGGGTTGCGACAATATAGGTGGGCACCCAGCCGCGCAAGCGTGGCACCCGGCACTGACACGTATCGACAGGGACACCCCCATCACCATGGCCGACATTATCGCCCCCTCCGCCCCGCTTCCGCCCCTGCATGTGCTGCTGGCGGCGCCGCGCGGCTTCTGTGCCGGGGTGGACCGGGCCATCCAGATCGTGGAAACGGCACTGAAGAAGTTTGGTGCCCCGGTCTATGTCCGGCATGAGATCGTGCATAACCGCTTCGTGGTGGAAAGCCTGGAGGCCAAGGGGGCGGTGTTCGTCAAGGAACTGGACGAGGTGCCGGACGACCGGCCCGTCGTCTTCTCCGCCCATGGCGTGCCCAAGGCGATTCCCGCCGAGGCGCAGCGCCGCAACATGATCTATGTGGACGCCACCTGTCCGCTCGTCTCCAAGGTGCATCGCGAGGCCGAGCATCACCATGAGGCTGGGCGCACCGTCCTGCTCATCGGCCATGCCGGCCATCCGGAGGTGGTGGGCACCATCGGCCAGTTGCCGCCGGGGGCGGTGAAGTTGGTGGAGACGGTGGAAGATGTGGCCGGCCTGACGGTCGATGATCCCGACAATCTGGCCTTTGCCACCCAGACCACCCTGTCGGTGGATGATACCGGCGCCATCGTCGATGCGCTGCGCGACCGGTTCCCCAGCATTTCCGGGCCGAAGCGCGAAGATATCTGCTACGCCACCACAAACCGGCAGGGCGCGGTGAAGGCCATCGCTCCGCGCGCCGACGCCCTGCTGGTGCTGGGTGCGCCTAATTCCTCCAATTCCGTCCGGTTGGTGGAGGTGGCGCGCGCCCATGGCTGCACCCGCGCCATGCTGGTGCAGCGCGCGGCCCAGATCGACTGGGACCGCCTGTCCAAGGTCCGCACGCTCGGCATTACGGCGGGCGCGTCCGCCCCGGAGGTGCTGGTGGACGAGGTGCTGGCGGCACTGCGCGAACGTTTCACCGTGACTGTGGAGGAGGTTGTGACCGCCACGGAGAATGTGATCTTCAAGCTGCCGAGGATTCTGGCCGCGGAATGAGCGGGAAACTTCCCCTTTCCGTCTTCATCATCGCCCTGAACGAGGCCGACCGCATCGGCCCCGTTATCCTGTCCGTCCGCGACTGGGTGGATGAGGTGCTGGTGGTGGATAGCGGCAGTACCGATGGCACGCAGGACCTGGCGCGGTCGCTGGGTGCCAAGGTCATCCATCATGACTGGCCCGGTTATGGCCCGCAGAAGCGCTTTGCCGAGGAACAGTGCCGGCATGACTGGCTGTTAAACCTGGACGCGGACGAGGTGCCGGAACCCGCATTGGAAGGGGCCGTGCGTGCCTTGTTCTCAAACGGGCAGCCGGCCTTGCAGGGCTACCGCATCCAGACCGTCATGACCCTGGCCGGACAGAAGCAACCCCACCGGTTCGCTCCGCGGCACAATTACATCCGGCTTTATGACCGCCGCCATGGCCGTTTCGCCGACAGCGCCACCCATGACGCGGTTGAAATGCACAGCGGCAGGGTCGGTAGCTTGTCGCCGATCATCGCGCATTATTCCATTCGTGATCATGGCGACCTGATCGCCAAGCTGAACCGTTACTCCACAGCGCAGGCGGAAGAGATCGTGACGCGGGGCAAGGGCCGGCGGTATGGCGCCTTCCGGGCCATGACGGAATTCCCCATCAATCTGTTCCGGTACTTCATCCTGAAGGGCTATTGGGTGTTCGGCCTGTATGGCCTGGAACTGGCGGCTATCATTGCCTTCTTCCGTTTTGCACGCATCGCGAAGGTGCGAGAAATTTTGCATCGCACCCCTTGAAGGCCAAAAAGCCCATCCTACATCTGGCCACATCCGGGCCCCTCTGGCAGCCAAGGCGTTGGCTGCGATGTCGGATAGAACCCTCGTCGCTGACGCAAGCACTCGGCTGATCTATTGGAGGCACTCCCATGGAGTTTCTCGCCACGATCATGCTTGAGCCGGTTCTGGGCAAGGCCCTCTGGCTCTGGCTGGTTTTCATCTCTATCGTCATTGCTCTTCTGGTCTTCGATCTTGGCGTTCTGAACAAGAACGACCATGAGATCGGGGTGAAGGAGAGCCTTGTGCTGTCCGCCCTCTATATCGCCATCGCGGCGGCCTTCGGCGGCTGGGTCTGGTGGTATCTGGGTCCGACGCCGGGCATGCAGTATTTCACGGGCTTTGCGCTGGAAAAGGCGCTGGCCATGGATAACGTCTTCGTTATCTCGCTGATTTTCGGCTATTTCGCGATCCCGCGCCTCTATCAGCATCGGGTGCTGTTCTGGGGTATCCTGGGCGTCATCGTGCTGCGCGGCATCATGATCGGCCTGGGTGCCGCCCTGGTGACCGAATTTGACTGGCTGCTGTACATCTTCGGCGGCTTTCTGATCCTGACCGGCGTGAAGATGCTGTTCATGGGTGATAAGGAACAGTCCATGGAAGACAATGCCATGGTCCGCTTCCTGCGCCGCCGCATGCGCGTCACCAATGAACTGCATGGCAACGCCTTCTTCGTGAAGCAGCCGGACCCCAAGACGGGCAAGGTTGTGCGCTGGGCCACGCCTTTGTTCCTGGCCCTGCTGATGGTGGAATTTGCCGACATCGTGTTCGCGGTGGACAGCGTGCCCGCCATCTTCGCCATCACGACCGACCCGTTCATCGTCTATACCAGCAATATCTTCGCCATCCTGGGTCTGCGCGCGCTGTACTTTGCGCTGGCCGCCATGGTCCACCGCTTCCACTATCTGAAGTATGCGCTGGCTGTGGTGCTGGTGTTCATCGGTGGCAAGATCTTCTGGAACCAGATCTATGGAAAGCTGGACCCCGCCATTTCGCTGTCCGTGACCTTCGGTCTTCTGGCGGCGGGCGTGTTCTACTCGCTGTATAAGACGCGCGGTCAGTCGGCTGAAAAGCAGGCATAATCGCCGGTTCGGGGTACAAACAGACCGGGGCGGGTGTGAAAACCCGCCCCGGTTTTGTTTTACACCATCTCCGTCACCAGCTTGCCCAGCAGCACGCCAGCAAAACTGTTCAGGTCATTGGCGGTGCGGACGAACGACCCCCGCCCCGCAATGACATTCTCCGCGAAATAGCCTTCCAGCCAGTCATACTCGTTCAGGATGGCCAGACCATTCACGGTGACATTGGCCCCGGCGGCATAGCCACGGGCGGAACGTGGATCGACGCCAGCATTGCTGAACCCGTTGGACACAATATCCAGCGTTCGCTTCTCTGTTCGGTAGGGGGCGGCATCCAGCAAGGCCACGGCCTGCACCACGGCACTGCCCAGGGCCGTTGATCCGCCCATGAACACGCCGGGGGCGGCATCAATGGTGGTGGCAAACTCCTCGCAGTCCCGCCCGGATTTCAGCACCCGCCAGGGAACGAGCGTGGTCAACGTCTCTGGCCCCGCGAACTGTGCCAGCATGACGGCGATGCCGTTGCCGCCCGACCGGGATATGGCTTCCTCCACCGCCTTGTGACGGAAGGCGGCGGCATGGCCGCGCAATTGGAAATCCAGCAGGCCCTGATCAATGCTGGCCGACGCATCGACGGCCAGGACCAGGGCCGCATCCACGGCGGGCTGGGTGGTCGTCGCCAGGGTCGGGACCGCCGGCACGGCCGCAAGACCCGCCAGCACGGAACGGCGCGAAACAGGCTTCATCAGCGGGTTCAGGGCCTCCGCCCCCTTTATGTCAGGCCCTTGCCCAGGCCATGACGCAGTATCTTCGCCATAACGGTTGGTAGTGCTTCATCGCCCAGCGCATCCGGTGCCACCCAAATCAGGTCCGCCCCGCCGCCGGCCCCGGCTGCCCGTCCGGTCACCACCGTAATCTCGAACTCGAAATGGGTGAAAGTATGACGGACGATACCGGGCAGGGGCTTCCAGTCGATGCCGGCCAGGGGCGCATGCGGGCGTGATCCTACCAGCGTCGGCGCGGGTGCCGCTTCCCAGGGCGTGGTCGGCACCTCCATCATACCGCCCAGAAGCCCTTTCTCCGGGCGGCGGCGCAGGGCGACATGCCCGCGGGCATCGGTCAGGACGAAGGCCAGGGCGCGGCGGGTCGGTTTGGCGGCCTTGGCCGTCTTGGCGGGCAAGTCCTCGGCGATGCCCAGCTTTCGCGCGGCACAGGCATCCGCCCAGGGGCACAGGATGCAGCGCGGTTTTCGCGGAGCACAGATGGTGGCACCCAGGTCGAACAGCGCCTGGGTGTAGTCGCCGGGCCGCCGGTCGGGTACCAGGGCAGCGGCATGCGCGCGCAGGACGGGTTTCGATCCCGGCAGCGGGTCGGTCACGGCATTCAGCCGCGCCATCACCCGCTCGACATTGCCATCCATGGCGGTCGCCGGCTTGTCAAAGGCGATAGCCAGGATGGCGGCGGCCGTATAGGCGCCGATGCCGGGCAGGGACAGCAACCCTTCTTCGGTATCGGGGAAGCGTCCGCCATGCTGGGCGGCCACGGCGACCGCGCATTTATGCAGGTTGCGGGCGCGGGCATAATATCCCAGCCCCGCCCAGGCGCGCAGCACATCATCCAGATCAGCGGCGGCCAGATCATTGACGGTGGGCCAGCGGTCCAGGAAATTCTTGAAATAGGGGCCGACGGTCGCCACGGTCGTCTGCTGCAACATGATCTCCGACAGCCAGACCCGGTAGGGATCGGCCACCTCTCCCGGCGCGAACCGCCAGGGCAGGATGCGGCGATGCCGGTCATACCACTCCAGCAGCAGGCCGGGCAGGCTACCAGACTGGTCAGGTGACGCCTGATCTGCTTTGATACCGGTCTTCGGTAATGAACGGACAGCCATGAACAGCCCCAGTGGTTTCGGCCCGCAACGCCTTGGACGTACATTGAATGCTGTCGCCGGCAAGGCCCTGGGCAAGGACGGCATGGCCTTCGGCGCGCTTCTGACCGACTGGGCCGCCATTGTCGGCGGCCGCCTGGCCGAACAGACATCGCCCCTGAAACTGGCGTTCCCCGCCGGGCGCCGGGAGAATGCCGTGCTGCATGTCCGGGTGTCCAGTGCGGCGGCCCTGCTGGTTCAGCATGAAGAACCGCAGATCCTGGAACGGATCAATTCCTTCATGGGCTGGCGTGCCGTGGCGCGGCTGAAACTGGTGCATGCGGGGCCGGTCCTGCCGCAGAAGAGCTATGCCATGAAACCGGTAAAGCGCCTGGACCCGGTGAAGGAACGGGAATTGACCATGGCTGTCGAACCCATCGAGAATGAGGAGTTGCGCGCCGTGCTGGAGCGGCTGGGCCGGGCGGTGGTGGGGTAAAGCGAAACGCCCCGGCACCTTGCGGCACCGGGGCGTTCCATACCCAAACCAATCCACTGGATGCTTAAGAGGCCAGCGCGTCCTCGGCGTCCAGAACCGTGGCGACGGCGTGGATGACGGCGGCGATGCGCACGACATCCTGCACATTCTCTTTGGTCGCACCCTTCTGGATCACTTCATGCTCATGCGCATCGATGCACATGCCGCAGCCATTGACGGCGCTGGCGGCCAGCGACCACAGTTCGAAATCGACCTTCGACGCGCCGGGATTGGCGATGATGTTCATGCGCAGGCGCGCCGGCATCTTGGAATATTCCTTGTTATCCGCCAGATGCACGAAGCGATAATAGATGTTGTTCATGCCCATGATGGCGCCGGCGGCCTTGGCGGCCGTCAGGTTCTGGGCGTCCAGATGGGCGGCAGCGTCGGCCACGATGGCCTTCGTCACCTCGGCATTGCGGCTGGCATAGGCGGCGGCGATGGCCGTGCCCCAGGCCTGCAGCGGCGACAGTGATGAGGTGGTCAGGACCGAGCCGAGGTTCAGCTTCAGATCCTTGGCATAGTCGGGCAGGCGCGACTTCAGCGCGTCGATGGACATGGTTTCGTCTCCGGTCGAGAGTGGGCATGAATTCGGGCGCGGCGCAGGATGGCCGATGCGCGGGACGATGTGTTTTGAAAGGTGCCGGCGCCCGTCATTAAGGGGCAGCCAGGATCACCGGGGCGGCATTCCGCCGGAATGGGGCCCCTTCGCCCGGGAGTTAGGGGGGAGGGCGAAGGGGTAAATGGGCGCCCCAGTGGATCGGGGGGATCAGGGCGCCCATCCGTCAGAGATCAGCGATCAGGAGATCAGCCGACCTTCAGGACGTCCTCGCCCTTCTGCCAGTTGCAGGGGCACAGTTCGTCGGTCTGCAGGGCGTCCAGCGTGCGCAGCACTTCCTGCACATTGCGGCCGACCGACAGGTCATGCACGGAGGCGAAGCGGATGATGCCTTCCGGATCGACGATGAAGGTGGCGCGCAGGGCCACGCCCTCGTTCTTGTCCAGAACGCCCAGGCCAGCGGACAGTTCGCGCTTCACGTCGGCCAGCATCGGGAACGGCAGGTCCTTCAGGTCGGCGTGGTTCTGGCGCCAGGCCAGGTGCACGAACTCGGTGTCGATGGAGGCGCCCAGCACCTGGGCATCGCGATCGGCGAAGTCACCGTTCAGCTTGCCGAAGGCGGCAATCTCGGTCGGGCACACGAAGGTGAAATCCTTCGGCCAGAAGAACACGACCAGCCACTTGCCCTTGTAGGTGTCGTTGTTGATCGTCGTGAAGGCCGACTTGATGTCGGTGGAAACGGTGGCCTTCAGGTCGAAAGCGGGGAACTTGTCGCCAACGGTCAGCATGATAAACAACTCCGTTTTTTGGGTTGGTTTGTGATGCGGTGCCAAAGTCAGGCCCCTGCCGATACAGCTATCGGCCTGAGGCGTCGCTGATATGAGTGCATTGCGGTGCAAAATCCAATCGCATCTTCCGACTGCCGTCATAGGATGAACCAATGAACCCGGCGAACATCACCCTTCGGCAGTTGCGTTATCTAGTGGCCCTGGCCGACACGCTTCACTTCGGACGTGCCGCCTCTGCCTGCCATGTGTCGCAGCCTTCCTTGTCTGCACAGATACAGCAGTTGGAGGAAATGCTGGGGGCTGCCCTGGTGGAACGCACCAAGCATCGCGTGCTGCTGACCCCGGCGGGCGAGGATGCGGTGGAACGGGCGCGGGTGATTCTGGGCCAGGTGGACGATTTGTCACAGGCCGTCCGCGCCTCTGGCCGGCCCCTGTCGGGTGCCCTGCGCTTGGGCGTGATCCCGACCAGCGGCCCCTATCTGCTGCCGCGCGTCTTGCCCGACCTGCGCGCCGCCTACCCGGACCTGAAACTCTATCTGCGTGAGGATCTGACCGAGCGGCTGCTTGACCGTCTGCGGGCGGGCGATCTTGATATGGCGCTGCTGGCCCTGCCGGTGACGGAGCCGGGGGTGGAACTGCTGCCGCTTTATACCGAACCCTTCCTGGTCGCCATGCCGCGCGGCCACCGTCTGGACAATGCCGAAACGGTGGAGGAGGGGGAGTTGAAGGACGAGACCCTGCTGCTGCTGGAAGACGGCCATTGCTTCCGCGATCAGGCGCTGGATGTCTGTGCGCTGTCCGGCGCTGCGGCGGGGGACGGGTTTGCCGCCACCTCGCTGGCGACCCTGGTGGAGATGGTGGCGGGTGGCCTTGGCCTGACCCTACTGCCGGCCCTGGCCGCTCCTTCGCTGGCCTCCAATGACCAGATCGGCCTGCGCCGATTCGCCGATCCGGCGCCGACTCGCACCATGGCGCTGGTCTGGCGCCGTGGCAGCCCGCGCAGCGGCGATATCCGGCGGCTGGCCGACCTGATTATCAAGCATCTGCCGGACGGCGCGCAGCCGGTGCGATAAACCGGGGCTTGCCGCCGCGCGCGACTGTGCCCATTCTATGGTGACTGTTCCCGGTAACGGGAACGAAACCTGCGCGGAAGCGACGCGTGACCATCGACCGGTTGCTTGTCCTGTTGCTGAGCCTGTCATTCCTGCTGCTGGCCCCGCCGGCCGCAGCGGACAGTGCTGTCCAGCTTCCGGCACCGGTTGTCCTGGCTGAGCAGAAGGGTTCCGACCCGGCGCCCGATCCTGTCAGCCCCGACGATCCCGGCCTTTTCGTCATCAGTGCGGCACCAGAGGCGCCACTGCCCACGGGCACCGATGATGCCGGTGGCCAGGACGGTCTGACCCTGCCGGCCTTGTCCAGCCTGCCGCGCCTTGCCGCCGCAGATGCGGAGATGACGCCCGTCGGACTATCCGGCGCAGGGCAGGCTTGTGCCCGTCCCTGGTCCACCGGTCCGCCGCGCGGCTGACCGCGTCAGCCTGTCTTCGGGCGATCTTACTTTATCTATTCTTCCGAAACAATGTGAATCCATTCATTTCAATGAATGGAAATGCGTTTGCTTTGCCAAGTCGTAAATATTCGAATGTGTTCATTGTTGTGAATACTGAAAATAATGTTTGACAATTTGGCTTCTGTGGACGATATCTGCAGCGTCCTGTCATCATTCATGCAGGATCCAACTGCCAAGACTTGAAAACCCGCCCTTGTCTTTACAGGGGCGGGCTTTTTTGTTCCCCATCGCCAGCTGCCGCCCCCCGTGTTAGAACGGCGGCAGTGAAGAGGTGGGGGTTCTTATCAATGGACATGTTTTTTGAAGTGTCGTTCTGGAACGCGCTTTGGCAGGTGATCCTGATCGACATCGTGCTGGCCGGCGACAATGCCATTGTCGTGGGTCTGGCCGCCGCGGGTGTGGCAGCGCAACAGCGGGCAAAGGTTATCTTCTGGGGCATCGCAGCCGCCGTCGTGCTGCGCATCATCTTCGCCCTGCTGACCACACAGTTGCTGGCCATCGTCGGCCTCACGCTGGCGGGTGGTGTCCTGCTGCTCTGGGTCTGCTGGAAGATGTGGCGTGAAATCCGCCAGCATAAGCAGGAGGACCTGGGCGCTGAGGTCGCGGACGAGGCTGTGAACCCGGGCGACGCCAATCCCGGCGCTGAGGCGCTGCCGTCGGAAGGCACCAAGACTGTGCGTCAGGCTATCGTGCAGATCGTCATCGCCGACGTATCGATGTCGCTGGACAATGTGCTGGCGGTTGCCGGTGCCGCACATGAGCATCCGGAGGTGCTGATCCTGGGTCTGGCCCTGTCGGTGGCTTTCATGGGTGCTGCCGCGACGGCTATCGCCAAACTTCTGTCGCGCTTCCACTGGATCGCCTATGTCGGTTTGGCCGTGATTTTCTACGTCGCCATCAAGATGATCATCGATGGCAGCGAACAGGTGCTCCCGCTCGTACAGGGTTACCTGGGCTAATCTATCGTGCCCGGAAAGCAAAAACCCCGCTTCTGCCGGCTGGCGGAAGCGGGGTTTTCTTTTGTGCGATCGGTGGATCAAGCCGCGCGCAGCTGCTGCAGGAAATCGTCGATGGCCGTGCGCAGCTTGTGAGCATCGTCGTCCAGGGCGTCGGCGGTGGCCTTTACCTGGGTGGCGGCGCTGCCGACGTCACCGGCGGCATCGGTGACAGCATCAATCGTGTCCACCACTTCGCGCGTGCCACGGGCCGCGTCGGCAGCGCTGTGGGCGATTTCGCGGGTGGCGGCATTCTGCTGTGACACGGCTGACAGGATATCCTGGGACACGCTACCGATTTCCCGGATGGTGGTGCCGATCCGCTGCATCGCGGCCACGCCGTGCTGCGTGCTCGACTGAATCGCGGCGATCTGGGTGCGGATATCCTCGGTAGCGCGGGCCGTCTGGCTGGCCAGGGTCTTCACCTCCGACGCCACTACGGCAAAGCCGCGTCCCGCCTCGCCGGCCCGCGCTGCCTCAATCGTGGCGTTCAGGGCCAGAAGGTTGGTCTGGGCCGCGATGCTGTTGATCATGTCCACGACCTGACCGATATGGGTTGCCGCCTCGGCCAGATCGGACATGGAGCGGCCGGTTTCATCCGCCTCCTGCCGGGCGCGGCCCGCGATGTGGGCCGACTGACCGACCTGACGGTCCACTTCCGCAACGCTGGCGGCCAGTTCCTCGGCGGCGGCGGCCACCGTCTCCACATCCCCCGTGGCGCGGTTGGCGGAGCTGGCCACATGGCCGGACTTGGCCCCCGTGCCCTCGGCTGCGCGGCGCATGGCGTCGGCGGCACCCAGCATTTCATGGGAAGCGGAGGAGACGCGGGTGGCCAGTGCACGGACATTGGCCTCAAACCGGTCGGCCAGCCGGGCCTGGGCCGTGATGATGGTCCAGGTCAGCATCGGCCCGACATAGCGGCCATGGCCATCGCGGACGGCGGCGATACGGATATCCACCCGCTCATTGCCGACATCGATCTGGCCACGCCAGGGCAGGTTCTCGGGTCGGGTGATGACCTGGCCGATCTCTCCCGTGTCTGCCTGGAAGATGTTGAGGTGACGGCCCATGGGGCTGGTCCCGCCGGCGGGCAGCACCGATGACAGGCCTTCCGCTGCCGCCAGGGTGGCGCGGTTGGCATAGGTGACGGCAAAGCCGTTGGCGGCATCGGCCAGCATGACATTCAACGGCATGTCATCGACCATCTGCTTCAGGCGGAACGCCTCCACCACCGACAGGCGCAGGCCGCTGGCGGCACGCTGCATACGACCGATTTCATCCCGGCGGCCCGTCGCATCGGGTGGCATGACATCCGTCTCGCCCGCTGCCAGCTGTTCCAGAAGGTCGGACAGGGCATGCAGGGGCTGCGACGCCCAAACCCGGATCAAGACGAGCGCAATCAGCGCCAGGACAAGTGTGATGCCTGCGGATGTCAGCAACAATGACCGCTTCAGTTCTGCCACCTGCGCCATGTAGGGGGCCTTTTCGACGCCGGTATACAGCACGCCGATAATCTTCCCGCCCGCATCCTTGATCGGGTCATAGGCGGTCAGATAGGTGACGCCCAGGATATCGGCCTCACCACGAAAGCTCCGGCCGCCGCCTACCACAGCCTCATAGGCGGGGTTGCGAGCCAGATTGGTGCCGACGGCGCGGCTGCCATCGGGCTTCTTCACGTTGGTGGCGATGCGTACCGCCTCCGCCCCATCCAGAACGAAGATGGTGGCGGTACTGCCGGCAATCCTGCTGATCGTATCGACAGGCCCGAAATTGTCGTTCAGCAGCGTGTCGCCTGCGTAAAGCTGCTTGCCGTCGCGCCGGAATGGCGCACCCACACTGTCCAGAACCTGCCACGCCACCCGCATGGACAGGTCCTGCTGTTCGCCAGCTTGACGCCTTGCATAGCTTTCAACCAGTCGGTCGCTGACCAGAACCAGACCGGTTGCCAGCAGCAGCAAGGACAAGGTGGTCAACCCGACGATGCGGGCCGACAGGGAGATATTGGTGAGACGATGAAAAAGCGTACCCATGTCGGCACCCCTTGCGGTCCGGCTGAAAGCAATTGCGACAGTGCTGATTGTTGCAGCCCTTATCGCAGTTGCTTCGTTAACCAAACCTTTAAGGCGCGCAGCTTTAGACTGCGTTGGCCGCAGCCCTATCCCTCACCGCCTGCAAATGCGTGTTAGCGTTCACTGATATGGCAGGCCAATGGTTTAGGTGACCCTACACCAGCTTCTTCTCCGGCGGCCCCCAATGATGGCAGGCGACGCGGTGACCCGGCGCCTTTTCCTCCAGGACGGGCACATCGCTGGCGCAAATGTCCGTGGCCTTGGGGCAGCGGGTGCGGAAGACGCATCCCGAAGGTGGCTTCATCGGGCTGGGCAGGTCGCCGCCCAGCACGATGCGTTCCTTGTTCTTCTCCACATCCGGGTCGGGCACCGGCACGGCGGAGATCAGGGCCTGGGTATAGGGGTGCAGGGGGGCGGCATAGATGGCATCGCGGTCGGCGATCTCCATCACCCGGCCCAGATACAGCACCATCACCCGGTGGCTGACATGGCGGACCACGGACAGATCGTGGCTGATGAACAGCAGCGACAGGCCCATTTCCTGCTGCAAATCCATCAGCAGATTGACGATCTGCGCCTGGATCGACACGTCCAGGGCCGAGACGGGCTCGTCACAGACCACCATCTTGGGCTTCAGGATCATGGCGCGGGCAATGCCGATGCGCTGACACTGCCCGCCAGAGAACTCGTGCGGGTAGCGGTTGATCATCTGCGGCAGCAGGCCGACCTTGGCCATCATGTCGCGGACCAGGCCTTTGCGCTCTTCCTTCGACAGCTTGGGCCGGTACACGGTCAGCGGCTCGGCGATGATATCGCCCACCGTCATGCGGGGGTTCAGACTGGCCAGCGGGTCCTGGAAAACGATCTGCATCTCCTCCCGCTTCTGGCGCACCACCTCCGCCCCGACGCCCGTCAACTCGGACCCCATAAAGACCACTTGCCCGTCGGTGGGCTTGATCAGTTGCAGAATGGCGCGGCCCAGCGTGGATTTGCCACAGCCGCTTTCCCCCACGATCCCAAGCGTCTCCCCCTCGTCGAGCGTGAAGGAGACACCATCCACGGCCTTCAGTGGCGTGTACTTGCCGATCAGCAGACCGCCGGTGCGGATGGGGAAATGGACCTTCAGGTCCTGGACACGGAGCAGTTCCTTGGACATGGCATCAACTCCGGGCAATCAGGCGACGACCAGCGACGGTGCCGCCGGGTCGGAAACGGGGTTCTGAAGGCTGAACAGATGGCAGGCCTTGGTATGGCCGGGCCCGACCTCGCGCAGCAGCGGCAGTTCGGTGGTGCAGCGGTCATGCACGAAGTCGCAGCGTTCCTGGAACGGGCAGGCCTTGGGCAGGCGCTGCAGGTTCGGCGGCTGGCCGGGAATGGCGTACAGCTTTTCCGACCGCTCTTCTGTCAGGCGCGGCATGGAGGACAGCAGACCGGCGGCATAGGGGTGGGCGGGTTCATAGAAAATGTCCCGCACCGTGCCCGTCTCCATGAACCGTCCGCCATACATGACCTGCACCTTGTCGCACAGGCCGGCGACGGTACCCAGATCATGGGTGATCAGGACGATGGCGGCCTTGGTCACGCGCTTGAGGTCGGACATCAGGTCCAGGATCTGCGCCTGCACCGTCACGTCCAGCGCGGTCGTCGGCTCGTCCGCGATCAGCAGCTCCGGTTCGCACAGCAACGCCATGGCGATCATGATGCGCTGGCGCATGCCGCCCGACAATTCGTGCGGATACTGCGCCAGACGGCGGCCTGCCTCCGGGATGCGGACAAGGTTCAGCATGTCCAGCGCGCGCTTGACCGCCTGACTTTCCGACATGCCCTTATGCTGCACCAGAACCTCGGTCATCTGTCGGCCGATGCGCAGATGCGGGGTCAGGCCGGTCATGCTGTCCTGAAAGATCATGGCGATCTTGTCGCCGCGGATCTTGTTCAGCTCCTTGACCGGCATGCCGACCAGTTCGGTGCCCCGGTACTTTGCCGATCCCAGGGTGCGGCCATTGCGGGCCAGCAGGCCCATGACCGACATGAAAAGCTGGCTTTTGCCAGACCCGCTTTCACCGACGATGCCGACGCATTCGCCCTCATTCACGTCGAAACTGACGCCGTTCACGGCACTGACCTCGCCATCGGGCGTGGCGAAACGGACCGATAGGTCGCGGACTTCCAAAACTGCGGTCATCTTGTCCGTTCCCTTAGCGGTCCTTGGGGTCCAGCGCGTCGCGCAGGCCGTCACCGATGAAATTGAAGCAGAACAGCGTCACGGCCAGGAAGACAGCCGGGAAGATTAGCATGTGCGGGGCATTTTCCATCTGCGCCGCCCCTTCGGAGATCAGCACGCCCCAGCTGGTCATCGGCTCCTGCACACCCAGACCCAGGAAGGACAGGAAGCTTTCCACCAGGATCACAACGGGCACCAGCAGGGTCACGAACACGATGACCGGGCCGATGACGTTGGGGATGATGTGGCGCAGGATGATGTTGGGCGTGGACACGCCGGCGGCGCGGGCCGCCTCGATATATTCCTTGCGCTTCACCGACAGGGTCTGGCCGCGGACGATACGCGCCATGGTCAGCCATTCGACACAGCCGATGGCCGCGAAGACCAGGATGATGTGCCGCCCGAACACCACCACCAGGATGATGACGAAGAACATCAGCGGCATGGAGTACAGCACATCGACGATGCGCATCATGATACTGTCGATCCGCCCGCCGAAGTAACCGGCGATGGCGCCATAAACCACGCCGATCATCAGCGCCACCAGCGTGGTCACGACACCGACGGCCAATGACACCTTGGCGCCATATAGTGTGCGGATGAACAGGTCGCGACCATTGGCATCGGTGCCGAACCAGTGGCTGCCCTCAAGCTGCGGTCCGACGCCGATATAGTCCCAATAGACCTCGTCATAGGCATGGGGGCTGAGGAAGTCAGCGAAGATTGCCATGAAGGTGATGATGCCCAGCACGATCATGCTGGCCACTGCCATCTTGTTGGCAAACAGGCGACGGCGGGCGTCCTGCCACAGGGACCTGCCCTGCACATCCTCGCCCGCCTTCTCGATCAGCGCGGCCCGCTTGGCCCCGCCGGTGATGTCTTGAACCATCGTCGTCTGCTCTTTCCCTAACGCCCTATTCCGCAGCCTGGACCTGCGAACGCTGCCAAAGCTGCGTGCAGGGGATCTCCATCAGGTCCGACCAGTGCAGGTCATACCCGTATTCCCCGATCGTCACTTGATCGAACCGGGCCGGGTTTTCCCGGATCGGCGCGAAGATGTCGTACCGGTCGATGATGTCGGAGATATCGACGACCGACACTTGGCCGACATCCCACTCCAACTGCACCTTGAACCCCGGCAGGGTGGTGACGGATTTGATCCGTGGTGTACGCATCCCATCCCCTCCTTGTCGGGTTCAGGGCCTGGAACATGGCCAGGATAACATCCTGGTTGGTTCTGGCCCAATTCATCAATTCCGCCGGCACCCCGGTCAGCGTCCCGCCCAGGGGCTGAAAGCTGACAGCATGCACGACCACGTCATGGTCGGGGCCGATGATGTGGAAATGCGGCGGGGGATGGTCGCCCGGTCCATAGACCGACAGTTTCCATTTCCCTTCCCGCCGCAATGTCGGCATCACCGGCCCTCCTTCAAACCCTCACTCCCAACCGCAGCTCTTGCCCTCATTCTGCTTGTCCAGCCATTCCTTCAGCGGTGCGAAATAGGCCAGCATAGCCGACGCGTCCATCTGATCGGTACCGGTGAAGGTCTTCAGCGCTTCCGGCCAGGGCTTGGACGCGCCCATTTCCAGCATGGCCTTGAACTTCGCCCCCACCTCGGCATTGCCAGCGATGGAGCAGCGGTGCAGCGGGCCGGTGAAGCCGGCCTGATCACAGGCGGCCTTGTGGAACTGGAACTGCAGGATGCGGGCCAGGAAATAGCGAACATAGGGCACGCTGGTCGGCACATGGTTCTTGGCACCCGGATCGAAATCCGCTGCCGTGCGCTCCACGGGCGAGGACACGCCCTGATACTTGGTGCGCAGATCCCACCAGGCCTTGTTGTAATCTTCCGGCTTGATGTTGCCGTTGAAGACATTCCAGCGCCACTTATCGATCAGCAGGCCAAACGGCAGGAACGCCACCTTGTCCATGGCCTGTTGCAGCAGCAGCGGCACGTCGCCCTCGGTCGAGGGTTCCTTGTCCAGCAGGCCCAGCTTCACCAGATAGCCCGGCGTTACCGAGAGCGCGATGAAGTCGCCGATGGCCTCGTGGAAGCCATCATTGGCGCCGTTGCGGAACAGGGTCGATTGGGCCTTGTAGGCGCGCTGATAGAAATTATGGCCCAGCTCGTGATGGACGGTCTGGAAGTCGTCGCCGTTGACCCGCATGCACATCTTGATGCGGATATCGTCCTTGTCGTCGATATCCCAGGCAGACGCATGGCACACGACCTCGCGGTCGCGCGGGCGGGTGATCTGCGAACGTTCCCAGAAGGTCTGGGGCAGCGGTTCAAAGCCCAGGCCCGTAAAGAAGCCCTCGGCCGTCTTTGTCATCTTGATCGGGTCGTACCCGGCCTTCACCAGCAGCTTGGTGACATCGACATTCGTGGCCGCCTGCTTGGGCGCCACCAGATCATAGATGTTGCCCCATTCCTGCGCCCACATATTGCCCAGCAGATGGGCCGGGATCGGCTTGTCCTGCGGCACGACATCGGTGCCGTACTTCTCACCCAGCTTGGTGCGGGCATAGCAATGCAGGGCCGTATAAAGCGGCTTCACCTGACCCCACAGCCGGTCGGCCTCCTGCTCGAACGCCTCCGGCGGCATGTCATAGCCCGACCGCCACAGGGTGCCGGCATCGGGCAGGCCCAGTTCCTTGGCGCCGATATTGGCGATCTCCACCTCACGCTGGTACAGCGGCTTCATCTCCTGCCCGACCTTGTGCCAGCCGGCCCAGAGCCGCTTCAGCTCCTTCTCGTCGCGGGAGGTGCGGAAGACATCGTCGATCTCGTCCAGCGTCAGACAGTCGCTGCCATCGTCGCGGCAGACCTTGCCGGTGGCGTACAACTCACCCAGCTTGGCGTCCAGCTCGGCCAGTTCCTTGTTGAGCGCCGGGTCGGCGGGCGACGGCAGGGCCGTTTCCATGCGCAGCAGGTTCAGCTTACGCGCCACATCGGCCGGCAGTTCCAGCCCGACGAACCGCTTGCTCTCCGCCGTCAGGCGCGACACCAGCGCGCTGTAGGAGGCGTTGCTGTCGGCGGCCAGGGCCAGCGTGTCTGGCGTGATATAGGTGTTCTGCACCCAGGCAGTGCGCGACGCCTTCTCCCGCGCGGCACCCAATTCGGCCTCGGCCTTGGTGATGAAGGCGGTGGCTTCTTCCACGGTCGGCTTCGCGGGTGCCGCAGTCTGTTTGTCGCCCGGCTGCCCGCAGGCTGCCAGGATAATCATCGCACTGAGGGCGACCCCGGCACGCAGATGCTTGGTGATGCGCATGGAACCCTGTCCTTCCCTGCTGAACATTGGCTTGTCGTTGATTTTATTATCGTTATTTCCTCAATCGTACCGAACGCGCGGGTCCATCAGGCCATAGACCAAATCGACCAGCAGGTTCATCAGCACGATCAAGCTGCCATAGGTAATGACGGTGCCCATCACCAGCGTGTAGTCGCGGTTGATGGCGCCTTGCACGAAGTAGCGGCCGATGCCGGGCAGGCCAAAAATCTGCTCAATCACCACCGACCCCGTCACCAGACCGGCAATGGCCGGCCCCAGATAGGAGATGACGGGCAGTAATGCCGCGCGCAGCGTGTGGCGAGTGATGATCAGATGTTCGGGCAGGCCCTTAGCATGGGCCGTGCGCACGAAGTTGGAACGCAGCACTTCCACCATGCCGCCACGCGTCAGGCGGCTGATGATGGCGATCTGCGGCAGGGACAGGGCCACGACGGGCAGCACTAGATTGCGGAACGATCCATCCCCCAGGCCCGCCACCGGCAGCCAGCCCAGATAGATACCAAACACCAGGGTCAGCAGCGGCGCCATCACGAAGTTCGGGATGGTGATACCGACCATGGCGACACCCATGATGGAATAGTCGGTCTTGGTGTTCTGGCGCATGGCGGCCAGGATGCCCAGCGTACAGCCAATGATCACCGCCAGCGTGATCGCCGACAGGCCCAGCTTGAGAGACACCGGGAAACCCGTGCCGATCAGTTCGGAGACGGAGAAGTCTTTATAGGTGAAGGAGGGGCCGAAATCGCCCTGCACCGCATTGGCCAGATAGATCAAGAACTGCTGCCAGACCGGCTTGTCCAGATTATAGGCCGCCTTCAGGTTCGCCTCGATCTCCGGCGGCAGCACGCGTTCGCTGTCGAACGGGCCACCCGGTGCCGAATGCATCAGGAAGAACGACAAGGCCACGATCACCAGCAATGTCGGGATCGCTTCCAGCAGGCGCCGGACAGTGTAAGACAGCATCGACAGGGTCCCTCCATCGCGCCTCGGTTCCCGCATGGTATCAGCCATGCAACGAACGCATCCCGCGCGGACGGCATGACATCTCTGTGAAAAAGTCCGCCCTGTCAACCGTGCCACCGCAAAAGAGATATTATTTCAAAACTGGTGGTGCGGGCGGGCCATTCACCAATCCGTGTGGGCCGGGTTGGGAAATTTTTGGGCGTCGGGAACACGCATTGTAGATTGGGCCCAAGGCTTGGTCTTGTCCGGACAAGCAACCGTGGTTGGTTTATGTCGGGCCACGCCCCCAGCTCGACCTGACCTCCTGTGCGCCAGTCGGCCTCGTGGCCAATTAAGATCGTTTCGCAACAAGCCGTAATTCCATCCCGATCTGTACAAAAATCGGGGGCTGATCCCCTCAACCTGCCCTTTCCCCGCACCGCAAAAAGCGCTAAACCACGCTCCGAAAATGCCATCCAGGCAGATCAACGGTCCCGGACGCTGGAGCCGGGGCGAGATACGGTCTGCCGTTTACCCCGCGACCCCGTTGGAGGAGTCACCCCCCGATGTCCACGTTCACCGGCCATGACAGCCTGAAGACCCGCCGCACGCTTTCCGTCGGCGGCAAGTCCGTTGATTATTTCAGCATTCCCGAAGCGGAGAAGGCTGGTCTGGGCGACGTGTCGCGCCTGCCCTTCTCGATGAAGGTCCTGCTGGAAAACCTGCTGCGCTTCGAAGATGGGCGCACGGTGAGCGTTGACGACGTGAAGGCCGTCGCCCAGTGGCTGGTCGACAAGCGCTCTGACCGCGAGATCGCCTATCGCCCGGCCCGCGTGCTGATGCAGGATTTCACGGGCGTTCCCGCCGTCTGCGATCTGGCTGCGATGCGCGAGGCCATGGTGGCCCTGGGTGGTGATCCGACCAAGATCAACCCGCTGACCCCCGTCGATCTGGTCATCGACCACTCGGTGATGGTGGACAGCTTCGGCACGCCCAAGGCGTTCGACGAAAACGTTGAGCTGGAATTCCAGCGCAATGGCGAGCGTTACGAGTTCCTGCGCTGGGGCCAGAAGGCGTTCAACAATTTCCGTGTGGTCCCGCCGGGCACCGGCATCTGCCATCAGGTGAACCTGGAATATCTGGCCCAGACCGTCTGGACCGATACCGACCAGACCGGCGCCACCGTTGCCTATCCCGACACGCTGGTCGGCACCGACAGCCACACCACCATGGTCAACGGCATGGCCGTCCTTGGCTGGGGCGTGGGCGGTATCGAGGCTGAGGCCGCGATGCTGGGCCAGCCGATCTCTATGCTGATCCCGGAAGTTGTCGGCTTCAAGCTGACCGGCAAGCTGCGTGAGGGTGCGACGGCCACCGATCTGGTGCTGACCGTCACCCAGATGCTGCGCAAGAAGAAGGTGGTGGGCAAGTTTGTCGAGTTCTACGGCCCCGGCCTGGACGCGCTGACCCTGGCCGACCGTGCGACGATTGCCAACATGGCCCCGGAATATGGCGCCACCTGCGGCATTTTCCCGATCGACGCCGAGACCATCCGCTTCCTGGACTTCACGGGCCGCGACGCCGACCGCGTGGCTTTGGTCGAGGCTTATGCCAAGGCCCAGGGCATGTGGCGCGATGCCTCCACGCCCGACCCGGTCTTCACCGATACGCTGGAACTGGACCTGGGTTCGGTGGAGCCGTCGCTGGCCGGGCCGAAGCGTCCGCAGGACCGCGTGCTGCTGTCCAACGTCACCAAGGAATTTGGTGAGTTCCTGGCCGGTGACGTGGCCGGCCGCCCTGTCAGCCAGCCGACCGACGTCGCCGGTGCGGATTACAAGCTGGATCACGGCCATGTCGTGATCGCTGCCATCACCTCCTGCACCAACACCTCCAACCCGTCGGTGCTGTTCGCCGCCGGTCTGGTGGCCAAGAAGGCGGTGGAGCTGGGCCTGAAGACCAAGCCCTGGGTGAAGCCGTCGCTGGCCCCTGGGTCCCAGGTTGTGACCGACTATCTGAACGCCGCCGGCCTGACCCCGTATCTGGATCAGCTGGGCTTCAATCTGGTCGGCTATGGCTGCACCACCTGCATCGGCAATTCCGGCCCCCTGCCGGACCCGATTGCCGCCGCTGTGGACGCTGGTAAGCTGACCGTTGCGTCCGTCCTGTCCGGCAACCGCAACTTTGAAGGCCGCGTCAGCCCGCAGGTCCGCGCCAACTATCTGGCCTCCCCGCCGCTGGTGGTGGCCTATGCCCTGGCCGGCACGCTGCACCTGGACATCTCCAAGGACCCGATTGGCACCGGCAAGGACGGCCAGCCCGTCTACCTGAAGGACATCTGGCCGACGAACAAGGAGATCGAGGACACGATTTCCCAGTTCCTGACGCGCGAAATGTTCGTCAGCCGCTATGCCAACGTCTTCCTGGGTCCGGAGCAGTGGCAGAAGATCAAGACCGTTGAGGGCATGACCTATAAGTGGGACGACAAGTCGACCTACGCCAAGCGTCCGCCGCTGTTCGACGGCATCACCATGACGCCGGGTTCCGTGTCCGACGTGAAGGGTGCCCGCGCGCTCGCCATCCTGGGCGACAGCATCACCACCGACCATATCTCGCCCGCTGGTAACATCAAGAAGACCAGCCCCGCCGGTGAATACCTGCTGGAAAACGGCGTCATCGTCGCTGACTTCAACAGCTACGGCGCCCGCCGTGGCAACCATGAAGTCATGATGCGCGGCACCTTCGCCAATATCCGCATCAAGAACGAGATGCTGGACGGCGTCGAAGGCGGCCTGACCAAGTATGTGCCGACCGGCGAAGTGATGCCGATCTATAACGCGTCGATGAAGTATCAGGCCGAGGGCACGCCGCTGGTGGTGTTCGCCGGTCAGGAATACGGCACCGGCTCGTCGCGTGACTGGGCCGCCAAGGGCACCCGCCTGCTGGGCGTGTCTGCCGTCATCGCCGAAAGCTTTGAGCGTATCCACCGCTCCAACCTCGTCGGCATGGGCATCCTGCCGCTCCAGTACCCGGCCGGCGTGAACCGCCACACCCTGAAGCTGGACGGCACCGAAACCTTCGATATCGAAGGCGTGGAAGCCGGCCTGAAGCCGCGCATGGACCTGAAGCTGACCATCACCCGCGCCGACGGGTCGAAGGAAGTCGTCAACCTGCTCTGCCGTATCGATACGCTGGACGAGGTCGACTATTTCAAGAATGGCGGCATCCTGCAGTACGTGCTGCGCAACCTCGCTGCCCCGGCAGCGGCGGAGTAAAGTTTGTTGCTTCGCCTACCGCCGGGGTGACCCGGCGGTGGAGTGGAGTGAAGAAAAGCCCGGCGGAGCGATCCGCCGGGCTTTTTTGTTGGGGTGCACTATGTTCCTAATCAAAGACCGTCGTCGCTCGATTGGGATAAATGGCTTGCAAGTCAGTACCTTCTGCCCGCGCTCTCACTGCAACTTTAATAAGTTTCTGATCAGTTGCTCTCGCGTCGGTTCGGCGTCATTTATCATTGCGCCCACGAATAACTTTTCACTGGCTTCAAACCAAAGAATAGCATCAATTTTACGCCTTGGCTCAAGCAAGCGTCCATTTGCCAATTCCAGCATCGAAGCAATGCGCGTGCCATCAGTCGCATGGAAATAGCCTGTCACAATTTCACGTATGTCGCCGAAGTTCGATGCATCATCGTGATTAACAAAAGCCAAAATGTTGATCGCGGTTCTTTTAGGATTTACCGCATCGAATTGCTTTGCGGCATTCGCCATGTGTCGGGAGAGACGGTTGAATATCGGATCATCCCGCATTCCGCCAACGATGGCCCCCGGTTGGGCACCATCAAGCAGTTCGTCCAACCATGGATCTTGAGGAGACTTCACTTCGCAATAGGCAACCAAATACTCCCCGCAAACTACACGAAAGTCTGGTGTTTTACCCTTCTGTGTCTCTGCGTGCTCGAACCGGCTAACTATCAGGTTCCGGGTAGCTAGATAGTTGGCAACTAGCTCAAGATCCGCTTGCTCATCGGGTTGTCGCACGGGACGCCTCTCATTCGTTGATATCCACTATTCCCAAGGATTGATCAGCGGAACCCTCGTCGCCGTGAAATCCGCAACGTTTCGCGTCACAACCGACATGCCATGATGCAGTGCTGTGGCGGCGATGAGCGCGTCGCGGTCGCTTCTGGGGTCGGGGACATGCAGTCGGGCGCAGCGTAGGGCGATGGCGTCATCAATGGGTAAGGTCCGGGCGGAGAATTCTGGCCGCACAATCGTATCGACCCATTGGCGCAGGAGGCTGGCCTGTCGTTGATCCCGCCGTTCAACACGCAGGATGCCAATCTCCAGTTCCATCACCGTGATCACGGATATGAAAAAGCTGTTGGCATCCCGGTTCGCCAACCATGCCGTCACATTGGCATCGGCGCGCCCATCGCCCAGTTTGCGCAGTTCCGAAACAACATTCGTGTCCAACAAATACATCAGGAAAAGTCCACCGGGCGGGACCGCATGTCCGCCTTTGGGGGATCAAAATTGATCTCCGATAGGCCGGGCATGGACAATGCTTCCACCAGATTGCGGCCCGGTGCGGCACCGTTCAGACGCTGATATTCCGTATAGGACAGCAACACGAACGCCGGCTTGCCCCGGTCGGTGATGATGACGGGGTTTTGCGTGGCGGCGCGCTTCGCCTTGCCTAAATCCTGGTTCAATTCCCGGCTGGATACCGTTGTAACGGCCATCGCGCACCTCCTGCCTTTAATGTAGCTATGTTACTACATGGCCCAGCAGTCGCCAAGCCTGGGTCAGAGATTGAGATGGATCCCCCGGGCTGCCCCACCGCACCCTAACCGCTGACTTCCGGGGCCACTTCTGCTACACTACGCTCATCAACGCCACCACCCCGTCCTTCCCAATTCGGAGTTGCCGCCGTTCGGACTCTGAAGCGCGGGAAGGATGAAACGCACCCTTGTTTTGTGTTGCATCCTGTTGCACGGGGCCGCCCGGCGGTGCCGGTGGGGCCCATGAAAAAAGCCCGGTGGAGCGATCCACCGGGCTTTTTTCTTCTGCGTAAAACCTGCGCGCCGCTTACTTCGGCTGCTGGCTTTGCTGCTGCGGGATCAGGGCCAGGCAGTTTTCGACGATGCGATAGCATTGGCCCAGGCGGGCGGACTGGCCGTCGCTGGCGCTGTTATAGACGATGCGCTGCACCACGCCGTCCTTCAGGGTGAAGGTGGCCTGGCAGTCGCGGGTTTCGGTTTCGGGGTAATCATCAAAGCCGACGCCCCAGCCCCAGGGCGACCAGGGGCGGCGGTAGCCATAGCCGTAACCGAAGCCCAAATGCGGGCCGGGGGCCGGGGTGGTGACCAGCCGTTCCGACGTGTAGGTGTAGTAATCGACATTGTCGACGCTGGCGCTGCGCGTCGGCACGCCGGCGCAGGACAGCAGGGTTTGCTTGGGCATGCCGACGAAGGCCTGCTGCGCATAGGCGGCCTGATCGGCCTGCGGATTGGCGCAGGCCGAAAGCCCCAGCAGCGCGCCGGCGGCGATCAGGCCCCGGATGGTCGTTTGACGGTTGAATTTCATGACCTACGCTCCTTGACGCATTCTATCACCGGCATCATTCCCGTGCCGCCGGCCGCACCGCCCCTGCATGCTTATACGCTGGCGAAGGCCGAAACCTTCGCCAGAGAACAATGTTCATGCAACAAAGTGGCGGATCAAGGGCAATGTTTCAATGCGCCCTGTTGAAGCAGGCTTAGGCAACGTCAATCACCAGCTTGCCCTGTGCCTTGCCCTCCTCCAGCCGCGTATGGGCGGCACCGACATCGGCCAGGGTAAAGCGGGTGGGGTCGACCAGGGGGCGCAGCTTGCCCGACAGGTCGGCCAGCACCCGGCCCTGATGCGCGCGGTCGATGGCAAAGCCATGGTCGTACAGCATGGGCAGCAGCATGAAGACAACATGCAGGCTCAACCCCTTGCCATGCATGGGCGACAGGTCGGCGGTATAGCCGGCAACGATGGTCACCACCTGCCCGTTGAACCGCGCGGCGGCAAAGCTGGTGGCGATATCGCTGCCGCCCGTGGCGTCCAGCACGATGTCAAAGCCCTGACCGCCCGTCAGGCGCGCGACATAGGCCTCCACCGGCTCCGTCCTGTAGTTCACCACCTCGTCCGCGCCAAACGACCGGGCCAGATCGGCCTTTTCATCGGACGAAACGGTGGTGGTGACATGGGCACCCTGCATCTTGGCGATCTGGATGGCAACATGGCCCACCCCGCCGGCCCCGCCATGGATCAGCACCTTCTGTCCCGGCTGCACCCGCGCCCGGTCCACCAACGCCTCCCACGCCGTCAGGGTGACCAGCGGCAGGGCGGCGGCATCCCGCAGCGACAGGCCGGCGGGTGCAGGGGCCAGAAGTCTGGCGTCGGCGGCCACATACTCGGCATAGGTGCCCTGAAGCCCCTTTACCCCACCGACGCAGCCATAAACGGCCTGCCCGACGGTGAAGCCGCTGACCCCATCGCCCAGGGCGACCACGGTGCCGGCCATGTCACAGCCCAGGATGGAGGGCAGGTCGGCGGCAATGGCGCGGCCATTCTTGCGGATCTTGGTATCGACCGGGTTCACGCTGGCCGCGTGGATCTTCACCAGCACCTGACCGGGGCCGGCCACGGGCGTGGGCAGGTCGGCCAGTTCCAAATGTTCCACGCCACCGAAATCCTTCAGCAGGACCGCCTTCATCATTATCTCCATCGGGTTGGGGGCCATCGGCCCGTTTCATGGGAACAGGATGGGCTTGACCTTTGAATAAGGGAAACGAATTATCTTTATGAAAATGATCAAGGATTGTGATGATGGTGGGCCGGTTGACCGATCTGGATATGGATGCGCTGCGGGCCTTTGTGGCCATCGTCGACCATGAAGGCTTCACGGCGGCCGCCGAACGGCTGCACCGCACGCAATCGGCCATCAGCATGAAGATCAAACGGCTGGAGGCCACGCTGGGCCGTAGCCTGTTTGACCGCACAGGCCGGGCCATGACCCTGACGGGGGAGGGGGAATTGCTGCTCTCCTATGCCCGCCGTCTGCTGGCCCTGAATGATGAGACGGTGGCGCGCCTGATGGCACCAGAGGCGGCGGGGCTGGTGCGGTTCGGGGTGGCGGAATATTTCGCGCCCGAACATCTGCCCCTGCTGCTGGCCCGGTTCCGCCGCGCCCATCCGCGCGTCCGCCTGGATGTGAGTGTGGGTCTGGGCAGCGATATGGTGCAGGAGATTGCCGAGGGCCGCCTGGATGTGGTGATCGCCAAGCGTAACGAGACGGGGCCGCAGGGCCGGTTCCTCTGGCGCGAACCCGTGGTCTGGGTGGCGTCCAGCGACTGGCGGGCAGACGCGGGGGATGCGCCGGTACCCCTGTGCCTGCTGCCCGATCCCTGCATCTACCGGACCCGCGCTGTGGCCGCCTTGGACCGGGCGGGGCGGCCCTGGCACACGACCTACGCCAGCGGGTCCTTCATGGCGGTGCGGGCGGCGGCCCTGGCCGGGCTGGGCGTGACTTGCCTGGGTGCAGGCGCCCTGGTGCCTGGTCTGCGGGTGCTGGGGCCAGCGGATGGGTTCCCAGCACTGGACCCGGTGGAAACGGCGGTGTTTGGGGAGGATCGGGCCAAGGATGGCCCGATCCAGCCCCTGATTGATTTCCTGGTACGGGAAATCCAGGCGATCAGCCTGCCGCCCCTGACCGTGGCGGCGTGACGGCCCGCAACGCCGCCAGCCCCACCACCAGGGTCGCCAGCCAGACGATGCGGCTTTGATACCGGTCATGCGGGTTGGACAGGGCACCATTGATGAAGGCATTGCCGATTAGCGCGATCAGGACGAACAGGGCCAGCGCCGACAGATCGCGCCGACCGGTGCGAAAGCCCCAGACGGCCACCAGGATCAGGCCCAGTCCCGACAGATGCGCCACCGGCACATGGATCAGGTTCAGCGCATCGAATAGGTCCTGCGTCGTCTTCTGCCGCTGCTGCTTGGCCCCGGCAAAGGCCTGATGCATGCCATCGGCCATGAAGGCGCGGAAGATCCAGCGTGTCACCTCCTGCCACTCATCCAGCCCGTCACCCGTCTGGACCATCAGTACCTGATCCTTGGTGGCGACCAGCGCCGTTGACAGGAAGGCGCCGGGATAGGCGCTGACGATACCACCGACCAGCCGCGACAGCTCCGGTGAGGCACTGTCCCAGCCGCCGATGGCCACGAATGGGCTGTCCTTATGCCAAATGAAATCATCGGCGGTGGCGGGCAGATTGTCCTTAAAGGCACACAGCTTAATGGTCGGATCAGGGCAATGGTCGCTCAGGTAACGCTGGGCCAGCCCATCCTGCACCAGCCGCCCGAAGATGAAGACGGGCCCACCCGGCGTGAAGCCCGGCTTGCCGATCAGCGCCATATGCAGGGTCGGCATGGCCACGACCGACAAGACCAGCAGGACCGCCGCCGGCCAGACACGCGGTGACAGGCCCCAGCCCCGCCAGCGGTCCAGCCCCTTGGCCGCTGCGATGGTCAGGACCAGCCCACCGGCCAGCGCCATGGAGGACATATGTGACATCAAGGCCAGCAGGCCGATGACCGCCACGCCCAAACGCTCCGCCCAGTCCAGATCGTCCCAGCGAAAAGATAGCAGCCAGAAACAGAGGACCAGCAGCGGCAGCAGGATATCCGGCATCACCTGCGCCACATACCAGGACACGCCCGTCAGGGCCGCCAGGCCGATGGCGACCGCCCCCGTCACCTGCCGCAACGGCCAATCCCGGAATCCGATTCCATGCGCGCGCAGCAGCAGATGGATCAGCCAGAGCGTCGCCCCTGCCTGCGCCAGGATCGGCCCCCAGAAACTGAACCAGCCGCCGGACGTGACATAGAGGAACAGGCCATAGAAGAAGGACCGGCCCGGTTCCAGATCCCAGTCCAGCACACGCTTGATGTACCCGGCCGTGTCGAAGAACACGATGGGAAAGCCGTTCCACAGCGCCGGCCCCAGCAGAGCGAATCCACCCAGCCAGAGGATCAGCCGGGGCCAGTCCAGCTGTGGCACGCGGCGCTGCGGTACCTGACTGTCATCGGCATCTGTCATGGGACCTCTGGGGTGCGGAACATGGTTTGTCCAGCATGGCGCTAACATGATGGCGGGGATCAGGCAATGAAACCCCGCATCGTGCGCTTGCGGAATGGCGTCATGCCAACGACCTTGTTGCAAACTGCCTGAAAACAGCGTCCTCTGGCCGTTGTGACGCCATATTCCCGGCGTTTCATGCTATGCATGTTCCCTCCCGTCATCCGCATTCCGATCAATATGCCGCGCATTCCCGCACTGCTGTTCGCCACGGGTCTTCTCCTGGCGCCCGCCGCTCTTGCCGCGCAGGAGGGGGCGCCGCCACCCGCCGCCCCGCCAAAGGCCGGGCCAGAGACGCGCCCGTTTGAGCTGACGGGGGTGGAAATCGCCGCCGAGCGGGATAAACCGCAGGCCTGTTTCGCCTTCTCCCGCCCCCTGCCGCGCCCGCGTGGCCGCAGCAATGAACTGACGCGGTTCGTGACGGTGGAGCCGGCGCAGGGTGTGTCCATCGCGGTACGCGACCAAAGCCTGTGCCTGGACGGCCTGAAACATGGCCAGCGCTATGCCGTGACCATCAATGCCGGCCTGCCGGCGGCGGGTGCCAAGGAAAAGTTGAGCGACGCCATCAGCCGTGATCTGGCCGTGCCCGATCGCAAGCCCAGCCTGTCCTTCCGGGGCCAGGGCTACATCCTGCCGCGCGTGGATGCAGAGGGATTGCCCCTGCGCGGTGTAAATGTGGAACGGGCGCGCCTGACGGTGCTGCGCCTGAATGACCGTGCCCTGGTGGAGCAGCTTTATTATGGCCGCTCCAACCAGACCATGACCGAGTTCGAGATCGGCGATGTCCTGGACCAGAAGGGGGAGAAGGTCTGGCGCGGGGAGATGGCCATCGGGGGTGAGCGGAACAAGGCCGCCCAGATCGCCTTTCCCATTGATGCCGTGATCGGTGATCTGGCCCCCGGCGTCTACGTCGCGGTGGCAGAGGATGCTGCCCTGTCCTTCCAGGCCTGGGACAAGCGTGCCACGCAATGGTTCGTCGTTTCCGACCTGGGCCTGACTAGCTTCAAGGCCGGCAACGGCCTGTATGTCTTCGCGCGCAGCCTGTCGTCGGCCAAGCCGCAGGCTGGTGTTGAGCTGCGTCTGGTGGCCCGCGACAAGCGGGAACTGGGCCGGGCGGTCACCGGTGCCGATGGTCTGGCCCGATTCGATGGGGCCCAGGTGGGGGGCGCCAATGAGGCCGCTCCTCAGGCCCTGTTCGCCTCCACACCCGATGGCGGCTTTTCCCTGCTTGATTTCGGTGCGCCAGCAGTGGAACTGATCGGCAAGGGTGACGGCGGCCGTCTGCTGACCGGCAATGCCGATGCCTATCTGTTTCCTGAGCGTGGGGCCTATCGACCCGGTGATCCGGTCTGGCTGACGGCGCTGCTGCGCGACGCGGATGCAAAGGCGCTGCCGGGACAGAAGCTGACCTTCAAGGTGGTGCGCCCGGATGGGCTGGAGGTGGAGCGCCGGCTGGTCGATGATGGCGGGGCCGGTGCCCATGTCTGGCGTGTGGAACTGCCCGCCAACGCGCCGTCGGGCCGCTGGACGGCGACGGCGCATCTGGACCCCAATGGCCCGCCGGTGGGCCAGACGCGGTTCAATGTGGGGGAGGTCGCCCCTGCCCGCGTCGGATTCGACCTGACTGCCGACCGTGCCCGTATCGGTGCCGATGGCAAGGTCGGGCTGACGGTTGACGCCCGTTACCTGACTGGCGGGGCTGCCGGTTTGCTGCCGGGTGAGATCACGCTGACCCTGCGGCCTACCGACAAGCCACGCGCCGGCCTGGACGGGTACCGTTTCGGTCTGGCGCAGCAAAGCCTGGCCCCGGAAAGGCGGGCACTGCCCGGCTTTACCACGGGTGCCGATGGCAAGGCTGTTCTGACCTTCGACCTGGGTAAGCTGCCCGATACCAGCCGTCGGCTGGAGGCGGTGCTGCGCGCCACCCTGCATGATGTCGGTGGCCGCTCGGTCGATAAGGAACTGGTCCTGCCGGTGGAATTCCAGCCCTTCGCGCTGGGTCTGAAGCCCAATTTCAGCGGTGATGCCGTGCCGGAAGGGGCGACGGTGGCCATCGATGTCCTGGCCGTGGCCCCGGATGGGCAGAAGCTCGCCCGCAATGGCCTGACCTGGGACCTGTTCGAAGAAGAATATGACTATGAATGGTACGCTGCCGATGGCCGCTGGGAATACCGCACCATCGTGAAGGATCGCCGCCTGACGGGCGGCTCGATCAATGTCGCCGCCGGGCAGCCGGCGACCATAGAGGAACAGGTCCGGGCCGGGCGTTACCGGCTGGAGGTGTTTGATCCGGCGACGGGGATCGCCTCGTCGGTGCGTTTCTCCGCCGGTTGGTGGGTATCGGCCAAGCTGGTCGACACGCCGGACGCGGTGGAGGTAAAGGTGCAGGAACCCCTGCACAAGCCGGGTCAAAAGGTTCGCGTCTTCGTGCGCCCCCCCTATGCCGGGACGGTGGCCATCGCGCTGGCTGACCGCGCCATCCGCCACACGCTGGTCAGCGAGATAGGGACGGAGGGGGCTTTCGTCGAACTGCCGCTGCCCGAAGACATCACTGCCGGTGCCTATGTGCTGGCCACGTCGTTCGCGCCCGCCGACGCCGGTAATCGTACGCCGCCGCGCCGCGCCTTGGGCATGGGCTGGGTCGCCGTCGATCCCGCCGACCGTTCCCTGTCGGTCGCCATCGCCGAACAGCCGGCGGTGCATCCGCGCGGGAGCGTGAAGCTGCCTGTGACGGTGACGGGGGCGGAGCCGGGATCGACCATCCGCCTGCTGGTGACGGCGGTGGATGAAAGCGTGGCCCGCCTGCCGGAAACCCAGACAGTCGATCCGGTCGGCTGGTTCCTGGGCAAGCGCCGGCTGGCCGTAGAGCTGCGCGATGTCTATGGCCGTCTGGTCAATCCCGACAATACCGCCGCCCCCGCGCCCGCCAATGGTGGCGATAAGGAAAAGGGCGGTACCCGTATCACAACGGCGCCGCGCAGCGGTCCCGTGACGGCATTGCATTCCGGCGTGGTGACGGTCGGTGCCGATGGTAAGGCGGAGGTTAATCTGGTCCTGCCCGATATGGCGGGCCGCCTGTCCCTGACCGCCGTCGCCTGGTCAGATGCCAAGGTGGGCGTGGGCAAGGGTGCCTTGGATGTGCGCGACGATATCGCCACCGACATGACCCTGCCGGGCTTCCTGGCACCCGGTGACAGGGCGCGCATCGCCCTGAACCTGGAAAATGTGTCGGGTCCCGTGCGAGGGGCCTACAAGGTGTCATTGACGGCGGAAGGGCCGGTTAAGCTGGAAGGCGGTAAGGCCGAAACCAGCTTCCAGGCCCTGGCGCGGGGCCGCAAACTGTCCATCGACCGCACCCTGGTGGCGGGTGATCCCGGCTATGGCGTACTGGTTGTCAATGTGACGGGCCCCGAAGGCTACAGCCTGACCCGCCGCTTCCCCCTCAATATCCGCCCGGCCCATGCCGTCGCGGCCACGCAGGTTCGCGGTCAGATCGCGCCCGGCCAGACGGCCTCCCTGTCGGTGCCGAAACCGGATGGGGCCATCGCCGGTGCCTCCTGGAAGCTGGCCATGGCAAGTACGCATGACACGCTGGATGCACTGACCCATCTGCTGCTGATCGATGCGCGGCCCTTCGGGTCGGCGGATCAGATTGCCTCGCGCCTGTTGCCGCTGCCCGGTGCCAATGACTGGCAGAAGGCCTTGGGTCTTCCGGCGGATGAGAAGTTGAAGGCCAAGGCAGACGATCTGGTCGAACGGCTGATCGGACGTCAGCGGGCCGACGGTGCCTTCTCTCTCTGGTCGCATGAAGGCCCTGCTGACCCTTGGCTGACGGCTTTTGCACTCGACGTGCTGACCCGCGCGCGGGAGGCGGGGTTCACTGTGCCCGAAGATGGCTATCGCCGCGGCATGGATTGGCTGGTCCGCTCCATCGGCAATAGCTGGGTGGAGGATGCGGAACTGCCGGCACGCGCCTATGCGCTCTATGTCGCGGCACGTGCCCGCGCTATTGATGCTACGCCGGTGCGCTTCTTCCAGGAGACGTTCCAGGCGCGCGTACCGACTAGACTAGCGCGGGCGCAGATTGCCGCTGCCTTCGCCATCCTGGGCGATGGCCAACGGGCGGGTGACATCCTGTCGCGTCTGGATGATCCGTTACCGGGTGTGGCGGGCGTGCGCGATTTCGGCAGTCCGCTGCGTGACCGGGCGGCGACGTTGGCCCTACTCATTGCCGCCAGTGCCGATCCCGCCCGCATCCAGGCAGAGGAAAACGCCCTGGCCGGCATGCTGCGGGATCCGGCACTGGTGGCTACGCAGGAACGCGCTTGGCTGCTTCTGGCGGCACAGGCGCTGGCCACACGCGGCCCGGCCCTGAACCTGACGGTGGATGGGCAGGCGGTAACGGGCAATAACGGCCCTCTGCTGCGCGCGCTGGCCGATGGCGCGTCCCTGTCCATCGCCAACAAGGGCGATGCGCCGGTCCGCACTCTGACCACCATCGCCGGCATCCTGTCTACCCCTGACAAGGCGGAAGCGACGGGTGGCCTGACGCTGACGCGGCAGTTCAAGGATGGCAAGGGCAGGCCGGCCAACCTGAAGAACATCCGCGCCGGCGACCTGCTGGTCGTGGTGCTGGAGGGCAAGGCCGAACAGCCGCTGACGGGTCCGCTGCTGCTGATCGACCCGCTGCCTGCCGGTCTGGTGGTGGAGAATGTGCGGCTGGCCGGCAGCGCGCAGTTGGGCGATCTGTCCTGGCTGGGCACCTTGTCGGAAGCGGCCCTGGTGGAATTCCGCGACGACCGGTTTGTGGCTGCTCTGGATGGGATGCCCGACAGCGGCAATTTCCGTCTGGTCTATCTGGCGCGTGCCGTTACCCAGGGTAACTTCACCCTGCCGTCGGCCCGCCTGGACGATCTGATTGATGGCAGCCGTTATGCTCGTACGGCGGCAGGCACATTGACGGTCCTGCCGCCGGCCCCCGTCGCGGCACCGGCGGCAGAAGCCGTACCGCCGGCGCCGTGAGTGTGAGGATCAGGCTGGGGTGGGCAGAACGACCACCCCGTCCTCATCCGCATAGGCCCAGTGGCCAGGCGTGAAGGTGCAGTCACCGAAAGCGACGGTCACATCCGCCTCTCCCGCCCCGGTTTTCGCACTTTTCAGCGGATTGGTGCCCAGGGCCTTCAGGCCCAGGGGCAAGGCCGATATGGCGACGCTGTCCCGGATCACGCCGTTGACGATGATCCCCGACCAGCCATTCCGGACAGCCAGCCCCGCGATGACATCGCCCACCAGGGCCGATGCCAGCGACCCGCCGCCATCCACCACCAGCACGGCACCATCGCCCGGCGTGGACAGGATTGATTTCAGCAAGGCGTTGTCGCGGTGGCAGCGAACGGTGCGGATGGGGCCGGCGAAGCGGGCATAGCTCCCGAAACTGCGAAACTGCGTGGAACAACTGGCGATCACAGGCTCATGTGCATCGACCAGATCGGCGGTAGCGAAATCCATCGTTCGATACTCCGGTTGGGTCAGAACCCGCAGAATATCCTGTGTCGGCGCGCTAACCCAGCCCTCCGCGACTGATCACCACACGGTCGCGGCCCTGGGCTTTGGCGGCATACAAGGCACGGTCAGCTTGGGCCATCAGCGCCTCCACTGTCTGCGCTTCCGGCCCATAGACGGAAATGCCGATGCTGAGTGTTACCGTTGTCGTAACACCCTCTTCCGTCACGGGGGTGTCGGATAGCTGGCTGCGCAGGCGTTCGGCAATCTGTGCCGCCGTGTCCGGGGTGGTTTCCGGCATCAGCACCACGAATTCCTCGCCCCCCACCCGCGCGAACAGGTCGGTTTGACGCAGATTTGCATGCCCCACCTTGGCTAAGGTCCGCAGTACCTTGTCGCCGAACGGGTGCCCATGGCGGTCATTGACGCCCTTGAAATGGTCCAGATCCATGATCATCAGCGACAGGGGCCGGTTGAACCGACGCGCACGTTCCACCTCCTCCCGCGCCCGATCTTCTAGCCGGCGGCGATTGGCGATGCCGGTCAGCGGATCGATATGGGCTTGTTCCTCCAGCTTCAATTCAAGCTGAAACCCATAGCGAGCAGTGTGTTCCAGGGCGAGTGCCAGGATGAACGAGGCAAAAATGCCGGTCCCAACGAACATGGTGACGTTGAAACGCGTGAAACCCTCAATCCCTTGCACCCACAGCAGCACCAGCACCAAGATGAAGCCAGGAAGATTGACCAATGGTGCCTGCCGAGCCCGTGTCACCACCACCGCCGACACCGTGGGGAATAGGGCCAGACCGGCAGGCCCATAAAGAAAACCGTCCTTAAGCACATACTGCGTCGCGGCGATAGTGACGGTTCCCGATGTCACGGCCAGCATACCGACCGCCTGCAACGCCCGTGGCGACAGGCGCCTGGATCGGTATGTCCAGGCGCACCACAGCATGGCCAGCGTACCGACGGTGCGGATAGCAATGCAGGCATAGAACTGAGTTGGGTCCAGCAGCCAGTCCCACAGCAAGAAGCTGAACATGGCCAATGCACCGATTGCCACCGGGGCAGACAAGGCATCGTTCAGACGCGAGGCGCGCCACACGTCGAAACGCTGTTCTGTCGCGTCGTCAAAAGTTGGCAAAAGAAAACCCATCCCCCCACCCGGCCCGTCTTTGCGGGCTTTCCACTGTTTCCTGGGTCTGGTGATGTTGCGCCAACACCGTTGGGATGACAACCCGTCGCGGCTGTTGATTTTCGAACGATCGGACGAAAACGCACTTGAGTCGAACAATCGTTTGAACGATGCTGTCCCTCAATCATCCGATAAATCATCTGGGAGATTTCCATGTCCACCGCGATCAACCGTCACTGGCTGCTGCTGGACCGCCCCAAGGGCGGAAATTTCAGCGAGGTTCTGTCCCTGCGCGAGGCGCCGGTGCCCGACGCCGGCGAGGGGCAGATCCGGGTCCGCTCCGTCTATCTGTCGCTGGACCCGACCAATGCGGTCTGGATGCAGTATGACAGCTACCTGCCGGCGGTCCCGCTGAATACCACCATGCGTGGTCTGGTGCTGGGCGTAGTGGATCAGTCCAACCATGCCAAGTTCAAGGTCGGTGATATCGTCACCGGCATGGGCAGCTGGGCCGACTATACCGTTGCCGACGGGTCGTCCTTTGGCCGCGTGCCGAACATTCCGGGCCTGCCGCTGCTGGCCTATATGGGGCCGCTGGGCATGACGGGGGCCACGGCCTATTTCGGCCTGCTGGATATCGGCAAGCCGAAGGAAGGCGAGACGGTTGTCGTTTCCGCCGCCGCCGGTGCCGTCGGCTCCCTGGTCGGGCAGATCGCCAAGCTGAAGGGCTGCCGCGCTGTCGGCATTGCCGGGTCTGCTGACAAGTGCAACTGGCTGACGGGCGAGCTGGGCTATGACGCCGCCGTCAATTACAAGGAAAAGGGCTGGCAGAAGGCGCTGAAGAACGCTGTGCCCGACGGCATCGATATCTATTTCGAGAATGTGGGCGGCGAAATCACAGAGGTGGCGCTGAGCCTGCTGAACGTGAAGGGTCGTATCCCATTCTGTGGTGCCATCAGCCAGTATAATTCCACTGAGCCGGCGCCCGGCCCGCGCAACCTGTCCGTCCTGGTCAGCCGCCGGGCGCGGATGGAGGGGTTCCTGGTCCTGGATTACGCGCCCCGCATGGCGGAGATGTATGCCGAAATGGGCCCCTGGCTGGCCGCTGGACAGATCAAGTGGAAGGTGGAGCTGGACCAGGGCCTGGAGAACACCCTGACCAGCTTCAACAAGCTGTTCACGGGCGGCAATACCGGCAAGCTGGCGGTTCAGATTTCGGACGAGCCGGCGCGGTAAGGCGCCGGCTCATCCAAATGAACAGGCCCCTTCGGTTGAATCGGAAGGGGCCTTTTGTTATTCCGCATCCCCCTGCCGCCCGGGAGCCGCCGCCTGGAACGCCGGCAGCGCCTGACAATGGCCGTCGATGGCCACCAGCTTCGGATAGGGTGTCAGGTCCACGCCAAATCGCCGGGCGTTGAACATCTGTGGCACCAGGCACAGGTCGGCGAAGCTGGGCGCCCGGCCGATGCAGAAGTCCGGTCCCTCCGCCATCTGCTCCAGGGCCGCGAACCCTTCCGCCGTCCAATGTACGATCCAGGCCTTCACGGCTTCCTCTCCCTGACCCAGGGTGCCACGCAGATAGGTCAGGACGCGCAGATTGTTGAGCGGGTGGATGTCCGCGACAATCGCCAACGCCATGGCGCGCGCCTTGGCCCGTCCTGCCGGGTCTGCCGGCAGCAGGGCCGGTGTCGGGTGCCGTTCCTCGAGATATTCCAGAATGGCCAGCGATTGCGGGATGACCGCGTCGCCATCCACCAGGGTTGGCACCAGTCCCTGCGGGTTGACGGTCCGATAGGAGGGCGCCTTCTGTTGACCACCGTCCTTCAGCAGGTGGACATAGGCCGGGTCCCAGGCAAGGCCCTTCAGCGCCAGCGCAATGCGGACACGATAGGCGGCGGAGGAGCGGAAATAGGTGTGAAGCTGCATCTTCGTGGTATCACCGGCCAGGGGTTGCGATGAGGGGGAGGGGGCGATGGCCCGTCCGTTGGAAGGCAGGATAGCATTGGTTACGGGGGCCTCCCGCGGCATCGGTGCCGCGATTGCCGAACGGCTGGCCCGTGAGGGGGCGAATGTGGCTGTCCATTATGGATCCCACCGGCAATCAGCGGAGGAACTGGCCGAACGCTGTGGCCGCGAATATGGCGTGAGGGCGCAGGCCTTCCAGGCCGACCTTGCCGACCTGTCGGACCGGGGCGGGGCCGTGGCCCTGTTCGCCGCCGTGTCGGCATCGCTGGGCGTGCCCCACATCCTGGTCAATAATGCCGGCACGGGCCGTTTCGCGCCTATTGCGGAGATCAATTCGCTGGAACTGGCCCAGGTCCTGGCCGTCAATGCCGCCACGCCCCTGCTGATGGCGCGGGAGGCGGCGCGGGCGATGAAGCCCGGCGGGCGGATCATCAATATCGGCAGCGTCATCACCGACATGCCCGTGGGCCTCCGTTCCGTCTATGCCGCGTCCAAGGGGGCCGTGCATGCCATGACCGGCGTCCTGGCGCAGGAGCTGGGGCCGCTGGGCATCAATATCAACACCGTCGCCCCCGGCGTGACCGCCACCGACCGGTTCAAGTCCGGTGACCGGTCGCGCGAAGGCGAGATTATCAAGCGTACCGCCCTTGGCCGGATTGGGGAGCCTGAGGACATTGCTGCCGTGGTCGCCTGGCTGGCCGGACCCGACGCCGCCTGGATCACGGGGGAGGTGATCCGGGCCAGCGGGGGCTTGCGGGGGCTTTAACAAAGTTGCCTCAGTCGCCGGCGCCGCATCCGCGGCTTGGCTAACGCGGCATGTGCCGCGCGGCGGCAGTCGCCGCCGGAGCGGCTTCCGGCAAGCCGCTCTAGCCCTCGTACTTGGCAACTTCCTGATCAATGGCACCGAACACGGAGCGCCCATCCTTATCCTTCATCTCGATCCGCACGCGGTCGCCAAAGCGCAGGAAAGGGGTGCTGGGCTTGCCGTCGCGGATGGTCTCGATGGTGCGGATTTCGGCGATGCAGCTATAGCCCAGGCCGCCTTCCGATACCGGACGGCCCGGCCCGCCATCCGGATCCTTGTTGGATACCGTGCCCGACCCGATGATGGTGCCCGCCGATAGGGGGCGCGTCTTGGCCGCATGTGCAATCAGGGTGGGGAAGTCGAAGGTCATGTCGACCCCGGCATTGGGCTTGCCGAACGGCTGACCATTGATGGCGGACAACAAGGGCAGATGCAGCTTGCCGCCATCCCAGGCGTCGCCCAGGCTGTCGGGCGTGACGGCCACAGGGCTGAAGGCGCTGCTAGGCTTGGACTGGAAGAAGCCAAAACCCTTGGCCAACTCGTTCGGGATCAGGCCGCGCAAGGACACGTCATTGACCAGCATGACAAGGCGGATATGGGCCTTGGCCTGCTCCGGGGTGACACCCATAGGCACATCGCCCGTGACCACGGCCACCTCGCCCTCCAGATCGATGCCATAGGCCTCATCCGCCATCAGGATCGGGTCGTGGGGCGACAGGAAGCTGTCGGACCCGCCCTGATACATCAGGGGATCGGTCCAGAAGCTGGGCGGCATCTCTGCGTTGCGGGCCTTCCGCACCAGTTCCACATGGTTCACATAGGCCGACCCATCCGCCCATTGATAGGCGCGCGGCAGAGGGCTGGCGCATTCCGTCTCATCGAAGGGCTGGCCCTTGATCTCACCGGTGTTCAGCCTGACCGCAATGGCGTTCAGCGCCAGGGCCACGTTGTCCCAATGGTCCAGCGCCTGTTGCAGGGTCAGCGCGATCTCCGGCACGGGCACGCAGCGCGACAGGTCATCCGACACGACAACCAACCGGCCATCACGGCCCTGCTGTAGGGAAGCGAGTTTCATGGGGGAACACTCCAGGACGGAAATCTGTGTGATGGCAGGCTGTTACGGTTTCACGCGCCAGCTATCGGCGTAGGCAGGGTTCTCCACGCCGCCCGGCAGGTCCGCCACCTCCAGCGCGTCGCGGGTATCGACCATGACGGCATATTCGTCGGTGGCGGGCTTGGTTTGCACCAGCATCTTGCCCAATGCCTTGGGGTGCGGCCCGTGGGTGAAGCCTGATGGGTGGAAGGTCATCATGCCGGCCTTGATATTGTCGCGGCTGAAGAAATCGCCGGCATGGTAGAACAGCACCTCGTCATAATCGTCGTTATTGTGGAAGAACGGGATCTTGATCGCCCCCTCATCCGTCTCGAACGGGCGCGGGGCGAAGGTGCAGACGACGAAGCGGTTGGCGACGAAGGTGGTGTGTGCGCTGGGTGGCAGGTGGTAGCGGTGGCTCATCAGCGGCCGCACATCCCTCACATTCAGGCGCACGGGTGCCAGATCACCCTTCCAGCCCACGGCATCCAGCGGGTTGAACGGATAGGTCACCGTGCTGATGGCACCCCGCCGCTTCACCAGCACGCGCCAAGAACCGCCCGGACCATTGTCTGACTGCTGATCCAGAAACGCCTCGTTGATCTTGGGCGTGTCCAGGATGGCGGGATCGAATACGGCATGCGGGCCGACCAGGCCGCGGTCGGGTAGCTGGTAGATCGATCCTGTCGCCTCAATCAGTAAGGCCGTCACCGGCTTGGTCGGGTTCAGACGCCACATGGTGCCGCGCGGAAGGACGACATAGTCGCCTGCCGTAATGGTCAGGTGACCATAGTCGCAGTAAAGCTCTCCCTCGCCCTCATGCACGAAGATCAGGTCGTCGCCGTCGCCATTGCGGGCCAGATGGTCCATGGGCCGGTCGCAGCGCCACATGCGCATGCGGCAATGGGCGTTGAACAGCACTTCCTTTGCCCCCCAGGGTCCGACGGACATGCCCTCCACCAGTTGATTCAGGTCGAAGGCGCGGGGGCGCAAGGGGCCTTCCCAACTGGTCCAGCCGGTGGGGGCGTTGCGATGGTACATGTGGGTTGCGGGGCCGAAGAAGCCCTCGCGGCCCAACTCCCGCTCATACGTGCCCGTCGGCAGGTCGGCATGGGCCTGGCGTGAGGAGGTGCCCTCGACACGGGGGAAGGAAATGTACCGGCGCATGGTGCTCTCCCGCTTGAAACTATATCGTTTCATATGAAACGAATATGCCGGATCAATGAGGGGCTTGCAAGTCCGCTTTGGGCAGGCCACCCTTGCGACATGCTCGACCTTGACGATTTTCTGCCCTATCGCCTGAACGTCCTGGCCAAGCGCGTCAGCCGGGAGCTGGCGCGCCGGTACGAGGCGCAGTTCGGCATTTCCATCCCCGAATGGCGCGTGATGGCGATTCTGGGCCGTGAACAGCCCTTGTCATCCAACGACATTGTCGAACGCTCCGCCATGGACAAGGCCAAGGTCAGCCGGGCCGTGACATCGCTGGTGGAGGCGGGGCTGCTATCGCGTGACACGCACCCATCTGATCAGCGGTTGCTGCGTCTGTCCTTCACACCCAAGGGCAGGGCACTCTATGAGAGAATCGCGCCTTTGGCCCTGGAGTGGCAGCAGCGGTGGCTGAACTGCCTGGACGAGGGGGAACTGGCGCAGTTCAAGGTCTTGTCGGCCAAGCTGGAAGGCCAGTTGGAGCAACTGGCGCGGGATGTTTTGTGATCATCCTGCCTAACCTTGCGGCAGGGGCGAGAATTGTCGCGATTGTCCCCGTTACGGGGTTGTTTCATTGCGGCATTGAATGCTTAACTGCCTGACATCAAAGGGGGCGGCGGACGGACATCCCGCCCCGGTAAAACAGGGGAACCAAAGACGATGAGCCTTCGCCTTGGGGGTGCGGTCGCCCTGGCCGCCGCATATGTTGCCTTCACCGCCGTTCCGGCGCTCGCCGGTCCGACATTGGATGCGGTCAAAAGCAAGGGGCAGCTGACCTGTGGCGTGAATACCGGCCTGCCGGGCTTTTCCAGCCCCGACAGCCAGGGCAAGTGGACGGGCCTGGACGTTGATATCTGCAAGGCCGTTGCCGCTGTCATCCTGAACGATACAACCAAGATCCGCTACACGCCGCTGTCGGCGCAGCAGCGTCTGACCGCGCTTCAGTCGGGTGAGATCGACCTGCTGGTTCGTAACACCACTTGGTCGCTGACCCGCGATGCCCAAGGCCTCGATTTCGCCCCGCCTGTCTATTATGATGGCCAGGGTCTAATGGTTGCCAAAAGCCTGGGCGTGACGTCTGCCAAGCAGCTGGACGGTGCCACCGTCTGTGTACAGCCGGGCACCACGACCGAGCTGAACTTGGCCGACTGGTTCCGTGCCCATAACCTGTCCTTCAAGCCCGTGGTGATCGAGGCGCTGGACGAGGTAAATGCCGCCTTCTTCGCCGGTCGCTGCGACGTGCTGACCACCGACATTTCCGGTCTGGCCGGCGTGCGTGCCTCTGTTGCCACCAAGCCCGATGATTTCATCATCTTGCCGGAGGTGATGTCGAAGGAGCCGCTGGCGCCCGTCGTCCGTCATGGCGACAACCAATGGCGCGACATTGTCAGCTGGACCATCTACGCCCTGATCGAGGCGGAGGAGAAAGGCATCACCCAGGCCAATATCGATGCCAAGCTGAAGGACCCCGACCCGTCGGTGCAGCGCCTGTTGGGTGTGCAGGGTGACCTGGGTACCGGTCTTGGCGTGGACAAGGCCTGGGCCTATCGCGCCATCAAGGCCGTCGGTAATTACGGTGAGATTTTCGAACGCAATATCGGCAAGAAAACGCCGCTGAAGCTGGATCGCGGCCTGAACGCGCTGTGGACCAATGGCGGGCTGATGTATGCCCCGCCGATCCGCTGATCTGACGCCCGGAACCGGACGCCGATGAGCGACAGCAACGCGACCGCGACCAAGGCCGCCGCCCCCCCTGGGCGGGCGGCCTTTCACCTGTCCATCAACAACCCCATTGTCCGTGCCGTCCTGGCGCAGCTTGGCGTGGCCTTGGCTGTGGCGCTGGTTGCCTGGTATCTGGTCGGCAATACGATGGACAATCTGGCGCGGTTGTCGATCGCGTCGGGCTTTGGCTTTCTGGACCGGGAGGCTGGATTCCAGATCGGGGAGACGCTGGTCGAATTTGGGCCGCAGGATCATTATTCCACGGCGTTTCTGGTCGGCATCCTGAACACGCTGAAAGTGTCGGGAATCGGCATCCTGCTGGCGACGCTGCTGGGCGTAGTGCTGGGTATTGCCCGCCTGTCGTCGAACTGGTTGGTGGCGCGCATCGCTGCCTTCTATGTGGAGACGGTGCGCAATGTGCCACTGCTGCTGCAGCTGTTCCTCTGGTACGGGCTGCTGACTGAAGGATTGCCGGGGCCGCGTCAGGCGCTGGCGCCGCTGCCGGGCGTGTTCCTGTCCAACCGCGGGCTGAAGCTGCCGGCCCCCGCCGATGATCCGATCTGGGCCTGGGTCGCCGCCCTGTTCGGCCTGGGCATCATCCTGACCCTGGTGATCGCCGCCTGGAACGCCAAGCGGCAGGCGGCAACGGGCAAGCGCCTGTCGATGCTGCCCATCGGGCTGGGCCTCGTCTTCGGCCTGCCGTTGCTGGTCCTTCTGGCCAGTGGTGGCGGGGCCATCGACATGCCGGTCTTGCAGGGCTTCAACTTCCGCGGCGGTATGACCCTTTCCCCGGAATTCGCGGCGCTGCTGTTCGGTCTTGTCATCTACACCGCTGCCTTCATTGGCGAGATCGTGCGGTCCGGCATCCTGGCGGTGCCCAAGGGCCAGACGGAGGCCGCGACGGCGCTGGGCCTGACGCGGGGACAGTTGCTGCGGCTTGTCGTCCTGCCGCAGGCCCTGCGCGTCATCATCCCGCCGACGACCAGTCAGTATCTGAACCTGACCAAGAACAGCTCGCTGGCGGTGGCCATCGGCTATCCCGACTTCGTCTCCATCGCCAACACCACGATCAACCAGACGGGGCAGGCGGTGGAGGGCGTATTGTCGATCATGGCGGCCTATCTGATCATCAGCCTCAGCCTGTCCTTCCTGATGAACTGGTACAACAGCCGCGTGGCGCTGGTGGAGCGGTGAGATGAGTGTGACCGAGACCACCCAAGACCGCGCCGCTCCCATCCGCCCCAATCAGGGGCCGGTAGCCTGGGCGCGGGCCAACCTGTTTTCCACTTGGTACAACGCGCTGCTGACGCTGCTGATCGCCTATGTGCTGGCCCGCGCCATTCCGGGCATCATCGACTGGGCCCTGGTCAAGGCCAGCTGGACCGGTGATGCGGCGGCCTGCCGGGAGGCCGGGGGTGCCTGCTGGGCCTTCCTGGCCGAGAAGTGGCGCTTCATTCTGTTCGGGACCTTCCCCGATGATCAGCATTGGCGCCCGACATTGGCCATCCTGTCCATGATCGGCACCCTGGTCGTCTCAGCGGATCGCCGGTTCTGGGGCAAGGCGCTGATTTATATCTGGACGGTGGGCATCGGCTTTTCGGCGCTGATGATGTTCGGTGGGGTGCTGGGCCTGGATTATGTCCCGACAGAACTCTGGGGCGGGCTGCCGCTGACGCTGGCTCTGTCCATCGTCGGGCTGGTGGCCAGTTTCCCGCTGGGCGTGCTGCTGGCGCTGGGCCGGACGTCGGACCTGCCCGTCATGCGCGGCCTGTCGGTGGTCTATATTGAGCTGGTGCGCGGCGTTCCGCTGATCTCCATCCTGTTCATGGCCTCGGTCATGCTGCCGCTGTTCCTGCCGGCGGGTGTGTCCATCGACAAGGTGCTGCGGGCCCTGATCGGCATCTGCCTGTTCTCCGCCGCCTATGTGGCAGAGGTGGTGCGCGCTGGTCTGCAGGCCATCCCCAAGGGACAGGTGGAGGCGGCCCAGGCCCTTGGTCTGGGCTATTGGCAGCGCCAGCGCCTGATCATCCTGCCGCAGGCCCTGTCGCTGGTGATCCCGCCGCTGGTCAATTCCTTCATTGCCAGCTTCAAGGATACCAGCCTGGTCATCGTCATCGGCCTTCTGGATCTGCTGTCCACGGCCAAGGCCGCCCTGACCGATCCGGCCTGGCGCGGCTTTTACAAGGAAGCTTATCTGTTTGTGGGCGTCATCTACCTCCTGTTCTGCTACGCGCTCTCCCGCTACAGCCGGTATTTGGAGACCGTCCTTGGGCAGGGGAGGCGGCGGTGAGGGCTGTGATGCTGAAGATGTTTGCCACAATCACCGCCCGTCGCTTCGATACGGAGTTTTCTGAATGACCACCGAAGCCATCATCGAACTGCGTGGCGTCAATAAATGGTACGGCGCCTTTCATGTGTTGCGCGACGTCAACCTGTCGGTCGCCAAGGGGGAGCGGATTGTGATTTGTGGGCCGTCCGGGTCTGGCAAATCCACTACCATCCGCTGCATCAACCGGCTGGAGGAACATCAGGCCGGCGACATCATCGTCAAGGGTGTGCCGCTCGACGATGACGTGCGCCATGTGGAGAGTATCCGTCGCGACGTCGGCATGGTGTTCCAGCAGTTCAACCTGTTCCCGCATCTGACCGTTCTGGAAAACTGCATTCTGGCCCCCATGTGGGTGAAGAAGATGCCGCGCGCCGAAGCGGAGGCCAAGGCGCGCCAACTGCTGGAGCGGGTGCGCATCCCCGATCAGGCGCTGAAATATCCGGGCCAGCTTTCGGGCGGACAGCAGCAGCGCGTGGCCATCGCCCGCGCGCTCTGCATGGACCCGTCCATCATGCTGTTCGATGAGCCGACCAGCGCGCTTGACCCCGAAATGGTCAAGGAAGTGCTGGACGTGATGAGCGATCTGGCGGCCTCCGGCATGACCATGCTGGTCGTCACCCACGAAATGGGTTTCGCCCGTCGCATGGCCGACCGCGTGGTTTTCATGGACAAGGGCGAGATCGTGGAAGTGGCCCCGCCCGACCAGTTCTTCGATGCCCCCCAGAACGACCGCACCAAGGCTTTCCTGGGCCAAGTGTTGAGTCACTGATTTTCATGTTCCCTCAAGCGCCGGGCGGCGGCCTCCGCCGCCTTGGCTTGCGGCACCATGAGGTGCCGGGCTGGCAGTCGCCAGCCTTCAAACTGCCAAGGGTCGCATACCCTCGGCAGTTTGGTGCGGGAGCCGCCATACCGATTTTTCAGAATATGTGAAACATGGTGCAACAGAAAAAGCAGGTGCGTTGCACGGTTTCTCAGAATGGAAAGGATCAAGGCACATCTGTCCAGGATGTGCCTTGATCCTATAATCGGTCGCAACCGTCAGCAAGAGTTAGCGGCGGGCGAAGGCTGTGCGCAGGACCTGCTTCAACGGCTCCCAGACCACCAGCGCCTCGCACGCCACCAGATCGGCCCAGCGCGCATCCAGGGCATCATCGCTGGGGATAGGGTCACCCGCAATCCAGTCCGCCTCCACATCCACAATGGTGTAGTGGAAGGCAAGCCGACCATCGGCGTCATGGACGATATTGTCGACGGCCGTCAGCACCGAGCGCGCCCGTGCCGTGACGCCTGTCTCCTCACGCACCTCCCGCTCCGCCGCCGCAAACAGGGTCTCCCCCAGTTCCTGCGACCCACCGGGCAGGGACCATTCGCCATATCCGGGTGGCTTGCCCCGCCGGATCAACAGGACCTGCCCGCCTTTCCAGACCAGACAGCCAACGCCGACGCGGGGATGGGTGGGAGGGGGCATGGATGGGCCGGCCTTTACCTACGCCCGCCGCAGGATTTTCTGCGCCATCCGCGCCACGCGCATCAGGCTGGGGTTGTCGTACACGGCGACCTTCAGGCGGGCCTTGATGTCAGCCCCCAGGCTGTATTCAGGCTGGTTGGCGAAGTAACGGTAGGGGCCGTCCTGGGTGAAGCTGATCCAGTCCTTGGCGGTGAACAGGTTGCCGAACACCATGCCCTGCGGCAGGTAATGCGCCGTCAGAGACTTGCGCGACAGGGCCGGATCTTGCGTGGGCAACGCGCCATGAATGGTGCGGGAATTCCAGATAATCACGTCGCCCTTGCGCATCTCCGGAGCCTCCACGGCATCGGCATGGCTGTCGACATAGTCCTTCATCAGGCCCAGCCAGGTATCGTGGCGCAGTGATCGCAGATCATCATGGAGTTTCATTTCGTGCGTGCCGCTCATCAGGTAGAAGCGGCCCGCCTCGGCGGGGATATCCTCCAGCGCGATCCAGGTAGCCGCCAGCTGCCCATTGGGCACGCTGTCCAGGTACCACCAGTCCTGATGCGGCGGGGTGGCTGCGTTCTTGTCGAACAGCATGGACTGCATCAGGTCCAACTCGGCATGGCCCGTCGCTTCCGCCAGCGCAGCCTTCAGCGCCGGGTCGAACAGGATGTCGAGAACGCCCTGACGCACATGCGGAACGGACCGGTAATGGTGGGGGTCCAGAAAGGAATTGATGACGTGGCCATGCCCGTCAATATCGTTCGGTTCATACCGGTTGGTATTCTGCCTGAAGAATTTGGCCCGGCTGGGCAGAAGATGGGTCGTGTAGGCCGCCTGTAATGCATCAATGCGCGCCGGATCGACAAGACCGGGCACCTTCACCCAGCCATCGCGGCGGTAATCCTCGGCCAAACCCATGAGAACGCCCCCAAGAATAGCGGTGGGGCCGAAGATAGGCCCCACCGCCAAGCTTGATCAATACATGTGCTGGCCGCCATTGATGGACAGGGTCGAGCCGGTGATGAAGCCGCCTTCGTCCGCCACCAGGAACAGCACGCCACGGGCGATTTCCGAGGCCTGGCCCAGGCGGCCCACCGGCACCTTGGCGACGATCTTCTTCAGAACGTCGGCGGGCACGGCGCGGACCATGTCGGTGTCGATATAGCCGGGGGCGATGGCGTTCACGGTGATACCCTTGGCGGCCCCTTCCTGGGCCAGGGCCTTGGTGAAGCCATGAATGCCCGACTTGGCGGCGGCGTAGTTCACCTGACCGTACTGACCGGCCTGACCATTGATCGAGCCGATATTGACGATGCGGCCGAAATTACGCTCGCGCATGCCGTCGATGACGGCGCGGCAGGTGTTGAAGCAAGAGGTCAGGTTCGTCTGGATGACGGCGTTCCACTGCTCAAAGCTCATCCGGTGCATGGTGCCGTCACGGGTGATGCCGGCATTGTTGACCAGCACGTCGACCGGGCCCAGATCAGCCTCAATCTGCGCGACGGACGCCTTCACCGCGTCGAAGTCCGACACGTCGAACTTATAGGCCTTGATGCCCGTGCGTTCGGTGAATTCGGCGGCGGCCGCGTCATTGCCGGCGTAGTTCGCGGCGACGATATAGCCGGCATCCTTCAGCGCGACGGAAATCGCCTCGCCAATGCCGCGCGTACCACCCGTCACCAATGCCACTCGTGCCATTTGTTTCCCCCGTTGTTGTGGCCTTCAGGCCGGCTGTAAATCATTGAACTTTAATACCGGCGGCGGTTTGCCGCCTTGATATGCCTCAGGGCAGTCCGAACCCTGAAAGCGAACGGGGGTGCTTTTGGCACCCCCGCTTAAACTGTCGTCAGTCGCGTTCGACGCAGAGGGCAACGCCCATGCCGCCGCCGATGCACAGGGTCGCCAGACCCTTCTTGGCATCCCGCCGCACCATTTCATGCAGCAGCGTCACCAGCACGCGGGCACCCGATGCACCGATCGGATGGCCCAGCGCAATGGCGCCGCCATTGACATTGACCTTGGAGGTGTCAAAGCCCAGGTCGCGGTTCACGGCGATGGCCTGGGCGGCAAAAGCCTCGTTCGCTTCGATCAGGTCCAACTGATCGATGGACCAGCCGGCCTTGCGCAGCGCCTCGCGGCTGGCCGGGATGGGGCCGGTGCCCATGATGGTGGGATCGACGCCGGCGGTGGCCCAGGAGGCAATGCGGGCCAGCGGGGCCACGCCACGCTTGGCGGCATTGTCGGCGCGCATCAGCACCAAGGCGGCGGCACCGTCATTGATGCCCGACGCATTGCCGGCGGTGACAGAACCCGTCTTGGAGAAGGCGGGGCGCAGCTTGGCCAGGGTTTCGATGGTTGTGCCATGCTTGGGATATTCGTCGGTATCGACGATCACATCGCCCTTGCGGCCCGCCACCGTCACGGCGGCGATCTCATCCTTGAAGCGGCCTTCCTTCTGGGCGGCTTCGGCCTTGTTCTGGGAGGCGGCGGCAAACGCGTCCTGCTCCTCCCGCGTGATGCCATATTTGGCGGCCACGTTCTCTGCCGTCTGGCCCATGTGGTAATTGTTGAAGGCGTCCCACAGGCCGTCCTTGATCATGGTGTCGACCATGGACGTGTCGCCCATCTTCGTGCCGCCACGCATATACATGGCATGCGGCGACAGGCTCATGCTTTCCTGACCGCCGGCCACCACGATATCGGTGTCACCCAGCAGCAGCGACTGATAGCCCAACGCAACCGCGCGCAGGCCGGAGCCGCAGATCTGGTTGATGGCATAGGCGGTGCGGCCCGACGGGATGCCGGCGGCAATCGCGGCCTGACGGGCCGGGTTCTGGCCCAGGGCGGCGGTCAGCACATGACCCAGTACCACCTCATTCACTTCCGCCGCGTCGGTCTTGGCGCGTTCCAGGGCAGCGCGGATGGCCACTTCGCCCAGCTTGTGCGCGGGCACAGACCCGAGCGCGCCATTGAACGCGCCAATCGGGGTGCGGGCTGCACCGGCAATTACCACTTCGACCATGGTTCCTCTCCTCACACGTGCGGGGTCCGGATCCGGCCCCTGCTTGTCGCCATCACGCCGGAAGCTTAGGCGGAAGCGCACCGATGGCGCAAGCCAAGGGTCCGCGACAGCCCTGTCTCAGCCGCATTATTGCACTGCAACATGGTCGGTGGACAGGTCGTCCAGGCCCGGTTCCGGGGGCTTTCCGGGGCTGATCCGGGGGAAGGTCAGGGTGAACAGGGCCCCACCCTGGGGGGCAGCACCCACCCGCACCGTACCGCCCATCCGCACCGTCACGATATTATACAGAAGATGCAGACCCAGGCCGGACCCGCCCGTGCCCCGGCGGGTGGTGAAAAAGGGTTCGAAGATGCGGGGCCAGAGTTCACGGGGAATACCCCGGCCATCATCGCTATAGGCCAGTTCGACCCGGTCCCCATCCAGCACACGGGCGGCCAGACGCAGGGTGCCGTTACGCTGCCCGTCAGGGTAGGCATGCACGATGGAATTGATCACCAGATTGGTGATGATCTGGGCCATGGCGCCGGGATGGCCATCCATCTCGATCCCGTCGGGCACGGCCATTTCCACCCTGTGCCCGGCATGGCGGATGCGCGGTGCCAGACTGGCCAGCACCTCGGTTGCATAGGCCCGCAGGTCAAAGGGACGGCGGGCGTCGGACGACTGATCCACCGCCACCTCCTTGAAGGATTGGATCAGTTCGGCGGCACGGGTGGCATTTTTTTCGATCAGGGTCGCCAACTCATCCACCACCTTCAGATACTCATCAAAGGTGGAGCGGCGCAGTTGCCCCTGTGCAGCCAGCGCCAGAATGCTGGCGGTTTCGGTGCGCAACTGCGAGGCGCCGGTGACAGCCAGACCCACGGGCGTGTTCACCTCATGCGCCACGCCGGCCACCATGGAACCGAGGCTGGCCATCTTTTCCTGCAAGATCATCTGTTCCTGCGCCTCGCGCAGGTCACCCAGGGTCTTCTCGGCCCGCCGCCGCCCCTCGATCGCGGCGTCGCGCGCCTGGGCCAGCATGCGCCGCGTCTTGGTGCGGGCCGATTGTGAGGACAGGTTTGCCAGCACCAGCAGCAGCAGCGCCGTCAGCAGAAAGGCGAATCGGCTGTGGATATCAGCGGGCGCCTCCCCGCTGTAAATCTGCCAGGCATAGGTGCCGCAGATGACGGCCAGGAAGCCCGAGAAGAAATAAAGGATGGCGCGGTTGCCGCCGAAATTGCCCGTGGTGGCTAAGGCCGTCAGGAACAGCGGCACCAGAGGGGAGGCGATGCCGTCCGTATAATGCAGCAGGATGGCGATCAGGCTGAGGCCCGCCAGATTATTGGCAATCGTGATCTCATGAAACCGCCCGGTGAGGCGCACCAGCACCAGATTGCCGCCGACCAGCAGCGCATAAACGGCCCAGGTCAGGCTGACGGGATCGAACGGCCCCTCATTCACGGCCCAGACGGTGTAGAGCACCAGAATACCGGTCAGGATCAGCAGTGTAACGCGGATGAAGGCCCGGGCACGCAGCAGCGCCTTCTCATCAAAGCCGCGTTCGCGCATCGGGGCGGGCAGGAACAGGTCCGTCGCCGTGCGCAAGGCCCGGGCCGGCCATAAGTGCCAGCTGTCAGCCGCCATGCGCCACGCCCTCCGACAGTCGGTTGACCCATGGAGAGGCTGGCCGAATTCCGACAAAAGCTCAATGGCTTAAGCAGGCCGGCATCGAGAATTTCACAGTCGCCGAAAATTTTTTGGCTCCTGGTGTAACCTTCGCCAACCGGCAGCGAATGGAGAGATACGGACGCCGATGACGGCGCCGCTTCTCCCTGGACCCCGTTCAAAGGAAATGCACCCATGTCGACTTCCGTCCGCCTGACCGCCCTGACCCTTGGTGCCGCCGTCGCCGGTGCCCTGTCGCTGGCCGCCATCGCCGCCCCGGCCCATGCCGCCGAGGGGGAGAAGGTGAAGTGCTATGGCGTGTCCAAGGCCGGCGAGAATGACTGCGCCAACAAGGCCGCCGGTCATTCCTGCGCCACCCAGTCCAAGGTCGATTACAGCGGCCAGGATTTCAAGGCCATGACCAAGGAAGCCTGTGAAGCCGCTGGCGGCAGCATGACCGCCTTCGACGGCACCAACACCAAGGCCAAGAAGTAAGCATCGCCCTTCCAGCAGGTTTCCGCATGCGCCCCCCGGCCCATCCCCCCACCATCCCAGGCCTGGCCGATACGGCCGGCGTCGGGCTTCGGCACCTGCATGTGCCGGATTTTCTGACGGCGGCGCAGCCGGTCGGGTGGCTGGAGGTGCATGCGGAAAACTATCTGGTGCCCGGCGGTCCGCGTCTGGCGCAGCTGGAAAGGCTGCGTCAGGACTATCCCATCTCCTTCCATTCGGTGGCCCTGTCATTGGGTGCTGCTGATGGCGTGGATGGAGAGCATCTGGCCCGGCTGAAGGCGCTTTATGCGCGGTTTGAGCCGGCGATGGTGTCGGATCATCTGGCCTGGACCGGTCTGGCCGGTACGCATGTGCCCGACCTTCTGCCCCTGCCGCTGACGACGGAGACATTGGACATCGTCGCCGGCAATGTACAGCGGGTGCAGGATGCGCTGGGCCGGCGTCTGCTGGTGGAAAACCCGTCCGTCTATCTGCGGTTCCAGGAGGACCAGATGGAGGAGGGGGAGTTCCTGGCGGCGCTGGTGGCCCGCACGGGATGCGGCCTGCTGCTGGACCTCAACAATCTCTATGTCTCGGCCCGCAACCGGGGGCAGGACGCGGCACGGCTGCTGCGGCACTTTCCCGGCGATGCGGTCGGGGAAATCCATCTTGCCGGCCATGCCAGCCTGGATGTGGATGGCGCCACCCTGCTGATTGATGATCATGGCAGCGCCGTACCGGACCCGGTCTGGGCCCTGTATGACCTTGCCACCCGTCAGTTTGGGCCACGCCCTACCCTGGTGGAATGGGATACGGCCCTGCCACCGCTGCCGGTGCTGCTGGCCCAGGCGGCAAAGGCGGATGCGGTGCGGGGGGCGGCCTCATGCTGATCGATCTGCAACGCGCCATTCTGGGGGCCTGTTATGGCGATGCTGCGGAGTTTGCCCGCGCGCTGCCCTTTCTGCGCCCTGCCGCCGTGCCGGCCGACAAGGCCTTGTTCATCCACACCGCCACCGTCACGGCTTCCCTGACTGGTGTCCTGGCCCAAGCCTATCCCAGTGTGGAGCGGGCCATGGGGACGGATGCCTTCGCGGAGGCGGCGAAACGCCATCTGCGGGCCCACCCGCCGGGACAGGCTATGCTGTCGGCCTATGGCAAAGGGTTCGGGGCGGATTTGGCGGGGGAGTTACCCGTGCTAGCCGCTGCCGATTGGGCTGCGCATTGTGCCTATTTCGCTGCTGATGCCGATCCAGTAGGGCCAGCAGCGTTAGCGCCTTACGTCCCCGATGCGCTGGCCCGCTTGCGTCTGCCGCTGGTGCTGTCCTCTTCGCTGGTGGCCGGACCATTGTCCGTCCTGAGCCCATGGTGGGAGGGGCGGGCGGATATCAAGGGAGTGGCCGCACCCCTGCCGCTCGTCGGGCCGGAGGCAGTGGCGCTGATCTGGCGTGGGCCGGACCTGCTGGTCTTGGCGACATTGCTGCCGCCCGATGCCGGCGGCTTTGTCCAGGCCCTGTCCGAGGGGGCCGATCTTCTGACGGCGGCCGGGCATCTGCGGGATGCCGGCGCGCTTTCCCCGCTGTTGGCGCTGTTGCTCGGCCAAGGGCTGATCGCCGCCGTAACCGATGGTGAGCAACCATGATCCGCTCAACGCTGCGCCTTCTGGTCGATCCGGGCCCCACCGTCGGGGCGGCATTGCCCGTGCGCTGGGGCGGTGCGGTGCTCCTGCTGCTGGGGCGCCTCTGGCTGGCCTGGCCGTTCGCCACCGCCGGCTGGCACCGCGTCTTCACATGGGACAGCCAGGCTTTCCTGTTCACCGATGTCCATCCGGTGCCCTTTCTGCCGGCGGTTATCGCGGCACCGCTGACCACAGGGGCGGAGATTGTGCTTAGCCTCCTGCTGGCGCTTGGGCTGGCGGGCCGTGTCGGGGCGGCGGGGCTGGCGGTGATGTCGGCGGTGCTGTTCCTGGTGATCGGCCGCACGCCGGAGGGGATTGAGAATGGTATCGCCATTGCGGCGGAACAGATTCCATGGATCATGGTGGGGCTGGTCCTGTTCCTGACGGGGCCGGGGCTGTTGTCGCTGGATGCGGCCTTGCGTGGCCTGTGGCGACGTCTGCTTGATCCTGTCCTGACTGCGAGGTGACGCCATGTCCTTTGTTCGCCGCTTCCTGCCCTTTCTGCCGGTGCTGTTGTTGGCCTTTGCCCCGCCGGCCCTGGCACAGAACAGCGCGCCCGGCATGAGCGCCTCGGAAAAGGCGCAGAAGCAGACGGCAAACGAGGAGGCCGAACAACTCTGCAAGGCCATCAAGGACCCGGATAAGTTCAATGAATGCCTTGACCTCTATTTCCTGGATGCCAAGAAATTCAAGGCCTTCCTGGAAGAACACGGCGTTGCCAAGCCTTCACAGCCGCCTAAGTGACGGTACTGGGTCGGATGGGGTGCTGGTGACGGACAAGGATTCGGATCTTGGCCGATTACTGACGGCCGCGCAGGAGGGCGACCGCGTCGCCTATGGCGCCTTTCTGCGCGCTGCCGTGCCCTTGGTTCGGGCGGTCGGACGGGGGAAGCTGGCCCGACCCGCCGATCTGGAGGATTTTGTGCAGGATGCGCTGCTGGCCCTGCACCAGGCCCTGCCGACCTATCAGCCGGGGCGCCCGGTGGGCCCCTGGCTGGGTACGATTGCACGCAACCGGCTGTCGGATGCCTTGCGCCGCACCTATCGCCGCCGGGCCGTGGAGACGGAGTTCGATGACGGTTTGGCCGACACCGTGCCGCAGCCGGAGGGTGATGTGCCGCCTAGTGTCAATCTGGGGCCGTTGCTGTCGCAACTGCCGGAGCGGCAGCGGGTGGCCATCGATATGCTGAAGGTTCAGGGCATGAGTTTGAAGGAAGCCTCCGAGGCCAGTGGCGTCAGCGTCGGGGCATTGAAAGTGGCCGTACATCGCGGCATCGCGGGGCTGCGGCAATTGTTGCGGAAGGATGTGGACCATGGCTGATGTAAGCCACCTGATCGACCGGTTGAGCGCGGAGGGGACCCCTGCCCGCCGTCTGCCGCCGCCGGTTCTGCGGCTGCTGCGCTGGGCCATCCTGTCCATCGGATTGATGCTGCTGGCCACCACCTGGCATGGGGTGCGCGGAGACTTGTCGCTGGTGGTGACGCGGGTTGACTGGTTGGCGGAACAGGGATTGGCGTTGGTGACGGCGCTGCTGGCCGGGTTCGCGGCCATTTCCTTTTCCGTGCCGGGACGGCGGGGGTGGGAGCGGATGATCTGGCTGCCGGCAGCCCTGTTCTGGATGCTGGTCCTGTGGGAAAGCGGGCATCAGGATGCGGCGGCGCATGACATGCCGGAATTGGTGCATCTGTTCTGCCCCTGGTGCTTTCCTGTCATTTCCATCGGGTCGGCCCTGTTCCTGGCCGCCGACATGCGCCGCGCGGCCCCGGTGGCACCGGTACGCATGATGGCGCTGCTGCTGATCGCTGGGGGCGGCATGGCGGTGTTCGGGGAGCGGATGATCCATGACGATCTGGATGCCCCCCTGTTGGTGGCGATCCAGGTTGTGGCCATCGTCATGCTTGGTGCCATGCTGGCGCCGCTGGGCCGCGTGCTGTTCCGCTGGCGCCAGGGGGACAGGTCAGGCTCCTGACGGTTTCCGTGGGGTTGGCCGCCAGTCGGGCGGGGCCAGCTCAAACTTCGCGAATTCAAAGCCCGGCACCACGGTGCATCCCACAAGCGTCCAGGCCCCCAGGCTGACCGCCGTCTGCCAATGGCCGGCGGGCACGATGATCTGGGGCCGGTGACCAGCGGCCAGATCACTGCCCAGATGGTGGGCCGAGGCATCATGGCCGTTGGGCGACATGGTCAGGACCAGCGGCGCGCCGGCATGGAAATGCCAGATCTCATCGGCATCCAGTACCCGGTGCCAGTGAGAATATTCCCCCGCCTGCAACAGGAAATAGATGGCCGTATGGGCTGCCCGTCCGCCGTCAGGGGCGCGTGCGCGGAAAGTTTCCACATAATGACCGCCTTCGGGATGCGGGCGCATGCCCAGCAGGTCGATGATCTGCCTTGGCGTCAGATGGTTCATGAAATTCATTCCGTTGGCGGAAGGGTATTCAAGAAGCTGTGTCGTTTCGAGGCCGTTTCAAACCACTGTGCCAGTGATGGCCGGCCCGGACGCCAGGGTTCATGGGCGAAGCGGAAATCCATGTATCCCATGGCAGATAGCACGGCCAGACCGCCGACCGTTGGTGCTGCTGGGTCGGGCAGGTCGCCGGCTTCCACCTCCAGCCGGTCGAGGGCACGGAAGATGGCGGCGCGCTGCCGGCTGTCCCATTCGGCGGACCGCAGGGAGGCGGGGCGCAGCGCCTCCATCCGGCGCAGTACGGCCGCATCGCAGATCCCGTCGGCCATAGCCTGCTGCCGCAGGGCCAGCCAGCGGGCGGCACCGGTGGCAGGGATCAGCTTGGTGCCGTCATGCAGGCTGTCCAGATACTCGACGATGACGGGACTGTCGAACAGCACCATGCCGTCATCGGTCAGCAATGTGGGGATCTTGGACAAGGGGTTCTCGCGCACGATCGGGCTGTCAGGTGACCAAACATCAATCGGCGACAGGTCGATCCGGTCGGCCAATCCAACCTCATGCGCCGCCATCAACACCTTGCGCACGAAGGGAGAGGTCTGGCTGTAACGCAGCTTCATGTCTTCATCCAGGGTATGGGGGGCGGCGGGGGGTGCAATCAGCCCCGGAAATCATCCTTCGCCTTGCGGATGGCGGCGAAGATGCTGGCATGCGGCGCGCCGGTCAGGCCGAAATGGGCGGCCAGCAACGGGTCATCGGCGCGCAGGAAGGGATTGGCCGCCAACTCATCCGACAGGCGGGCGGGAATGGAGGGAAGGCCCTTGGCCCGCAACGCTGCCACCTGCTCCGCCCTGGCTTTCAGGGGCAGATTGTCCGGGTCGATGGACAGCGCGAACCGGGCATTGCTGGCCGTATATTCATGGCCACAGTAAATTCGGGTTTCGGGCGGCAAGGCCCGCAGTTTCAACAGGCTGTCCCACATCTGGGCTGCCGTCCCTTCGAACAGGCGCCCGCAGCCGAGCGAGAACAGGGTATCGCCGCTGAACAGCAGCCGCGCCTCCTCACAGAAAAAGGCGCAATGGCCGCGCGTATGGCCCGGCGTGTCAAAGACGCGGACGGTCTGGCTGCCCAGGGTGAAGCTGTCGCCATCGCCGTAAGTGGCGTCCATTTCGGGGATGCGCTCCATCTCCGCCTTAGGCCCGATCAACATCGCGTGGCTGTCGGCGCGCAGGTCGTTGATGCCGCCGATATGGTCCCCATGATGGTGGGTGGCCAGAATATGGGTCAGCCGCCAGCCGCGGTCGGTCAGAAAGGCGCGCACCGGCCCCGCCTCACCCGGATCCACCACGGCGGTAATGCCATGGGCCGCGTCATGCAGGATGTGAATGTAATTGTCGGTCAGTGCCGGAACGACATGCACTTCAACCATGGACTACCCTTTCTCACGCCCGCGCCGACAGGGTCTTCACCGCGTAGGTTGGGATCATCGCATCTGCCGTCACCAGCAGCAAAGCCTCCATCCTGGCCTGTGCAATCAACATGCGGTCGAACGGGTCGTTGTGGTGAAGCGGGAGGTTTCCCGCCTCCAGAACATGGTCAAGATGGATATCCAGTAGTTGCATATCCATACGATGCAGAATCTCGGGCAGCAGGCCCAGAGGGAAGGCCAGACGTCCGGTTTTCACCTTGATCGCGATTTCCCAGATGCTGGCGGTGCTGATGATGATGTCATTGTCGCCCGAGCAGATTGCGTCAATGATATGGGCGGGGAGCCGGTCTGGAGACAGTGCCGACCAGATGAATACATGCGTGTCGAGCAATAGCCTCACGTACCTTCCCCCCGGAACGCCCGTTCCATCTCCTCCGGCAAGGGATCATCGAAGTCATCGCCGATCCAGTAGCCTTGCCCGGCCAGGACCCCAAGTTGCCTCTTTGGCTTTGGCGTTGGAGATGCCGCTGCCCCCGCCACCGGAGGCATCAGCCGGGCCACGGGACGACCGGCGCGGTAGATGATGATCTCCTCCCCCGCCTCGGCCCGTTCGATCAGGCGGGTCAGGTTGCTGGCGACATCGGCGAGGTTCACGCTGTCCATGGCCGGCCTCCGGGGCTGCGCATCTGTAAGATCAGAGTGGGGGCGCGATAGCGCCCCGTCAACGGCCAGGGTGGGCGCTTGACCTGGCAATCGGGAAATTCATACACAGGCCTCATCTCTGCAATCCGAAGGGGACATCCCGGATGCGTTTTGTCTGGTTTCTGACCGCCGCCCTGCTGTTCACCGTTCAGGGCGCCGCCGCCCAGGAAAGCCTTCCCGCCTATCAGGTGGAACGGACCAGCGTCCATACCGTGACTTCGGCGCAGAATGGCCGGACTTACGATCTCTATGTGAAGCTGCCACCGGGCTATGCGGACCCGAAGAATGTGGGCCGGCGCTATGGTGTGCTGTACCTGACCGATGGCGATTACACGTTCCAGGTGGCGTCCGGCATCACGCGGCTGGCCCACAGCCAGAAGCGGCTGGATGAGTTTATCCTGGTTGGTCTGCCCACGGCCAAGGGCGAGAATGGCATGGAGAGCCGCCGCCGCGATCTGACGCCCTGGGCCGATCCGGACCTGCCCAGCCCGTCGGGTGGTGCGCAGGCCTATCTTGACTTCCTGGTGAAGGAGGCGATGCCGTTGGTTGAGAAGACCTACCGCATCGATCCTGCCCGCCGCACCCTGGTGGGCCAATCCTATGGCGGGCTGTTCGGGCTGTGGGTGCTGTTCACCCAGCCGCAGCATTTCAGCAGCTATATCCTGACCAGCCCGTCCATCTGGTATAAGGATTATGCCCTGCGCACGCTGGAGGCGGATTATGCCAAGGGGCACAAGGACCTGAGGGCCAGTGTCTACATGACCACCGGGTCGTTCGAGGCGGCTAAGCCCGGCGATAAACGCTATAATCAACGTCGCGATATGGTGGCCGATCAGCAGGATATGGCCAAGCATCTGCGGGCGCGCAAATATCCGGGGTTACAGGTCATGTCAGAGGTGTCCCAGGGCACCTATCATGAAACCACCTTCCCCGTGGGCCTGATCCAGGGGATGCAATGGCTCTACCCGGCGCCCTGACCCCGCGCCATGTGCCGATAACCGGCCTTTCATGCGCCGAACCCGACTTGTCGGCGGGGCCTGTTGTTGATACCAACCGGGTCCATGATGACCAAGCCCGTCAAGATCGCCCCGTCCATCCTGTCCGCCGACTTTGCCCGCCTGGGTGAGGAGGTGCGCGCCATCGACGCAGCCGGTGCGGATTACATCCATATCGATGTCATGGACGGGCATTTCGTGCCCAACATCACCATCGGTCCCGGTGTCGTGAAGGCCCTGCGCCCGCACACGGCAAAGGTCTTCGACGTGCATCTGATGATCGCGCCCGTCGATAACTTCATCCAGGCCTTTGCCGATGCCGGCGCGGATATCATCAGCTTCCATCCCGAGGCTGGTGCGCACCCGCACCGCACGGTGCAGCTGATCCGGTCCCTGGGCAAGAAGCCGGGTATCGTGTTGAACCCGCACACGCCGTTGTCGATGGTGGATTACCTTCTGGCCGACCTGGATCTGGTGCTGGTCATGTCGGTCAATCCCGGCTTTGGCGGGCAGAGCTTCATTTCGTCCCAGTTGGACAAGATCGCGGAGCTGCGCCGCCGCATCAATGCCGTGTCCGACGCCCAGGGCGGTCGGCAGATCGATCTTGAGGTTGATGGCGGCGTGAATATTGAGACGGCGAAGCAATGCATTGCGGTGGGTGCCGATGTTCTGGTGGCCGGCACGGCGACCTTTGTCGGCGGGCCGTCGGCCTATGAAACCAATATGCGCGCGCTGCGCGGCCAGAACGGTTGATCGGGCAGCATGACTGGGGGCATGGCGCATAAAAGGTTCAAGCCGGGGTCGGGCGGCTGGTACCGTGCGACCGGCCTGTACCAGATGATGGCCCTGTCGGGGCCGGCGCCCAGGCAATTGTCGCTGGTCCCGCCCGATCCCTGGCCTGGCGATGCCCATCATGGGCAGGATCTGCTGAATAACCGTTTCCGGTTCGCCGGACAGGGTTTTTCGGGCGAGATGCCGCCCTGGCTCGAACCGACGGCGTCGGCCCCCTGGCTGGCGGAAATGCATGGTTTCGACTGGCTGCGCCATCTGCGCGCCACCGGCGGTGATGCGGCCCGGCGGCAGGCCCGCGTACTGGTCAGCCATTGGCTGGATATGTTCGGCAAGCGTTGGCACCCCGTGGCCTGGGCGCCCGATGTGCTGGCCACCCGCGTCACGGCCTGGATCGGCCAGCATGATTTCTTTCTGGCCAGTGCAGACGACCAACTGCGCGCCCGCGTGTTCGACAGTCTGGCCCGTCAGGTCCGGTTTCTGGAACATACGGTTCCGGGCCGGTTGAAGGGTGCTGCCCTGCTGGGCACGCTGAAAGGCATGGTCTATGGCGGCATGTGCCTGTCGGGCCTGTCGCGTGCCACCGATCGGGCCCGCGCCCTGCTGAACCGGGAACTGCCGAAGCAGGTGCTGCCCGATGGCGGCCATGTCGAACATTCGCCAGCGGCCCAGCTTCTGGTGCTGCGTCATCTGATTGATATTCGCGGTTGTTACCGCGCGGGGCGCGAGGATGTGCCCGAGGCGGTGCAACACGCCATCGACCGCATGACCCCCACCCTGCGCTTCTTCCGCCATGGCGACGGGGGCCTTGCCCTGTTCAACGGCGCGCAGGAAGGCGAGGCGGTGTTGATCGACACTGTCTTGGGCCAGGCCGACGCGCGCGGTCGCCCACTTAAATCCACCCCCCATATCGGGTTTGAACGCATTACGGCGGGCCGCACCTGTATTCTGATGGATACGGGCCTGCCGCCGGCCCCGGGCCTGGATGAACATGCGCATGCCGGCACCCTGTCGTTTGAGATGAGCATCGGGCGTGAACGCCTGATCGTGAATTGCGGGGCGCATCCGGGGGATCAGGGGCCATGGCGCGCGGCCCTGGCGGCCACGGCGGCGCATTCCACGCTGACCATCGATGACACCAATTCCAGTGGCGTGAATGATGATGGGGGCTTGTCCCGGCGCCCCTCCAATGTCCATGTCGACCGCCAGGATGGCGATGCCGGCACCCTGGTCGATGCCTATCATGACGGCTACGGTGACCGGGGCAGTCTTATTCATTTCCGCCGACTGTTCCTGGCAGAAAGCGGGGAAGATCTGCGCGGCCAGGATCGGTTGGCCGGTTCTGCCAGTCATGAGTTTGCTGTCCGCTTCCACCTGCATCCCAGTGTGCGTGTTGCCACGCTGGAGGATGAGGCGGCCCTGCTGCTGCGCCTGCCATCGGGTGCCTTGTGGAAGTTCCGGGCCAGCGGGGCGGAGATCGAGACCACCGATAGCATCTATCTGGGGCAGGGCGCCGATCCCCGTGCGACCACCCAGATCGTGCTGCGTGGCACCACGCAGCCGGGGGAAACCCTGGTCAAATGGGGCTTGCGCCGCGAGGGCAGCGATATCGACAGTTAAAGCGCCTTCGGGCGTTAAGTCACCGCCGGGCCGGTCCATATGGATCGGCCCGGTTCCGTTTGTTCCATAGCACCATCCGCCAGGATCACGACCCATGAGCATCGATCTCGTCCCCATCCGCCGCGCCATCATCTCCGTCTCCGACAAGACGGGATTGATCGATCTGGGCAAGGCGCTCGCCGCGCGCGGCGTTCACATCCTGTCGACGGGCGGTTCGGCCAAGGCGCTGGCCGATGCCGGGATCGCGGTCACGGAAGTGTCCGACCATACCGGTTTTCCGGAAATGATGGATGGCCGCGTCAAGACCCTGCACCCCAAGATCCATGGCGGCATCCTCGCCCGCCGTGACTTCCCCACCCATACAGACGCCATGTCGGCCCATGACATCCCCGGCATCGATCTGGTGGTGGTGAATCTGTACCCGTTCGAGGCGACGGTGGCCAAGGGTGCGGACTTTGAGACCTGCATCGAGAATATCGATATCGGTGGCCCGTCCCTGATCCGTGGTGCCGCCAAGAACCATGATTTCGTGGCCGTGGTCACCGACGCGTCGGACTATGCCGAGCTGTTGGGTCAGTTGGAGGCCAATGACGGGCAGACCACCCTTGCCTTCCGCCGTACCCTGGCGGCCAAGGCCTATGCTCGCACCGGTTCCTATGATGCCGCCATCTCCCGCTGGTTTGCGGGCCAGCTGGGGCAGGAATATCCCCAGCGCCTGACCTTCGGCGGCGAACTGCGTCAGACGCTACGCTATGGTGAGAACCCGCACCAGTCGGCGGCCTTCTACACGACCGGCGATAAGCGCCCCGGCATCGCTACCGCGACGCAGCTGCAGGGTAAGGAGCTGTCCTACAACAACCTGAACGACACGGATGCGGCGTTCGAGCTGGTGTCGGAGTTCGACCGTCCGGCCATCGCCATCATCAAGCATGCCAATCCCTGCGGCGTGGCCGAGGGTGACAATCTCCTGGACGCCTATACCCGCGCCCTGGCCTGTGACCCCGTGTCGGCCTTTGGTGGCATCATCGCCATGAACCGCACCCTGGACGCCGCCACCGCCGAGCAGATCGCCAAGTTGTTCGCCGAAGTGGTGATCGCGCCCGACGCGGATGACGCTGCCAAGGCCTTCCTGGCCACCAAGAAGAACCTGCGCGTGTTGCTGACCGGTTCCATGCCGAACCCGGCGGAACCCGGCCTGTTCGTGAAGTCGGTTTCCGGCGGCTATCTGGTGCAGACCCGCGACAATGGCCGCATTGCCCAGGCTGACCTGAAGGTCGTCACCAAGCGCGCGCCGTCTGAGGCCGAACTGGCCGACCTGCTGTTCGCCTTCCGCGTGGGCAAGCATGTGAAGTCGAACGCCATCGTCTATGCCAAGGCCGGCGCCACGGTGGGTATCGGTGCCGGTCAGATGAGCCGTGTGGACAGCAGCCGCATCGCCGCCTGGAAATCCGCCGACGCCGCCAAGGCCGCCGGTCTGGAAGAGGCCGGCACCAAGGGGTCGGTGGTTGCCTCCGATGCCTTCTTCCCGTTCGCCGACGGCCTGCTGGCCGCGGCGGATGCCGGCGTCACGGCGGTGATCCAGCCGGGCGGGTCGATGCGCGATGCGGAGGTCATTGCCGCCGCCGACGAGCGAGGCCTTGCCATGGTCTTCACGGGCATGCGCCATTTCCGGCACTAAGCCATGGCAGGCGGGGCGGTCCGGTGGGGCCGCCCCGTCACCCCTTATACGGTTTCCGTCTTGAAGGGCCGCGTCATCAAGGCGTCGATGATGGCGTCCAGGTTGGCGCCATGGTTCAGCAGGGCGTCCACGGCCTGGCAGAGCGGCATGTCCACGCCCTTTTCCGCCGCCAGTTTCGTGACGGCGCGGGCGGTATAGACGCCTTCGGCCACCGACCGGCGCTCGCCCAGCACCTCGTCCAGGCTGCGCCCCTGGCCGAGCGCCGCACCCAGGGACATGTTGCGCGATTGCAGGGAGGAGCAGGTCAGGGTCAGGTCGCCCAGGCCCGACAGGCCCATCAGGGTTTCGGCCCTGGCCCCCAGCCGCGCCCCCAGGCGGGCGATTTCCGCCAGGCCGCGTGTGATCAGGGCGGCGCGCGCATTGTCGCCCAGGTTACGGCCATGGACGACACCGCAGGCGATGGCCAGCACATTCTTCACGGCCCCGCCCACCTGTGCCCCCACCAGATCATCCGACAGATAGGGGCGGAAGGTGCGCCCACCCAGCGCCGCCAGCAGGCGACGGCCCAGCGCCTCGTCCCGAATGGCCAGCGTCACGGCGGTGGGCAGGCCCTTTGCGACCTCTGCCGCGAAGGTGGGGCCGGACAGCACGGCCACGGGCTGGCTGTCCAGTTCGGCCTCCGCCGCCTCGCTCATCAGGCTGCCGGTCTCGATCTCGATCCCTTTGGCGCAAATGATGACGGGCACACCAGGCTTCAGGTCGGGCTTCAAGGCGCGGCAGGCGGTGCGCAGATGCTGTGCCGGGGTGACCAGCAGCAGGGCGTCGGCTTGCGCTGCCTCGCCCATCGAAGTGGTGGCGCGGATGGCGGGGTCGAGCGGGATGCCGGGCAGGAACAGGCTGTTCTCATGCCGGGCATTCACGCTGTCCACCACGTCGGTTTCGCGCGCCTGCAATACAACCTCGGCCCCGGCGCGGGCCGCCGCCATGGCCAGCGCCGTTCCCCAGGCCCCGGCCCCGATCACACCGATGCGCCGCATGGCTTGTCCCCTTTGCTTATCTCTGGCCGGGGCTTTCCACCCCGTTTCTGACAAAGGCTTAGCGCGCGGGACGCCAAAAATAAACAGGGCCGGACGGGGTGATCCCCGCCCGGCCACGATTTGTCCATTACTGGACCGGCTTACTGCACGGCGGTTGTGCCGGCCGAAGACGCCTGGATGGAGCAGTTGGTGCCGCTCGCCTCGCACTGGATCAGGGCGTCAGCGCGGGCCTGTTCCTCGGTATCGCGGACCACCCAGCCGAAGGCACCGTCATCCGACATGGCCAGGGCCTTGGCGCCGGCGGCCTTTTCATAATCGGCCACGACCTCGCCGCGCAGGTCGGCGGCGTCGGTGTGGTTACGGGCCAGTTCGCCCAGCGTGCTGCCGCCGGTCACGGCCTGACCATCGACAGAGATCACGCGACAGGTTTCACGCGTCACCTCGGCGCACCGGGCGAGGGCGGCGATTCGGGCCTCACCGCTATCAACGCCCGACGCATAGCCGACGGCGCCGTCATCGGCGATGGCCAGGGCCTTGGAGCCCTGCAGCTTGTCATACATGGCGACCGCTTCCTGTCCCACACCGGACAGGTTTTCCAAACCCTTGTCGGTCTTGGCGGCATGGGCCAGAACCGGGAAGGCGATGATGGCGGCGGTGGTAGCCAGAACGAATTTGATCTTCGACATAATGTCCCTCCGTTGCATGTCGTGCCGTCCCATCCCGGGCGGCTTCGAGGGAAAAACAACGAGGAAAGGCCTTGGTTCCCGGCCCGATGCGGAAGTCACGAAATCACCTTGGTTTCGCCGGATTCCGAAGCAGTTGCCACATTGACGCCATGGATCGCCAGCTTTGAACCCGGCATTATGAGTGCAGAACATAACAAAGGGAGGAAGCCATGCTGCTTTATGACGATGTGATCGCCCCAACACCACGCCGCGTGCGCATGTTCCTGGCCGAAAAGGGGGTAGATATTCCGCGCCGGCTGGTGACCATCGGTAAGGGGGAACATCTGTCGCCGGAATACCGGGCGCGGGTCCCCAGTGGCCGGGTTCCGGCCCTGGAACTGGAGGATGGCACCGTCATTTCCGAAAGCGTGGCCATCTGCCGGTTTCTGGAGGAACTGTACCCCGAACCCAACCTGATGGGCCGGGATGCCAAGGAGCGTGCCCTGATCGAGATGTGGCAGCGGCGGATGGAATTCGAACTGCTGCTGCCCCTGGCCGGTGTGTTCCGCCACACGCATCCCAAGATGGCCGCCCTGGAATGTCAGGTCCCCGCCTATGCCGAGGCGCAGAAACCGCAGGCGGAGAAGCGTCTGGCACAGCTGGACAAGGATCTGGGGCAAACGGAGTTTATCGCGGGCGACCGTTTCACCATCCCCGACATCACCGCCTTTACCACCCTGATCTTCTTCCCGCGTCTTTGCGGTATCACCCTGGACGCGATGCCCAATATCCAGCGCTGGCTGGCCAGCATTGCCGACCGCCCCAGTGCCAACGTCTGAAGCAATCCTATGCGGGTATGCCCTATGGACAGGTCTTTGAAATGAGGCCGTAATTTGGCGGATATGAAGGCGTTTCTTAACGACTTCCCGCTAGACATTGATAATCATCGCCTTTAGCTTGGCCGGAAAGCGAGACATCGACGGCGTGCAGGGGGACAGAGGCATGGGTTTCACGACGGTATGGCGGCGTTCCACGGACCGTTCCCGCAAAATGGCGACTGCTGTCGCCCTGGCGGCACTGGTCAGTATTACCGCCCCCGTCGCGGCACTCGCCAAATACGCCTCTATCGTCATTGATGCCAGGACGGGTGAGGTGCTGCATGAAGCCAGCGCCGACACCCGTAATTTCCCGGCCTCCATGACCAAGATGATGACCCTGCATCTGGTTTTCGATGCACTGGATGCCGGTAAAATCCGCCTGAACCAGCCGCTGGCCGTTTCCCGCCATGCCTCCAACATGGAGCCCAGCAAGCTGGGTCTGCAGCCGGGCGACAGCGTGACGACTGAGCAGTGCATCCAGGCGCTGGTGACCAAGTCGGCCAATGATTGCGCCGTGGTCCTGGCCGAGGCGCTGGGCGGCAGCGAGGCGAATTTCGCCCGCATGATGACCGACCGTGCGCGCCAGCTGGGCATGACCCGCACCACCTTCCGCAATGCATCTGGCCTGCCCAATGCCGGGCAGCTGTCCACGGCCCGCGATTTCGCGCGGCTGGCGCAGAGCCTGATCTATGATCATGCCAAGTATTACCCGTATTTCTCGGCGTCGTCTTTCACCTACAAGGGTGCCGTCCACCGCAACCATAACCGGCTGATGAGCCGATATGACGGTATGGATGGTCTGAAGACCGGCTATATCCGGGCGTCCGGGTTCAATCTCGCCGCCTCGGCGGAACGCAATGGCCGCCGCCTGATTGGCGTCGTGTTCGGGGGGCAGACCGGCACATGGCGTGACAATCACATGGCCGACCTTCTGGACGATGCCTTCACCGGCAAGCGCGGCGCGCCCATGCTGGTGGCCAGCAACCAGTCCAAGCCCGCCAAGGGTAAGACCCGCACCAAGCCGACGGCACCGGAGGCGGTGGTTGCCGCCGTGTCCGACAGCATCGTCGGCACCGCCAACGCTGCCCCGGCGGTTGCCAGCGTGCCCGCTTCGCGTGCCAATGGCGGCTGGGCCATCCAGGTCGGCGCCTATAACGACAAGGCGCAGAGCCAGCGGGCCGTGAATCAGGCCACGCAAAAGGCGGGTACCCTGCTGGACAGTGCCACGCCGCACCTGATGGAAGTCTCCACGACCAAGGGCACCCTTTACCGCGCCCGCCTGACCGGCCTGGACGAGAAGACAGCCCGTCGTGCCTGCGCGCAGCTATCCAAGGCCGGGCAGAAGTGCCTGACCCTGCCGCCGGCCTGATCCCGCCCGCTAGACCCCAACGATTGCAACGGCCCGCCCCTAATAGGCGGGCCGTTCTGCTTTACGGAGTCCGCAAGCAGGCCGCAAATCGTATACTCGTTGACGGCACCGGGATTTTGCCCTTACTGCATCCCGTTAACCAATTTTATCGGTACGTCCATGGGCGCGCAGACGATCGCCATTGTCGAGGATGACAGCGATTTACGGGGCATGCTGACCGAGTTCCTGTCCGGTCAGGGCTTTACCATCCTGGCCGCCCCGGACGGGGCCAGCTTTCGCGCACAAGTGGCGGCAGGCACGCCCGATCTGGTGATCCTGGATATCGGTCTGCCGGATGATCATGGCTACACGATCATGCAATGGCTGCGCGAACGTGGTGCCGATTGCCCGCCCATCATCATCGTGACGGGCGCCACCAGCCCGCGGGACCGCAGCGCCGGGCTGGATCTGGGTGCCGATGATTATGTCTGCAAGCCGTTTGACCTGGGTGAATTGCTGTCACGGGTGAAGGCTGTCCTGCGCCGCACGGTCCGCGCGGTTCCGCCGCCGCCCCCCAGTGACCTGCATATCCGGTTCGGCCCCTGGCTGTTGAAACGGGATGACAGGGTTCTGGTGCATGAACCCGATGGCCGAGTTGTGGACCTGACGGCCATGGAATTCGATCTTCTGTCGGTCATGGTGCAGCGGCCCAATCAGGTGCTGAGCCGTGACGAGCTGTTGCAACTGGCCCATACGCGCAAGGCGGAGCCGTTCGACCGTGCCATTGATGTGCGTATCACCCGCCTGCGCAAGAAGATCGAGGTCAATCCCAACCATCCCGGCTATATCCGCACCATCCGGGGAACGGGATATATGTTCCATCCCGAGGGTGCGGTTTAACCCTTCACCAACCCCAGCAGTTCCGGTCCAACCGTCGCCCCTTCCGGCCAGACCCTGACCCCCGGTGCCGGATCGCGGCGGCGGGCCATTTCCAGCAGCGGGCGCAGTTCGAAGCGGAACAGGCTGGGCGCGCCGTCCAGCACGATCAGGCGGGGTTGCATGCCGGCGAACAGGGCCAGCAGGGCCGCCGCCCGCCGTTTCTTCCAGGAATGGTCGGCCACATGGCCGACGGCATCCATCATCAGGCCCGGCACCTCCGCACTTTCCTGCGCGCCCGGAAGCGGGGTCAATGTCACGCCCTGCGGCAGCGTTGCGGTGAGGGGCAGGCCGCCCCAGGCCAGCATCACCGCCCCCTGCCGCGCCAGCATTTCCGCCTGATCCAGCCGCGCGGGCACATCGTCCGGTCGCATCGGCTGTGCCCGGAACAGGATGGGTTGATGATGTTGGATAAGGGTCATGGCGGGGTAGGGCTGGACAGAGGGGGGCGGTTGCGGCACCACTTATAGAACAAGGCGCCCCATCATAAACCGGCGCCACAGGGAGGGAAGATTGATCGCCAGCCTGACCGCGCAGGTCGAGGCGCTCCGGCGCCTGCCCCTGTTCAAGGATGTGGAGACAGCACAGCTTAAGCTGCTGGCCTTCACCAGCGAACCCGCCTGTTTTCGTGACGGCGACGCCCTGTTCCGCCAGGACGAGGCGTCAGACGCCGCCTATGTCATCCTGGAGGGCAGGGTGGATATGGTGATCGACACCCAATCCGGCCCCATCGACCTGGGTACCTTCACCGGCAGTGGCATCATCGGCGAGGTGTCGATCCTATGCGACCGGCCACGCATGGCCACGGCCTTTGCCGTGGGCGATGTCTCCACCCTGCGCATCGGGCGGGATGCCTTTTTCCGGCTGATGGAGGAGTTTCCGCGCATCGCCCTGCCCATGCTGCGCGATGTGGCACGGCGTCTGGAATTCATGACCTTGGAGTTGAGCCGGGCGAAAGGCTGAGCCGGCCTCCCCAACCGGATGACTTCCCCCCGGTACCCGGCCTTTGGCATAAGGGAGGTGGAACCGACCGACCGGGAAGGAAAAACCATGGCCCGCCGCGCCCCGAAACTGCTCCTGCCCCTTCTTCTTCCGCTCTATCTGGCCGCCTGTTCGACCAACCCTGTCACAGGTGACAGGCAGATGACGGGCCTGATGCCGCCGGAAAAAGAAGCGGCTATCGGCGCGCAGCAGCATCCGGAGATGCTGAAGGAATTCGGTGGCAAATACGCCGATGCCAAGGTTCAGGCCTATGTCGACCGGTTGGGGCAGCAACTGGCCGCCAAGACGGAAATTCCCGGTACCCGCTATACGTTCACGGTGCTGGACAGCCCGATCATCAACGCCTTCGCCCTGCCCGGCGGCTATGTCTATGTCAGCCGGGGGCTGATGGCGCTGGCCAACAGCGAGGCGGAACTGGCGGGCGTGGTCGGGCACGAGATTGGCCATGTCACCGCCCGCCATTCCGCCGACCGCTATGGCCGTGGCGTGCTGGCCCAGGGCGGGGCTGTGCTGGCCGGCATCTTCCTGGGCCAGCAGGTGGGCCAGATGGCCCAGCAGGGGGCTCAGGCGGCGCTCGCCAGCTTCTCCCGCGGGCAGGAGTTGCAGGCCGACAATCTGGGCATCCGCTACATGACGGCGGCGGGCTATGACCCGCGCGAAATGGCGGGGTTCCTGTCCTCCATGGGCCGGCATGCGCAGCTGGAGGCGCTGCTGGCCGGGCAGGCCGGCAAGGCTGACCAGTTCTCCTATCTTCAGACCCATCCGCCCACGGGCGACCGGGCCGAGCGGGCGGCCGCAGCGGCCAATGTGACGCCGGGTGCCAGCTATCTGGTCCGGCAGGATGAGTATATGCAGGCCATTGACGGCATGATCTATGGCGACAGCCCTGATCATGGCTACGTCCGGAGCCGGGTGTTCGCCCATCCCGGCCTGGGCCTGAGGTTCGAGGTACCGAACGGCTTCCGGCTGCTGAATAGTGACAAGGCTGTGCTGGGCATTGGCCCGGACGGCGCACAGATGGTGTTTACCGAGGCGCCGGCCCAGGGTGCCTTCAGTGCCGGCGACCATATTGTCAGTGTCTGGGCCAAGGGTGCGCCACTGTCCGACCTGCGGTCGCTGTCCATTGACGGGATGCCCGCCGCCACCGCCATCACCCGCCTGTCTGGCAAGGATGGGCCTGTCTTCGCGCGGCTGATGGCCATTGCCGGCACCAATGGCAGCTATTATCGGTTTCTGTTCACGGCGGGGTTGGAGCAGGCGGGGCGCCTGGATGCCGGGTTCCTGTCCACGGCCCAGGGTTTCCGCCGCATGACCGCTGCGGAGAAAGCGGGGCTGAAGCCCTACCGTATCAAGGTGGTGCAGGTGAAGCCGGGCCAGAAAGTGGCAGATTTCGTAGCCGCGATGCCGATCAAGGATTATGCGGAGGAACGGTTCCGTGTGCTGAACAACATTCCGCCGGGGACGGAGCCGCGACCCGGCCTTTGGATAAAGACCATTATCGAAGGCTGAGACAGGGCCGGTTGTTGCCGGCCTACCCCCTCTCCTGTACCGTCCGCGCCCATGAAGACCATGCTGACCCTGCCCGGATGTGAAGAGACGACCGCTCGTAAAGGCCGTTGGCGTCTGCCCATCACCCTTGTCCTGACGCTGGGTTTCGGCGGACTGATGCTGGTGGCGGTGGCCAGCGTCTTCTGGCTGGGCGTACAGACATCGGGCCGCAACACCTACAACCTGCTGGCCGACAAGGCCGAGCTGGCCATGAACATGGTGGAGGCGCGGGTACGTGCCCAGCTCGACCCGGCCCGCAATCAGGTGGATTATCTGACCAACCTGCTGGCTATGGGGCAAGTGTCAATCCAGGATCAGGACCGGATCGAGACGCTGACGCGGGGGGCGCTGGCCGCCACGCCGCAGGTGGCGGGCATCGGAGTGCTGCGTGCGGAAGATGGCAGGATGCTGGGCGCCACCCGTATGGTGAACACCGAATCGGCCTTTTCCATGGACAAGCCGGCGGACGCGGCGGAAATCCTGGCCGATGTGCTGAAGACCGGATCGGCCCACTGGCTGGACCCGATCTGGGCCGACGAGATCGCCACCACAGTGATGCCGGTGCAAGGCCCGCTGCGCAAGGATGGGCAGTTCATCGGCGCCGTCGCGTCGGTCGTGGGCTTCAATGGCCTGTCGCGTTTCCTGCGGGATGCCGACAAGGGCATGGAGAACGACATCTCCGCCTTCATCCTATTCGATGACCATTACGTCCTGGCCCACCCGGCCTTGGCGGAACGCAAGTTCGACTTCTCCAAGGTGACGGGCCGCCCACCCCTGCCGACCCTGGAGGAAGTGGGCGACCCCGTGGCAGCCTCTATCTGGTCCGTCGTGGGGCCGGACGGGGTGGGGACCAAGCTGGCTAAATGGAACGAGGGCAAGAAGGTCGATACCCGCGTGCATGAACGGCGCAGTGATGTGCAATTCCGGCAGGCCGAGGTGGATGGCGTCTCTTACTTCTATCTGCTGCGCTCGATCTCCGACTATGGTGAGCATCCCTTCACCCTGGTTGCGGTGATGCGGGAAGAGGATGTGGACCGCGAGATCGAACGGTTCCAGCATCTACTGGTCGTCGGCTTCAGCATCCTGATCGGGTCGGTTCTGGCCGCGATGATCGTGGGCAAGATGATCAGCCGGCGCATCCGTCTGCTGTCCGGGGCCGCCGTTGCCCTGCGCGACCTGGATTTCCAGAATGTGCCGCGCCTGCCCGACAGCCGGTTCCGGGAGGTGGCGGACGCCGCCGCCGCCTTCAACGCCATGATCAGCGGCCTGCGCTGGTTTGAGACCTATGTGCCGAAATCGCTGGTCCTGCGCTTGATCCGCCGTGACGGGGCGCAGGCCGAAATCCCGTCGGAGGAACGGGAGGTGACGGTCCTGTTCACCGACATTAAGGGTTTCTCCGCCATGGCGGAAAAGATGTCGCCGCAGGAGACGGCGGACTGGCTCAACCGGCATTTCACCCGCATCGCCGCCTGTATCGAGGCGGAGGGCGGGACCGTGGACAAGTTCATCGGCGATGCCGTTATGGCCTTCTGGGGCGCGCCCGATGAACAGCCCGACCATGCAGCCCGCGCCCTGCGTGCCGCCCACGCCATCGCCCAGGTCGTGGCGGAGGAGGCAGAAGAGGCCCGCGTCGCCGGGCGGCCGCCTGTCTGCCTGCGTGTTGGTGTGCATTCTGGCCCTGTGATTGTCGGCAATATCGGGGCCGCGACCCGCATCAACTACACAATCGTCGGCGACACCGTGAATACGGCGGCCCGGCTGGAGGCGCTGGGCGGCGAAATGATGGGCGATGAATGCTATGTCGTGCTGGTCAGCGACGATACCGTCCGCGCCGCCGGCAACTGCACCATCGACATGCCGCTGGCCCCCATCGGCGCCTTTTCCCTGCGCGGGCGGGTGGCGCTGGTTGATGTCTGGCGGCTGATAGTTCCGTCATAAATCTTTCACCGCAGTGCACACTCGACATCGCGGACCATAAGGGCCACTCTGCCCGCCGGTTTCCCCCACCGGCTTCAGTGTGGACCAGGGCATGATGATGCTGCGCCGCCTTCTGCCTTTGTTGCTCTGCCTGTTCTGCGCCTTACCTGTGGCGGCGGAAAATGTGCTGCGTGTCGGCAATGGTCCCGACAGTGAAAGCCTGGACCCGCACCGGGCCGTGGGTGCCGGGGACAGCCGCATCCTGACATCCCTGTTCGAGGGGCTGCTGACACCGGATGCGGCGGGCCGCATGGTGCCGGGGGCCGCGGAGCGCTGGAGCGTCAGCGAGGATGGGCTGACCTACACTTTCCACCTGCGCGCCGATGGCCGCTGGTCGGACGGCAGTGCTGTGACGGCAGCGGACTTTGTCTGGTCCTGGCGCCGCGCGGTGGATCCGGCCACGCGCCCGCTTTTCGCGGATTTCCTCTATCCGGTCCAGAATGCGGAGGAGATTGCGGCGGGCAGGCTGCCGCCCGACAGCCTCGGCGTGGTGGCGCTGGATGACCGCACCTTTCAGGTTCGCTTGAAGGCGCCGAAGCCCAACTTCACGGATTATCTCTATCACCGCGCGACATATCCCGTGCACCGGCCCAGTGTGGAGAAACATGGCGATGGGTTCGCGCGGGCCGGCAACCTTGTCTCCAACGGCGCCTACATGCTGGTGGAACAGGTGCCGCAGTCGCATGTGACAGTGGCCCGCAATCCGCATTTCCATGGTGTCGCCGGGGTTGCCTATGACCGGGTAAGGTTCTATGCGACCGAGGATACGCAGGCCGAGCTGCGCCGGTTCCGGGCGGGTGAACTGGATATCACCGAGACGGTGCCCCCCAGCCAGATCGACTGGGTGCGTGAGAATCTGCCCGCTGAATTCCGTCTGGCTCCGCGCGCCGGCATCAATTTCATCGCGCCCAATCTGCGGCGGGAGCCGTGGAAATCGAACCGCGCCCTGCGTCTGGCCCTGTCGCTGACCATCGACCGGGAGGGGATTGCCCGGCGCATTCTGCGCGATGGGGAGCCGGCCTTCACCTTCGTGCCGCCGGGCCTGCCCGATTATGCACCGGCCCTGCCGGCCCAGGCCGCCTGGACACAGGATGCGCGTGATGCGCTGGCCCGCGATCTCTATGCTCAGGCGGGATACGGCTCCGACCGGCCCCTGACCTTGACGTTGCTTTATGCGACGAAGGAGGCGAACAAGCAGATGGCGGTCGCCATCGCCGCCCGCTGGCAGTCGGTACTGGGCGTGAAGACCGTGCTGGAGAACCAGGAATCCAAGGTGGTCCTGGGTCGGATGCGGGATGGCTCCTATCCCGACCTGATGCTGCGTGAATGGTTCTGGGTCTTCCCGGAGAAGTATCTGGAGATCATGCGCAGCCGGGAACAGCGCAACGGCAACGGCTATCAGAACCCCGACTTCGACGCGGCCATGGCGGTCGCCGATAGTGCCGCCAGCCGTAGCGATTTTGCCGAGGCCTTGCAGCGGGCCGAGAGTTTGCTGCTGTCCGATGCCGCCTTGATGCCCGTCACCTTCGCCACCAGCCGCCACCTCGTCGCCCCGCACGTCACCGGCTGGATCGACAATCTGCGGGATAGCCACCCGGTGCGGTATCTGGCACCGAAGTGAGGGGGCGGTCGTAAAGTTTAATAAGGATCAGTTATCCACAGGTATATTAAAGTTTACGGCCATAAAGTTGAACATGCGAGCCTTGGTCGGCTTCACAACCGACCGTGGTTAGGGCTGACAAGACCCCCTCTAGCCGCCTCGCCCTCGATATCGGTTCCTTACGCTGCCACCGCCTTGTCCACAGCTTCTGGCGATTGCTCAATCACTTTCAACAGCGTACGGGCGATGGGGTCGGGGCTGTAACGGCCTTGTTCCCAGTTGCGCACGCTGTCCAATTCCAGACCAAAGCGCGCGGCGAAACTGGCCTGGGTCAGTCCCAACCGTTCCCGGATAGCCTTTACGTCCACGGCGACCGGTGCCTGCCGCCATTCCACCTCAATACCGAGGCTGCGCAGGGCGGCGCCCGCCGCCGCCCTGTCTGGCACAGCGGGTATGGTGACGACCACATCCTCGTCAGCCGCCAGACGGTTCAGGATCGTATGGGCGTTTCGCAGGCCGAGGCCCAGGTCACGCAGCGTCTCCGCTACGCTCACCGGACGGTCCATCGCGGCAACCCGCCTCAGGATGGCGTGAGCGGGAGAGCCGGAAGGGGGCGGGTCGGCGGCCAGGGCGGGCACCGGTTGTTCTAACCGCTCCCTGAACGATAAGTTCATCGACATCGGCAACCTCCATCAAGGCATAGCCCAGCGCGTTCAGTCCGGCCCGACCCAAGGCACCGGGCGTCAATCCCTCGACATGTACATCGCGTACATGAAGCGTTCGGCCCTTCAGTTCAATCAGCCCCAACAGACGCAGGGTGCCCGCTTGCATGCGCGCCGTGATCACCCAAACCGGGTGTTCGGACAAATGGTCAAGGTCGATAGCGATCTTGTCCTGCTTTTGCATGATTGTCCATAATCAGCTACGCGTAACGCGTACCAACTGAGTCGCCACAATACAGCTATGGGATTATAAGTATATTATCCATGCAAACAAAAAGGGCCGCCCCGTCGCCGGAGCGGCCCCTTCTTAACTCCCGTCAACCAGTCAGCGGATCAGTGCCCGCTGCCCGACAGGTTCTTCACGATCTCTTCGGTCACCTTCTTGGCGTCGCCCAGCAGCATCATGGTGTTGGGGCGGAAGAACAGCTCGTTTTCCACACCGGCGTAACCGGCACCCATCGACCGCTTGATGAACAGCACCGTCTTGGCCTTTTCCACATCCAGGATCGGCATGCCGAAGATGGGGCTGGCCGGGTCGGTCTTGGCGGCGGGGTTGGTCACGTCGTTGGCGCCGATGACATAGGCTACGTCGGCCTGTCCGAAATCGCGGTTGATTTCGTCCAGTTCGAACACCTCGTCATAAGGCACGTTGGCTTCGGCCAGCAGCACATTCATGTGGCCGGGCATGCGGCCCGCGACGGGGTGGATGGCGTACTTCACCTCCACGCCTTCCTTCTTCAAGAGGTCGCCCATTTCGCGCAGCGCGTGCTGTGCCTGGGCCACGGCCATGCCATAGCCGGGGACCACGATCACCTTGGAGGCGTTCTTCATGATGAAGGCGGCGTCGTCGGCGGAACCAGCCTTGAAGCTGCGGTCGATGGCGGCACCACCGGCGGCGGCGCCGGCGGCAGCGTCACCGCCAAAGCCACCCAGGATCACGTTGATGATCGACCGGTTCATGCCCTTACACATGATGTAGGACAGGATGGCGCCCGAGGCACCGACCAGCGAACCCGTGATGATCAGCAGGTTGTTCTGCAGCGTGAAGCCGATGCCCGCCGCCGCCCAGCCGGAATAGCTGTTCAGCATGGACACGACCACGGGCATGTCAGCGCCCCCGATGGGCAGGATCAGCAGTAGACCCAGCGCCAGGGCCAGGATGACGATGATCCAGAACAGCAGCGGCGATTGCGTGATGCAGAGCAGGATGATCAGGGCGACCAGGGCGATGCCCAGACCGGCATTCAGCATATGCTGACCACCGAACACCAGCGGCTTGCCGCTGACCCGGCCATCCAGCTTCAGGAAGGCGACGACGGAGCCGGTGAAGGTGATGGCACCGATGGCCACGCCCAGGCTCATCTCAATCAGCGAGCCGACATGGATGTCGCCGGTCTTTCCGATATTGAAGCTTTCGGGCGAGTAGAAGGCGGCACCGGCCACAAACACGGCGGCCAAGCCGACCAGGGAGTGGAAGGCGGCCACCAACTGCGGCAGTTGCGTCATCTGGATCCGCTTGGCGATGACCATGCCAGCGGCACCGCCGATGGCGATACCGGCGACGATCATGACCAGACGGCCAAATTCCAGGGACTTGCCGGTAAGGGCCGGCAGAGCAATCAGCGTGGTGACAATGGCCAGCGCCATGCCGATCATGCCGAAGCGGTTGCCCGTCTGGGCGGTTTCCGGGCTGGACAGGCCACGCAGGGCCAGAATGAACAGCACGCCGGACGCGAGATAGAGAAGCGATGCGGTGACGAGCATTATGGTTCCTCCCCGATCACTTCTTGGCGGCGCCGGATGGCGCCTTCTTCTTGTACATGGACAGCATGCGCTGCGTGACCATGAAGCCACCGAAGATGTTCACACTGGCCAGAACGATGGCCAGAAAGCCCATCAGGGCGGAGAGGCCATTGTCGGCGGCACCGGTGGCGATCAACGCCCCGACGATGATCACCGACGACACAGCGTTGGTCACGGCCATCAGGGGGGAGTGCAAGGCCGGCGTCACCTTCCACACCACGTAATAGCCCACAAAGCAGGCCAGAACGAAGACGGTCAGGCCGATGACGATGAAGGGCATGCCGCCAGCATTGGCAAGCTGCGCCTCCAGCATCGAAATGCGTTCGGTCAACTGGACTGCCTGCTCCCGCGCGGCATCCAGATTGTTCAGCAGTTCCGCACCGCTGTCCGCATTGGCAAGGATCATTGTCTGGCTCCTCAGGCGGCGGGCTTGTTGAACGACGGGTGGACAACGGCGCCGTCACGGGTCAGGCCCGTGCCCTTCACCACGTCATCTTCCCAGTTCATCTTCAGCGTCTTCGTTTCCTTATCCACGAAGGGCGTGATGAAGTTCAGCAGGTTCTTGGCATACAGCGCGGAGGCGTCCACGGCGATGCGGCCTGGCATGTTGATACGGCCCACGATCTTCACGCCGTACTTTTCCACGACCTCACCGGCCACCGCACCTTCGACATTGCCACCCTGTTCACAGGCCAGATCCACCAGGATCGCGCCCTGCTTCATGGTCTTCAGCATGTCGTCGGTGACCAGGACCGGGGCCTTGCGACCGGGGATCAGGGCCGTCGTGATGACGATATCCTGCTTCTTGATCGTCTCGGCGATCAGGGCCGCCTGCTTGGCCTGATATTCCTTCGACATTTCCTTGGCGTAGCCGCCGGCGGTCTGTGCCTGCTGGAATTCCTCGTCCATCACGGCCACGAACGTGCCGCCCAGGCTTTCAACCTGTTCCTTGGTGGCGGGGCGCACGTCGGTGGCGGACACGACCGCACCCAGACGCTTGGCCGTGGCGATGGCCTGAAGCCCTGCCACACCGGCACCCATGATGAGGGCGCGGGCCGGCGGCACCGTGCCGGCGGCGGTCATCATCATCGGGAAGGCACGGCCGAACTCGTTCGCGGCCTCGATCACGGCGCGGTAACCGGCCAGGTTCGATTGGCTCGACAGGATATCCATGCTCTGGGCGCGGGTGATGCGCGGCATGAATTCCATGGCAAACGCGTCGATCTTGCCGGCGGCGTAGGCGGCCACGGTTTCCGGCGCGCCATAGGGCGACAGGCCGGCGATCAGGATGGCGCCGGGCTTGATCAATGCCAGCTCGTTCACATCGCCCTCACCCTCGGCCAGCGGACGCTGTACCTTCAGGATGATGTCGGCACCGGTCAGGGTGCTGGTGACATCGGCGGCGATGGTCGCACCGGCAGCGGTAAAGGCCTCGTCCGTGATGGCGGAACCCAGGCCGGCGCCCGTTTCCACCACTACCTCGAAACCCAGCCCGATATATTTGCGCACCGTATCCGGCGTGGCTGCGACACGCAGCTCATGCGCCCGGCGCTCCTTCGGAATGGCGATTTTCATTCGATCCGATTCCCCCTCATGGAAAAGTTCCTAGTCTCGGCAGGCGACCCAGGGTGCCGGTGTTCCGTTTCAGGATTATGCCGGCTGTCATTATGGTTTCGCACGATGACGCATCCGGTAATCTTTGTGAAGCTTTCAGGGTGCGCCGCGTCATGGTCGGAAAGGCTTTTCCCGCCTGACGGAAAGGAACGGTGGGGGCAAGCGACAGGATCGGTCGGGCACCCGCAGTGCCGGTTTTGTAGTGCGAACCCGGTAATTTTGTTCCCGATACCAAAAATCCCCAATGGGAATAAGGCATTAAGATGTAAGCATTTTTATGGTAACCGGTTACCATGGGGAATGTAATGTGGTTACCGAAATTGACCCCGCGACCAAAGTCGTTCTTGCGCATCGCGATGGTTTTGCAGGCGACGCATGGAACCGTTGTTATGCGGTGACGTGGGGGGACGGTTGCATCCGGGCCGGGGTCTGAAAGCCGAGCTGGACCCTATCCGGCGGGTGGGGCAGAGTGTCGCCCGACCCAATCAGAGCCCAAAACGCCCCATGACCGACCCGCAGATTCCCGAAAAGCACGCCCTCGCCGACGCCGCCCGCACCCTGTTCAAGGAACTGACGGACGCGGGCCGCCCCGTGGTGGGCACTGGCATCGGCGAAGGTCAAATCTTCTTGCGCGTGGCCGGCCCGGACCATGGCGCGCCAGCGGAATATCGCGGATATCCGGTAGTGGTGCTGACCGACGAAGGCATCAAGAGGTAACCCGGTTTCCAACCTGGATTATGCCAGTGGTATGGGGTCGGAAAAGTCAAGACCCGCCAATTTTCGGAGCCGTTTAGGCCGTTGGTTGTCTGATCCGCCCGCATCGGGGCGCCGTAGAGATCGGCACAGGTGCGCACATGTTGCCACTAGGGAACCGACCTCCAAGGAGCTTCGATAATGAACAAGAATGCCATTGCCGCCGGTACCATCCTGGCCACCGCGCTTTGCCTTCCCGCCCTGGCTGCCCCGTCGGGCACGCCTAAGGCGGGGGAATTGTCCTTCAGCCTGAGCGGCGGGCCGGAATTTGTTCTGGACGGTGATGTCCATGGCGGCACCAATGCGCCGGTCGCCGATCTGGGGCCGCTGAACCCCTCGCTGGCCGGGGTGGCCGCCACCCTGCAGATCCAGTCGCGCGATTACGATGATGTCTATGGCACACTCTATGCCGTGCAGGGTGAGTTTGCCTATGGGCTGGACCGGCAGTCGGAAGTTTTCGGTGCCCTGACTTATGGTTGGGCCGATGGCGGACGGTTGCAGGTGGGGGGCGCCGCCGTGCCGGCCCTGAACACTACGCTGCCGGTGTTTGGCCGCTTTGATGATTACAAATATTGGGGTCTGGATGCCGGCTATCGCTATTTCCTGAGTGATGGCGGGGATTTCCATCCCTATGTCGCCGGTCGGGCCAGCGTACAGTGGGTGGACAAGATCAACGCCACCTTCACCATCCCCGACGCCAACATTGCCCTGAACAATGTCCGCTTCTACGGCGACAGCACTGTCTGGGGCGCGGGCCTGGATGTCGGCTTCCTGTGGCAGGCAGCACCGGCCCTGTCGGTGGGGCTGGAGACAGGTCTGCGCTACCATGGCGATCTGAATGATGACGACGCCGATATTGGCGGCCTGGGCTTGGCCAGCATCAACAATACTGGCAGCCGCTGGTCAGTGCCGGTGAAGGCTAGTGTGCGGTTTACGTTCTGATCAGTTTACGGGGTGGCGCGGGTTTCGCCCGCGCCACCTTTTCTCATTTCCGCGTCCAGTCCATGAACCAGTTGGCGTCCCAGGTCTTGCCGCCGTCGCGCGACACGGTTTGATACCAGCGGTGGCCGTTGGGGGTGATGCGGTCCCAGGTTCCGCGCACCTTGATGGGCTGATCGCCATCCATCTCATCCGCTTCGAACACGCCCTCACCATTGCGGAAGAAGCCGGTCAGGCCCGGCGTGGTCAGCACGCCGCTCTTGGCGTTCACCCAGAAATCGGACCAGAGTTTGCGTTCAGCCTCGAACAGGCGGATGCCGGCACCGGCGAAGTTGCGGGCGGGGATGCGCAGTTCCTCGATGCTGCCGGTCCCGTTCAGGATGGTCCAGCAGGTGGCCTCGCCCGTGAATTCATCCCATTCGCCGGTTTCCGGCTTCAGGCGGCGATGGCTGATCCGCCATTCCCCGGCCAGGAAGTTGAAATCGCCGGGCCGCCCCTCTGCCGGCTCCGCCGCTGCCGCCGGTAATGCGGCGGTGGCAATACCCACGGCCAGTCCCAGGGCCGATTGCAGCACGGGGCGACGGGCGATCGCGCCGGTCTCATCAGTCATTTTTCCCTCCATCCGATAGTCTGGCCCGTTTTGCCGGGCGACGGGGGGATTGTGGCGCGCTATACCTGACATCCTGTGTCAGGTAATTTCGGCAAGAGGCGGAAATGCGGGCGAGCCGGCTTCTTTCCCTGCTGTTGCTGCTGCAACTACGCGGTGGTTTGACGGCGGCGCAGATGGCGGCCGAACTGGAAGTGTCGGAACGCACCATCTATCGCGATATCGATGCGTTGAGTGCGGCGGGTGTGCCCGTCTATGGCGACCGGGGGCCGGGCGGCGGGTTCCAACTGCTGGAAGGGTACCGCACCCGCCTGACCGGGCTGGCTAGTGACGAGGCGGAGGCGATGTTCACCATCGGCCTGCCGGGGCTGGCCGGGGCGTTGGGTGTAGGACAGGCGGCGGCACGCGCCTGGAACAAGCTGATGCTGGCCCTGCCGGCCCAGGCGCGGGAGGAGGCGGGGCGCATGGGCGACCGGTTCCACCTGGATGCCGCCGACTGGTACCGCGTGGCCGAACCCACCCCCTTCCTGCCCGATCTGGCCCGCGCCGTGCTGGATTGCCGGCGGGTGGTGATGCGCTATGAAAGCTGGAAGGGGGAGCGAGAATGGACCATCGATCCGCTGGGCTTGGTCCTGAAGGCCGGTACCTGGTACTTCGCGGCGCTGTCCGGGGACCGCGCCCTGGTGTTCAAGGTGGCTGCCATTCGGGCGCTAGAGGTCACGCGCGACGGGTTCGCGCGGCCTGCGGATTTCCACCTGCCCGGTTTCTGGGCAGGGCATCTGGCGGAATTTGAGGAACGTCTGCGTCCCGAACGGGCGGACCTGTCGGTCAGTGCGGAGGGCCGCGATTTGTTGTCCCGTCAGGGTGCCTACGCCGCCGAAGCCGTGGCAGCAGCGGGGCCGGTGGATGCCGATGGCTGGGCCGACATCACCCTGTCGTTCGAGACGGTTGATCAGGCGGCCCGCTTGCTGCTGGGGCTGGGGCCGGAGGTGAGGGTGCGGGCCCCCGATGCGCTGCGGGTAACGGTTGTTGAGATGGCGCAGGGGATACTGGCGCGAATGCGGGCGCCACCCCCTTGACCCGCCGCCCGCGCCCCGTCACACTTCAAACAATTGTTTGAATGAACCAAGGGGAGGAGATGAGATGGCCAAGGCGCTGCTGTGTAAGGGATTCGGGCCGCCGGAAAGCCTGGTGCTGGAAGAGGTCGAGACGTTGCCGCTGGGTACGGGCGAGGTGCGGGTCGCCATCAAGGCGGCGGCCCTGAACTTTGCCGATACCTTGATCATCGAGGGCAAGTACCAGGAAAAGCCGCCTTTTCCCTTTACCCCCGGCATGGAGTGCGCGGGCGTGGTGACGGAACTGAGCGAGGGTGTGCGGCACCTGAGGGTGGGGCAGCGGGTCATGGCCCTGTCGGCCAAGGGGGCGTTCCGGGAAGAAACGGTGGTGGAGGCGGGTGCGGTTCTGCCCATTCCCGATGGCATGGACTTCGCCACCGCCGCCGGCTTCCCCGTTGCCTATGGCACTTCCCATCTGGCGCTGACCGACCGGGCGCAGTTGCAGGCCGGGGAAACCCTGTTGGTGCTGGGGGCGTCGGGCGGGGTCGGCCTGACGGCGGTGGAAATCGGCAAGGCCATGGGCGCGCGGGTCATCGCGGCGGCGTCATCGCCGGAGAAGCTTTCCGTGGCCCGCGACCATGGTGCGGATGAGGTGATCGATTACGCGGCAGAGGACTTGAAGGCCCGGTTGAAGGAACTGGCGCCCAAAGGTGTGGATGTCGTGTTCGATCCGGTGGGCGGGGACTATTTCGACGCGGCCCTACGCAACATGGCCTGGTGCGGGCGGATCATCACCATCGGCTATGCGGCGGGGCGCATCCCGCAGGTGCCGGCCAATCTGCTGCTGGTCAAGAATTGTGCAGTGCTGGGCCTGTTCTGGGGAGCCTACCGCAAGCATAACCCGCAGCGTCTGGGCCAGAGCCTGATGGAACTGCTGGCAATGTGGGGGCGGGGGAAGCTGCGGCCGCACGTGTCGCACGCGCTGCCCATCACGGACTATGCCCAGGCATTCCATCTGCTGTCGGGCCGCAAGGCAGCGGGTAAGGTGGTGCTGACGCTGGTGTGATCGAGGGTATCGTTTACCCAAAAGAAAACCGCCGCACCGGGCGCCCGGTGCGGCGGTCTTTGCTTCAGGCCGGGGCCTGAGACTTACTGGATGCTCTCGCCATGCAGGGCCAGATCCAGGCCGTCACGCTCCGCATCTTCGTCCACGCGCAGGCCGGTGATGGCCTTGACGACGTAGAGGATGATGGTCGTGGCGATGGCGGACCACAGAACAGTGGCGCCGATGCCGTAGATCTGCGTCCAGACCTGGCCGATATTGCCTTCCAGGGCACCAGCGGTCCCGCCGATGGCGGCCTTGGCGAAGACACCCGTCAGGACGGCGCCGACGATGCCGCCGACACCATGCACACCCCAGACGTCCAGGCTGTCATCATACTTCAGCGCATGCTTCAGCGTGGTGGAAGCGAAGTAGCAGATGATGCCGGCGGCGACGCCGATGCCAAGTGCACCGTCAACACCGACGAAACCAGCAGCCGGGGTGATGGCGACCAGACCGGCCACGGCACCGGACACCGCACCCAGGACCGACGGCTTGCCCTTCACACCCCATTCCACGAACACCCAGGCGAGCGTGGCGGTGGCGGCGGCGATCTGAGTGACCAGCATGGCCATACCCGCACGACCATCAGCGGCGACGGCGGAACCGGCGTTGAAGCCGAACCAGCCCACCCACAGCATGGCGGCGCCAATCAGCGACAGGACCAGATTGTGCGGCTTCATGTCCGACGTGCCGTAGCCCTTGCGCTTGCCCAGAACGATGGCAGCGACCAGACCGGCAACACCGGCATTGATGTGAACGACGGTACCGCCGGCATAATCCAGCACGCCATCGCCCATCAGGAAGCCGCCGCCCCACACCCAGTGGCAGACCGGGCTGTAGACGATCAGCGACCACAGTGCCGTGAACAGCAGCAGGGCCGAGAACTTCATGCGGTCAGCAAAGGCGCCGGTGATCAGCGCCGGGGTGATGATGGCAAAGGTCATCTGGAAGGTGATGAACACCGATTCCGGGATGCTGCCCGACAGGCTGCCAACCTCCAGACCGGACAGGAAGGCCCGGCTGAGGTCACCGATGAACAGGTTGCCGGGGCCGAAGGCCAGGCTGAAACCGACAACGGCCCACAGGACCGAGATCAGGGCGGTGATGGCGAAGCTCTGCATCGCCATGGTCAGGACGTTCAGCTTGCGGACCATGCCGCCATAGAACAGCGCCAGACCAGGAATGGTCATGAACAGCACCAGCGCCGTGGACGTCAGCAGCCAAGCGGTGTTGCCGCTGTCCAGCGTCGGGGTCGGTGCCGCGTCCTGAGCGAGGGCCACGCCCGGAACCAATGCCAGGCACGCCGCGAAAAGGGTCTTCAACATACGATTCATCTGGCTCCCCATTCTTGTGGGCACGGGGCCGACCGGCCGCCGCACACGCCGCTGCTCCTCTATTCAAAGTCCGTGCCGTTGTGCAAAGCGGCGGAATCCCTACGCTGTTGCAGCCGGACGCCTGAATGGAATCCACCCCGCGGACCTGCGACTCCGCCCGAAAATCGGCTATATGCACAAAAAATGTGCTGTTTCTAACGGCAACTTTTCAGGAAAAATTGTTTCTAATCAGTGTGATGACGTGAGTGCACCTATTCGAGGCACCCCGATTCAGCGGCTAAAAATGTGACAGATTAAAAAATAGGCAGACATTCGTGGGCATGTCGTGCTGCGGTGCCGATTGGGACCGATCCGGGCCTTTCGCCTTTTCGTTGTCTGCCTTGCCCGCGATTGCACACGCAACATACGTATCCATACGTGACCCGGCACGCAGCATGTGACACCATCCCGGTTGAATGAGCCGCCGGTCGAAGCGGTCGGCACAGCGCGACAGAGCCGCGCGACATCAGGGAGGATGTGGAATTGGTGACCAGTCAGTCCGAACAGCGTCTGGACCGTGACCTGCGGCAGGCGCCGCGCCATGCGTTGGCCCTGGTGCTGGCGGGTGGGCGCGGCAGCCGCCTGAAGCAGCTGACCGACCGCCGTGCCAAGCCGGCGGTGCATTTCGGGGGCAAGTTCCGCATCATCGACTTCGCCCTGTCCAACTGCATCAATTCCGGCTTCCGCCGCATCTCGGTCATCACGCAGTACAAGTCGCACTCGCTGCTGCGGCATTTGCAGCGCGGCTGGAACTTCCTGCGCGGTGAAATCGGTGAATTCATCGACCTGCTGCCTGCCCAGCAGCGCATCAACGAAACCAGCTGGTACCAGGGCACGGCGGACGCCGTATATCAGAACCTGGATATCCTGCGTTCCCACAAGGCGGAATGGGTCCTGATCCTGGCCGGCGATCACATCTATAAGATGGATTACGCCAACATGCTGGCCAGCCACATCCGGACAGGTGCCGATGTGACCGTGGGCTGTATCGAGGTGCCGCGCATGGAGGCCACGGGCTTCGGCGTCATGCATGTCGACAGCGACAACCGTGTCGTCAGCTTCCTGGAAAAGCCTGCGGATCCGCCCGCCATGCCTGGCAAGCCGGACATGGCGCTGGCGTCGATGGGTATCTACATCTTCAATGCCGAGTTCCTTTACAAGAACCTGGAACGCGACGCGGAGGATCAGACGTCGAGCCGCGATTTCGGCAAGGACATCATCCCCTATCTGGTGGAGAACGCGAAGGTCGTCGCCCACCATTTCAACGAAAGCTGCGTGCGCAACAAGGCGCAGCCGGGTACCGCCTACTGGCGTGATGTCGGGACCGTCGATGCCTATTGGGAAGCCAATCTGGACCTGTGCACGGTCTCGCCCGACCTGGATCTCTATGACCGGGAATGGCCGATCTTTACCTACCAGGAACAGTTGCCGCCTGCGAAATTCGTGTTCGATGATGATGGCCGGCGGGGCATGGCCGTGGACAGCATGGTGTCCGCTGGCTGCATCACCTCTGGCTCCGTCGTCCGCCGCTCGCTCCTCTTTAACAAGGTCCGCATCCACTCCTATTGCGAGGTGACGGATGCCGTCATCCTGCCGGAGGTGGAGGTGAACCGGAATGCCCGCCTGACCAAGGTGGTGGTGGATCGCGGCTGCGTCATCCCCGCTGGCCTGGTGGTGGGTGAAAATGCGGATGAGGATGCGCGCCGCTTCTACCGTTCCGAAAATGGTGTGGTATTGATCACCCAGGAGATGCTGGACCGTCTGAAAGACTGACGGGATGACATCGGGACTCAGGCGGCGCGGGGGCAGATGAAGACCTATCCGGGTAATTTCGTGCTGGACCCGCTTGGACGGCGGGTCACCCTGCACGGCAAATCGGCCTTCGCCGCCCTGCACCGGGCCGGTGCGGTGGCGGCGGCTTGCCTGGACCATATCACGCCCCACATGCAGCCCGGCGTCACCACGGCGGAAATCGATGACATCGTGGTCGCCTTCCTGAAGGCGAACGGGGCGCTGGCGGCCACGCTGGGCTATCACGGATTTCCGAAATCCTGCTGCATCTCCCCCAACTATGTCGTCAATCACGGCATCCCGTCGGACAAGGTGCGGCTGAAAGCCGGTGACATCGTCAATGTCGATGTCACGGCCATCGTCGATGGCTGGTACGGCGATACCAGCCGCATGTATCTGGTGGGGGATGTCACCCAGAAGGCGGCCCATCTGGTCCGCACCACCTATGACGCCATGATGGCCGGCATCGGGCAGGCGGTGCCGGGCAAGCATCTGGGCGATATCGGCCATGTTATCGAACGGGCCGCCAAGGCCGTTGGTTATTCCACCGTCCGTGATTATGTCGGCCATGGCATCGGGCGCGTATTCCACGACGCGCCCGATGTCATGCATTTCGGCAAGCCGGGGCGCGGCATGAAGCTGGTGCCCGGCATGGTCTTCACCATTGAACCCATGTTCAATCAGGGCGGTGCCGGCCTGCGCACCCTTCCCGATGGCTGGACCAACATCACCCGCGACCTGTCCCTGTCGGCACAGTTCGAACATACGGTCGGCGTGACCGAAGACGGGGTGGAGATTTTCACTCGCTCCCCGGCGGGGCTGGATTGTCCGGTGGGGGTGGACTAAGGCTTTATCTGTTAGCGGCGGGCAGTGGTTCCCCAGACAAGCCCGGTTGTCATCATCACCAGCATCCCCGCCCCCAGGAACGCCGCCCGCATCCCCGCTGCGATCAGGTTTGGTGTGGCCGTGGCGATGTCTGCCGTACCGACGGTCAGGCTGAAAACTGCGCCCAGGCAGGCGGTGCCCGTGATCAGGCCCAGGTTGCGCGACAGGTTCAGCAGGCCGGAGACAAGGCCGCGCCGTTCCGCCGGCTGTCCGCCCATCACGCCGGTATTATTGGCCGCCTGAAACAGGGCGTAGCCGCCGGTCATTACCGCGATGGGCAGCATATAGCCGGCAACACCCCAGGTGGCGGGTGCCGTCGCCATGAACAGGCAGCCAAGGCTGACCCCGCCCAGACCGGCCAGAATCATGCGACCACTGCCGAACCGGTCAACCGCGCGACCCGAGGGGACGCCCGCCAGGGCGGAGAGGCAGGGGCCGGTCACCATGATCAGCCCCGTCAGGGCCGGGGACTGGCCCAGGGCCCGTGTCAGATAGAAGGGCCCTAACACCAGCGTCGCCATCATGATCATAGAGACCAGGATATTGGCCAGCAGCGCGGCGCGCAGGCCACCGTCAAGGAACAACGACAGGTCCAGCAGCGGCGATGGGGCGGCCACCTGCCACAGGATGAACATGCCGGTCAGGAGCAGGGTCGCCACCACCAGCATCGGCCCGAACCCACCGCCCTGCCGGCCAATGGTCATGGCCAGCGCATAGGCGGCCAGGGCACCGGCCAGCAGCATGGTGCCCAACGGGTCGCCGCTTCCCTTGTTCCTACCCGTTTCTGCATCCGTCGGCACCTGCGTACGGACCAGGGCGAAGGCCGCAATGCCCAGCGGCACATTGATAAGGAACAGGCCCTGCCAGCCCGCGACAGCCAGGATCATTCCGCCAAGCGACGGCCCCAGGGCCGTGCCGACCGCCGACATGCTGCCCAGCATACCTATGGCCCGGCCTGTGCGCGCCTTGTCCACGATACCGGCGACCAGGGCCATCGACATGGCCATCATGGCCGCTGCCCCCAGACCCTGCAACGCCCGCGCGGCGATCAACAGGGGCAGGGATGGGGCCAGACCGCACAGGCCGGAGGCCAGCGTGAACAGGGCGATGCCGCCCACCAGCAGACGCCGCCGGCCGATGCGATCCCCCAGGCGGCCCGCGCTCACGATCAGGGTGGTGGTAGCCAGCAGATAAGCCAGAACCACCCATTGCACCTGCGCGAAGGGCACGGTGAAGGAGGCGGCCAGACTAGGCAGGCCGATATTGGCGATGCTGGTGCCCAACGAGGACAGAAGGATGGACAGTGACAAGGCGGGCAGGGTCCAGGTGCCCGGCCTCTTATCCGCCTCCGCCGTCAATGCCTGCTCCGTTACCATCGCGTCCTCCACCTCGAATCATCCAGGTGTAACGCTATGCGCCGGCTCGGCATGGCGAAAGGCGCAGCAATTGCAGTATATTCGTGCATCAAACGCCCTATATGGTGCCGACCATGAACCCTCCTGACCTGAACCTGCTGCTGACGCTGGATGTGCTGCTGTCGGAGGGCAGTGTGGCCGGCGCGGCGCGGCGTCTGCGGCTTAGCCCGTCGGCCATGAGCCGAGCGCTGGCGCGGCTGCGGGATGCGACAGGCGATCCGCTGCTGGTGCGGGCGGGTCGGGGGTTGGTGCCGACGCCGCGCGCCCTGGAACTGCGCGGGCAGGTGGGGCCGCTGGTCGAGCAGGCGCTGGCGGCCCTTCGCCCGGCCATCGCGTTAGACCTTTGCCGTCTGGAGCGCATCTTCACCCTGCGCAGCAGTGAGGGGTTTGTGGAAACGTTCGGGGCGACCCTGATCACGCGTGCGGCGGCGCAGGCACCCGGCGTGCGACTGCGTTTCATGGCCAAGCCGGAACGGGACAGCACGCCGTTGCGCGACGGCACGGTCGATCTGGAAACGGGCGTGGTGGGACCGGATCTGGGGCCGGAATTACGGGTACAGGCCCTGTTCAGGGACCGGTTTGTGGGCGTGGTGCGGCCCGGCCATCCGCTGCTGGACGGGCCGATAACGGCGCAGGCCTATGCCAGCGCATCGCATGTGGCGGTGACGCGGGTGCGGCCAGATAAGGGACCGGTCGATCGAGCCTTGCAGGCGCTGGGCCTGGAACGGCGGGTGGCGGCCTTTGTCGGGGGCTATGCCGGGGCGCTGGCCGTGGCGCGGGGCAGCGATCTGGTGGCGACCGTGTCGGCCCGGCATACGCAGGGGTTGCGGGCCGGGATGGTGGCCTTCGATCTGCCATTCGACATCCCCGCCGTCACCGTCTCCCTGCTCTGGCATCCTCGGCTGGACGCCGATCCGGCCCATCGCTGGCTGCGGGGGCTGGTGCGGGCGGTTTGCGGTGATGATCCCCTTGCCGAAACCGATGGTTCCGTTCACTCATAGCTGGCGGCACTGCCTACTCGATTAACAAGCCCGGACCCGATCATGCGCGTTCTTTTTGTTACGTCGGAATGCCTGCCTTATGTGAAGACCGGTGGTCTGGGCGATGTGGCCGGCGCCCTGCCGGCGGCGTTGCGGGCGGAAGGGGTGGATGTTCGCACCCTGATCCCCGGATATCCCGGCGTGCTGGACCGGCTGGAAAATATCAAGGTGCTGCGCGACCTGCGCGGGTTACCAGGATTGCCGTCAGCAGCACCGGCCCGGCTGGTGGCGGGGCGGGGTGTGGATGGCGGCACCGTCTATGCGCTGGATATCCCTAGCTTCTTCGGGCGCAAGGGCAACCCGTATCTGGGGCCGGATGGCAAGGACTGGTCCGACAATCATCTGCGCTTTGCCGCCTTGGGCCGTATCGCGGCCTTGATCGGGCTGGCGGGGGACGGGGCCTCCGGACGGGCGGCGTGGAAGCCGGATGTGCTCCATGGCCATGACTGGCAGGCGGGTCTGGCAGCGGCGCATCTGCATTTCCCGCTCTGGCCGCTGGCCGGGCTGAAGCGGCCGGGGACGGTTTTCACCATCCACAATCTGGCCTTCCAGGGTCTGTTCCCGGCAGAGACGGTGCCGACCCTGGGCCTGCCATGGGACGGGTTCACGCCGCAGGGATTTGAATTCTACAGCCAGTTGTCGTTCCTGAAGGCAGGCTTGGTCTATTCAGACCGCCTGACAACGGTCAGCCCGACCTATGCCACCGAAATCCAGGGGGAGATTTTCGGCTTCGGCATGGATGGGCTGCTGCGTGCCCGCGCCGATGTGCTGCATGGCATCCTGAACGGCATCGACACCGATGCCTGGGACCCCGCCCGCGACCCGCAGTTGAGTGCGCTGTACGATGCCGACACGCTGCCCGCCAAAGAGACCAACAAGGCCGATATCCAGCGGGCCTTCGGTCTGTCGCCCGATATCCATGCGCCCTTGTTCGGCATTGTCAGCCGCCTGACGGACCAGAAGGGCATCGATCTGGTGGTGCAGGCCATCCCGCATATCGTGGCGCGCGGCGGGCAGCTGGCAGTGCTGGGCACGGGTACGGCGTCGCTGGAACAGGCACTGGCCGGCGCCGCGCGGCATTATCCGGGCCGGGTCGGGTTGGTGCTGGGTTATGACGAGGCACTGTCCCACCGGTTGCAGGCGGGTGTGGACGTGCTGATGGTGCCGTCGCGGTTTGAACCGTGCGGCCTGACGCAGATGTATGCGCTGCGTTACGGCACCTTGCCGCTGGTTGCCCGCGTGGGCGGGCTGGCCGATACGGTGACGGATTGCACCGACGATGCATTGTCGGACGGAACGGCCACGGGCTTTACATTTGGCCCCGTCACCGTGCCGTCGCTGATCAATGCCATTGACCGTGCCTTCGCCCTGCACCCGCAGACCGAGCGCTGGCGCGGGGTGCAACGTTCCGCGATGGCGCGTGACGTCTCCTGGGGCGCGTCGGCCCGGCATTATGTGGAGACGTACAAGGCCGCGATGGCGGCGGCGGACCGTGGGTGAAACGCGGGTCGGGGTGCACGCCCCGACCCGACAGACCATTACTTCTTGCCGACCAGCGTGCCGGCCCCGCCCTCAGTGAAAATCTCCAGCAGGATGGCGTGCGGAACGCGGCCATCCAGGATCACGGCACCCTCGACCCCGCCGACAACGGCATCGATGCAGGTCTCCAGCTTGGGGATCATACCGCCCTGGGCCGTGCCATCGGCGATGGCGGCGCGGGCGTCGGACACGGACAGTTCCGGCACCAGTTCCTTGTTCTTGTTCAGGAAGCCGGCAACATCGGTCAGCAGCAGCAAGCGCGTGGCATCCATGGCGGCGGCGATGGCGCCGGCGGCCGTGTCGGCGTTGATATTATAGGTCTGACCATCCTCGCCGATGCCGATGGGGGCGATGACGGGGATGAAGCCGGCATTGCGCAGCTTATGCAGGATTTGCGGGTTGATGCGGAACGGCTCGCCCACGAAGCCCAAATCAACGACCTTTTCGATATTGCTGTCTGGATCGCGCTTGGTGCGGGTGGCCTTGCGTGCCTCAATCAGGTCGTCATCCTTGCCCGACAGGCCGATGGCATCGCCGCCGGCATCGTTGATCAGGGCCACGATTTCCTTGTTGATGCTGCCGGACAGCACCATCTCGGCAATCTCCATCGTGTCCTTGTCGGTCACGCGCAGGCCGTCGATGAATTCCGACTTGATCTGCAACCGGTCCAGCAGCTTGCCGATCTGTGGTCCGCCGCCATGCACCACGATGGGATAGGCACCTACCTGCTTCAGCAGGACGATGTCATTGGCGAACTGGCGGGCCAGTTCCGGGTTGCCCATGGCGTGGCCGCCATACTTGACGACGATGATCTTGCCGTCATAGCGGCGCATGTAGGGCAACGCCTCCGACAGAGTCTGTGCCTTGGCGAGCCATTCCTCGCGGGTCAGCGTCGGGGTGACGGAAACGGTCATGGGCGTGGGCTCCGGTCGGGTACTGAGGGCAAGGGATTGTGACGGGCAAACGGCGTCGTGTCTAACACCGGTGGCGGACGGGGGCAATGCGCTTTCCCGTGGGATAGCCCCATCGCGCCCTTGCGGGATTGTTCATGATGTGTTCCCTTGATGCAAACCGTTGCCAGGGAGGCGAGACATGTCGGGTAAACCGGTGCTGTACGGGGCTACGGGCTGCGGCTCCGCCGTTGTGGAGGCGGGCTTCATCCTAGCGGGCGAAGATTACGATTATGTGGAGGCCAGCCCGTGGGAGCCGTCCGATGGCCTGACGGCCCTGAAAGCCATCAACCCGCTGGTACAGGTGCCGACCCTGGTCCTGCCCGACGGGACCGTGATGACGGAATCGGTCGCCATCCTGATCTGGCTGATGGATCGGCATCCGGGCCGGCTGGGTCCGGGACCCGGTGACCCGCTGCGGCCATCCTTCTTGCGCTGGCTGGTCTATCTGCCCGCCGCCATCTATCCCATGTATACGGTGCGCGATTTCGTGGATCAGTGGGTGTCGGGGGAGAAGGCGACGGGGGAGCTGAAGCAATCCACCGTCAACCGCATCCTGCTCTGCTGGAAGAATATGGAAGCGGCGTTACAGCCGGCGGCGGGCGGATGGCTGCTGGGGACGCCGGACCTGACCGCACTCGACCTCTATATCTGCATGATGACCCGCTGGACGCCCCGGCGCGACGCCATCCGGGCCGTGGCACCGGGCATCGTGGCCGTGGCCGAACGGGTGGACCATGATCCGCGCGTGGTGGCGCTATGGCGGCGGCACTTCCCGGATGGGTACAAGGATCTGTAAAGCCGGACCTCAGTCCCGATCCGGTGCGCCCAAGGGGAACAGGTGCCGGTAGGGCCGCCCGCCCTCCACCGCCTCCATCACCGATGGCCGGGCCAGCAGTCGGGCGCGATAGGCGCGCAGGGCCGTGTAGCCATCGGCGATGGGGTGGGTCCAGTCGGCATAGAACAGTGCCGGGGCGGCGGCGCAATCGGCCATGCTAAATATGTCACCCACCGCCCAGATGCGGTTGGTCAGGTATGTCTCCAGCCACGCGTAAGCGCGTTCCAGTTTTTCAACCGCCATGGTCATGCCGTCGCGGCGTTTCACTGGATCGCCGGTAAGGGCACCGTCCACGGCATGCTGCGCCGCATTCATCACATGCTGATCGAAGAACCGATCCATAAAGCGCACATCCAAAGCCATCATCGCATCATTCGGCAGCAGGCGGACAGGGCCGGGATGGGCAAGATGCAGATACTCGATGATGACGCTGGTTTCCGCCAACTGCCGGTCGCCATCGACCAACAGAGGGAATTTGCGAATTGGCCAACGTTTCAGCCATTCCGCCGCATTGTCGGGATGGTCGGGACCGAGACAGCGGAATTCGAACGGCGTTGCATTCTCCGTCAGTGCGATCAGCACCTTCTGCGTGTAGGACGAGAAGGGGTGACCAAACAGGACCAACGCCATGACAGCAGCTCCGGCAGTGTGACCGGTCGATGGTAAGGTACGTTCGCCCGTCAAGCAATTGACTGCCCCGGCGGAAAGTTATGCCGCGAACCGCACCCAGTGGCCCGGTGACACCTCCCGCAGTTCCGCCGGACCTTCGCAGCTGTCGCGCACCTGGGCCGCCAGGGTGGCCAGGCTGTTGCCTTCGCCGAAGGGGCTGCCCACTTCCGGCACGGCGGCCAGCAGCAGCCGGGTGTAGGGGTGGCGGGGGCTGTCGATCACCTGGGCTGTGGGGCCGCGCTCCACGATGCGGCCCCGGAAGATGACGGCGGTTTCTTCGGCCACGTATCGCGCGGTGGCGATGTCGTGGGTGATGTAGAGCATGGCGATACCGCGTTCGCGCTTCAGGTCGCGGAACGTGTCCAGCACCGACAGGCGGATGGAGACATCCAGCATGGAGGTCGGTTCATCGGCGATCAGCACGGATGGGTTGACGGCCAGGGCACGGGCCAGATTGACCCGCTGCCGCTGCCCGCCGCTCATTTCATGCGGGTATTTACGCAGGCTGATGGCGGGGTCCAGGTCCACAGCGCGCAGCAGGTCTGCCACGGCGTCCCGCCGCTGTGCCGCCGAAAGGTCGGGCCGGTGCAGGGCCAGCGGGCGGGTCAGATGGTGCTCGACATTGTGCGCGGGGTTCAGGGCCGCGAACGGGTCCTGAAACACCATCTGGACCGCAGACCGGTATTCCAGAACGGCCTTACGACCCGTCAGGTTGGTGACATCGCGACCGGCATGGAAGATATGGCCGGCGCTGGCCGTCAGCACATGGGTCAATAGCTTGGCGCATGTACTCTTTCCCGACCCGCTTTCGCCCACCAGCGCCAGGGCGCGGCCGGGGTAAAGGCTGAAATCGGCACTGTCGAGCGCGCAGAAGGACCCGAAGCGCATGGTCAGGCCGCGCGCCTCCAGCACGGGGCGGGTGCCCAGTTCCGGCAAACCATTCATTGCGGCGTCTCCTTCATGCGGACCAGCGTCTCACCGGGCTTTGGGTGCAAAGGCGGGATGGAGGCCCAGAGGCGGCGTGTATAATCCTGCTGTGGGTCCGCGATCATGGCGGAAGGGGTGGACAGTTCGATCAACTGCCCGCGCAGCATGACACCCACCCGGTCGCAGAACTGGCTCATCAATGCCAGATCATGGGTGATGAACAGGACGGAGAAGCCCAGCTTGTGGCGCAGCGCCGCCACTTCCTCCAGCAGCTCCCGCTGTACCACCACATCCAAGGCCGTGGTCGGCTCGTCCATCACCACCAGCTTCGGCCGCAGCGCCAGGGCCATGGCGATGACGATGCGCTGACGCATGCCGCCGCTGAATTGATGCGGGTAATCGTCCATGCGGTCCGGCTTGATGCCGACCATCTGCAACAGGTCGGCGGTACGGGCGCGGATATCGGCCTTGTCCCGTATCCCGTGCGCCTTGAACATGTCCGCGAACTGCGCCGAGACACGCAGCACGGGGTTCAGCGCGTTCATCGCCGATTGCAGCACCACCGACAGGTCGCGCCAGCGCCAAGCCCGCAATTCGCGGTCATTGAGCGCCAGGACATCGGTGCCGGCAAGCGTGATCGACCCGCCCGTGATGAAGGCCGGGGGGCGGTGCAGGCGGGCGATGGCAAAAGCGACGGTGCTTTTGCCGGAACCGGATTCTCCAGCCAGGCCAAGCACTTCACCGGCAGAAATGTCGAAACTGACGTTTTTGACGGCGCGGCTCAGGCCGTTGGGCGTGGCGTAATCGACGCAGAGATCACGCACAGACAGGATGGGTTCGGTCATGCCCGGCCCCCTTGGTTGGAGGTGCGGTTGGTCAACGCTGCCAGCACCTTGGCTGGCACCCGCAGGGTGCGCAGGCGGGGATTGGCGATCTCGTCGACCGCGAAATTGATCAGGGACAGGCCAGACCCGAAGAGGACCAGGGCTAGGCAGGGCGCCGCCATTTCCCACCAGGCACCCACCTGCAGGGCCGATGTGGATTGCGCGTGATAGAGCATGGTGCCCCAGGACACGACCATCGGGTCGCCCAGGCCCAGAAACTCCATCGTCGCCTCCGTGATCACCGAATAGAGCACGGAGCCGATGAAGTTGAAGCCGATGATGGAGATCAGGTTGGGCAGCAGTTCGAAGGTGATGATACGCCAAGCGGGTTCGCCCAGCATTTCGGCAGCCAGTATGTAGTCACGCTGGCGCAGGGATAGGGTCTGGGCGCGGGTGACGCGCGCACCCCATCCCCAGCTGGTCAATCCGATGATCAGCGCGATCACGAACGGCCCCGTCTGCCCGATGAAGGCGGCCAGCACCAGCATCAAGGGCAGGTTGGGGATGACCAGCGAGATGTTGGTGAACAGGTTCAGCACCTCATCCACCTTGCCGCCGAAATAGCCGGCGGTGACGCCGATGGCCGTTCCCAGCACGGTGACCAGGAGGCCGGCGGCAAAGCCGACAATCAGGCTGGTCTGTGTGCCATGGATGGTCTGGGACAGGACATCGCGGCCCATGCGGGTGGCACCCATAACATGTTCGGCGCTGGGCGCCTCATGCGGGCTGGCCACGCGCTGGTTGATGTCAAACGGCGCCACCAGGGGGGCGGCGAGCGCCACCAGGATGAACAGGGCCACGATGGCCGCACCGATGGCGGCCTTCCGGTTGGCAAGCAATGTGTTGAACAGGCCGCGCATGGATCAGCCCTTCCGCAGACGGGGGTCGAGGGCGACGTAAAGCACGTCGGCGATGAAATTGGCCGTCAGCATGGCCAGCGTCATGATCAGCAACTGCCCCTGGATCAGCGGGTAATCGCGCGCCGTGATCCCCTGGAACAGGGTGTAGCCCAGGCCCGGATAGTTGAAGACCACCTCTGTCACCAGCGCGCCGCCGAAGGACGCGCCGAGCGTCATGGCAAAGCTGGTGACGGTGGGTAAGAGCGCGTTGCGCGCGGCATAGGCCATGCGCAGGCGGCGGTCGGACAGGCCCTTGGCCGTGCCCAGCACGATATAATCTTCACCCAGCAGGTTGATCATGCTGTTGCGCATGGTGATCAGGTAGCCGCCGACCTGGGCCAGGGCCATGGTCACGATGGGCAGGAAGGCGTGCTTGAAGATGGAGCAGAAGAATTCCAGGGTGAAGCCGGGATCAATCTCCGGCTCATACGCGTATCCTGTCGGGAAGACCGGCCAGTAGATGGCGAACAGGAACAAGGCCAGCAGCGAGGTGACCAGCGGCGGCATGGCCTGCATCATCAGGGCGATGGGCGCACCGATGCTGTCGAACGACCCGCCCCGCCGCCAGGCGGCCAGGATGCCGGCCAGGGACCCGATGGCAAAGGCGATCAGCGAGGAGGTGAGGACCAGCATCAGGGTCCAGGGCAAGGCCCGCAGCAGCACCTCATTCACCGTCAGCGGGTGGAACTTCACTGACAGGCCCAGGTCCCAGGTGAACACGCTTTTCAGGTAGGTGACGAACTGCGCCGGCCAGGGCTGGTCGATGAAGCCGAAGGTCTCCTTCAGCGCGGCCAGGGCTTCGGGCGGCAGGGTGCCGCCCGCCTGGGCGAACATGATGTCGACCGGATTACCGGGCATCAGGCGCGGGATCAGGAAATTGAACGTCGCGGCAACGATAAAGGCGGCGACATAGAATCCGACCCGGCGGAGAAGGAAGGCCATGGGGGGTCCTCTCCCGAAACCGAAGATCTGAAGGAAAGCGGGTTGTGGTGTGGTTCGATGGGGGGCCGATGGCCCCTATGGATCAGCCGCCGCCATTCACCGGCTCCAGCGCCAGCAGATGCAGCAGCCGTTCCGGCGTGCCGTCGAACACATCGGGCCGGGCCACCGGATTATCGGCGTTGAACCAGCCCTTGAAGCGTTTGGTGTTGTATTCGTACCAGATCGGATTGCTGAACAGCGGCACATAGGGCGTGTTGGCGGCCAGGATCATCTGCACCTTGTCCATCGACCGGCGCTGTTCATCCGGGTCGATGGTGGCGACAAACGCATCTAGGGCGGCGTTCAGTTCCGGGTTGTTGAAGCGTGTGGGTGCCGTCCGCGTCTTGCCCGAGAAGCGGGAATGGAAACCGGTATCGTAGGAACGATGCGGCGTCTCGCCCGTGAAATAGCCATTGATGGCCATGTCATAATCGCCCTGGATCAGCTTCTGCGCCCAGCTTGCCGGTTCGGGCGTGGAGACGCGGACATTGATGCCGATGGCGTTCAGCCCTTCGACGACAAGCTGGGTGGTGTTCACCCAGTCGGTCCAGCCATTGGGTGCCAGGATGTCAAAGCGGATGGGTTTGCCATCGGGATTGTCGACATAGCCGTCACCATCCACGTCGCGGAAGCCGCTTTCGGCCAACAGGGCGCGGGCGCCATCCTTGTCGTACTTCGCAAACTTGCCGAATTGGCGTTCGGCGTCCTGGTTCACCCAGTCCTGATAAAGACGGCCCAGGCCGGAGGCATATTCATTGACGATCGGATAGCCATAGCCTGCGATATCCACGATGGCGCGGCGGTCCATGGCCATGCTGACGGCCCGGCGGAAATTGACATTACGGAAGGCCGCGCGGTTGCCCGGATTGGGGCTGTCAAAATTGAAGTTCACCGCGACGGTACCGCCGGGCGGGAACCAGTAGCGGTGATGCACCGGATCGGCGGCAACATAGGTGCGCTCGATATCCGGCATGAAGGCGCCGAACCAGTCCAGCTTGCCATTGCGGGCGGCGGCCAGAAGCTGTTCGTTATTGCCGATCTGCGGGAAGGACAGGCAGTCAACCTTCAGGCTGGCGGCGTCCCAGTAATGTGGGTTCCGGCACTGCACATAAAGCTGATTGGTGAAGCGCCGCACCTCCGTCATCGGGCCGGTGCCCACGGGATCGGGGTTGGTGAAGGTGACGGGGTCCGCCACCTTCGACCAGATATGCTTGGGCACCACGGGGATGCGGGCCAGCTCATACAGGCTGTTGGCGTTCACTCGCTTCAGCGTGAAAACCACCGTATGGGCATCCGGTGCTTCCACGGCGGCCAGCCGTTCCCAGATGTCGAGCGTGTCCAGCGCCTTGAAGCGCTTGAACATCTCGTACGTGAAGACGACATCCTGCGCCGTGAAAGGTTGCCCATCGGACCACAGCACGCCGTCACGCAAGCTGAAGGTCAGCTTCAACAGGTCCTTGGAGAAATCATATCCTGTCGCCAGGCGGTAATGCGGGCGGCCATTATGCAGGGTGTTGAAGATGATCAAAGGTTCGTAGGCGAATTCCCGCGCGCTGTAGAGGCGCGTGGTCTCGTTGTACGGGTTGAAGTTGCGCACCCAGCCGGTGGAGAAATTAGCCACGACCGTCAGCGTGGACGGGTTATCCAGCGGGGCGGCCTGGGCCATCGCCTCTGTTGTGCCCGCCGCTGCCGGCAGAAGCGCCGCCAGCGCGGCAAGGTTGCGGAAGAACTTCATCCCGTTGACCCCTGTTGTCCCGGCCGGCCCCCTTGTTTTGGGCCTGTTCCGTTTGCACGACTGTCGGGCAGACATACCCGGCAGGGCTACACTCAACTTCGTTGATTTCGTCGTTCACCGCCATTATCGGCGGGGTTTTTGCTGCAAATGGACGGATTGTTACCCGTCAACCCGCCCATTTGTACGTTCACATCATGCCAGAGCCAGTAAGCCGGTGATTTCTTCCAAGGTCCCAGCGACATCGAGCATGGCCCCGGCGGGCGGCAGGGGGCGGGCGAGACGGGATGCGGCGGCATCGGTCAGGGGCTTCACGGATGCAGCGATGGGGGTCCATTCATCCACATCGCCATGGCTGGACAGGACGATATCCACGCCCGCCCCCTGCACGGCCGCAGCCCGCTCCGCCAGTGTGCCGCCAAGGCTTTCCATATAGATGCAGTCGGAGATCAGGACGCCATCAAACCCGATACGGTCACGAATGAGCATCTGCACGGCATCCTTTGAAATGGTGGCGGGGTTCTTTGCATCGACGCCCGTATAGACGACATGCGCGACCATGGCCCAGGGGGCCGTGCGGCTCAGGCGGGCGAAAGGCAGGAAATCCGTGCGATCCAGCTCCGACAGGTCGGTATCGACAAACGGCCGGTCCTTGTGGCTGTCCACCAGCGCACGGCCATGGCCGGGAATATGTTTGATGATGGGCGTGACGCCTACCGATGCCATGCCATCCATGAAGGCGCGGGCCAGCACGGTCACCACCTCCGGGTCGCTGCCGAAGGCGCGTTCGCCGATCACGGGATCGGCCCCGGCCACCGGCACATCGGCCAGCGGCGCACAATCGACATTCACCCCGTGCTGGCGCAGCAAGGTACCGATGGCAGCCCCGTTCAGGCGGGTGGCGCGCAGGCCCGCCAGCGCATCCTTGGCATAAAGACGGCCAAAGGCGGCGGGTGCCGGGAAGGCGGGCCAGACCGGCGGCTCCATCCGCTGATGCTCACCGCCTTCGAAATCGATCAGGATGGGGGCGTCGGCGCGGCCCACGGCATTGCGGAAGTCATCGCACAGGCGGCGCACCTGATCCGGGCTTTCGCAGTTCCGCTTGAACAGGATCAGGCCCAACGGGTTCGCGTCGCGATAGAATGCCTTCTGATCGGCGTTCAGAACCGGATCGGGGGCGCCAAAAATGACGGCCAGGGGCCGCGACGGGGCGGAGGAAGCCATGATGCCATGCCTTGCGGTGATGTCCGGGAATGGGCCGTGGTCGCGACTGTTGCGCGGAAATCCCAGGCTCCGCGCAAAGCCTTGATCCGCCCCGCCGATCCGATCAAGCCCTCCTTGCCGGATCAACGAAATTGACGGTATGGTGACGGGCATGTGCGGGGGATGGCGCTATAAGTCCCTGGTGAACACACCGAAACCATAGAACAGCACAATGCGCGGTAAAGACGCCAGGGGGCATGCAAGGTGGGATTTTCCAGACCCGATGTAAAGGCGGCCCTGAAACTTGGCGGACCCCTTGTCGCTGTGCTGGTGGCTGCACTGTTTTTCCTGTCCATGGCTGTGGATGACAAGGTCGATATTCAGATCGACAATGCCAACCGCAGCGTCGAACGCGAATTGACCACACTGGTCCAGAATGCGCGCAGCCAAAGCTCGGCCTTCGCTTCCACCAGTTTCATCGGCTATTCGGTGGGCCGTTATTACGGCTTCGCCTCGGCCTTTCAGCAGATATCGCCCGATCCGGAACGGGCGGCGGCGCTGCTGCGCTCCACCTACCCGCCGGGAGATACCCCACCGGCGGAAATTCCGGCGGCGCTGACGGCCTATGCCGCTGTCCATGACCGATTCCATGCCAGTTTTCGTGACCTTCTGGCTTCCACCGTCTTTGACGATCTCTACCTGATCGACCGGTTCGGGCGCGTTGTCTATTCCTTGCGCAAGGATGCCGCCTTCGGCGCAGATCTGGCCGCCGCACGTCAGCGGGAATCGGCACTGGGCACCCTGTTCCGGGAGGTGATGGGGCGCTTGCCCCAGGCCCAGACGCCTGAGCAGGTGATGGTGCTGACCCAGCCGCTGCCGCTGGACCAGGGACATGGCATGCTGCTGGGCCGACCCGTGGTTCGGCATGGCACAGTGGAAGGTGTTGTGGTTTTCCGGGTGCCGATCGGCAAGGTGCAGGAACGGCTGGCCCGGCTGACCCAGGACGGGATCGGCTTCGCCCTGCTGGACGGGGCCGGTAACATGGTGACCAGCGCGCCCGGTGGGGAAAAGCTGAAAGGCTGGGCACGGCAGGAACCGCGGGTTCTGGAAGATGGCGGCTGGCGCTATGTCGTGTTGTCTGACGGCGCCAAACTGGCGGGGGGACTCAATTATATAAGGTGGCTGCTGCTGCTGGCCGGTTTCGGCGCCATCACCTTGTTCATGAAGGCCTTTCGGGAACCGCCGCCGGCCACGGATGCCGGGGGCTTTGTGCCGGTCGGTCCCTCGGCCCCGCTGGATGTGGCGCCGCCTGTTTCCGTGCCCGTGACACCTGCGGACCGGCCAGAACCCCCACCCGCGCCCGTCGCCGCCCCCGTGGCGGAGGAACCGGAGCATCATGATCATGCCGATGAGGGCGATCATGCCGCCGCCCTGGATGCCGATGAAGGTTATCGCCGCTGCCTTGTCGATGTCATGACCCTGGCGCTGGATTACTGGCAGAAGGCCAAGCGCAAGGGGAAGATCGAGCTGGCCGAGGAAAGCGGGCTCTGGCGTGTCTATATGGACCGGTCATCGCTACAAACCCGCACATTGGATAAATATCTGCTGGTCGAGACGCTGCCCCGTAACCCGCGCTGGCGCGATGTGGTGCGCACCGCCGAGTATGTGCTGCGCCATTGTGGGGAGCCGCAAGGCGAACGCGAGACACTGTCGGTGGCGCTGGGCCGTCTGAAACAGCATCTGAAGCAGGCTGAGCGGGTCTAGTTCAGCCAGGACCAGAATCTCTTCAAACAAGTCGAATATGGTCGGCAGGGTGGTCCTTCCGGCTGTGTCAGGCCACGACTCCAGTTGAGATAATGTAATGTTACAGTTCCAACCTGAAATCAGAAACAAAATTCCGTCTTTTTCCGTCATTTTCGGCGTTCTGCCGGAACCGACCTTTCGGAAATCCCGCATTCCGCTTTCCTGAAGCCCACCAGCCGGGAGCAACCCGACGCGTTCGGGGACCCCGCAACGGAAATCGTGCCAGCGACAGCGCCAAGGCACGGGGAACAGGGCTTACGAGGAGGCAAAGGTCATGCAGTTCAAGAAAATGCTCATGCGGGGTACCGCCAGCGCGATCGCCATGATGGCCATCGCTGCGACGGCGCAGGCGCAGAGCGCTCCGGCGGCGGAAGGCACGCTGGACGAGATCGTCGTTACCGGCATCCGCGCCAGCCTGGTGCAGTCGATCAACACCAAGCGCTTCGCTGACGCCATCGTCGACGCCATCTCCGCCGAAGATATCGGCAAGTTCCCTGATAAGAATGTCGCTGAATCGCTGTCCCACCTGCCGGGCGTGCAGGTCGACCGTGATTTCGGTGAAGGCGAGCGTGTCGCCATCCGTGGTACCGACCCGGCCCTGAACCGTACCCTGCTGAACGGCCAGACCGTTGCCTCGACCGACTGGTTCATCCTGGACGCGCCGGGCCGTACCTTCAACTATTCCATGCTGGCACCCGAAGTGGTCGGTCAGCTGGAAGTGTACAAGTCGCCGGAAGCCCGTATCGACGAAGGCTCCATCGGCGGCACCGTGATCCTGCACACCCGCCGTCCGCTGGATCTGAAGCCGCTGACGCTGAACGCGTCGGTGGAATACGCGTACAATGACCGGTCGGACGATGGTGCACCCAACGCGTCGGGCCTGATCTCCTGGTCCAATGATGCCTCCACCTTCGGCGTCCTGGCCTCGGTCACGCATCAGGTGCAGGATATCCGCCGTGACGGCTTTGAAAGCCTTGGTTACCCCACGGTGACCCTGCCCAACGGCACCAAGGCGATCATGCCCAACGTGATCAACTCCGCGCTGTTCCAGCAGAAGCGTGAACGCACGGGCGGCACGCTGGCCATCCAGGCCAAGCCCAGCGACAATCTGGAGATCAACGCCACCGGCCTGTACGTCAAGGGTACCTACGACAACCTCAACCAGAGCCGCTACTACTTCAATAACTTCCGTGGCGCGCCCAACAACGCCGTCGTGAAGAATGGCGTGGTTGTCGGTGGTTCCTACACCAATGCCGGCACACCGACCGCCGGTCTGATGCTGCTGGACGCGATTGCGCGTGAAAGCACCATCGAGACCTATGCCACCGACCTGAAGGTCGACTACACGGGCGATGCGCTGAAGGCCAGCTTCCAGGGCGGCTATACCAAGTCGACCGGCGGCACCAAGCAGCAGTATTTCGGTGAGTTCGAGCAGCTGACCGGCTACAGCTTCGACATTTCCGGCACCAACGGTCTGGCATCTGTCACGCCGCAGATCGCGTCGACCAGTAATGCCGGCACCACGCTGGGCTTTGCCCAGCTGCGTCAGCAGCCGACGTCGGACGAGGAGACCTATGCTCAGGCCGACTTTACCCGCGATGTGGAATGGGGCCTGCTGAACGCTGTCAAGTTCGGCGTCAAGTACCGCACACATGAAACCAGCCAGGATGCCAAGCTGCGCCGTGTTAATGGTGCCGCCACCCCGGTGGACGGCTTCGTTGGCGGTACGACGCCGTCGGGCTATCTGGGCGGGATCAACGTCAACGACGCGATGAAGAACTGGAACACCATCAGCGCCGATAAGCTGAAGACCTGGTTCCTGGGCCGTCCGGCCTCGGGCTATGTCGACGCCGCCTATTTTGACTATCTGCCGGCGCAGTTCTCCGTGTCCGAAGACATCTGGTCCGGTTACACCCAGTTGGGCTTTGAGACCGAAGGTTTCCGCGGCAATGTCGGCGTCCGCTACGTCCATACCGACCAGACATCGGAAGGCCGCCGCGACCGTCTGGGCGGCCAGTTCGGCCCGCCCATCGTTCCCGCCTCACAGATCGAAGCCATCTCGCTGAAGAAGTCCTATGATGACTTCCTGCCCAGCATCAACCTGACCTTCGACCTGGACCCCAAGACGGTGCTGCGTCTGTCCGGTTCGCGCGTCATGGCACGCGCCAACTATGCCGACCTGTCCACCTTCCTGGAAACCAACAACACGCTGCGTACGGCCAATGGCGGCAATCCGAACCTGGACCCGTACCGCGCCAACAATTTCGACGCCTCGATCGAGTATTATCTCGACAAGGTGTCGCTGGTGTCCGCGACGCTGTTCTACAAGGATATCGGTTCCTACATCTATCGTGCGACCAGCACGGAAATGCTGATCAACACCGATACCAACCCGCTGACCAACCCCGGTGGCACCACGGTTCCGCAGGCCTTTGAAGTCAGCCGTCCGCGCAATGGCGGCTCGGCGGAGATCAAGGGTCTGGAACTGGCCTATCGCGGTGATGTCTACGGGAATTTCGGTATCGAAGCTTCCTACACCTATGCCGACAGCGAGACGGCGGACGCCTCCGTGGCCCTGCCGTTCAGCTCCAAGCATTCCTTCTCGCTGACGCCGTACTATGAAGACGAGATGTTCAGCGCGCGGGTCACCTACTCCTACCGCTCCAAGTATTTCCGCGAAGTCAACCGTGCGACCTCGGTGATCAATGACAGCTATAATCAGCTGGATGCGTCGCTGACCGTCAATGTCACCGAACAGGTGGCCCTGACGGCGCAGGCCCAGAACCTGCTGGATGAAACCCAGTACCAGTATGTCGGCAACCGGGATGTCCCGTTCGCCGCCTACAAGAACGGTCGCCGCTTCTTCGGTGGCGTCCGCTTCTCCTACTAAGTCTGTATGCGTACCGGGGGCCTCAGGATTTCGAGGCCCCCTTGGTTCCTCTCTCCCTTATGAGGCATCTCCCGACTTCACCCGGCCATCCGCAAGGATGGCCGGGCTTTTCTTTGGGCATGAGAAAGGCGCATGGAACGGGTCCATGCGCCTTTCTCCAACACACCAATTGGGAACTCAGTGCGACCCGCCCTCCAGATAGGCCGCCCGCACCTCTGGATTGGCCAGCAGTTCCTGGCCAGCCCCTTCCATCACCACCTGACCCTGGGCCAGCACATAGGCGCGGTGGGCCAGTTTCAGGGCGTGGTAGGCGTTCTGTTCGACCAGCAGGATGGTCATGCCGCGCGTCTTGTTCAGGTCGGCGATGACATCGAATATGCGGCGGATGATCAGGGGGGCCAGGCCCAGCGATGGCTCATCCAGCAGCAGCAGGCGCGGCCGGCTCATCAACGCGCGGGAGATGGCCAGCATCTGCTGTTCACCGCCCGACAGGGTGCCTGCCCGTTGGTCCCGGCGCTTGGCCAGGATGGGGAACAGGTCCAGGCAATAGGCGGCGTCTTCATCGAAATGCGCCGGGTTGCCCAGGGTAGCCCCCAGTTGCAGGTTCTCGAACACCGTCATACGCGGGAAAATGCGCCGCCCCTCCGGCACCTGGGCGATGCCCAGCTTGGCTGTCTCGTGTGGGGGCAGGTCATTGATGACCTGACCGTCGAAGATGATGGTGCCAGATGCGGGCTTCGGCTGACCACAGATGGTCATCAGCAGGGTGGACTTGCCGGCGCCATTGGCCCCGATCAGGGTGACGATCTCCCCCTGTTTGACATGCACATCGACGCCGCGCAGCGCCTCGATGGGCCCGTAATTGGTGCGGACCCCCGTCAGTTGCAGCAGGCTCATGCCCGGCCTCCTTCCTGTCCGGCCACATCCTCGGCGACGATGGCGGGCAGTTCTTCTTCATCCGGCTCGCCCAGATAGGCCTTGATCACGCGCTCATCGCTGCGGATCTCTTCTGGCGTGCCCTCGGCGATCTTGCGGCCATATTCGACCACATGGATGCGGTCGGAGATGCCCATGACCAGACCCATGTCATGCTCGATCAACAGGATGCCGATCCCGAACTGTTCGCGGATGCCCTGGAGCAGTTCCCCCAGAACGCCCGTTTCCTTCGGGTTCAGGCCAGCGGCGGGTTCATCCAGGCAAAGCAGCAGGGGATTGGTGTTCATGGCGCGGGCGATTTCCACCCGGCGCTGCACACCATAGGACAGGTTGCCCGCCTCTTCATCCGCAACCGAGGTCAGGTCCAGGCGTTCAATCCAGAAACGGGCGCGGTCGATGGCCTCTTTCTCCGCCGCACGCCAGCCCTTTAGGCCGATCAGGCCAGCAACACCGAATGCCGCCTTTCTCATCAGCCCCACATGCTGGGCCACCAGCAGGTTTTCCAGCACGGTCATGCGCGGGAACAGGCGGATATTCTGAAAGGTGCGGACCACGCCGTGGCGCGACACCTGATATCCGGGCAGGCTTTGCAGCGACACGGGCGCGTGGTCCGGGCGGTTCAGGATCAGTTCGCCCGATGTCGGCTTATAAAAGCCGGTCAGGCAGTTGAAGATCGTGGTCTTGCCCGCCCCGTTGGGGCCGATCAGGGCCGTGATCTTGTTGGTTTCAGCCGTCAGGTTGACGCCATCGACGGCCACCAGACCGCCGAAACGCATGGTCAGGCCCGTAACGGACAGCAAAGGCGCGCTCATGCCGCGTCTCCCTTCTGGCTGGACAGGCGGATGGTGGGCACGCGCTGTGACAGCAAGCCGCCGGGACGCCAGACCATGATGGCGATCATGGCAATGCCGAACACGATCATGCGGAAATCAGCAAACTCACGTCCCACTTCCGGCAGCAGCACGATGAACAGGGCCGCGATGACCACGCCGATCTGGCTGCCCAACCCGCCCAGCACCACGATGGCCAGGATCAGGGCGCTTTCCATGAAGGTGAAGCTTTCCGGTGACACGAAGCCCTGCCGCGCTGCGAAGAAGCAGCCGGCGAAGCCACCCAGCATGCCGCCCACCGCATAGGCCGAGACCTTGGACGCGGTGGGGTTGATGCCCAGCGAGCGGCAGGCGATTTCATCCTCACGCAACGCTTCCCACGCCCGGCCCACGGGCAGGGCGCGAAGGCGCCTGATCACCCAGGCGGCGGCCAGCACCAGGGTCAGGGCGATGAAATAGAGGAAGATCAGCCGGTGTTCGCCAGAGAAGGTGATGCCGGTGATCTCATGGAAGGAGGTCAGCCCCTCCGGCGGGCGGCGGTCAAAGGACATGCCGAACAGGCTGGGGCGCGGAATGCCGGAAATGCCGGCGGGACCGCCCGTGAAGCTCTGCCAGTTCAGGATCACGATGCGCGTGATCTCGCCAAAGCCCAGGGTGACGATGGCCAGATAGTCGCCGCGCAGGCGCAGGATGGGCAGCGATAGCAGCACCCCGAACAGGGCCGCTATCAAGCCTGAGAGCGGCAGGCAGATCCAGAAGCCCCAGCCCAGCGTCGTGGACAGGATGGCGAAGCTGTAGGCGCCGATGGCGTAAAAGGCGACGAAGCCGAGGTCCAGCAGACCCGCCAGACCCACGGTCACATTCAGGCCCATGCCCAGCAGCACATAGATCAGCACGGTGGTGCCAACATCCATGATGTAGCGGTCGGAAAAAGGCATGAAGGGTAAGGTGATGGCGAACAGGGTGATGCCGACGGCAAAACCCTTGGACAGCTTGGCCGTCAGGGCGTCGTCCCGCTTGGGCTTGGTCCCGGCGGCCAGCTTCGGTTTGGCGGCACGCCGCGCGGCCAGTGCGTCGCGCACCAGTGCCATGGCAAGACTGCCGCCCAGCACGATCAGGCCGGACCAGAAGACCCAGGGCCAGCGGGTCTGCACCACCAGACCCTGATCGGTGGAGACGGTGTAAAGGCCGATGAAGGGAACGGCCAGGACCATGGCGACAAGGCCGGCGATGATGCTGGCCTTCAGATGGTTTTGGATCGAGTTGGCCATGGGTCACACCTTCTCGATATCGGGGCGGCCCAGCAGGCCCGTGGGCCGGAAGACCAGCACCAGGATCAGCACGGAGAAGGAGGCGACATCCTTGTAGGCACCCGACACATAGCCGGTGAAAAACGCCTCAATCAGCCCGATCAGCAACCCACCCAGCATGGCACCCGGCAGGCTGCCAATGCCGCCCAGCACGGCAGCGGTAAAGGCCTTCATGCCGGCCAGGAAGCCGATATAGAAATCGATCACCCCGTAATACATGGTGACCAGTACGCCGGCCACAGCGGCGAGCGCCGCCCCCATCACGAAGGTCAGGCTGATGGTGCGGTCGACATTGATGCCCAGCAGGCCTGCCATAGTGCGGTCCTGCTCGCACGCGCGCTGGGCCCGGCCAAGGGCAGTGCGGTTGATCATCTGGGTGAAGCCCAGCATCAGGGCCACGGTCAGCAGGATGATGAACAGCTGAATGTAGGAGACGTTCACCGCAAACCCGTCGCCCTGCCACAGCGTCACGCCGCCATTCATGACAGGCGCCAGCGGCTTGGGCCGCGCACCCTGCGTCTGCATGACGTAGTTCTGAAGCAGGATCGACATGCCGATGGCGCTGATCAACGGCGCCAGTTTCGGTGCGCCGCGCAGGGGCCGATAGGCCACCCGTTCCACCGTCCAGCCATAGGCGGCGGTGAAGGCGATGGCCATAACCAGCACCAGCAGCAGCGCCAGCGGTACCGACGTCACCCCGGCCGCCGCCAGGATGGAGAAGGTGGTGACCGCGACAAAGGCGCCGATCATATAAATCTCGCCATGGGCGAAATTGATCATGCGGATGATGCCGTACACCATCGTGTATCCGATGGCGATCAACCCATAAATGGCCCCCAACGCAAGGCCATTGATGAGGTATTGGAGAAACGTCCCCAGCGCTGACGCGTCCATGTGCCCCCAGTCCGAATTGGCCGGCTGCCCCTTTCTCTTTGGTGGGGCTTGCACCGGCGAAGGTGCGCCACCGTAGCGGAAGGGGGCGGGGGGCAGCAAGGGTGCTTGGGGGAGATTTATTGACGTTAAGAGGCCAACCCCTCCTCATGCACCCGCAGATGCAGCAGGGCCAAATCCAGCAGCGGCGTTGCCACGCCATGCGCCCGCGCCCGTGCCGCCATATGCCCGAGGATATGCTCGGCTTCTGTCCGGCCACCCTTGGCCACGTCGCGGGCCATGGAGGCGTTGACCTTGCTGCCCGCATCCACGATCTGCGCGCCATATTCATCCAGCAGGGCAGGGCGGGGCGCGTACCCTTCAGCGGTAGCCACGGCGGCGCATTCGGCCAGCAGCGCCTTCATGAAATCCGTTCCCCCCGGCTGCCGGTTGATGGCCCCGACGGAGCCACGCATCAGGCAGGTGGAGCCGGCCAGCGTCGCCAGGAAGAAATATTTCTCCCACAGGTCCAGCATGATGGTGTCGGACATATGCCAGTCCACACAGGTGGGGCGGAAAGCATCGGCCAACGCGGCAACCGTCGCCTGCTGCACTGCATGCCGGGCGCCGAAAACCAGTTTATGGATGGTGGACAGGTGGTGGATGGTGCCCTGTTCATCCAGCGTGATCGGCATGTGGCACAGCCCGCCCATCACCCGTTCGCGCCCGAAGGCCGTATCCAGCACCTCCATATGCCGCACCCCGTTTAAGAGCGGCATCAGGATGCTGTCAGGCCCCATGGCAGGCATGACGCTGTCGATGGCGGCGTCCAGGTCCCAGGCCTTGCAGGTCAGGATCACCAGATCATAGGGCTTGCGCGCCTTGGTCACGGTCTGGGCCGGTACGCGGATATTGCCATGCGGGCTTTCCACCCGCAGCCAGTTCTCCATCAGCTGCGCCTGGCGGCGGGGCCGCACCAGGAAGGTGACATTGGCCCCAGCCTCCATCAGCCGTCCGCCGAAATAGCCGCCGACCCCGCCAGCACCCAGAAACAGGATACGCATTGCCTTCTCCCCGCACATCTGCGGCGCCTTCATACCATCCGCATCGCCATCGATTCGACGGAAAATCGAGCGATATCAGGCATGGGCCGTCCTTATGGTCTGATTTTCCGCTTGCCTGAATAAAGCGGCTGACAGGCCAGTCCCCGGTCCCGCGATGGTGTGTGAAGACTTTCAAGCTAAAGGGATTGTCATATCCCAGCACATGAAGGCAGACTATCCTCCGAATATGCGTGAAGATTTCGGCCATGGGCTGGCTTTGCGCGCCGTTGGGGCATCCAAGGCATGGGCGATGGGGACCCGGCGGCGGATTTTGGTGCTAAGGTGTGGATGAAAGCGACGTTACCGCCTGAACAGGCCGAGACGGACATCCTGCCGGAAAGCGGGACGGCGGAGACGGCTGCGGTGGCGCGGGTGCCGCTGCGTAAACGCTTGTCTTTCAAGCAGGCGCGCAACACCGCACTGGTCACCCTGATGCTGGGTCTGGTCCTGTCCACGGCTCAGATCACCATCGACCTTCTGGATATGGAACGGCAGTCTGACCAGCTGGTCCGCCAGGTGCTTTCGATCATGCGCGAGGCGGCGGCGGAGAGCGCCTATTCCTTCGACCAGGCGCTGGCCGATCGCGTCGTCACCGGTCTTTTCGAATATAAGCCCATCTACCGCGCCGTCATTCTGGAGGATTTCGGCAATCAGCTGGCTGCCCGTGAACGTCCCCAGGCGGAGGGGCAGCTGAAATGGCTGGCGGAGATGCTGTTGCCGGTGGAGAAGACCTACTCCATCCCGCTGGTGATCGAGCGGCATAACCAGAATGTCGGTGAACTGCGCGTCTCCATCGACCGGTTCCTGATTGCGCAGGAATTCTTCCGCCGGTCGGGCGTGGTGCTGTCTACGGGCATCATCTGGACCGTGGCGCTGGCTCTGATCCTGGTGGTGATGTTCTATTCCACCCTGACCAAGCCCTTCCTGCGCATGTCTTCGGCCATCGCGGAGATTAACCCACGGCACCCGGCCGACAAGCTTCTGTCCGTGCCGAAGCGGCACGAGGATGATGAACTGGGCCTGTTGGCCAAGACCATCAATGAGGTGCTGGTGCAGTTCGACCATTCGCTGGTCGAACGGGTACGGGCCGAACATGCCCTGCGTGAGCGTGAAACGCGTCTGTCCGGCATCATGGACAATGTCGCTGACGGCATCATCACGCTGGACGAGGATCTGCGTATCGAAACCATGAACAGCGCTGCCGAGGCGCTGTTCGGCTATGCCGATGGCGAGGCGGTGGGACAGCCCTTCGTCACCCTGATCGAGGAGCGCGACTGGACCCGCGTGGCCGTGGCCCTGATGGCCTGTCTGCGCCGGTCGGAGGAGGAGCAGCGCCCCGACAACCGTGCCGAAATCCAGGGCCGCCGCCGCCAGGGCGAGGTTTTCGCCATGGCCTTCGGCGTCAGCCAGATGCGCCTGGGCGACCGTCGTACCGCCATCTGCGTGGTGCAGGACATCACCCAGCGCAAGCGTGCCGAACAAGCCCTGCGCGAAAGCGAGGAGCGGCTGAAGCTGGCTGTGCGCGCCACCCGGTCCGGCGTGTTCGACAATTCCTACACCAAGGGCACCTATTGGTGGTCGCCCGAGTTCATCGAGATGCTGGGATATGATGCGGTCGACGCGATGTATGCCAACAAGCTGTTCGACGGGCTGCTGCATCCCGATGACAAGGACATGGCGCAGAACCAGATCGAGCGCTACCTGAACGGGGAGGTGGGCGATTATCTGTCGCTTTACCGCCTGCGCCACCGCGACGGTTCCTGGGTCTGGATTGAGGCGCGTGGTCAGGCTATTCGCGATGATAGCGGGCGTCCCCTGCGCTTCACGGGCACAATGACCGACGTGTCGGACCGCAAGCGGTTCGAAGAACAGCTGATGTATGTCAGTACGCATGACCCGCTGACAGGGCTTCCCAACCGTACGCTGGTGCAGGACCGGTTGCAGCATGCCCTGGCCCATGCCGGGCGCAAGGGCACGGCGGTGGCCGTCCTGCTGCTGGACGTGGACCGGTTTAAGCTGGTCAATGACAGTCTGGGCCATCAGGCGGGCGACAAGCTGCTGCGCGCGCTGGCGCAGCGGCTGGGAAGCTGCGTGCGGGCCGCCGATACGGTGGGCCGCCTGGGTGCCGATGAATTCCTGATCGTGGCGGAGGATCTGCCCGATCCGCAGATGGCGGCCCGCGTGGCGGAGACCATCCTGGTCAGCCTGTCGCGCCCCTTCGGCATCGATGGTCAGCAGCTGTTCGTCACCACCTCCATCGGTATCGCCTTGTTCCCCGGCGATGGCGCGGATTTCCATGCGCTGATGCGTGATGCCGATACGGCGATGCACAATGCCAAGGCGTCGGGCGGCAATGGCTACCGCTTCTTCACGCCGGAAATGAACGAGGCGGCGGTGGCCCGCCTGTCGCTCGAACATTCCCTGCGCGAGGCGCTTGAACAGGGCCAGTTCTTCCTGCATTACCAGCCGAAGATCGCCATGGGCGACATGAAGGCGGTGGGTGTGGAAGCCCTGATCCGTTGGCAGCACCCGGAGATCGGCATGATCCCGCCGGGCAAATTCATTCCGGTGGCGGAAGAAACTGGCCTGATCGTGCCGCTGGGCGAATGGGTCATGCGTGCGGCCCTGGCCCAGATTCAGGACTGGCGCCGGCGCGGCTTTGCGCCCATCCCGGTGGCCGTCAATGTCTCCGTCCGGCAGATCGCCACGCCTATGTTCGGCGAACGCGTTTTCGCGCTGTGCCAGGAATATGGCGTGCCGCCGGAACTGCTGGAGATCGAGATCACCGAAACGGCGATGATGTCCAACCTGGCCTATATCGCCGATACGCTGAACGAAATCCGGGGTCGGGGCATCCGAATCGCCATCGACGATTTCGGCACCGGCTATTCCTCGCTCTCCTATCTGCGCCGTCTGCCCATCACCACACTGAAGGTGGACCGTTCCTTCGTCAGCGAGGCGCCGACCAATGCCGATACGGGTGCCATCGCCGCCACCATCATCGCCATGGGCCGCCAATTGGGCCTGAAGGTCGTGGCGGAGGGGATTGAGACGGAAGAGCAGCTTGAATTCCTGCGCCTGCATCATTGCGATGAGCTTCAGGGCTACTTCTTCTCCCGACCGCTGCCGCCGGGCGATCTTGAAACCCGATTCCTGCAACCGGATGGTGTGCTGGAAGTTGCAGGTTGACGTAAACGTCACAAGGGGTTGAGAGGCATTTTCGCCATTCGCAAGTGCAAAATTACCCGTATCGCGGGAGCGTTGCCCAATAAACGGGCGTTTGACCGGACTGCCCCAAATCCGATCAAGCCATTGGAAACTGGACAAAAAATGTGTCTTTTTTGCCAGTCCGCGCATCAAACGACCCCGCCGGAGACATAACGCGCATAGAAGCCTTGACGTGCCCACATGGCGGCCTTTACGACAAGGTTACGCGAAATTCCCCCGGCTCCAGAATGGGGTCGGCCGCCGGCCCATAGCCGGGGAATGATAAGAATGGGATGCGAGGAGGAAACGCATGGCACGCAAATCGACGCCGCAGGTGCGCATGGACCGCCGGGTATTGGCCGGGGTGAGTGCAGCGGCCATCCTGGCCCCGATGCTGGTGGTGGGCAGCGCCCAGGCCGTCAGCTTTAACCGGGGTGAGTTGAGCGGCAGCTTTGACACGACCCTGACCATGGGCGCCCTGTTTCGCGTCCAGAGCCGCGATCCGGACCTGATCGGCGTCGCCAATGGCGGTCGTGCCCATTCGATCAATGGCGATAACGGCAACCTGAACTATGACAAGGGCCTGGTGTCGCTGGCCGGTCGTGCCACGCACGAGCTGAAGCTGAGCTACGGCAACCTGGGTGCCTTCGTCCGCGGCACCTACTTCTATGACGTCGTGAACGCCAAGAAGTCGTCGACCAACGGCGCGCGCACCAACCGCTTCGCCTTCAATTCCGATACGGTCGAACGCGTGGGTCGTGACTTCGATCTGCTGGATGCTTTCGTCTATGGCGATTTCGCCGTCGGTGACAGCTCCAACCTCTCCGTCCGCCTGGGCAAGCAGGTGCTGAGCTGGGGTGAGAGCACGTTCATCCAGAACGGTATCAACAGCATCAACCCGATCGACGTTTCCGCCCTGCGCGTCCCGGGTTCGGAACTGAAGGAAGGCTTCCTGCCGGTTCCCATCGCCGATATCAACTTCTCCTTGAACGAAAATATCTCGCTGGAAGCCTTCTATCAGTTCAAGTGGGACAATACGGAGCCGGAAGCCGCGGGCTCGTTCTTCTCCACCAACGACGCCGCGTCGCCAGGTGGTGAGCGCCTGTTCATCGGCTTCGGCAACTACCTGTTCACCGATAGCCCGAACCAGGGTGCTGTGGCCGGCGGTAATGTCTTCCCGGTTGACCGTTATCCCAACCCGCTGCTGAACAATTTCCGTGGCGTGCAGTCCCTGACCCCGTTTGGCACTGTCGTGCCCCGGTCTAAGGATGATACACCCAGCGACAGTGGGCAGTACGGTCTGGCCCTTCGCATATTTGCCGAAGAGTTGAACAACACAGAATTCGGCTTCTACTACACCAACCTTCATTCACGCGTGCCGGTGCTGAGCTCTATCGTCGGCAGCCTGTCGGCGTTCCAGGCCAGTTCCTCCACCTTCACGCAGAACTCGTCTTACCGCGCGGAATATCCTGAGGATATCCAGCTGTTTGGCGCCAGCTTCAACACGACCATCCCGTTCGGCATCTCGCTGCAGGGCGAAATCAGCTTCCGCAAGGACCAGCCCCTGCAGCTTGATGACGTGGAACTGCTACAGGCCACGCTGGCGGCCCCGTCCATCCTGGGTTCTATCGCCCAGGGTCAGGCTGCTGGTGCGGCTGCCGGTCGTACACAGGGCAGCGCCACCTTCAACAGCGCGGTGGCTGCCGCAGTTGCCGGTAATCCGGCTCTTCGTCCCTTCACCGGCCTGACCTTCGAACAGATCCAGGCGATCAACCCGACAGTCGCTGGTGCCATCAGCGCTGGTATTGCGGCTGCTCCGGGTTCGCCGGGCGGGACGCGCGCCGCATTTGAGGCGGCAGGTGCCGCCGCAGGTGCTACGACCGGTGCCAACCAGGCGGCGGTGGGCGCTGCCGCCCTGTTCAACACCAACCAAATCGTTAAGAAGATCGGCGTGATCCAGGGTACGACGGCTGCTGCCGTCACTGCTGATCTGGCCAGCCGTTACTTCGGCAAGCGCATCCAGGGCTGGGAAGAATTTGACGTCACCCAGGCACAGATGACCGCCACAAAGGCGTTCGAACGCGCCTTCGGTGCCGATCAGTGGGTGGTCGTCACCGAAGTGGGTGGCACCTGGATTTCCGACATGCCGGACAAGTCTGTGCTGCGTCTGGAAGGGCCGGGCACCGTCGTGGGTGGCAACGCCGCCTTTGTGGGCCGTGGCGGCATGGCCGATCTGGCCACCGATGGTTTCGCGGATGCCTTCTCCTGGGGTTACCGCGCGGCGATCCGCTTCGACTATCTGAACGCACTGCCGGGCGTCAACCTGTACCCTTCGATTTCCTGGCAGCATGACGTGAACGGCACCACGCCGACGCCGCTGGGCAACTTCATCGAAGGCCGCAAGGCTGTCAGCCTGGGTCTGCGCGCCCTGGTGCGTGAGACCATCACGGTCGATCTTGCCTATTCCAACTTCTTCGGGGCCGGAAAGTTCAACCTGATCAACGATCGCGACTTCGTGTCGGCCAGCGTCAAGTACTCGTTCTGACGCCGCGCGACGATCTGACAAGAAGATAGCGATCGAGGAGGAAACGCATGTTCCGTATGAAATCTGTTCTGCTGGGTGGCGCCATCGCCCTGGCTTTCAGCCTTCCCGTTCTGGCGCAGTCCGCCGCCGATCTGGGCAAGACCCTGACCCCGATGGGCGCCATCAAGGCCGGCAATGCCGATGGCACCATTCCGGAATGGACGGGTGGCATCACCAAGCCACCCGCCAACTGGCAGCCCGGTACGATCGAGGTGGATCCGTTCCCCGAAGACAAGGTGAAGTTCACCATCACCGCCGCCAACATGGCGCAGTACGAGGATAAGCTGCCGGAAGGCCTGAAGGCCCTGCTGAAGCGCTATCCCTCCTATAAGATGAATGTCTACCCGACCCGCCGCAGCGCGTCGTACCCGGACCGCATCTATAAGGAAACCATCGCCAACGCCACCCGTGCCAAGCTGGCCGATGGTGGCAATGGTGTGGAAGGGGCCAAGGAAGGCGTGCCCTTCCCGATCCCGAAGGAAGGCGTGGAAGCCGTTTGGAACCACCTGCTGCGCTATCGCGGTGAGGCCACCGAACGCAATGTCGGTCAGGTGAACCCGCAGACCGACGGCTCCTATACCCTGATCATGCTGCATGAGCAGGTGAAATACCTGTATCAGGCACCGGGTGGCGCGCCGGCCAACACCTCGCTCTACTTCCTGCAGGAAGTGACCAGCCCGGCCCGTCTGGCCGGCGAAATCCTGCTGGTGCATGAGACGATCAATCAGGTGAAAGAACCGCGTTCGGCCTGGACCTACAATCCCGGTCAGCGCCGCGTGCGCCGTGCCCCGAACGTTGCCTATGACAATCCCGGCACTGCGTCCGATGGCCTGCGCACCACCGACAATTTCGACGTCTATTCCGGTGCGCCCGACCGTTATGACTGGAAGCTGATCGGCAAGAAGGAAATGTACGTGCCGTACAATTCCTACAAGCTGCACTCCAAGGACACGAAGTACGACGATATCGTCAAGCCCGGCCATATCAACCAGGATCTGGCCCGCTATGAACTGCACCGCGTCTGGGTCGTGGAAGCGACCCTGAAGCAAGGCACCAGCCACATCTATGCCAAGCGCCGCTTCTATATCGACGAGGATAGCTGGCAGATCCTGGTCGCCGACCATCTGGACGCCCGTGGCGAGATGTGGCGCGTGGCTGAAAGCCATCCGGTGAACTATTATTCCATGCCGACCTTCTGGTCGACGTTGGATGCGCTCTATGACCTGCAGTCCGGTCGCTACACCGCGATCGGTCTGGACAACCAGGAGGCGCCGTACAAGTTCGACGCCAAGTTCACCGACGCCGACTTCTCGCCCGACAGCCTGCGCCGCGCTGGCGTGCGCTGATTACGGATGCGGCAACGGGCCGGCCGGTGGTGAACCGGCCGGCCCTTTTCCGTCTCTTGGGCCGCGTTAACCAACCTCGCCGGTGATCCGATGCTCCGTTCCTCCTCCGCCCTTCGTCCCCTGGCCGCAAGCCTGTGTCTGCTGGCCCTGGGTGCCCTGCCCGCGGCAGCACAGGAGGCGGCCGCCCCGGCCCTGCGCCCCGCGGTCATTGCTCCGCTGGCCAGCCAGTCCCTGATCCTGGGCGCGGCACGTGCCGGTGACCGGCTGGTCGCCGTGGGGGAGCGGGGGCACATCCTGCTGTCCGACGACAATGGCAAGGCCTGGCGTCAGGTGCCGGTACCGGCGAATGCCGCCCTGACAGGTGTGCATTTTGCGGGCCCCAAGCGCGGTTGGGCGGTGGGCCATGATGCCGTCATCTTGCATACCGAGGATGGGGGCGAAAGCTGGAAGGTCCAGCATGCCGATCCAGAACTGGAACAGCCGCTGATGGATGTGCTGTTCGCCGCCGATGGTCAGCATGGCATCGCGGTCGGTGCCTATGGCCTGTATCTGGAAACCGCCGATGGCGGCGCCACCTGGAACAGCCGGCAGATCAGCGACGATGATTTCCATTTCAACGCCGTCCTGGCCCCGACCCCGGAAACCCGCCTGATCGCGGGTGAGGCCGGAACGCTGCTGTTCAGCGCCGACGCCGGGGCCACCTGGACCAAGCTGGAAAGTCCCTATGACGGGTCCTTCTTCGATGCGCTGATCCTGGGACCGCAGAGCTTCCTGGCCTATGGGCTGCAGGGTAATATCCTGCGCAGTGATGATGGCGGCAAAAGCTGGACCGCTATTGAGAGCAATACCACGGCGGGCCTGATGGGCGGTGCCGTTCTGGCCGACGGGTCGGTGGTGCTGGTCGGCGCACAGGGTGCTGTCCTGACCAGCGGTGATGGCGGCCGGACCTTCAGCACCACCAAGCGTGCCGACCGCGTGGCGCTGGCCGATGCCATTCAGGCACCCGACGGCAGCGTCATTCTTCTGGGCGAACACGGGCCGATCCCGGCACGCCCCTGACGCGCATCATCGCCCCGCCCCGATCCCTTGAACGCCAAGGCGAACCGATATGTCCCAGTCCACCTCCTTCCTGTCCCGTCTTGAACATTGGACCTTCCGCAACCGGGTGCTGATCCTGGTGGTGTTTGGTCTGCTGACGGCCTTCATGGGCTGGCAAGGTGCCAAGCTGCGCGTCGATGCCGGGTTTGAGAAGACCCTGCCGCTCGACCATCCCTACATGCAGACCTTCACCAAGCATATGAAGGAATTTGGCGGCGCCAACCGCGTGCTGGTGGCCCTGTCGGTGAAGGAAGGGGACATCTATACGCCGGAATTCATGACGCGGCTGAAGCAGGTGACAGACGAGGTGTTCTTCGTCCCCGGCGTGGACCGCGCCAGCGTCACCAGCATCTTCACGCCCAATGTGCGCTTCATCGAGATCGTGGAGGACGGGTTCGCGGGTGGCAATGTCATCCCCGCTGAGTTCCAGCCCAATGACGAATGGCTACCCATCGTCCGTGAAAACGTCCTGAAATCCGGGCAGGTAGGTCGCTTGGTTGCCGAGGATTTCACGGCGGCCCTGGTGTCGGTGCAGTTGGTGGAGAAGGACCCGCGCACCGGCCAGAAGCTGGACTACATGGCGGTGGCAAAGCAGTTGGAGACCATCCGCGCCAAGTTCGAGGATGACAAGATCCAGGTCCATATCATCGGCTTTGCCAAGGCAATGGGCGACATCGCCGATGGTGCCAAGAGCGTGGTGCTGTTCTTCGCCATCGCCTTCGTCATCACCGCCGTGCTGGTTTATGGCTATGGCAAAAGCTGGATGATGACCTTCGCGATGCTGGGCATCTCGCTCTGCACCGTCATCTGGCAGTTTGGCCTGCTGGTGTTGCTGGGTTATGGCATCGATCCGCTATCGATTCTGGTGCCGTTCCTGGTCTTCGCCATTGCCATCAGTCATGGCGTGCAGAATGTCGGCACCATCACGCAGGAAATGGGCAAGGGTGCCGATGCCTTCACGGCGTCGCGGATCAGCTTTGAACGGTTGCTGGTGCCCGGTGCGTCGGCTTTGGTGACCGACGCGCTGGCCTTTGTCACCATCGCCATTATCCAGATCCAGATGATCCAGGAACTGGCCGTATCCGCGTCGGTTGGCATGCTGATCATCATCATCACCCATCTCTGGGTGCTGCCGGTCGTACTGTCCTTCCTGCCGCTGGGTGACAAATATCGAGCCCGCGTGTCGGGTCAGGTGGACCGGTTCGACCGCGTCTGGGGTTGGTTCGCCGTCTTCGCCCGGCCCAAGGGCGCCGTTGTCATGGTGCTGATCGGTCTGGGCGTGTTCGGCATCTCGCTGTGGGAGCAGCGCAAGATGACGGTGGGCGATACCGAGGCCGGCGTGCCCGAACTGTGGCCCGACAGCCGGTATAACCAGGATGCCCAGCTGATCGTGGACCGGTTCGCCATCGGCGTGGATATCATCCAGGTCATTGTGGAGACAAAGGCCGACGGCTGTATCGACTACAACATCATCCGCCAAGTGGATGATTTCACCTGGGCCATCTCCAATGTTGATGGTGTGCAATCGACCATGTCGATGGCCACCGCCATGCGGACCGTCAATGCCGGCTGGAACGAGGGCAACCTGAACTGGCGTGTGCTGCCGCGCAATTCGCAGGTGCTGGTCCGGACGGTTACGCCCATCGAGACGTCCACGGGCCTGTTGAATTCCAACTGCTCCGTCATGCCGGTCATGATCTTCACCAAGGATCACAAGGCAGAGACGATCCAGCGCATCGTGGATGCGGTGGAGCAGTATAAGAAGGATAACCCGTCCGATACGGTCAGCTTCAACTTGGCGACGGGCAATGTCGGCGTGATGGCGGCCACCAACCAGGCGGTGATGACGGCGGAAAAGCCGATGCTGCTGCTGGTCTATGCCACGGTGGTTCTCTTCTGCGTGATCACCTTCCGCTCCATCGTCGGTTCGCTGGCCACCGTGCTGCCGCTAATCGTGGTGTCGATCCTTTGTAATGCCATGATGACTTGGCTGGGTATCGGCCTGAAAATCTCCACCTTGCCGGCGGCGGCCCTGGGGGTGGGTATCGGCGTTGATTACGGGCTATATATCTTCAACCGGCTCCAGTCCTATCTGAAGCATGGTTTGAACTTCGCGGAGGCCTATTACCGCACGCTGCAGGAAACGGGCAGTTCGGTACTGTTCACCGGCCTGACCCTGGCTGTGGCGACGGCCACCTGGATCTTCTCTGACCTGAAGTTCCAGGCCGATATGGGCGTGCTGCTGACCTTCATCTTCCTGGCCAACATGATCGGGGCGGTCGTCCTCCTTCCGGCGGTGGCGGCCCTGCTCTACAAGATGTTCCCCAGGCTGTACGAGGCGGAAGTGCGCCGCGCATCCAAGCGGACCTTCGCGGTGCATTGAGGTTGATACGAAACGGAAAAGGGCTGCGACGGGCAACCGCCGCAGCCCTTTTTTGTTGGGTGATTGCTCTCGAAAGCCGATATGGCCCCCATCAAATAAGTGGTAAGATTAATTGATAAAACGCCAAATAGGATTTCGACGATGCGATCACCGCTCATCCCGCAGCTGACGGCCTTGCTAGACAGTATCTGCCGAAGAACAAAGCTCGCTGCCAGCAGGGAGGCCTGGACTGCGGAGATCACAAATTCGTTGATTAGGATGGGCGAGCGAAATGGATTTACGGTCGCGGCTCCTGGGCAGGGCGGATGGCTCTACGATGTAACGTGGCTCAATTACTCTGGTGATTTCGACGCCCGGCTCCTGAGGGAAATTCCGCTGGCCGTGGAAAGTGAATGGAACCCGGACGTGACCAACTTGCGGGTCGATTTCAACAAGTTACTGTTCAGCCGTGCGAACCTGTGCCTGTTCGTCTGCAACGACCGTCCATCAGTTGGAGGCAACGCTCGCCCCCTCAGCTTCGCAAGCCAAATCGAGTTGCTGCTGGAATCTGTGAGAGCGGCCAGGAACAAAGATGGATTCAAGATGCTGGTCGGTTGTTACATGAATGCGGAAAACCGCTTTCAATACGTATATCTGGAAGGCGATGAGAAGGTTCAGATACTCACCAATGGCCGCTGGATGCCGTGGCGTTGGGGCAGGGCAGTATCAGGGTAAAAAAGGAGCCGCAGCGGGCAACCGCTGCGGCTCTTTTGTCGTCGACTTTTTAACCCGCTGATCAGAAACCGATCTTCAGGTGCGCGGTCAGGGCGTGGTCGGTGCGGTCGCCGCCGGCGAAGTGACCATTGTAGCCCAGGGCCACGGCCACATTCTCCGCCGTTTCATGCACCAGATTGGCGCCCACGGCCAGACGACCGCGCTTGCCGGCACCCGGATCAGTCACGGCCAGTTCGCCATTGGCGAAGCGACCGACGATCGCGCGGCTGTCGCCCTTCATTTCATACTCATAGGCCACACGGACCTGCGGCACGAAGCTGGTGCCCACACCGCTGATCTGACCGCCGACGGAGCCCAGCAGGCTTTCGGCGTCGTAATCTTCCCAGGTCAGGGCCAGCGGGCCGGCGCCCTTTTCCGCGAAACCTTCGACCTTGCTTTTGGCGTAACGCAGGCCGATGACCGGGCCCATGGCGAAGGAACCGGCGACCGGCGTAAAGCCGATCGTGGTGCCCAGCGCGTAGGTGTTGCCCTTGTAATCGCCGCTGGCCTTGGCAAACGGGGTGAAGCGCGTCGCACGCTCCGACTGATAGTCGTCGAAGCTGTAGGACATGGTCGTATCCAGCCACAGGTCGTCCGCCGCCGCCGTGATATAGGCGGTCAGGTTGTAGGCGGTCGTATCCAGCTTCGAATAGGCGCCATCCGTCTTGGAATTCAAATTGCCGTAGGAGAAGGCCAGACCGGCAATGACATGACGGTCGACCTGATAATCGACGCCGATACCGGCGTTGAAACCGTCATAATCATAGGCCGACTGCCCACGCACCGCCTCACGGTCGCCGTCGACATAGGAGCCGAAGACGAACAGGCCGAAACGGTCATCCTGGCCAGCCTGTGCGCCGATGACATTGACCGAACCCTGTCCGGTCCGGGCACCCGACATGCGGGCCGACACGCCCTCATTGGCCAGATCCAGCAGACGCTGTGAGGTATCGGTGCTGATGGCGAGCGCCGCCGGCGCCTCGAACGTGGCCGACAGGGTGCCATAGGCATATTCGGCGATCATCTGATGGGCGGCGGCGGTGGGGTGCAGCGCGTCGAAGAACACCGTCCCGGCGGCACCGGCGGCGGTGGCGCACACGCCCGTCGCAACCAGCGACCCACCCGGCCCGATGGGGGCGTAGCAGGGGGTGGTGACGTTGGTGAAGCCATAGGTGGAGGGGGATGCGACCAGACCCTGGAACAGGGCCTGCGCGTCCACGATGGTCACCGTGGCGCCCTGGGCGCGCAGGGCATTGGCCGAGGCCTTGATGGCCTGGGCGTGCAGGTCGGACACCGTGTTGGCGCTGGCCTTATCAGCAGCCGACAGGCTGCTGGTCAGCGGGATTGAACCCAGCGGCGGCAGGTTGAACAGCACAAACTGGCGGGCGCCGGCGCTGTACAAACGGCCCGCCTGGGTGGTGATGGCGCCGGTGGTGGCGGCGATGGCGGCCTGGGCGGCAGCGGTCGGGTTTGCCTGCGGCTGCGTCAGCACGGCGATATAATCATTGCCGCCGATCCAGATGCCGACACCGCGGCTGGCCGGGATGGAGGTGCCGCCGGCCAGATAGGCGTCAACCTGGGCCGTCAGATCAATGGCCGTGGTGCGGGTGGCGCGGGCACCGCCATAGGCGCGGCTGCTGACCGTGATGCCGGTCAGGGTGGCCAGATTTTCGGCCCAGACGGGACCGTTGGAGAAGCGGCCATTGACATAAGGTGCGCCGGGCCGGCTGGCCGGGTTCAGGTTCTTCAGATTGTCGGTGTCGCTCAGGCTGTCGCCAAACACGACCAGCGAGGAGACGCCGATCCCCTGGGCCTTGGCGGCCGGGGCGTCCATGGCGATGGCGGACAGGGACAGGACGGCGGCAAGGGCGGTGCCGCCCAGAAGCTTGTGGCTCATCAAAAGGTTCCTCCCATGGTCGGGCTTTAATTTCATTGCCCGATTCAGCACGAGAGAGACGGTATCCAATGCAGACAGACCACGGAAGGGGGTGACGTTACGTAAAGGGCGGTTCCATATGCATTATTCCGGCGATTGCGGCCCCGATGACACAACCACCCACCTGGATTGCTCCGAAAGATGAAAAAACGGGCGGCCCAGACGGACCGCCCGCAAAAGGAATAGTGAGAGTGTGCCTCATAAGTCCTGTCAGCAAAGCTTACAGGATGCTGGGACCATCAAAGAAATTGCCGATGGCCTTCAGTGTGAACGGGTCGAAGCTGCCCAGCTCCACCAGCTCTTCGGTGGCCGAGCTGTAATAGGCGACCGGAGCCAGGGAGCCCGGACGGTAAGGAGCAAAGTCACCCACCGCCGCGACGATGATGTCCTCGATCCCGTCGCCGTCGATATCCTGCGTGCCCACGAAGTCCCAGCCGAAATCCAACTTGAACACCGTCTTGAAGTAATCGACGCCGACCATGTAGCTGGTGGCAATGTCGAACGGCGGATGGATCCAGATGCTGAACTCGCGTGAACTGGCATCATAGAACAGGATTTCGTCCAGGCTGTCATTGCCCTGGAAATTGCCAACCGCTGCAACCGAAACCGTGCCGTCAGAGGTGATGCCGCTGACGAAATAGGCGTCGGACAGGTCGTTCTTTACATAAAGATCGCCTGTGGTCTTGTCCTTGAACAGGACGTCGACGCCACCGCGCGCGTCCAGATTGCCCAGGGCCACGAACTCCTTGTTCCGGTCCTGATTGTCCCAGATGACGTAGACATTACCGGTGTCGGTATCGACGCCGTAAATCTGTTTGGCGGGTTCGGCATACCGGCCAGTACCGGGATGCGGCTCACCCACGGCGATGCCCTGTTCGGGGCCGGGGATATAAACCTCGTTCCCCGTGGTCATCAGCACGCCGCGCAGGTCAACCTTGATGTTGGAGAAATCGATCTTCGTCAGGTCGGTGCCCGGATACGGCTCACCCACGGCGATAGGGCGTGGTGGCAGGGGATAGGGCAGGATGGTGAAGATCGGCTCTTCCGCCGGCGCACCCGAGGGTGGCGGCAGCGCGTCGTCGCCATAGGGGAAGGGCAGAATATGCACTTCATCATCAGGACCGGGATCGATGCCCAGGTTCGGCGTGTCGCTGTAGAGCAGGTAGGAGCTGAAAATCACATCGTTGCGGCCATCGCCATTGGCATCGGCAATGCCCATCAGATCGGTGATCCGTTCCACCCCGAACATGCGCGGGATCGGCAGCGGCAGTTCCAACACATGCTCCACCGGCTTTTCGCCGCCCTTCTGCCCGTCGAACCAGGAGAAGGTGCCGTCATCACGCCCGACCACGACATCGGCAACACCGTCCGAGGACAGGGTGCCGGCCACAACCGCATTGACGCCCCGGGTATCGACGCCCGGCAGTGGCATCGACATGCCCGTCAGCGAGCGCAGGGTCAGACCCGATTTGTCGAAAGTGAGAATCTGCGAACTCATCGCACGCATGCCTCTGATAAGGACGGCGCGGTCCATGAGGGACCATCAGCCGTCAGATTTGCCAGCCCGGAAAAACAGATAACGCCGATGCTGTCAGGGGTCAATAAGTTGCTTAATTCGGAATGACGAAATACGGCATTACTGTATAGCGTTGGCTTGCTACCCCCTTGGAAAATATCAATATTTCCGGGCATGGGCTTTGGTCGGCTCTTACCACCGGTCTGGCTTCCTCGTGGTTGCAACGGTCAATCCGGCGCGACTCGCGCAACGGGAGACCCTGCGCCCATTGTTTCAATCGTTTCCGTTTGGCAAAGAAAAAGCCCCGCCGGTGAAGGCGGGGCTTGATCCAAGGCCTTGGATGAACCGGGTGCTTACACGTTGAAGCGGAAGTGGAAGATGTCGCCGTCCTGGACCAGGTATTCCTTGCCTTCCATGCGCATCTTGCCGGCTTCCTTGCACCCTACCTCACCGCCCAACGTGGTGTAGCTGGTGAAGTCGATCGTCTCGGCCTTGATGAAGCCGCGCTCGAAATCGGTATGGATGACGCCGGCGGCTTCCGGTGCCTTGGCGCCCTTGCGGACGGTCCATGCGCGGGCTTCCTTGGGGCCGACGGTGAAGAAGGTCAGCAGGCCCAGCAGGCTGTAGCCGGCGCGGATCAGGCGATTCAGGCCCGGCTCTTCCAGACCCAGGGAGGACAGGTATTCCAGCTTGTCCTCGTCCGGCAGCTGTGACAGCTCCGCCTCGATGGCGGCGGAGATGACGACGCTGGCGGCACCCTGGCGTGCGGCCATCTCGGCAACCTTGGCAGACAGGCTGTTGCCACTGCCGGCCGACGCTTCCTCGACATTGCAGACATAGAGGACGGGCTTGCCGGTCAGCAGCGCCATCTGTTTGAACGCGTCACGCTCCTCGTTGGAGACCTCCACCGTGCGCGCGGGCTTGCCGTCGCGCAATGCTGCCAGCACACGCTCCATCAGATCGGACAGGGCCTTGGCGTCCTTGTCACCGGCCTTGGCCTTTTTCTGCAGCGGCGGAAGGCGCTTTTCCAGGCTATCCATGTCGGCCAGCATCAGCTCCGTCTCCACCGTCTCTGCATCGCGGACGGGGTCGATGGAGCCTTCGACGTGGGTGATGTCGCCATCTTCGAAGCAGCGCAGGACATGGACGATGGCGTCCACTTCGCGGATATTGGCCAGGAACTGGTTGCCCAGACCCTCGCCCTTCGACGCGCCGCGCACCAGACCGGCGATGTCCACGAACTCAAGCTGCGTGGCGATGATCTTCTGCGACTTGGCAATCTCGGCCAGCTTGTCCAGGCGCGGATCGGGCACACCGACGCGACCCACATTCGGCTCGATCGTGCAGAACGGGTAGTTCGCGGCCTCGGCCGCTGCCGTGCTGGTCAGTGCGTTGAACAGGGTGGACTTGCCGACATTGGGCAGACCGACGATACCGCAGTTGAATCCCATGGGACGATGCTTTGCCGAAAAGATGAAAAGGGTTGGCCCGGTTATGGGCGATCCGCGCGCGGAAAGCAAATGACGGGGGTGCAGGGCATCCCCGTCATTTGGCCGGCGACCGCCGGCCCGCGCCCCATGGCGCGGCAAGCCCCGCCCGCCGGATGGCGGCGCCCGGCGCCTGAGGGCGGAATGAAACGGGGGTGCAGGGCATCCCCGTCATTTGGCCGGCGGGCACGAACTTGTCACTGGTCCATCCAAGCCGTGCCACGCTACCGCCAAGATTGGGGGTCAAATCGAAGGGGTGAGGGGTTCGCCCTTGCCTTGGCCCCCGGCGGTTTGGCAGTAGAGAAGACAACCTTACGGGTCCAAGCGGTTTTTGGGGAAATGATGAATAAGCGCAGCCTGGGTTTGATCTGTCTGATGCTGGTGGTTGCCGGATGCCAGACGAAGCCGCCGCCGGCACCGGCGCCGGTTGCGGAGGCACCGCCCCCGCCGCCGCCCAAGCCGCGTACCATCACCATGGAGGACAGCGACATTGCCGGGTTCCAGGGCGCGCTGCGGGAATTGGGGGGTAAGCCCATCGACGCGCCTGTCGGCTGGGCCAATCCCATCACCGGCAAGCGCGGTGCCGTGAAGGTGCTGCGCGACGGCTATGACGGGCAGAACCGTCCCTGCCGTGAGTTCCATTCCGTCGTCATCCTGGAGGAGATGTACCAGCATGCGACCGGTTTCCTTTGCCGTCAGCCCGATGGCGTATGGGAAGTGGTGCAGGCCCGGGACTATCCCCTCTACCGTCACGTCCAGTAAGCGGACGCACGCTTGAATAGGGAAGAAGTACCATGCGCCGTCCGGTCCTGATCGCATCCGCCCTGTTGCTGGGAACCGCCCTGGGGGCGGTTTGGTGGCTGGGCGGCGACCGGGAGGAACGGCGCGATCCCGCCGGTATCCTCATCCCGGAAAAGGTGGAAGGACCGGTGGTGGTGGAACGGCCATTGGCGTCCGGTCCCGGCACTGTCCTGCCCATGGCCGATCCCGATGCCGGCGTGCTGTCGGACAAAGGGCTGAAGGAAATCAATGCCCTATTCACAGCCACGAAAAGCCGTGCCCTGCTGGTCTGGCACGCCGGCGCCCTGCAGCTTGAGCTTTATGCACCCGATGTTCAGGCCGGCGACATGCTGGAGGCATCGGGGCTGATGCCGGCCATCATGGCGCTGCTGACCGGTCAGGCGCTGCGCGACGGGGTGCTGCCGGGGTTGGATACGGGCATTGCCACCTGGGTTCCCGAATGGGCCGGCGATGACCGGGGCCGCATCACGGTGCGCCAGCTTCTGGAAGGCACGTCGGGCCTGACGCTGCCGACAATCGCCCCAGATGGAAATGCCATCGCCTGGACCCTGTCGGCAAAGCTGGACAGCGAGCCGGGCAGCCGTTTCGCCCCCAACCTGTTCGAAGCCCAGGTGCTGGGCCTGGTCCTGTCGCGTGCGGCGGGCGTGCCGGCGGCCGACCTTCTGTCCAACAAGCTGTGGCAGCCCATGGGCGCGCGTCCAGGCAGCCTGACCGCCGGTGGCGGCGACGGCGCCGCCTATCTGCAGTGCTGCGTGAAGGCGACGGCGCGCGACTGGCTGCGGCCCGGCCTGTTGCTGTTGGAAGGCGGTATGGTGGGGGGCGCGCAACTGGTGCCCACCCCCTGGCTGGACCAAATGGAACGGCCCATCACCCACGCCCGGCACGATGGCTGGCGTGTGCGCCTGGGCTGGCCGTTTGAGCCGGTGAACGGCAATGGCGCCAAAAAGCCCTTCGCCGATGGCGACACGATCTTCCTGTCAGGCGCGGACGGGTCGCGACTTTACGTGTCGAAGGGGCGTGATCTGGTTATTCTCCGCCTGGGGCCGGCGGTTCCCGACTGGGACGAATCGGCCCTGGCCAATCTCGTATCGCGGTCCCTGACCACGCCGCCGGCGGAGTTTCGTTCCAAGAACGGCATGAAGGTAGGACGCGCCCGCGACCTGAATGGTCAGGTGGAGATGCCGCCCATCGTCAAGCCGCCGCCCGTGCCGAAGGTCACGGTGGAGCCGTTGGGCCCGCCGCCGGGTGGTGCGTCCACCCCCGTCCCGGCAGCCGATCGCTGACAGGACGGGTATAGGGGCGGCCTGGGAATAGGCTGTTGATTACTTGGACTTGAAGGCGCGCAACTGCTTATTGAACTCTGCTGCCAACTTCTCCATTCGGGTCGAAGCATCATTGTACTTCTTGGTCCAGTCGCCACCGGCGCGGCCTTTGCCCTCGAATTCCAGGCAGGCGAGATATTCCTGCGTTTCAGCCACATAGGCCTTAACGGCCTGCTGCGCTGCCACCATGTCCGCCTCTGCCGCCGATGCGCCATCGGGCAGGTTGGGTGCATCCTTCAACGTGCATTCGGCATGAGCCGCGCCGACAAACCCGAACGCCGCCACCGCCAGCATGGCCGCAACCATTTTCTTCATCGTGAAAGCCCCTTTTTCATCGCCACTTATCGTTGACACACTTTCGATTAGGCGGGGGACGTTCCGTCCCTCCGGCGCCCCTCCCTAGGGCTTCTGATTGCCGAGTTTACCGGCAATTTATTAACCAGTTGTTTGCGACCTCCGCGCTTCCTGCGAATCCACCGCTGGTACAGTAGATACGCCTACATTTTCGTTACAAGCTCGGCTATACCTATGCGAAAGTATGTCGGGTCGGCAAGGGGCATTCCCGCCGGACCGAACATGGGATGAGTTTTAATAAAAATGTTGATAATTAACTACTCATTCCATCGCGTGTAATGGTTTCCCGGTCCTTCTTGGTGGGGATCGGCGACCTGTCATCATAATTGATGGCACGGTCGTTCTAATCGGGATGTTTTCGCTTGTGCGGGATTTGTGTGCCTGTGCAGTAATCAGGATACGCGTGCGGAAAAGGACAGGAGAGGTTCAGCGAGATGAGCACTATCAATCGGACCATGCGACCGACCGGCAAGTCTGCGCCGGCCGCCGGCTCCGCCGGGGGGTTGGGCGCCCTTTTTGGTAACTGGTCCATCAGCCGGAAGATTACCTTCTCCATCGCTGTGCCGGTTATTATCGGCCTGGGTGCTGTGATCGGGCTCAGCGCGTCGTCGATGAACGATGCCATGCTGGACCTGTCCAAGCGATCCGAGAGCCAGGTCACGGAGATGATGGCGGCCCAGATGGCGGCCGCCGTCCGCTTCAAGAATTCCGACGCCGTCGCCGACAGCTACGCCGACCTCGCCGCTGCCAAGGGCACCAGCCTTGCGGCCGTGAAGGTGGTGGATGCCGATGGCGAAGTGCTGAACGAGTATCCGACCAAGGACAAGCCGCTACCGGCCGGCATGACGGGCTTTGATTTCGCCAAGGCGAAGATCGACAAGACCGTCGGTGACGTTAAGGTGCAGGATCTGGGTGATTTCCTGATTGCCCAGGCACCGGTACGCGCCGGCGCCAACCGCGATCAGGTCGGCACGCTGACGGTTGCCTGGAGCCGCGCCAATGTGCAGTCCTCCATCTCCGCCGCCGTCATGGGCAATCTGCTGATCGCCGCGATCGTTCTGGCGGTGCTGATCGGTCTGCTGGTCTTCCTGCTGCATAAGATCGTGGGTGCCCCGCTGAAGGACATGCAGTCCGCCATGTCCAAGCTGGCGGGCGGCGACCTGACGGTGGCCGTCTCCGGTCTGGGCCGCGGCGACGAGATCGGCGCCATGGCGCAATCGGTGCAGGTGTTCAAGGACAACGCGCTTGAGGTGGAAAACCTGCGGCGTCGCCAGGAAGAAGCCGAGCGTCAGGCCGCCATCGAGAAGAAGGCGTCCATGGAGAAGCTGGCGTCCGACTTCGAGAATTCGGTGAAGGGTGTCGTGGCCGAGTTGTCCGGTGCGTCCAGCCAGGTACAGTCCACCGCTGAAGGCCTGTCGGCTTCTGCTGAAGAAAGCCGTGCGCAGACCAGTGCGGTGGCCGCCGCCACGCAGCAGGCCAGCGCCAATGTGCAGTCGGTGGCCAGCGCCACCGAGGAACTGGCCGGCTCGCTGGCTGAGATTTCCAATCAGGTCAATACCTCGGCCCGCATCGCCCGCGACGCCGCCAAGACCGCCGAGAAGACCAACGGAACCGTGCAGTCGCTCGCCCAGCGTGCACAGTCGATCGGTGACGTGGTGAAGCTGATCAGCGACATCGCCAGCCAGACTAACCTGCTGGCGCTCAACGCCACCATCGAGGCGGCACGCGCCGGTGAAGCCGGCAAGGGCTTCGCCGTCGTGGCATCGGAAGTGAAGTCGCTGGCCAATCAGACGGCCAAGGCCACGGAAGAGATTGCCAGCCAGATTACCACCATGCAGGACGCCACCAAGGAGGCCGTCGACGCCATCGTCGTCATCAGCCGTACCATCGCGGAGATCAACGACATCTCCGAAATGGTCGCCGGTGCCGTTGAGGAGCAGGACGCTGCCACCAAGGAAATCGCCCGCAATGTGCAGCAGGCTTCGATGGGCACGATGGAAGTGACCCGCAATATCGAAAGCCTGGAGCAGGTGGCCCATCAGACCGGTTCGTCGGCCACCGACATGCTGTCGGCTGCCCGCAACATGGCCCGCCAGTCTGGCGAGTTGGGCAATACCGTCGACCGCTTCCTGGCCCAGGTGCGCAGCGCCTAAAGGAGGCCTGCGCAATCAGACCAGTCCTGATTTTTTCCGCAGACCCCCGTCCTTCTGGACGGGGGTTTTGCGTTTTTGCTCTATCCGTAAGGGGGCTTGTCCGGCTGGTGAAGCCGGTAGTGATTTGTTAATATAGGTTAATGCGCGCTCCTCCGAGGGCCGTGCCACCATCAATGCCAGGTATCAGATGCGGTCCTGCCGGATCGGATTTTTGCTGCTTTCGATGATCGCCCCCACCATGCCTGTGGCGGGGACCGCCCAGACATTGCCGATTGCGGCGCGGGCAGAGGACAGCCCTCTGATCGGCTCTGTGCTGCGGACCGTCGCGGCGGAGATTTTGACCGATCAGGTGGTGTTGACCGGCCTGCGGCAGGCCGCGCGGGAAAATGACGTCTACACCATGGACGCCATCATTCAGCGTGACGTCACCTGGCGTTTGCAGGCCAAGCGGGGAACCGGACCGTTGCTGGACACGGTCATGCAGGGGGAGATGTCGCGCCATCTGACCCTGGCGCGGGTGCCGCGGCAGGCCGTGCTGGCCGATTTGATGCTGACCGATGACCGCGGCCTTCTGGTGGCAGCGACACGGATTCCCAGTGATTATGATCAGTCGGACGAGGCCAAATATATCGTTCCCACCACCTCCGACCCCGGAATGGTGCATGTGGAGGAGGCGGCCTATGACGAGTCGGCGGATGATTATGTCGTGGCCGCCAGCATCCTGCTGATCGATCCGGCGGACGGACGGATGCTGGGCGTGCTGTGCGCGAATTTCACGCTGGCGGCACTGGCACGGGATTGAAAAAGGGGCACCTTGCGGCACCCCTTTTATGAACATCAGGCCTTGGCCTCGTTCCCACCATTGCTCGCCGACCAGGCTTCCGGTGCGTGCAGGAACTTCTCGACCTCGCTCAGCGTGTGGCTGTCGAAGTAATTGCCTTCGCGCGCGACGCGCAGCACGTCCCACCAGGTGGCCAGGGCGTGCATTTTCACGCCCATCTCGGCCATGGTCGCTTCCGACTGCGGGAAGATGCCGTAATGGAAGACCACCCAGATATGCTCGACAATGGCGCCGGCATTGCGCAGCGCATTGACGAAATTGATCTTCGATCCGCCTTCGCTCGCCAGATCCTCTACCAGCAGGACGCGTTGGCCTTCCAGCAACTGGCCCTCGATCTGGGCGTTGCGGCCAAAGCCCTTGGGCTTCTTGCGGACATAAAGCATGGGCAGGTCCATGGCGTCCGACACAAAGGCCGCATAAGGAATGCCCGCCGTCTCCCCACCTGCCACGGCATCAAACGCCTCGAACCCGGCCTCGCGGCACAACTGATCCTTGGCGGCCTGGATCAGGAAGCGGCGGGCGCGCGGAAAGCTGATCAGCTTGCGGCAGTCGATATAGACGGGGCTGGCGCGGCCGGAGGTGAAAATGAACGGCTTTTCCGCGTTGAACAGGACCGACTTGGTCTCAATCAGGATGCGGGCCGTCTGGGTAGCGGCGGTGGCGGCGTCGATCATGGCGTGTTCCTGCGGAAAAATGGGAGGGGCGAATTAAACCAACCGCCAGTCCAGGCGTTCGCCCGACCGGAAGGGAAGGACAGCGGTCTTGCCGTCAATATCCAGGATATCAGGAACGGTGAGACCGCTTTTCTCTAAGGTGATGGTGTCGTCATTGGGGGGCAGGTCATAATAGGCGGGGCCGTTCAGGCTGGTGAAGGCTTCCAGCCGGTCCAGCTTGCCTTCCTCGTCGAAGACCTGGGTATAAAGTTCCACGGCGGTAGCGGCGGTATAGATGCCGGCGCAGCCGCAGGCACTTTCCTTGGCGCCGATCGGGTGCGGCGCGCTGTCGGTACCGAAGAAGAACCAGGGTTCGCCAGAGGTTGCCGCCTCGCGCAGCGCCAGCCGGTGCGTCTCGCGCTTGGCGATTGGCAGGCAGTAGAGATGCGGGCGGATGCCGCCAGCAAAGATGCTGGAGCGGTTGATCATCAGGTGATGCGCCGTGATCGTTGCCGCCAGCTTGCCGGTCGGCCCATATTTGCGCACCACGGCCACGCCTTCTGCGGTCGTGATGTGCTCCAGCACGATCTTCAGGTCGGGATGGCGGTTGCGAATCTTGGGCAGAACGGTGTCGATGAACACCGCCTCACGGTCGAAAATATCGACCTTCTGATCCGTCACCTCGCCGTGCACCAGCAGGGGCAGGCCGACCTTGGCCATACGGTCCAGGCAGGGTGCAACCTTCTCCAGGTCGGTGACGCCATGGGCGGAATTGGTGGTGGCATGGGCGGGGTACATCTTCACGGCAGTGAAGATGCCAGCCTTCTTGCCCGCTTCCAGGTCGTCCGGGTCAGTGCCGTCAGTGAGATAGGCGGTCATCAGCGGCTGGAACCGGCTGCCGGCGGGCAGGGCGCCCAGGATTTCGGCACGGTAGGTTTCGGCCTGGGCCGCTGTTATCACGGGGGGCACCAGATTGGGCATCACGATGGCCCGGCCCAGCTGTGCCGCCGAATGCGGCAGCACCGCGCGCAACATGGCGCCGGTTCGCAGATGCAGGTGCCAGTCGTCCGGGCGGCGGATGGTCAGGCGTTGCGGGTGCTGGGTCATCGCGGTCGGGTCCCCTGGGGCCAAGTGCCCGATGTCTAGGGCCAAAGCCCGCGACACTCAAGCGCCGCTGCGGAAGGCCGGGTTTGCGCCCTGCCGGGGGCTGTGCCGGGAGTGTCGCTTCGGCATGATTGACCGCAGGGGTTGAAGGGCCATAGGCTTGTGTACACGCCCAACGGGCCATTGCCTCAGGCAGGTGTCGTGACGGGTCATTGTGGCCGCCTCTGGCGGCATCTTCAGGCCGCCCTTGTGGCGCTGCCACTTCTGCTTCCGGCCCCTGATGCCGGGGCCAGGGCGGCGGACGACCCGGCCTCCCGTGCTGCAACGGTCACTCTGGTCTGTGGGCCGCTGCCCTTTGTGTCGGATGGCACCGGCTGTGAGCGGGGAATCGGGGCTGAACTGGCGCGTGCCGCCTGTGACCGCGCCCGCCTGACTTGCACTTTTCAGCAGTTCCCCTGGCCCCGCGCCCAGAAAGAGGTGGAGATGCGGCAGGCTGACATCCTGATCGGCCCGTTCCGCACGCCGGAGCGGGAAGCCTGGATGGAGTTCAGCCGCGAGCATTTCTATGTCGATCAGATGTGGCTGTTCCGCGCCGTGCCTGACCATGGGCCGATACCGGGGGCGGATGGTCTGTCGCATGTCGGCGTGCCCCTGGGCTGGGCGGTTGGCGGCGATTTAGCGAGCCGGACAGGTGTGACATTGGAAATTGTGTGTACCGTCGATATCGGGCTGAACCTTATCACAGCCGGGCGGCTGGATGCGGTGGCGGCCCATGCCCGTGCCGTGGCCCGCTATCTGAATGAACATCCGGGCGTACGCTTCCTGCCTGTGGGGCAGCCATTGTCGGTGCAGCGTTCCTACATGGGCTTTTCCAGGACATTTGCCGGCAGTCTAGAACGGCGCCTGTTCGAGACAGCTTACGAGTCGCTGCTGGCGGACAAACTTTACGCCGACATTCTGGCCCGCAACAAGCCGTTCCCGGATATGCGGACAGAAGTGGCCACACGCGGCCATCAGTTCACGAACGAGCCATAGCACAAGCCCGTTTGGCACCGTGCTGACCGGCGATATTGGCCCGGCTGCTGGCCCTGATCCGCCATAGGATGCCGGCGTTTGATCCGCATCTGAGAGGATTTCAGCGATCATGTCCGGCAAGGAACATAACTATGCCGTTACCGTCACCTGGACCGGCAACCAGGGTACCGGCACCAGCGCCTACCGCGCCTATTCCCGTGATCATCTGATCAGTGCGGGGGACAAGCCCGCCATCGCTGGCTCCTCTGACCCGTCCTTCCGGGGCGATCCCGCCCGCTGGAATCCGGAAGACCTGCTGGTCGCCTCACTGTCGGCCTGCCACAAGCTGTGGTATCTGGGCCTGTGCGCCGGGGCCGGCGTGGTCGTCACTGATTATGAGGATCGGGCCGAAGGCTGGATGGTGGAGGAAGGCAGCGGGGCCGGGCAGTTCACGCGCGTCCTGCTCCGCCCGCGCGTGACTGTGGCGCCGGGATCGGATGTGGAAAAGGCCCGGCACCTGCACCACAAGGCCCATGAAATGTGTTTTATCGCCCGGTCGGTGAACTTCTCCGTCGAAGCCGAGCCGGAGATTGTGGCCGCTTAAGGCCCCTCGAACGTCCGGTCATGGCGGAGGCTGGGCACCATGCGCCGGGCCTCTGCTACCTTGGACAGGTCCAGGTCGGCGATGATGACGCCCGGCGCCTCACCGGCATCGGCCAGCACCTCGCCCCAGGGGCTGATGATGACGGAATGGCCGTAGGTGCCGCGACCGCCATCATGGATGCCGGTCTGGGCCGGGGCGAGGATAAAACATCCCGTCTCGATGGCGCGGGCGCGCAGCAGCACATGCCAATGCGCCCGCCCCGTGGGGACCGTGAAAGCGGCGGGCACGGTGATGATCGACGCGCCCGCCTTGGCCAGGGCGCGGTAAAGATAGGCAAAGCGCACATCGTAGCATATGGACAGGCCCAGCCCGCCCCAGGGCGTGTCGGCCACCACGGCCTGTTCCCCAGGACGGTAGGTAGCGCTTTCACGGTAGGATTCGCCGCCGGCCAGGTCCACGTCGAACATGTGGATCTTGTCATACCGCGCCGTGATCTCACCCTCCGGGCTGATCACGAAGGCGCGGTTGGCAACGCGCCCGTCGGGCAGCAGACAGCCCAGCGTGCCGGTCATGATCCAGGTACCGGTTTCCCGTGCCAGATTCCGGAAGAAGGGGACGCCAGGATGGCTCTCCTCCGGCTTCACGCGGGACAGGATGTTGTCGCGCCCCTGCACCATCAGGGACACATTCTCCGGCAGGCAGATTAGTTTTGCACCGTCCGCCGCCGCCTCACGCACAAACACGCCCGCCTGTTCCAGATTGGGCAGAATTTCGGGCCCGGCATTCACCTGAACCAGGGCGACACGGACGGTGGCGGGGGTGGCGCTGTCGGTCATCTTTTAGGCCCCGATGCCCAGCAGCGGGTTCAACTTACCCGCCTTATCCAGCGCGTGGGTATCGTCGCAGCCGCCAATATGCTGTCCGTCGATGAAGACCTGCGGCACGCTGGTGCGGCCACCGGCCCGGTCAATCATTTCCGGTCGGCGGGCGGGTTCGGCCATGATGTCGATCTCTTCATACGCCACACCCTTGCTGTCCAACAGCCGCTTGGCGCGGGTGCAGTAGCCACACCAGGGGCTGGTATAGATCTCGACTTTGGGCGCGGACATGATAAGCGGTTCCTGCGTGTGTGATGGTTTGCTGACCATAATATGACGTGGCAAGTCCGCCTGGCAAAGGGCAGGCTGCCGCAATCCCCCCATGCCAGGCTGCCTCAGCTTCCCTCATCCCCCAAGGTGACGGGCCGTACCACGCGCGCCAGGGTCACCACATCGACGGCCCTGGCCCCAGCACGGCGGAGGACCTTGGCACATTCACCCACCGTCGCGCCCGTCGTGAACACGTCATCGACCAGCAGCACGCGGGCACCCTTCACCGCCTCCCGGCAGCGGGGATTGACCATGAAGGCCCCCTCGACATTCCGGGCCCGGCCCTTGGCGGACAGCCCGCCCTGGCTGGGTGTTGCGCGGCGGCGGATCAGCAGGTCGGGCAGGGCTACCCGCCCAGTGAGCCGTCCCAGGTTGAGCGCCAGCAGGGCCGATTGGTTGTACCGCCGTTTCAGCAGCCGCCAGCGGTGCAGCGGCACCGGCGCAATGATCCCGTCAGCCTCCGTTAACAGGCCGGCACCCGCCCGCGCCAGCCATTGCGCGAAGGCCGGCGCGCAGTCGGTTCTGTCGCCATGCTTGAAGCCCAGCACCAGCGACCGGCTGGCATCATCATAGGCAAAGACGGAACGGCAGCGGTCGAACAAGGGCGGGCGGGCGATACAGGCGCCACAGATCAGATCGGGCGTTCCCAGAGGGTCGTAATCGAAGGGCAGGCCACACCGGGCGCAGTGCGGAGCCGCGATGAAACGGATGCCGCGCCAGCAGTCCGGGCACAGCGCTCCGACGGCCCCTACCTCCACCCCGCAGGAAAGGCAGCGCGGCGGCAGGACAAGATCCAGCAGCCGCAGTGCCCCCTGTCGCAGCGGACGACCCAACCTACCGATACGTGTAGAAATGAGGGTAAACATACCCGAAAGGTATCAGGTCATGTGGGTGCCGACAAGTGCAGGCAGATTAGCAGCACTCACCACGGCATGCTGCTAACATCATGATAATAAACAAAAATATTCACATCCTTGAAAAACTTTGGCAGGCTTTTCCTGTGGGGCGGCGTGACCGTCCCGGATTGGTGGAAGGAGGTCGCATGATCATTTCCCGGTCCCCCCTGTCGCGGCAATTGCAGGATTACCGCCTGACCACGGCTGAAATCCTCTATCATATGCCCGACCATCCCGGCCTGCTGCAGACCTATGTCTGGCAGGAACTGGATCTGGCGCCGCGTTTCCCGGTGTTGCGCAAATTCCTGGATTTCTGGTCGCACAACCTGGACGGCAAGCTGCATTCGGTGCGGGTCGCCAACCTGGATCTGATCAGTCCGGGCCATATGCGCCACGTCGATGCCCTGATGACCTTGCAGTGATCAGGGCGCGGTGTTGGTGGCGGTTTCGACCAGACGGCGCGCGATCATCCGACGCTGCCGGTTCATATGGGTATCGACCGGTGCCTGATAGAGACCGCGCAGCAAGGACTTGTCCCATTCGGTCAGGGCCGTGACACGCGGTGCCCCTGGTTGAAACAGGTTCAGGATGCTGGGCAGTGCCGCCTCGCCCTCTGTCGCGAAGGCGCCCAAGACCCGCATTCCGACATGGTCTGCCACGGCACCCAGCGGCAGGCCGCGCAATGCGTTGGCATCCAGAACCACCATAGTGCGGAAGATGTCGAATCGCGTTTCTTTGCTCAACCGTGACAGGCCGCCGGGAGCCGCGCGAAGGGAGACGGCGGTGGACAGGGCGCCGGCCGCATCTACCGCGTCCGGCGTGGCGCCATGTTTGTGGTTCAGCATCGTGACATGCCACATCCGCACCGCCCGTTCCCGCTCCAGCGCCTGGCGGACTTGGGCGATTGGCATGGGCTTGAACAGGCGCGCCTGCTTTTCCAGCATCAGATCAACCAGACGGTCAGGTTGATCGGTCAGGATCACCACGACATTGGGTCGGCAATCCTTTTCCGGGGCCGGCATATCGATCAGGGCGGCCACCTCCGATACCCGGTGCTGGAAAAGCTCCACCTGCCCCTCGTCGAAACCACGATAGGCGACACAGATCTGACGGTGCCAGCGGGCCAACTGCCGGTCCCGCGTGTCGGGCAGGGCCTGTCCCACGAACGCCGTGATCTCGGCCTCGTCCGGTGCATCGACCACAATTTCGGGCAGAAGATCAGGGGCCGTTTCCTGCGCCCACACCGTTGATGGCAGCAGCAGGAGCAGGAACAGTGTCAGCGCGCGACCAATCATCCTCGTCTCCTGTTGCTGCGTGTTTGTTCAGGGTTCCGATCCCGCCGTTTCGGTCAACCGGCGTGCGATCTGGCGGCGTTGCCGGTCAGCAGTGGTCCCTGCCGGGGCGGTGTACAGCTCGCGCAGCAGGGCGCGGTCCCAGTCGGTCAGGGCCAGGGGCCGTGTGCCGGCATCCGTCTGAAACAGCGACAGGATACTGGGCAGACGACCGCCCTCTGCCTCTCCCATCTGCCCCAGTAGCCGCATGGCCACATGATCGGCCACGGCGTCCAGCGGGAGACCAGCCAGACCTTTTACGTCCAGGATGACCATGGCGCGGAACAGATCGGCGCGGGTGGCACTGGCCAGCCGCGTGGCATTGCCGGGTGCAATCTTGACAGAGGTAATGGTGGCACCGCCCTTCGTGGCCGCATCCGGTGTGCTGCCGTCGGCGCCCATTGTCAGCGCGACCGACCAGACCCGCGCCACGCCCCCATCCGCCAGTTTCCGCCGCACCTCCGACGGTTTGGCGGGCGCGAAGATGCCGGGATGCTGGGCCAGCATGCGGTCGATCAGCAGGTCCGGCGCATTGGTCAGCAGGACGATTGCGTTGGGCCTGCACCCGGCCTTGGGCGGATGCAGTCCGGCGATGGACGCTGCCTCCTGCAACCGCTTGGTGAACCGATCTTCCTGATCGGGCGTGAAACCGCGCAGGGTGACGCAGAGCGGCTGATGCCAGCGGGCGAGCTGCTTGCCATGGGTACTGTCCAGCACATCCCCGACAAAGGCTTGGGACGCCGCCTCCCCCGGTGCCTGCACCACGATCTCGGGCAGCACATCCTGCGCCGTGACCGGCAGGGCCAGCAGCGGCAGAAGCAATAGCGGCAAAAAGCGGCGGTGGGGCATGCGGACGCATCCATGGGCGTGATCCCCATTAAGGTCCTGCAACCCAAGCCATCTGTAAACCTGTCCGATCGGCGGAGGCAGTTACCGCGATGCTTTCCCGGCGGGCCGGACCGTCGCATGATGGGGCAAAGACACCGGAAGGAATGGTCATGATCGAGCTTTACACCGCCGCCACGCCGAACGGGCACAAGGTCTCCTGCACGTTGGAGGAACTCGGCCTGCCCTATAATGTCCACGTCGTGTCGCTGTCGAAGAATGAGCAGAAGGAACCCTGGTTCCTGGCCATGAACCCCAATGGCCGTATCCCGGTGATTGTGGACCGGGCGGAGGATCATGTCGTCTTCGAATCGGGGGCCATCATGATCTGGCTGGCGGAGAAGACGGGCCGCCTGATGCCGACCGACGCCAAGGGCCGCAGCAATGTGCTGCAATGGTTGATGTTTCAGATGGGCGGGGTGGGGCCGATGATGGGGCAGGCCAACGTCTTCCACCGCTATTTCCCGGAAAAGATTCCCGCCGCCATTGATCGGTACCAGAAGGAGGCCAAGCGCCTTCTGACCGTTCTGGATGGGCGGCTGAAACATCATGAATTCCTGGCCGGCGATTTCTCCATCGCTGATATCGCCAACTGGTGCTGGGCCAGGACACATGACTGGTCGGGTGTGGCCATCGATGACCTGCCGCACCTGTCACGCTGGATCGCGCAACTGGATGCCCGACCGGGCTGTGCCGCCGGCCTGCAGAAACCGCCCAAGAACGTGACGGCGGCGGAATTGGTGCAGTCGGCGCAGAACATTGTGGTCAGGTAGCTGTTCGTATTCCTCAGTCGCCGGCGCCCACATCCGTGGGCTTGGCTCACGGCGCACGAGCGCCGCGGCGGCAGTCGCCGCCGGGGCGGCTTTCCGCTGAGCAGAAAGCCGCTCTACCCCTCCCGCCGGCGGCGCAGCAGGACGTAATAGGCGCCGTTGCCGCCATGTTGCGGCTGGGCCTGGTGAACCGACAGGATCAGCGGGCCCACATCCGCCTCCCGCAGCCAGCGGGGAACGGACAGGCGCAGCACGCCTTCGCCGCGCGGCATCTGGCCTTTCCCGGTGATGACCAGAACCATGCGCCGACCGGCGGCATGCGACCGGCGGATGAAGCCGGACAGGGCGTGGTGCGCCTCACTCTGCGTCATGCCATGCAGGTCGATGCGGCCGTCAATGCCCATCCGGCCCTTGCGCACCTTCTCGTCCGTCCGCTTGTCCACCCCCGGTATCCGGCCCAGGGGCGACGGGGCCAATTGCACGCTGACCTTGCCCTTTTCCTTCAACGGAACACTGCGCAGCAGTTCGGCCAGCCGTTCGGCAGGGGCGGCAACGGGGGCGGCGGGCAGGGGGATGGCGGGCTTTGCCGCCACCAGACGGGTCGCCACCGGCTCTGCCGCGGGCTTCACCGCCGGTTTCTTTGGTGGGGCGGATTTGCGCTTGGACGCGATGGGCGTGGCATCCCGGACCACGGTATGCCAAAGGTCCAGTTCGGCATCCGTGGGCGTCTTGGGGCGGCGATTATCGGTCATGCCGTGGCGGGGTCCGGTTCGCCCTCCAGGATGATCTGCACCCGGCCCGGCCCGTGCGCATGCGGCAGGGACGTCTGTTCAATGTCCGCCGTGCGCGATGGCCCCGTCACCATGTTGACGCTGCGCGGCATGCCCAGGCCCCGCGCCTGCTGCCGGATGGCAAGGCCGTGCCAGGCTTCCTCATAGGTGCCGACAATATGGTGTAAGGGCAGGATCACGATATGGATGCGTGGCAGGAAAAGAAGGCTGGTCGCCTGATCGGACCCGCTGGGTATCACCAGCGTGCCGGTTTCCGCAACGCCGGCCAGGGCCGTGGTGACGCCGACCTGATCCCCGGCCTGCGCACGGCCAAAGGCGACCGACAGGCTGGGTCGCCGGTCCCAGGGGATGGCGCGCAGCCAGGGATCGGGTGCGATCCGCACCTGCAAGCCTTGTCCCAGGCCTGACAGATAGTCGGCGACGGCGTGCGGCACGCGGGCCGGATCGGCCACCCGTTCCACGCCCGCCCCCACGGCGGTCGCCATTTTCGTGAACAGTTCGATCAGGCCCAGCGCCGTCAGCCCCTTCACCCGGCCCGGCGTGGGATGGGCCGGCGGCGTTGCCAGACGGGCCGCCACATCGGCGGCGGCGCGGCCTTCATCGCGCGCCCCCGCCTGTGCCGCGGCGCGGATGCGGCCCAGGATGGCGCTGCGGCTATCCATGGCGGCGATCCTTGTACATCGACTGGAAGGTGCGGCCCTGTGGTGCCGGGAAATCGCGGGTATCGGTCCAGCCGCCGGCCAGCGGCAGCGACTTGAACGACCCTTCCTTGCCCATCAAACCCATGACACGCATGGCGATGGAGGTGATAAGGCGGTAAAGACGCGGGCGTTTGGCAAACAGGCCCCAGGCCCACAAGCCCTGGCGGACGGAGGGGGGCGACAGGCGCTTCTCAAACTCCACTTCCCGCCAGCGATGCATGATTTTGGGCAGGGGGATTTTGACGGGGCAGACACTTTCGCATTTGCCGCAGAAGGTGCTGGCGTTGGGCAGGTGCCGTGCCTCCTTCACCCCGATCAGGGCGGGGTCCAGGGCCGCGCCGATGGGACCGGGATAGACCCAGCCATAGGCATGGCCGCCGACCGCATGATAGACGGGGCAGTGGTTCATGCAGGCCCCACAACGGATACAGCGCAGCACCTCCTGCATCTCGGTCCCCAGCAGGGCGGAGCGGCCATTGTCCAGCAGCACCACATGGAACTCACGCGGGCCATCCGCGTCGTCGGCCCGGCGCGGGCCGGTGGAGAAGGTGGTGTAGGCCGTGATCTCCTGTCCCGTGGCCGACCGCGCCAGCAGGCGCAGCATCAAGGTGGCATCAGCCAGGGTGGGCACCACCTTCTCAATCCCCGTCAGCACGATGTGACAGCGGGGCAGGGTCTGTGTCAGGTCGCCATTGCCCTCATTCGTGACAATGATGGTGCTGCCCGTTTCGGCCACCAGGAAATTGGCCCCCGTGATACCGATATCGGCATTCAGGAACACATCGCGCAACTCCCCCCGCGCCTCGGCCAGAAGGTCGGTTGGCTGATCCAGGGGGCGGTCGGGGGGCAGGTGGGTATGGGTGCGTCGGAAATCGGCAGCCACCTGTTCCTTCGACAGATGCAGGGCCGGGGCCACGATGTGGCTGGGCACCTCTCCCCGGATTTGCAGGATATACTCGCCCAGGTCGGTTTCGACCGCCTTGATCCCCGCTGCCTCCAATGCGGCATTCAGACCGATCTCCTCCGACACCATCGACTTGCCTTTGGCGATCAGGCGCGCATCGCGTTCCGTCGCCAGTCGCAGGATGATGGACCGCGCCTCCGCCGCGTCGCGCGCCCAATGCACATGACCGCCGCTGTCGCGCACCCGCGCCTCGAACGCTTCCAAATAATGGTCCAGATGGGAAAGCGTATGGTCCTTCACGGCCTTGGCGGCGTCGCGTAAAGCCTCGAATTCCGGCAGGTTGGCAACGGCGCGGGCACGGTTGACGGGAAACCCTGTCTTGAATTTGGTCAGCGCCCGGCGCAGTTCCGGGTCTGTCAGGGCGTCGGCGGCGCGGGCCGGGAAGTCGGCGGAATGTGGCTGCATCACCCCTCCGCCCGGCCAATGGGGGCCGTATCCGGATCACCCGCCAAGACCTCCGCCACATGTCGCACGTCGATATCATGGCCCAGGCGCGACAGGCGGCCCGCCATGTTCATCAGACAGCCAAGATCACCGGCCAGCAGCGTGTCGGCACCCGTGGCGACAATCGCCTCCACCTTCTCCGTCACCATATGGGTGGAGATGTCAGGATATTTCACACAGAAGGTGCCGCCAAAGCCGCAGCAGACATCCGCCCCCGGCATCTCCGTCAATTCCACGCCGGGCAGGCTGGCCAGCAGGCGGCGGGGCTGGTCTTTGACCCCCATTTCCCGTAGGCCCGAACAGCTGTCATGATAGGTGACGGTGCCGGCAAAGCCAGGAATGGCCGTGTCCAAGCCCATGATGTCGGTCAGGAACCGGGTCAGCTCCCAGGTGCGGTCGGCCAGTGCCGTGGCCCGCGCGGCCCAGGCCGGATCATCGCGGAACAGTTCCGGGTAGTGTTTGTGCAGCATGCCTGAGCAGGACCCGGACGGTGCGACCACATAATCACAGCCCTCAAACGCCTGGATCATTGTCCTTGCCAGCGCCTCTGTCGTGGCCCGGTCGCCATTGTTCCAGGCCGGCTGTCCGCAGCAGCTCTGTGATGGCACGGTGACTTGGCACCCGGCGCGTTCCAGCAAGGTGACCGCCGCGAACCCTACAGACGGGCGGAACAAATCCACCAGACAGGTGACCAGCAGGCCGACTTTGGGCGGATTTGCAGGGGGCATGCGGGCAGGGTCCGTCGCCGATCAGGAAGGTGTGCAGAGTACATGATCTGGGGCGCGGGCGTGGCGAAAAAAGGGGCCGGATCAAGCCTTTGCGCTGTCAGGGGCCGCTATCGTGCGGATGCTGGGGCAGGGTCCAGGCACCATTGCGCAGTTTCTCCTCGAACTGCCGTCCCAGGTCGCCCAGGCTGGTCTGCGCCAGCCGCGACAGAAGCAGGGTGCGCGCGGCGGACAGGCTATCCTCCAGCGCCTGATTGACGGCCTGTTCGACGAGACAGGTGGGATTATCCACCGACGGGCCGATGGCGAAAAGCTGTGGCTCGCCCAATGCCTGATAGATGTCCAGCAGGCTGATCGCGTCCAGCGGGCGGGCCAGAACCCAGCCGCCGCCATGCCCCTTTTCCGACCGGACCAGCCCTTGTTGACGCAGGCCCGCCATGGTCCGGCGTACCACCACGGGGTTGGTGTTCAGCATGGCGGCCAGCGTTTCGGACGTGGCGGCGCCTTCCAGCCGATCCATGTGGATCAGGGCATGCAGCATGCGGGAAAGGCGGCTGTCGGGTCGCATGGCTCTGCTTAACCCATGCTGAGTTTCGTAACAAGAGATGTTGCGTAATCCTGTGATCGCCTCCATCATGTAACTTATGAAGTAACATGATGGAGGCGATAATGCTTCATGACGTGATCATCATCGGTGGCGGCTTTGCCGGGCTGGCTGCCGCCATGCCCCTGGCGCGGGCACGGCGGCGCGTACTGCTGATCGATGCGGGGCAGCCCCGCAACCGGTTTGCGGCGCATTCCCATGGATTCCTGGGTCAGGACGGGGTGGCGCCGGCGGACATCCAGGCACGCGGCATGGCCGAACTGTCTGCCTATCCGACCTTTACCCTACTGCGGGGAAATGTGGTGGGAGCGGCGGGCACCCTGGACACCTTCGCTGTAACCATGGCCGATGGCGCCCGCCATCTGGGCCGGCGTCTGATCCTAGCGACCGGCGTGCGGGACGAACTGCCGCCCATTCCGGGGATGAAGGAACGTTGGGGCGTCGGCGTCCTGCACTGTCCCTATTGCCATGGCTACGAGGTGGCGGGGCAGCCCCTCGGTGTCCTGGGCACCCAGGCCGGATCGGATATGAAGGCGCTGCTGGTGTCGGATTGGGGGCCGGTCACACTGTTCACCCAGGATGCGTTCCTGCCAGGGGCGGAGATGATGGCGCGGCTGTCCCAACGCAGCATCACGGTGGAAAGGGTACCGATTACGGAAATGCTGGGCGAGGCACCGTCACTGTCGGCGGTGAAGCTGGCTGATGGGCGGGTCCTGCCGCTGGCCGCCCTGTTCGTTGGCCCCCGTACCCATATGGCCAGCCCCCTGGCCCTGCAACTGGGCTGTGCCATGGAGGAGGGACATAGCGGACCTTACCTGCGGATCAATGAGGGCAAGGAAACCAGCGTGCCCGGCATCTTCGCGGCAGGCGACGCCACCATGCAGATGCACAGCGCCACCCTGTCGGTGGCGTCGGGTATGCTTGCCGGGGTGGGGGTACACCGGTCGCTGCTGGGGCTTTGATCGGACCTACAGCTTTACGGGCATGGCGGGCAGGCGGCAGCGGATGGTGCTGCCATTCTGCCCGTCGCTTTCAATCTCAACCGCACCGCCATGCAGTTCCACGAAGCTTTTCACCAGCGACAGGCCCAGGCCGGCACCGCCCGACCCGGTATTGCCGGCGGCCCCGCGTTCGAAGCGTTCGAAGACGCGGTTCTGTTCCTCGCTCGTGATGCCCAGGCCCGTATCGGCGACGCCCAGCACAACCTGATCGCCCTGCCGTTCCGCCGACAGGGTGATGCGCCCGCCGGCGGGGGTGAATTTGATGGCGTTGGAGACAAGGTTGAACAAGGCCTGCTTCAGCCGCTTCTCGTCCCCCTGCATGGCCCCGACATGGTCGGGAACATCGACGCGTAGGTCCAGCCCCTGTTTGCGGGCCCAGTCGCGGGTCAATCCTGCGACCGAATGCAGAAGCTGGGGAATGTCGAACTGTTCTTGTTCCAACACCATGAACCCGGCCTCGATGGTGGCCAGATCCAGGATGTCATTGACCAGGGACAGCAGGCGCCGGCTCGCCTCCAGCACACCCTTGGCATATTCCTGCTGCCGGTTGTTCAGCGGCCCGAAATACTGGTTATGCAGGATTTCAGCAAAGCCCATGATGGCGTTCAGCGGCGTGCGCAGTTGGTAGGACACGTTGGCGATGAATTCCGCCTTTAACCGGTCGGCCGCCTCCAGCGCTTCGTTGCTGGAGCGCAGGGCCGTTTCCACCTTGTCGCTGTCGGTGACGTCCAGGCAGGAGAACAGCACCGCCCCGTCGGGCAGCGGCACCAGGGCATAGCGCAGGACCGATCCATCGACCCGGCGCATGATGCCGGCATCGGCGGCACGTTCCAGCAGGCGGCTGACCAGCCGGTCCCGCTCCTGGTCCCAATTCCCGCCTTCATCCAGCAAGGGGCGCACGAAATCGACCAGCCGGTTGGCATGCGGCTCACCCCGCACCTGTTCGGCATCGACGGACCAGAGACGCTGGAAGGCCGGGTTGCAAAGTTTCAGGCGGCCATCGCCGCCGAACACGGCCACGCCCTCGGCCAGATTATCCAGCGTCTCCTGCTGCACTGCCATAAGGGTGTTGTAGGAGCTTTCCAGGGCCAGGGTGTGGGTCACATCCTCCGCCACGAACATCAGCCCGCCGAACGGATGAGGCACGACAAGGGAGCGCAGCGTCCGCCCGTCGGGCAGATGCATCAGCTCTTCCATCGGTTCGATCAACGAGGTGAATAGGCCCAGCTGCTGCTTCTTCCAGCGCGGGAAATCCGCCTCTTCCGTCAGTTTGCGGCGGTCGCGCAAATCCTCCAGCACCTCGCCAAAGGTCGGTTCGTCGGCCAGCCAGCCCGTATCCATGTCCCACAGCCGCGCGAAAGCATGGTTATGGAACTTGATCCGCATATCGGGGCCATAGATGGCGATGGCGGAACCCAACTGATGCAGGACCTCCCCATGCGCATCGATATGGCGGGTCAGTTCGTCTTTCAGGCCGCGTTCGGTGGTCCGGTCCACGGCCATACCGATCATGCAGCCTTGCGGCAGGGGGACTTCGGTCAGTTGGAACAGACGGCGGTCGCCATCCACCACCAGGAACCGGTCCTCGCTCTGCGCTGCGCCCGTTTCCCGCGCGCGCTGGGCCAGATCGCGGGGCGCGCCGAACAGGCCGCCGCCGGGTAGTTCGCGGCCAGCCTCCAGTACCTGTTCCGGACTGCTGTCCAGCAGGTTGGCATAGGCCTGGTTGCACCAGTCCAGGTCCAGCGACGCATTGCGCCGCCACAGCGGGATGGGCAGGGTGGACAGAAGGCAACGCAGCTTCTCCAGCTCTGCCGACTGCACACTCTGCAATTCCTGACGGCGCACCTGTTCCTGGCCCTGCGGCGTGACATCGCGTAGCCAGAGCAGATGCAGGGCGGTGCCATCCGTCGCCTTGCCCCGCCGACCACTGGCCAGGAAGAAGGCGGAGCCGTCGGCAAGCCGGACATTGATCTGGAAGGGCTGCCCACTGTCGGTCAGATGTCGGAAGGACCCGTGCAGAGCGGCGGCATCGCTGGGCGCCAGCGCTTGTTCCACATCCTCCAGTCCGCGCACCTGTTCCAGGCCCAGCAGGGCCGCGAATCCGGCGGACTGCGCCAAATCGCCATCGCTGCCCAGGGCGAACCAGGCATCGGGGCTGGCATCCAGCAGGGCCAGCAGACGGGCATTCTCCGTCCGTGTCTCCTGCATATCCAGTTCCCGCCCCCGGCCCCAGGCCAGAAGCCGCAGGAACATGGCGGCGATGGTCAAAAGCAGGGCCAGCGTCAGCAGGCCAAGCACGGGCGATTGCGCTTCCCACAGGGGAAGCAGCATCCAACCGATCGCAGCCAGCCCCAGCAGGGCGGCACCGGCGATCGCGATGACATGGGCGACGGCAGGCTTCACAATGGGCGTTAGTGTAGGGGGTGAAATCCTTGAAATGCAAGCATCAGGGGGCATCAGCCGGGGCCAGAGTGGGCTTGGCCCTTGGTGCCTGTGCTTGACGTTGCCCGCCGCCTGCCCACATAGCAGGGCGTGTTCGATCCTTCCCTTGCCCCGAGTGAGCCCGATGACCGGCAATCCAAACCCCCACGATCCTATCCAGTGGCATGGCACCACCATCATTTCCGTCCGTAAGGATGGACAGGTGGTCATCGCCGGTGACGGCCAGGTGTCGATGGGGCAGACGGTGATGAAGTCCAATGCCCGCAAGGTTCGCCGTCTGGCGGGCGGCTCCGTGATGGCCGGTTTCGCCGGTGCCACAGCCGATGCCTTCGCCCTGTTCGAACGGCTGGAAGCCAAGCTGGAGCAGCATCCGGGACAGTTGACCCGCGCCGCCGTGGAAATGGCCAAGGATTGGCGCACTGACCGTTACCTGCGCCGTCTGGAGGCGCTGATGGCTGTGGCGGACAAGGATGTCTCTCTGGTCATCACCGGCAATGGCGATGTGCTGGAACCGGAAGACGGCATTATCGGCATCGGGTCGGGCGGGTCCTATGCCCTGGCGGCGGCCCGTGCGCTCAAGGATATCGATGGTTTCGATGCCGAAATGATTGCGCGGCGCGCGATGAAGGTGGCCGCCGACATCTGTGTCTATACCAACCATTCCGTCACGCTGGAGAAGATGTGATGAGTGCCACCGCCTTCTCCCCGCGTGAGATCGTTTCGGAACTGGATCGATTTATTGTCGGCCAGAACGAGGCCAAGCGCGCCGTTGCCATCGCGCTGCGCAACCGTTGGCGCCGGCAGCAATTGACCGGCCAGATGCGCGAGGAAGTGTATCCCAAGAATATCCTGATGATCGGCCCGACCGGTGTCGGCAAGACCGAGATCGCGCGGCGTCTGGCCAAGCTGGCCCAGGCCCCGTTCGTGAAGGTGGAGGCCACGAAGTTCACGGAAGTCGGCTATGTCGGTCGTGATGTGGAACAGATCATCCGTGATCTGGTCGAAGCGGCCATTGTCATGACCCGCACCCGCCTGCGCCAGGAAGTGGCGGCCAAGGCCGAACTGCATGCCGAGGAACGGGTGCTGGACGCGCTTGTTGGGGAAGGGGCCGGGCCGGAAACCCGCGCGAAGTTCCGCAAGATGCTGCGCGAAGGTACGCTGAACGACCGCGAGATCGAAGTGCAGGTGGCCGACAATGCCGTTCCCGGCATGCCGACATTCGATGTGCCCGGCATGCCGGGTGCTCAGATGGGCATGGTCAATCTGGGTGATATTTTCGGGAAGGCCTTTGGTGGCGGTCGCACCAAGACCCGCAAGATGAGCGTGTCGGAAAGCTATGAAGTGCTGATGGCCGAGGAAAGCGACAAGCTTCTGGATAATGAGAAGGTGGTCGCCGAGGCCATCCATTCGGTGGAACAGAACGGCATCGTCTTCCTGGACGAGATCGACAAAATCTGCGCGCGCGGTGAGCATCGCGGCGGTGGCGACGTGTCGCGCGAAGGCGTGCAGCGCGACCTGCTGCCCCTGATTGAGGGTACCGTAGTGTCCACCAAGCATGGGGCCGTGAAGACCGACCATATCCTGTTCATCGCGTCGGGTGCCTTCCACGTCGCCAAACCCAGCGACCTGCTGCCGGAATTGCAGGGCCGCCTGCCCATCCGTGTGAATTTGCAACCGCTCACCCAGGCCGATTTCCGCCGCATCCTGACGGAGCCGGAATGCAGCCTGATCAAGCAGTATGTGGCGCTTCTGAAGACGGAAGAGGTGGAACTGGTCTTTACCGACGACGCCATCGACGAGTTGGCCCGGCTGGCCGCCGACATCAACCGGACGGTCGAGAATATCGGCGCCCGCCGCCTACACACCGTGATGGAGCGTCTGCTGGAGGAAATCAGCTTCGCCGCGACGGAAAAGAGCGGGGAGGTGATCACGGTGGATGCGGATTACGTCCGTCAGCAGTTGGACGGTCTGTCGCAGAACACGGATCTGTCGAAGTTCATTTTGTAAGCGACTCTCGGGGCGGTGGCTATGAAGGGCGCCGCCCCCGCTCCTGCCCCCGCTGCCTGGGCGCGGATGGGGGCGCAAATTTTCTGATAATTTTCCTCTTGAGCCGGCCCTTGGGGCAAGCCCGATAAGGTCTTCGTTCGAAGAAGGAAGACACGCCTTGGCAAAAGCTGGACCTTATCTGCGTTGTGCCGCCGCCGCCCGCCGGCTTGGTGTAACCGCAAAGGCACTGCGCGTTTACGAAGCGCATGGATTGGTTCGGGCCGAACGGACCGCCGCCGGTTGGCGCGTCTATGGCCCCGACCAGATCGCACGCCTGCATCAGGTGATCGCCCTCAAGAGTTTCGGCTTTCCGCTCAGCAGGATTGCCGAACTCCTGTCCGGTGGCATGCCCGATTTGGCCACTTTCCTGGAATGGCATGAACAGATGCTGTGCCAGGAGGCGGAGCGTATCGACAGAGCGCGGCGGCTGTTGGGTACGGCCCGACTTAAACTTGCCAGAGGCGATGGTCTTTCCTTGGACGATCTGATGACGCTCTCAAAGGAAACGACAATGACGGAAAATCGTACGGAAAATCTGGCGGCTGCTTATGCGGCGGTTGCCAGCAAACATTTCACCGCAGCAGATCAGGCGATCCTGACGGCCAATGGCTATCGCGGCATGGATAAGCCGGATGCGGACTGGGACGCCCTGAGTCAGGAGGCTGCTCGCCTCATGAAGACCGTTGACCCGGCCTCCGCCGAAGCGATGGACCTTGCGCGCCGCTGGATGGGCAAGGTGTTCGAGGTCACGGGTGGTGACCCGGCCTTGACCGAAAAGATGCGAACGGTGGCGCGTGAGTTGAACGGCCACCCTGACTTTGCAGCGGCCTCCAGCTCATCCAACGAGATGACGGACTTCATCACCAAGGCCTATGGCGCAGCCATCGCCGCCGGAATCCTGCCGAAGCCGGTGAGTGCTGCGTGATCGGACAATCAAGCAACTGATAGGAGAGGAGGGATATATGGCGGAGAGGGTGTCTGTAGAACAAGCGTTCGCCTCTATCTCCGCCCGTCGCCAAAGCCTTTGTTTTTACATGATTCTCAGCCTTTCCTGTCCGCCAACGTCCGTTGACGTACCCCTATAGCCGTGCAAATGTGTGGGGAAGAATGTGGGGAACGGATCGTGCTTCCCCACACCGGACGGCGGGCGAAGGGTGTGGACATGGCAAATCTCACGGCAATGCAGGTGCGGAACGCCAAGGAAGCGGGACGCTACGGCGATGGGCAGGGGCTTTTCCTTGAAGTCGGCAAGTCCGGTTCCCGAAGCTGGATTGTCCGGGTGCAGGTGGACGGGAAGCGTCGGGATATCGGGCTGGGTTCTGCCAATGATGTTTCGCTGGCCGATGCCAGGACCAAGGCGGAGGAAGTCCGCCGGGCGCTTCGTGAAGGCCGGGACGTTGTGGCGGAGAAGCGCGCGGCCAAGGCGGAACCCGTAAAGCTACCCACCTTTCGGGAAGCGGCGATCCAAGTGCATCGGGAACACCTGCCATCATGGAAGAACGGGAAGCACGCCGATCAATGGCTTGCCACCCTTGAACAGCATGCCTTTCCTACATTGGGCGATATTCCGGTCCGCGACGTTACCGGCCCCATGGTGCGCGATACGCTGGCGGAGATTTGGCTTGTGATCCCTGAAACCGCGCGTCGTGTACGCCAGCGCATCGGGGCCGTGCTGGATTGGGCACATGCCAAGGGCTGGCGGGAGACAGACGCACCCTTGCGCGCCATTACCAAGGGGCTTCCGAAGCAGCCGAAAAAGGATAACCACTTTGCCGCCATCCCCTGGAAAGAGTTGCCCGCCTTTCTGGAAAAGCTGCGCACGAATGACCGGGTGGGGGAGCCTTACCGGCTGGCGATGGAGTTTCTGATTTTGACGGCAGCTCGATCCGGGGAAGTGCGCGGCGCACGCTGGTCTGAAATAGACGTAAGTAGTTCAGAATGGCGCATTCCGGGGGAACGCATGAAGGCAGGCAAGCCGCACACGGTCCCACTGTCCGCCCGCGCCATGGCGATCCTGTCGCGGATGCAGGAATTGCGCACGTCGGACGACAAGGGGGCGCTGATCTTTGAAGGGTCCCGGAAGGGTTCGCCCATGTCGGATATGACCCTCACCATGATGCTGCGTCGCATGGATTTGGATTTCACCGTTCATGGCTTCCGGTCCTGTTTCCGCGATTGGGCAGCGGAAGCGACCAATTTTTCCCGTGAAGTCTGCGAAGCTGCCTTGGCCCATACCGTGGAAAACCGGGTAGAGGCGGCATATCGGCGTGGCGACCTACTGGAAAAGCGGCGGAAATTGATGGACGCTTGGGACGGCTTCTGTGTGGGTGGAACTGGCAAGGTGGTCAGTTTTGCGAAAAAACGAAAATAGTGATCGGTTTATTCACATTGCCTCTTGTGTTCATAGGAACGCCGGCCTATATCTGAGAACGTACGCGAACGGAGACGGTCCTTGATCCTTGTTGGGCATCTTTCGTCTGTAGAGAAGTTCCTCTGTGAACAAGAGGATGCCGGAGAACCCTACCCGTTGCCCGGATTAATTGGGCGCTTCGCTGTAGTGGCTCCCTATTTATCCAGCCGTTTTGAAAGCGTTCTTTCAGACCGATTTTGGAATAACATACGTTTTGTGGCAGAAGATTTTTATCGTGATGCATTATGTTTGTTCTATTTCATATATTATCTTGAATGGATGTTCGTTTATCTGGGTAACGTAGTCCGATCTTGCCTTGAATATATTGCCGCTGCATTTGTCAGCCGCGAAATGATCGACACGCTGCCAGTTATGAATAATTGAGGGCGATACCTACGTATCTGTCGTTTTGACCAAAGGTCATCACCGTACATATGGGGTATTCCCAATGAACAGCACGCATATGTCAGCCATGAAGGCTGAAAAACCGACTCATGCCGCCACAGACTTAATTGGCGCCATTTCGGTCGCAGACTTTTTATCATCATACAGTATCGGCAGAACGTCCTTTTACAAGGAAGTTGCGGCAGGTCGAATCACGATCAAGAAGATCGGAAGGCGAACCCTCATCCCTCGGGCAGCGGCGGAAGCGTGGCTTAACAGCCTGAAAGGCTAACGCTACCCAAATTCTGCCTCTCGAACGGCGGGCATATTGTCCGCCGTATTGGGACCCTTTTGCCTGGGGATACCAGTATGAGGAATATCATCATAATTGCGCAGACTTTGCGTCTGCGTCGTTCGGGTTCCGTGCATGTCGGTGCCTGTCCGGCTTGCGGTTATCCGGGTGCTTTCACTATGCAAGATCGGGATGGGCGGGCCTTGGTCCATTGCCATGCCGGGTGCGATCAAACCGCCGTGGTGGCGGCACTGCGCAAGGCTGGCGTATGGGGGCGGGATACCACCCGCCGCGAATGGCCCATTGCCGCTCATCCCGTGCCCACTGGTGAGGGTTCACGGGGCAAAGCCCCTTTTGATGCCAGCGCCGTCCTGTCCATATGGCAGCAATGCCGGGACGCGCGCGGGACCGTTGTAGAAACCTATCTGCGGTCACGATGCATCCATTTGCCGATACCGGTTGATATCCGGCTTTACCTGCGCATGCGCCATCTGCCGACAGGGATGAAATGGCCCGCCATGGTCGCGGCTGTGCGCGATGCTGGCGGAACGATTGTCGCCCTTCACCGTACCTATTTGCGACCGGACGGCATGGGCAAGGCGGACATTGATCCGGCCAAAATGACACTTGGCCCCGTTGGGGGGTGTTCCGTCCACCTCGCACCCGCCGGCCCGCACATGATCGTTGCGGAAGGTATCGAAAGCGCCCTGTCCGCCATGGGGGGCGCTGGGCTTCCAACATGGGCAGCCCTATCCGCCGGGGGCGTGCGTAAGCTGATCCTGCCGCCGCTGCCCAGCGCGTCCACCGTGACGATAGCCGCAGACAATGACCCGGTGGGTTTGGACGCTGCCCATGACGCGGCACAGCGATGGATCACGGAAGGGCGAACCGTCCGTATCGCAACCCCACCCGCCCCCTACACCGATTGGAACGATGCCGCGACCGGAAAGGCGGTGGATCATGAATGACGCAATTGCCAATGCCATCCATGGGGCCGGTGAATTTCACGACCCCCTAACAAGGCCGCTAACCGTGCTGACAGCGGCGGAGTTTGCGGCGCTTAATCTTCCCCCGCGTGAGTACCTGATCAAGCCATGGCTCCCGGCCAAGGGGCTGGCTATGGTCTATGCCCGCCCTGGTGTTGGCAAAACCTGGTTCGCCCTATCAGCGGCCTATGCCATTGCAACAGGTGGCAACTTCCTGTCGTTTTCGGCCCCCGCGCCAAAGCGCGTTCTTTACCTTGACGGGGAAATGCCATCGGAAGCGGTACGAGACCGGCTTGCGGATATCATGAACGCATCAAACCTGAAACCGCCTAGCGATGACTATTTCCGCATCCTATCGGCAGACCGTAACGAATTCGGATTACCAGACCTTTCCGATCCCGACGGACAAACTGCGATAGCACCACATGTCGAAACAGCCGACCTTATAGTCGTGGATAACATTTCCACGCTGGTCAGACATGGGCGCGAAAACGAGGCGGAAAGCTGGCAACCTATCCAGGATTGGGCCTTGCACCAACGCCGTTGCGGGCGATCCGTCCTATTCGTCCATCATTCGGGGAAGACGGGGGCGCAACGCGGCACGTCAAAGCGGGAAGACGTGTTGGATACGGTGATTTGCCTGAAACGTCCCGATGGTTATGAAAGCAGCCAAGGCGCACGGTTCGAAGTGCATTTTGACAAGGCGCGCGGTCTTTTCGGAAAAGATGCAGAGCCGTTTGAGGCGATATGCAGCGTCAACCGGGGCAAGGCGGTATGGAGTACGTCGGCAATCGTAAAAGCTGATTTGAAGCGCATTGAACCGCTTTTCGCGGCGGGGATGTCAGTACGGCAAATTGCTGAGGAAACGGGCTTGTCTAAGTCGAAGGTGGACAGGTTGGTCAAGCAACTGCCCGCAACATCCAAGTTACCACCGAGCGATGCCTAGTCCGGCCTTGCCTGTCCCATTGTCCCACGCCCACAGTTTGGGACGGTGGGACAGTGCGGCAACAAGTGTTGATTTTTGAGCTGCGCAACAGCCTAGAGGCTACCGCTAGAACGTTCTTTATGTACAGCGCTACGCCTACCACGTTAGAATTTAAGCGTGTAGGAGTGCTGCTTATGGCTACGCCGGATCAGATACCGAGTGATTTGACCCTTGAGGTCGCTGTGAACCTGTCGCCCGAAAGGTTCATGGCGGTAGCGCGCGCATTTTTTGGATATGTGGAGGAGATCGGTCGGTCGATTACGGCAGACGAGTCGGGCCCGGACTGGATTGTTCGCCTCCGCGAAGGTAGCCATTTAATTGGTGTTGATCCTGCGCCGAACACGTCCATTGAAGCAGTGCATGCAGTCTACGCTAAAGCCGAGTCGGGCATTAAGCAACTGTCGGTCGGTGACTTGACCGGAGCCGGGCTATCAGATGCCGCGCTTAAGCATCTTAGAAACTTGGCGGACGCGACCATAATTGACAGAACAAGGACTGTTCCAATCCGTTTGTGGGTTAAGCGAGCGCCGACTGAACTAAACAAAGAAATAGCCAACTTGATTAGAGATGATTGGAATGTTGACTATCACGATTTTGGTACAATTGAAGGGAAATTAGAAGCTATTCAGGATCGTGGCGCGTTGAATTTAACGGTTCGCGATCCCTATCTCCGGCAGACTGTTAGGTGCATCGTATCTGAAAATTTACTGAAGAAGGCATTCGAGAATTTTCGACAGCGAGTTGAGCTCTCCGGAACTATACATTATCGCAAGAACGGAAAACCTATTAGTATTGAGGTTGCCGAAATTACTCCCCTGGAAGATGACACAACCTTGCCGACATTAAATGATGTTCGCGGTATTCTGAGGTTCGATGCATGACAATTGAACTTGTTTATTGGGATAGCGCAACTTTCCTCGCCTATTTCCAAGAGGAGCAGGGGCGTGTGCAGCTTTGCCACGGAACGCTAGATCGTGCGGATCAAGGTGAAGTCGTGATCATAACGTCGGCGTTGACGATAGCTGAATGTCTTTGGCTGCGAGGTGAGCGACAGATTCCGAAAGATCGAGCTGACATCGTCAGACGGTTCTTTCGGCGTTCATTTATCAGGGTACGAAACGTAAGTCGCTCAATATCTGAGGAAGCCCAGACGTTAGTTTGGGATATTGGGATAAAGCCGAAGGATGCTATTCATGCTGCAACAGCAATGGAAGCCGGTGTACCGATAATCGAGACATTTGACGAAGGGTTTATTGCTAAGTCAGGTCATTTCGGCCAACCCCGTATAATCGTTAGGCAGCCTCCAATTCCCACTCAGCGAAGATTGTTAGTCTGAATGAGGTGGGCGCGCGTACTGGTGGCGAAATTCCCTTACGCCCGCGCCATCGGCAATTCCTCAAAACACGTCGTCCACCTTGGGCTTCGCAGGTCAAAGCGTGCGGACCATTGCCTTTGACGCGGGATGCCAGCCCCCGCCAGTTGCAGGGAACCGCGACCATGGGCGGCATTCACGCTATCCAGGGCCTGCATAAGCCGCTGTGACCGTGCCTTGTCCGGGGTGGCGTCAAACAGGCTGGGCTGTGCCGCTTCCGGCTTCACCAGACCGTCAAGCAATACGCCCGCCTTGGAATAGCGGTATCCATCCCGCCAGATGCGGGAAAGGCATTCCCGCGCGGCCCTGACAATCGCCAGCGTGTCCGCTGTGGCGTCGGCAAGCGTGACGGTAGCGGCATTGCTATATTGCGCGTCGCTGTCCTTGAACCGGTTGGTATGGATGAAGGTCTGAACCGACATTGTCGCCATGCCGGCATCCCGCAGTTTTTCCGCAACGCGCGTGGCATAGGCGGTGACAGCTTCATCCATCTGCCCCCGTTCGCACACCGGGGCACCGAATGCGCGCGTCACGGCAAGCCCCTTGCGGTCCTTCTGGACCATGTCGGGATGCACGCAATCCACCCCGCGCAATTCATCAACGATGCGTTGCCCGGTGACGGATAACAGGTCGCGCGCGTGCCGCCGATCCATCTGGGCAAGGTCCGCCGCTGTCCTGATCCCGATATAATTCAACTTCACCTGTGAAGCCGGCCCGATTCCCCACACCTCACCAACGGCAATCCGCGACAGCAGCCCAGCCCGGATATCGGGCGGTGACAGGTCGCAAACGCCCCTGTCATTCAACAGCCGTTTCTTGGCGGCATGGTTCGCCAGCTTTGCCAGGGTGCGGGTAGGGCCGATCCCGACACAAGTCGGAATGCCGGTCCAGTCGCGCACGGTTTCCCGGATGCCGCTACCCAGGTCGGACAGGTTCCAGTGATCGAACCCCGCAAGGTTTAGGAATGATTCGTCAACGCTGTACGGTTCCACGTCGGGGACCAATTCCCGCAACGTGTCCAGAACCCGCCCGCTCATATCGCCATAAAGCGTGTAGTTGGATGAAAGCACCTTAACCCGGTTGGCGCGCAACAGGTCGCGCACCTGAAAGGCGGGCTGCCCCATCTTCACGCCCAGCGCCTTCAATTCATCCGACCGCGCGACGAAACAGCCGTCATTGTTTGACAGCACCCCGACAGGCACCCCGCGCAACCGGGGATCAAACACCCGCTCGCACGACACATAGAAGTTATTGCCGTCTACCAGCGCATACATGGGCGTCACGCCATGAAGGTGATTGCCGACGTGACACAGCCCCACACCTCAAACTGCATTCCATCCCCAATGCGGATGGGCGGGTGCATGTCCTCATGTCCGGGGGCGGGGTGACTGTCCAGATATATAGAGCCGTCACGATCCTTACGCAGCCGCTTCACAACAAGGCTTCCGTCCACAATGGCAACAATGACCTTTCCGGGAACCGGCTTCACCGAACGGTCAACCACCACCATCCCACCATCAACGATGCCGGCCCCGACCATGGATGTTCCCGTGATGCGAACGGCAAAGGTTGATGCCGGGCGATGCACCAGCAACCGGTTAAAATCCAACCGCCCTTCCGCATAGTCAGCAGCCGGTGACGGAAAGCCTGCCCCGACACGCTGTTGAAAGACAGGAACCGGGCACAGCGGGGGACGCTGGGCGATGTCGTGATATTCCATCATGCACCTCTATGCGATGGCACACGATAGAACAAAAAAAGAACAATCTGCAATTGGGCGATCTATACCCCTATGTGCGTCACCTTTACCCCGTCATGCATTGAAAGCGGGGAACGCGCGGACGCGACATGGCAATTCCCGCCCATGCCGCCGTCGGGCTGTTGGCACTGACCAAGTCAGTTTTGCAATGCCCTAAAAGATCAAGGCTTTATGGGGATGATATGGCCGATGGCGGATATTCCACGGACTACCTAACATATTGTTCTTGCTATACTTACTGTGTCCGTGACGATCAAAGGCGGGTATAATTGCCAAGGGATTTCGGCAAAATCCGCGAGGGCATCATGGGTGGGTTTGGTTCAGGGGGGCATAACCGGGTAGCCGGCACCGTTGAAGGCAGCCGCACGCTTGACGTGATGAAGCTACACCGGGCCGGGTCCCTTCGCCCTGGCTATTGGGGGACGTGGCAATGGTCCTATCAGGATGGCACCACGGCAACCATTCAACAGCGCGCGAACGAATCCGAGATTGTGCTGATTTACAAATACCGTCCCGGCTTTGGGGATTGGGAGCCGGTGGAACAGCGGGTGCCCATAGACTGGACCGCGTGCCGCTATGGAGGCTCCCGCCCATGGTTCCGCTGCGTCTGCTTTTCAGGTGGGCAATATTGCGGAAAGCGGGTGGCGAAGCTCTACGGAGCCGGAAAGCTGTTTGCCTGTCGGCACTGTTACCGGCTGGGCTATCAGTCACAGTTGGAACGGGAGCACTTACTCCCCCTGCATACTGCCAACAAGCTGCGTAAGAAGTTGGGGGGCGATCCCGGCATGGCGTCCCCGATCCCCAAAAAGCCCAAGGGCATGCACTGGCGAACCTATAATGCCGCCGTAGAGCGCATTCTCACCCTGGAGATAGAAGCGGAAGGGGAGCTAGAGGAAGTCATCCTACGCATGGAAGCACGATGGAGCCGGGCAAGGGGGAGGCGACGCTCCCATACCTGAACCGTTCGCGCGTGTCCGCCCACAGCCGCCCCAATCCGATATGAGGTGTGGGGAAAAATGTGGGGAAGCCAAAGAAATGCAGTGTGCATTTCCTGATAAATCAAAGGCTTACGGGGATGGAATGGCGGAGAGGGTGGGATTCGAACCCACGGTACCCTTGCGGGTACTTCGGTTTTCGAGACCGACGCGTTCGACCACTCCGCCACCTCTCCGCATGACCTCGCCGCGCATGATTTCCGGTGGTCGACCGGGGCGCCCTGGCGAAGTGGCGCGGAACCTACACAAACCGTTCGTGGGATGCAACAGTCCTTTTTCATCGCGCTCATACAATATATAAGCAACTCCATGCGGCGGATGGACCCCACCCTTGCAGGGCGCGGGGGGCGAAAGCCCAAGGAAAAGAGTCTGTTCCTGGTTGACAGCCCGTCTCGGACAGGTATATTCCGCCGCCTCTGGAAACGGAGCCTCTTTGGCTGCCGTATTCCTTTTTGCGGCAGAATGGAAGGGGCCATCCCATTGGCGGGGGTTCCCGGATCTTTAAGAAGTGGTGGTTAGAATGTTCGCAGTCATCCGCACCGGCGGTAAGCAGTACAAGGTCGCGGCCGGCGACGTCATTCGGGTTGAGAAGCTGGCCGGTGAGGCTGGCGCCTCCCTGAAGCTGGACGAAGTCCTGCTGGTCAGCAACGAGGGCACCACCACTGTCGGTACGCCCCTGATCGCCAACGCTGTCGTCACGGCTGACGTTGTCGCCCAGGATCGCAACGACAAGATCATCATCTTCAAGAAGAAGCGCCGCCAGAACTACCGCCGGAAGAACGGCCATCGTCAGGAAGTGACGGTGCTGCGCATCACCGGTATCCAGGCCTGAGCGCCTTTTTGAAGCTTCAGTTAAGGAGTTAGATCCATGGCACATAAAAAGGCAGGCGGTTCGTCCCGCAATGGTCGCGATACCGCTGGCCGCCGTCTGGGCGTCAAGCGCTTCGGCGGTGAGCTGGTTCTGGCCGGCAACATCCTGGTCCGTCAGCGCGGTACCAAGTTCCATGCTGGTGAAAATGTCGGCATCGGCAAGGACCACACGCTGTTCGCGCTGGTTCACGGCAATGTCGAATTCAAGACCGGCCTGAAGGGTCGCACCTTCGTCGCCGTCAACGAAGTCAGCTTCGATGACGAGCCGGCGGTTGCCGCCGAGTAAGGTCTGTCGTTGGCCCTTGGCCGATGTTCGGAATGTGACGGGTCGGGGGAGCGGGCAACCGTTCCCCCGATTTGTTTTGAGTTGTTTTGCGCCCTCAGGCGCCGGGCGCCGTCCTGTGTGCCTCCCGTTTCTGTTGTAAAGTCGGTGCCGCCATGAAGTTCCTTGATCAGTGCAAGATCTACCTGCGTAGCGGTGATGGCGGCCCGGGTGCAGTGGCGTTCCGGCGCGAGAAGTTCATCCCCTTCGGCGGGCCGGATGGCGGCAATGGCGGGCGTGGCGGCGATGTGGTGATTGAGGCTGTGGACGGCCTGAACACCCTGATCGACTATCGCTATCAGCAGCATTTCAAGGCCAAGAAGGGCGACCATGGCATGGGCTCGTCCCGTAACGGTGCCCGTGGTGCCGATGTGGTGCTGCGCGTGCCGGTGGGCACCCAGGTGCTGGACGAGGATCAGGAAACGGTGATCGCCGACATGACCGAGGCCGGCCAGCGCATCGTGCTGCTGAAGGGCGGTGATGGCGGTTACGGGAACGAGCATTTCAAGACCAGCACCAACCGCGCCCCCCGCAATTTCGGCCCCGGCTGGCCGGGGGAAGAACGCTGGGTCTGGCTGCGTCTGAAGCTGATCGCCGATGCCGGCCTGTTGGGCCTGCCCAATGCCGGCAAAAGCACCTTCCTGGCCGCTGTCAGCCGCGCCCGGCCCAAGATCGCCGATTATCCCTTCACGACCCTGGTGCCCAATCTGGGTGTTGTGAAGGCCGGTGAGGAAGAATTCGTCATCGCTGATATTCCGGGCCTGATCGAGGGCGCACACGAAGGCCACGGCCTGGGCACCCGCTTCCTGGGCCACGTGGAGCGCACGCGCGTGCTGCTGCACCTGATCGACGGCACGCAGGAAGATGTGCAGCTCGCTTATCGCACCATCCGCCGCGAGTTGCGCATGTATGGCGGCGGCCTGGCCGACAAGAAGGAAATCGTCGTCCTGAACAAGGTCGACGCCCTGACCGAGGAGGAGATCGAGTTCAAGCGCACCAAGCTGCGCCGGTCGGCCAAGAAGCCCGTCTTCGTGATGTCAGGTGCGGCGGGCGAGGGCGTGCAGGAAGTGCTCTACGCCCTGCTGAACATCATCAAGGAAGGCCGCGCCGAAGAAGGCATTGCGGCCGAAGAGGCGGCCTATCGGGCGCGGTATCGGCCGATTGAGGAGTGAGTGGCGGGGGTGGCAAACATCCCCCATGCACCCCCATCGCCCCCGCCCATCCGTGCTGCGGCGTTGACTCACCGCCAAACATCCCTATCTTGCACCGGTTAAACGGCTGGCCTTTGCCATCCCGTGCCCTTTGTCATGCGGAAAGGCCCCGGTTTCGGGGTGACGGCGTTGAAGAAGAAGCTGTTCATCAAGACCTATGGCTGCCAGATGAATGTCTATGACAGCGACCGTATGGCCGATGTCCTGGGGCCGCTGGGCTATGAGCCGACGGATACGCCCGACGGCGCCGACATGGTGATCCTAAACACCTGCCACATCCGCGAGAAGGCGTCGGAGAAGGTCTATTCCGAGCTGGGGCGCATCCGGCACCTTCAGAATGAGAAGGCGGCGGACGGCGGGCGCATGGTGGTGGCCGTGGCCGGCTGCGTGGCACAGGCCGAGGGCGCGGAGATCATGATGCGCGCGCCCCATGTGGACATGGTGTTCGGGCCCCAGACCTATCACCAGCTGCCCGAAATGGTGACGCGTGCGGTGCGCGGGGCCGGTGGCGTGGTGAATACCGACTTCCCGGTTGAGAGCAAGTTCGACCTGTTGCCCGAGGAAAGCGCCAAGCCGCAGGGGCCGGCGGCGTTCCTGTCGGTGCAGGAAGGCTGTGACAAGTTCTGCACCTTCTGCGTGGTCCCCTATACGCGCGGGTCGGAATATAGTCGGCCCGTGGCCCAGGTGTTGAACGAGGCCAAGCGACTGGTGTCGCATGGCGTGCGGGAAATCACCTTGCTGGGCCAGAATGTGAACGCGTTCCATGGTGAGGGGCCGGACGGCAAGGCCTGGGGTCTGGGCCGGCTGATCCGCGCCCTGGCGGAGATCGATGGGCTGGCGCGTATCCGCTATACCACCAGCCATCCGCGCGACATGGATGATGACCTGATCGACGCGCATGGGACGGTGCCGCAACTGATGCCGTTCCTGCATCTGCCGGTACAGTCGGGCAGCGACCGCATCCTGGCGGCCATGAACCGCAAGCACACGGGCGATGATTACCGCCGCCTGATCGACCGGTTGCGCACGCGCCAGCCCGATCTGGCCCTGTCGTCGGATTTCATCACCGGCTTCCCCGGTGAAACGGACCAGGACTTTGCTGACACCCTGCGCCTGATCACCGATATCGGCTTTGCCCAGGCCTATAGCTTCAAATATTCCGCCCGTCCCGGCACCCCCGCCGCAACGCTGGAAGGCCGGCAGGTGGATGAGAAGGTGAAGGATGAGCGGTTGCAGGCGGTGCAGCAATTGCTGAACGCCCAGCAGGTGGCCTTCAACCAGACCATGATTGGCCGCACCCTGTCGGTGCTGTTTGACCGGGTGGGCAAGCTGGAGGGGCAGCTGCTGGGCCGCAGCGCCTATATGCAGTCGGTCTATGTGCAGGCGCCTGCCCGCTTGATGGGCCAGATGGTGGAGGTGCATATCACCGGCGCCTACGCCAACAGCCTGTCCGGCCATGTCGTGACCGGTGAGACCATGACCCAGGCCGCCAGCCGGGCGGTGGAGGTACACGCTTGATCAATCTGGAACTGTCGTTCGACGATAACCGCCTGCTGCCGCTGCTGTTCGGGGAGCATGGTCAGTTCCTGACACGGCTGGAAAAGCAGACGGGCACGCGGTTGATGTCGCGTGGCAATATCCTGTTGATCGCGGGTGAAGACGAATCGGCGCAGGCAGCGCGTGCCGCCATCCTGGCCCTGTGGGACCGGGTGAAGGCCGGCATGCCCGTGGGGCCGGGGGAGGTGGATGCCGCCGCCCGTCTGGCCATCAGTGCCGATGTGCAGACCAGCGGCAATGCCCTGGCCCAACTATCGGACCCGCGCGCCGGCCTGAAGACCAAGCGGCGAACCATCACCCCACGGAGCGGCACACAGGCAAGGTATCTGGAGGCGCTGGCCGAAAGCGAGCTGGTGTTCGGGTTGGGTCCTGCCGGCACGGGCAAGACCTATCTGGCGGTGGCGCAGGCCGTCAGCCTGCTGATGCAGGGTTCCATCGAACGCATCATCCTGTCACGTCCCGCCGTGGAGGCGGGGGAACGTCTGGGTTTCCTTCCCGGCGACATGAAGGAGAAGGTCGATCCCTACCTCCGCCCGCTCTATGACGCGCTGCATGACATGCTGCCGGGGGATCAGGTGACCAAGCGTCTGGAGACGGGTGTTATCGAGGTGGCGCCGCTGGCCTTTATGCGCGGGCGCACGCTGGCCCATGCCTTCGTCATCCTGGACGAGGCGCAAAACACCACGCCCATGCAGATGAAGATGTTCTTGACCCGCCTGGGTGAGGGCAGCCGCATGGTGGTGACGGGTGACGTGACCCAGATCGATCTGCCCACCGGGCAGAAATCCGGCCTGCGCGAGGCACTGACCATCCTGCGCGGGGTAGAGGGTGTGTCGTTCGTGGAGTTTACCGACCAGGATGTCGTGCGCCACCCGCTGGTGGGCCGCATCGTTCGGGCCTATGACGCCGCCGACCGGGCGCGGGAAGGGGCGTGAACATGCCGGATCGTGTCGAGATCGCGCTGTCCATTGAGGATGAGCGCTGGGAAGCGTCAGTTGCCGGCGTGGAAATCTTGTGTGAGCGGTCAGCCCGCTCCGCCCTGGCTGCGGCGCATGCTCAGGACCCGGACTGGCTTCCCGAAGGCCCCGTCGAGATGTCGGTAATCCTGGCCGATGACGATACGGTTCAGGAACTGAACAAGAATTATCGCGGCAAGGATAAGCCTACCAACGTCCTGTCCTTTGCGCTCTACGCCGATGGCGGCGATGAAGAGGGCGAGGATGAGGATCATGTGGACGAAGAACAGGACCAAGAAGAGCTCGGCGACGAGCCTGATGGCGGCGACGTGGAATTCCTGTCGCCAGAGGCCCCGGTTCCTGTAATATTGGGCGATGTGATTCTGGCGTTTGAAACGGTGGAACGCGAGGCGCGTGAGCAGCGCAAGGCCTTTGCCGACCATCTGGCCCACCTGGTGACCCACGGCGTTCTGCATCTCCTGGGTTACGACCATATTGAGGATTCCGAGGCCGAACAGATGGAACGGCTGGAAACCCAGATTCTGTCGGGGCTTGGTATCGCCGACCCCTATGCCGGGCTGCCGGAAGGACACCGTGCGCCTGATGACCCGGGGGACCCGTCCCCGGACCCGTCCCCTTAACCCCAGAAAGATGATGGCCGACCTCAGCGACAGTCGATCGCCCCGCGAAGACGGGGCGGAAGAAAATGGAACCCTCGCCCAGCACCTGCGTGGCTGGCTGCGGTCAATCCTCGGGGTACGCGGCGGTGACACGCTGCGCGACACGATTGAGGAATTGATCGAGGAGACGGGACCCAAGGAGCCCTCCATGGCGGAGGGAGAGCGAGCACTGCTCGCCAATATCCTGAAGCTGCGCCATCGCACCGTGGCTGATGCCATGGTGCCGCGTGCCGATATTGTCGGCGTGCCCATGGACATTACCCTGCCCGACCTGATCAAGCGTTTCTCTGAGGAAGCGCACAGCCGCATGCCCGTGTACCGGGAAGAGCTGGATGACGTGGTTGGCATGGTCCATATCAAGGACGTGCTGGCCTGTGTGGCCGGTGCCCGCAACTTTGACATGCAGGCCATCACCCGTGAGGTGATGATCGTCGCCCCCTCCATGCCCGTTCTCGACCTGCTGCTGAAGATGCGGCAGAAGCGCCAGCATCTGGCGCTGGTGGTCGATGAATTTGGCGGCATCGACGGTCTGGTTTCCATCGAAGATCTGGTGGAAGAGATCGTGGGCGAGATTGAGGACGAGCATGATGATGCCGAGGAAAGCGCGCTGACCCCGCGCGCCGACGGTACCGTCGATGTCGATGCCCGTATCCCGGTGGAAGAGTTCGAGGCGCAGCTGGGTCGCTATTTCGACGCGGATGAGTTGGAGGATGTCGACACGCTGGGCGGGTTGGTCTTTGCCATGGCTGGTCGCGTGCCTTCGCCCGGTGAGGTGCTGAAGCATCCGGGCGGGCTGGCTTTCGAAATTCTGGATGCCGATCCGCGCCGCATTAAGATGCTGCGCGTCCACAATCTCGTCACGAACAAGGACGATGATGCGGACGAGCCCCAGCGGGCGGTTGGGTGACGCCTGCCCTGATCCGCAGGTTTGCGCGTCTCCACCCCCTCTCCGGATAGTCTTATGACCCAACCAGCCGTTTCGCCCCGTCTCGCCATACTGGCCTGTCGGGTCACCGATTTGCGGGGGTGGCGGCGGTTGGGGTTGTCCGCGCTGGCCGGTGCAGTGGCGACCTTGGCGCTGCCGCCGGCCCATATCCTGCCCCTGCTGTGGCTGGCCTTTCCGCTACTGATCTGGCTGTTGCGCGGATCGGATCGGGGCCGGACTGACTTTGCCATCGGCTTTGCCTTTGGCGTTGGCCATCACGTACCGGGCCTGTACTGGATCAGTGCGGCGCTGTTCACCGATATCGGTCGCTTCTGGTTCATGCTGCCCTTTGCCCTGTTGGGGCTGCCGGCGCTGCTCGGCCTGTTCCTGGGTGCCGGCACCGCCGCCTTTGGCTGGGCCCGCCGGCGGTTCGGCCTGACGGGGTGGGCGGAAGCAGTGGCCCTGGCGCTGGCCTGGGTTGCCGTAGAATATGCGCGCGGGCATCTTTTCACGGGCTTCCCCTGGAACCTTCTGGGTTATGGCTGGGTGCCGATCCTGCCGGTGCTTCAGTTTGCGTCTGTGGCCGGCATCTATGGCCTGTCGCTGCTGACGGTCCTGGTAGCGTCACTGCCAGCGACGTTGGCGGGGCCAAGGCCTTCCTGGCGACCGGCCCTGGCCGGTGTGGCTGTTCTGGCCCTGGTGGCCGGCTGGGGTGGCTGGCGGATGGCGGGGCAGGGGCTGGGCGATGTGCCGGGCGTCATGCTGCGTGTGGTGCAGCCCAATATTCCGCAGGAACTGAAATGGAAGGAAGAGGCGAAGATCAACAATCTGCGCCACCTGATTTCCATGTCCGGTGCGGAGGGATGGGACCGCATCACCCATGTCATCTGGCCGGAAACGGCGGTGCCCTATTTCCTGTCTTCTGACAGTTCAAATGCCGATCAGCAGCCGCTGACCCGGCTTTTGACACAGATAGCACCGCCGGGTGGTGCTTTAATTACCGGCGGTAACCGGCTGGCCACTGATGCTGCCGGCAATTATGTGTATTTCAACAGCCTTTTCGCCCTGACCCAGGGTGGACATGTTGCAGCCAGTTTCGACAAGTTTCACTTGGTGCCGTTTGGCGAATATTTGCCGCTGCGTGCCCTGCTGCCCAAGGGCATGAAGGCCGTGGCGGCGGGGGCCGATTTCTCTGCGGGTCCCGGTCCGCAATCTCTCACACTGCCTGGTGCGCCCGCGGCCAGCCCCCTGATCTGTTATGAGGTGATCTTTCCCGGTGCCGTCATGCCACGGGGTGGTGAGCGTCCACATTGGCTTCTCAACGTGACCAATGATGCTTGGTATGGACAGACCGCAGGACCCCACCAGCATTTTGCCATTACTATCGTGCGGGCGGTGGAAGAAGGTGTGCCCCTGGTACGCGCCGCCAACACCGGCATCTCGGGTGTTATCGATGCATACGGGCGGGTCAGGGGCAGCGTACCGCTCGGCGATAGCGGAAATCTGGATATTTCACTACCTCAGCGCGCCGTTTTCGTGCCATTGTATGCAGACTTTGGCGATCTAGTCCCCGCCCTGATCTGGCTGGGTCTGTTACTGGCCATCGTCGTGAAGGCGCGCCGTCAGATAACGGCCTGATGCTAGCTTCACAGTGAGTTTTGGGACGATGCGTGCATATGTCCTGCTGGATACAGATATGGATGTGCAGCATACCAAAGAATAGAGGTTAATCGCTTGACGACATGCAAACGTATGTCGCAGGATCGAGATAACGCCATTCTGGAGGTTGTCCGCATGCAAACTGAAACCCGTGGCCGTCGTGGTGGCGGTCGACCCAAGCTCGGCAAGCCGAATCCCATTGATGTCCATGTCGGCACGCGTGTGCGTCTGCGTCGTACCCTGCTGGGCATGAGCCAGGAAAAGCTGGGTGAGGCCATTGGCCTGACGTTCCAGCAGGTCCAGAAATATGAGCGTGGTGCCAACCGCATCGGCGCTTCCCGCCTGTTCGATCTCAGTCGCGTTCTGGATGTGCCAGTGTCGTTCTTCTTTGACGACATGCCGCATCCCGATGGCTCGCCCAATCCGGCCCCGACGCCGATGCCTGAGGCGGGCGAACCCGATCCGATGGCCAAGCGTGAGACGCTGGAACTTGTGCGCGCCTATTACCGGATTACCGATCCGGCCGTGCGCAAGCGCATCTTCGAGTTGACGAAGGCCGTCGCCGGACCTGCCGACGCCGGCTGATCGGATGCAAGGGGTGGCGTACTGTTCGGTTAGACCTTCGCCTGCACCCTTGACCCTTCTCTAAAAGATTGCGACAAACACGCGGCCCCATTTGCTCTGGGGCGGCGTGTTTTTTTTATGCCCGGAAACAGATCAGCTGAGGCGACCCAAGTGGCCAAGTCGAACTACGTCTTTACGTCCGAATCCGTGTCCGAAGGTCATCCGGACAAGGTCTGTGACCGTATCTCCGACGCTGTCGTCGATCTCTACTTGGCGGAAGACCCCGTCGCTCGCGTGGCGTGCGAGACGCTTGCCACGACTAACCGTATCGTGATCGCGGGTGAAGTGCGTGGCCCCGGCAGCCTGCTGAAGAAGGTCGAGGAAGTGGCCCGCGAGGCTGTCCGCGACATCGGCTATGAGCAGAAGGGCTTCCATTGGGCCACAGCCGAGGTTGCCGTGCATCTGCACGCACAGTCCGCCGACATCGCCGTCGGCGTTGATGCCGCCGGCAATAAGGACGAGGGTGCGGGCGACCAGGGCATCATGTTCGGTTACGCCTGCACCGAGACGCCTGCCCTGATGCCGGCACCGATCTATTACAGCCATCAACTGCTGAAGAATCTGGCCCAAGTGCGTCACTCGGGTGAGACCCCTTGGCTGGGCCCTGATGCCAAGAGCCAGTTCTCGCTCCAGTACCGCGATGGCAAGCCGGTGGGTGCCACCTCCGTGGTTCTGTCCACGCAGCATTCCGAGACGGTGAGCCAGGAAGAAATCCGCGAGACAGCCCGCAAGCATGTCCTCGATATTCTGCCCGAAGGCTGGATGTGCCCGGAAGAAGCGTTCTATGTGAACCCGACGGGGCGGTTTGTGATTGGCGGTCCCGACGGTGACGCCGGTTTGACTGGTCGCAAGATCATCGTGGACACCTATGGCGGGGCCGCACCGCATGGCGGCGGCGCCTTCTCCGGCAAGGACCCGACCAAGGTTGACCGTTCCGCCGCCTACGCTGCACGCTATCTGGCCAAGAACGTTGTTGCTGCCGGTCTGGCTGACAAGTGCACCATCCAGCTCAGCTACGCCATCGGTGTTTCACACCCGCTGTCGGTCTATATCGACACGGCCGGCACCGGTCATGTGGATGAGGACAAGCTGTCCGACGTGCTGCGCCAGCTGATGAACCTGTCCCCGCGTGGCATCCGTGAGCATCTGAAGCTCAACCGTCCCATCTATGCCCGCACGGCGGCCTATGGCCATTTCGGTCGCGAGCCGGATGCCGATGGCGGCTTCAGCTGGGAGAAGACTGATCTGGTTGCCGATCTGAAGTCGGCGTTTGGCGCCTGATCCTTTCGGGCGGCTTGTGTCCGCCCGGCACCATATTGCCAGCGGCCCGCCTACCCGGCGGGCCGTTTGCTATTCCGCCCATCTGCTTGAACGATCCGAGTCGCATCATGTCCGAGGACAGCATCCCCCACCGCAAGGTTCTCTATGGCCGCCGTCTGGGCCGTCCCCTGCGCAAGCAGCGGTTGGAGGTGATGGAGACGCTGCTGCCGAAGATGAAGCTGACGGTGCCGGCGGAGGGGGACCGTCTGGACCCTGCCAGCCTGTTCGACACGCCCAAACGCGACCTGTGGTTCGAGGTTGGCTTCGGTGGGGGAGAGCACCTGGCCTGGCAGTCGGAACGCAATCCCGATATCGGCTTCATCGGCTGTGAGCCTTTCATCAATGGCGTCTCGTCCCTGCTGAAGCATGTGGCGGAGGCCGGCCAGACTAATATCCGCGTCGTTCCCGACGATGCGCGTCCCATCCTGGACGCGCTGCCTGACGCGTCGGTGGGCCGTGCCTTTGTGCTGTTCCCCGACCCCTGGCCCAAGGCGCGCCATGCGTTTCGCCGGTTCATCGGGCCGGTCAATCTGCCGCGTCTGGCCCGCGTGCTCAAGGATGGGGCAGAGCTGCGTATCGCGTCGGATGATCCGCAGTTGCAGCGCTGGATGCTGGAACATACGTGGCGCTATCCGGATTTTGAATGGACGGCCAGGACTGCCGAAGACTGGCGTATCCGCCCCGAAGACTGGCCCCAGACACGATATGAGAAAAAGGCACTAGATGCCGGTCGTGTCCCGATGTTCTTGCGGTTCATTCGCAAGAGCAGGGCAACCTAACCTTTATTGCTGAGTGGATGCCCGCGACTTTAGCAGTACCTAACCATTTGGACCCGTTAAATTCGCACAGCTCCAGGCCATTATTCCGACCCTATGATTTTTGTTCCGGGTGAAACGGCCCGGCGCCGTTCAGACGGTAGGGGAGGAATGAATGAAACAGCTCCGCGACCTGCGCATCGGGATGAAGGTCAACCTCGCCATGGGCATGCTGGCGTTGGTGGCGATCATCATGGCCGTGATGGGTTTGTCCGCCATGTCGGTCTATCAGGGTGAGGTGGAGCGGATGGGCCGCGACACCCAGCGTGCCGTCCTGTCCGAACAGATCAATGGCCTGATCAACGCGATTGTGATGGATAGCCGCGGCATCTACATGGCCCGCGACGCTGCCGAGGTTGAGAAGTTCGCCAAGCCGATGACGGCCAGCTTGGATCTGCTGGACAAGCGTCTGGGCGAGTATCAGGCGCTGGCCCAGGGTGCCCAGAAGGCCGCCATGGATGAGGCGGTTGCCAAGGGCCGTGAATTCGTGACCTTCCGCCGCGAGTTGATTCGTCTGGGACAGACGGAAGGCGCGGCATCAGCCCGCACCTATGGCGACAATGACGCCAACCGCGCCAACCGTCAGGCCTTCAACAAGTCCATGGTGGCGCTGTCGGAACAGCAGGTTTCCCGCGTCAAGACCGTCATCGGTGAGTTGGACAGTTTCGCCGACCGCGAACGGATGACCATGCTGACCATCGCAGCTATCGGCATCCTTGGGTCCGTCGCCTTTGCGATGTGGCTGGTGTCGCGTCAGGTCACAGGTCCGCTGGTTTCCGTGACGGGGACCGTGCGTCAGATGGCCAATGGCGATCTGTCTGCCCAGGTGCCTGAAACCGGTCGCGAGGATGAGATCGGGCAGATCGCCGATGCGCTGGATGTGTTCAAGCGCGGTCTGGCCGAAGCCAAGCGCCTGGAAGCAGCCCAGAAGGCCGAACAGGCCGCCAAGGAGGAGCGTCAGCGCCGGCTGGAGAAGCTGACCAATGATTTCGCCTCCAAGCTGGGCGAGGTTTCAACGGCGCTGGCCCGGTCGGCCCAGGATATGCGCGATAGCGCCGAGGGTCTGACCGGTGCCGCCAAGGCCGCAGCGACCCAGGCCGCCGAAGTGGCCAGCGCGTCGGACGAAAGTGCTGCTGGCGTGCAGAGCGTTGCTGCCGCAACGGAGGAGATCAATGCCTCCATCGCGGAAATCGCGCGTCAGGTGGTGGAGGCGAATAATGTCGCCCGTGCTGCCGTTGAGGATGCGGGTGAGACCAGCCGCACCATGGATGGCCTGCAAGGTGCCGCTGGCCGTATTTCTGAAGTTGTCGGGCTGATCCAGGGTATCGCGGCGCAGACCAACCTCCTGGCGCTGAACGCCACCATTGAGGCGGCGCGGGCAGGGGAGGCCGGTAAGGGCTTTGCTGTGGTGGCGTCGGAGGTGAAGGCCTTGGCCATGCAGACGGGCAAGGCGACGGAGGATATCACCTCGCAGGTGTCGAGTATCCAGCGGGAGACTGCGGCTGCCGTGACCGCCATTGCCCGCATCGCCAACACCATCGACAAGATTGGGGAGATCACCACAGCGCTGGCCGCCGCCATTGAGGAGCAGCAGGCCAGCACCAATGAAATTGCTCGCACCGTTCAGGATGTCGCCAACGGCACTCAGGCCGTCTGCGATGCGGTGCAGGGGGTCAGTCAGGCGGCGGCAAATACCGGTGGTGCCGCTGCCACCGTGCATGGCACGGCGTCCGACGTGACCCGTCAGTCAGTGGTGCTGAACACCGAGGTTGATCGTTTCGTGAAGACCATTATTGCTGCTTAATAGGGTCAGTCCCCCGCCGCGATGCCGTCGCGGCGGGGGTCGGCGCCGCCCTGAATGCCAGCTGGGGTGACGCGGATGATGTGGATGCCGCTGTTGACGTTCTCACGCTTCACCTGATGGCCCATGGCCGTCAGTGCGCTGGCCAGGTTGTCGGCGGCGGGTGCCGATTCGATCTGCGTGGCGCCATTGCGGTTCAGCAGGATGGGCAGGTTTACCGCGGCCTGTGGGTCCAGGTCCCAATCCAGCATGGCCACCAGCGCTTCGGCCACATAGCCGATGATGGCAGTGCCGCCGGGGGAGCCGACGGCCAGCACGGGATTGCCCTTCTGATCAAACACCACCGTCGGCGCCATGGAGGAACGCGGGCGCTTGCCCGGCCCCGGTGCATTGGCGACGGGCTTCCCGTCCTTGGTGGGGACGAAGGTGAAATCCGTCATCTGGTTGTTCAGCACGAAGCCACCGGCGATCAGGCCGGAACCGAAGGCGAACTCCACCGAACTGGTCATCGACACCATCCGCCCCTCACCATCGATGATGGAGAAATGCGTAGTGGAGGGGATGTCCGGCCCATCGGCGGCGGGGAACAGTGCGCCGGTGCGGAAGGGTGGCTCGCCAGGCGGTACGGGGCCTGTGGCGGCGCGGGCGGGGTCGATCCCGGCGGCGCGGCTGCCGATATAACCAGCATCAATCAGGCCACGGGTGGGAACCGGTACCTTGTCCGGGTCGCCCACATGCGCCTCCCGGTCGGCATGGGCGCGGCGGCTGGCCTCCATCAGCAGGTGCCAAGCCTTGGGATCATCCTTGCCCATGGCGCGCAGATCATAGTGCGACAGCATGCCCAGTATCTGCAGAATCGCAACGCCACCCGCCGATGGCGGGGCCATGCCGCAGACCTTCCAGACGCGGTAGGGCATGCAGATGCCGTCCCGCTCCACCGCCTTGTAATTGGCCATGTCCTCCAGGGTCAGGACGGGCGTGCCGCTGTCGCCGGCTGCCTGTTGCAGGCGGCTGACAATGGCTTTGGCGATGGGACCGCGATAGAAAGCGTCGGGTCCCGCCGCCGCCAACAGGCGCAGGCTCAACGCCTGCTCCGGCATGGGGATGCGTTCACCCAGGGCCGGCGGACGCCCGCCCTCACGGTAATAGACGCGCTGCAGGTCCGGCGCCTTGCCCAGCATGCGTTGCCATTCGGTCAGCACGCCGACCATGCGGGGCCAGGCGGGCACGCCGGCATCGGCCAGATCGATGGCGGGCTTGAACAGGTTGTTCCAGGGCAGCTTGCCGTGGGCGGCATGGGCCTGCGCCAGCATGGCGACGACGCCCGGCACGCCCACGGCGCGGCCCTGGGGCAGGGTGTCCAGGAATGGCATGGGCTTGCCATCGGCCCCGATGAAAAGAGTGGGCGTGACGGCGGCGCCCGCCACCTCCCGGCCATCATAGGTCGTCAGCTTGCCGCCCGGTTCCGCCAGCAGCATGAAGGCACCGCCCGCCATGCCTGATGATTGCGGCTCCGACAGACCCAGCACGGCCTGTACAGCCACCGCCGCATCCACCGCAGTACCGCCCTGCCGCAAAATCTCCAGTCCCGCCTGCACCGCCAGCGGATTGGCAGCCACCACCATGTGGCGCTTTGCGGTGACCAGTTCCTTGACCTTGGCGGCGGAGGCCGGCTCCGGTGCCTGTTGTGCCAGGGCGACGGGGGCCGTCAGGCACAGGGTCAGCAGACCCGTAACCAAACGGCGGGTGAACAGCGGGAGATGTCTGGATCGCATGTGCCTGTCCGGGGCCAGTTTTTCACATGGTCACCCGGTGGAATAGGCGATGGCAAGGGCTTAAACCGGGAACGGGAATTTTTGACCGCTGCTATGGCGGCCATCGCCGCCCAAGGGGAGGCCAAGCGCCATCGACCCCAGAATCGGAAGCGGGCCGCAAAGGGCCCGCCCAATTTATTGTCCTCAGGCGCTGCTGTTGCATCCCCAGTTCGGGATAACGCTGCCCACGCGGCACGGCGTGGTCGCCGCCGCAGCTGTTTCCGGCAAACCGTAAACAGCCCCACCATAGTCCTTCAAGCGTACTTCGAGTTCGAGCCGTAAGCAGAAAACGAATTAACGGGAAAGCACTGAAACGGAAAAAAGGCCGGCAGCGCCGCCCCGCTGGGCAGCGCTGCCAAACCTTCAACCACGTGACGCAAGAGCGTCAGGTCAAACGCGGATCAGAGATCAGAGGATCTCGACGCGGTTGGCCTGCGGGCCCTTCTGGCCCATGCTGGTCTGCAGACGCACGCGCTGTTCCGGGGTCAGCGAACGGACGCCCGAACGCTCCAGAGCGGTGATGTGGACGAACACGTCCTTCCCACCGCCGTCCGGCGTCACGAAACCAAAGCCCTTGTCGGCGCTGAAGAACTTCACCACGCCCTCGATCGTTTCCGACGGGCCGTTGTCGAAGCTGCGGGCAACGCGCGGCGGGCGCGGGCTGTCGCCGTAACGGTCGCCGCCGAAGCGGTCGCCGCCGCCAAAGCGATCACCGCCGCCACCAAAGCGGTCGCCGCCACCCGGACCACCCGGACCACGACGGGCCGGCTGAGCCGTCGACGTATCGACGCTGTGGATCGAAGCGACCTGCGGACCCTTCTGACCCTGCGACAGATCGCAGACGATGGTCGTGCCATCGGCCAGGGCGTCATGACCAACGGCCTGGACGACCGAGGCATGCAGGAAGGCATCGGGCGACCCATCGGACAGGGTCACGAAGCCGAAGCCCTTCGTGGGGTTATACCATTTGACCGTGGCGGTGACGCTCCGGCGGGTGATCTGCGGGCTCTGCGGAGAACGGCGCTCGTACATGTGGTCTCGAACTCGACTGTCATAGTGTAGGGAACTTCACCGGGAAACCGGCTGCAAGGACAGTACACGGTTCAGCGCCGCGCGGAAAGTACATCCGCGTGGGCCGGTCCAGCAGCCATCCCACCATGACCCTACACTGGATATTGACCGGATGCACTATCAAAGCCGTCGATTGTTACCGAATGATAGCAGGGCTGGCGGCCCGCCCACGCAAGGACCGCATGGCCGGAAAGTGGCATTTGGTGCGCAATCCGGGCTGCTTTTTCCATGTCTGGCACGGGAAATACCAGGGCTAGTGCCCGTTCTTCTGTTGGCGGGCTATTAGAGCTGCCTGTTTCGGCTTGCACAATCCGTGCAACAGCCCTCGCCAAGACTGTTTCCCCTGAAACGCATAAGAGGTAATCTCCCTTGTGTCGCAACAGGCAAGGCACCGTAACGGACGCATGGCCGCTACCCGCAGCACCGAAGACGAAACGGTCGCCCCCACGCTGAAGGATCGATTCCTGGCGTGGTGGGAAGGCCATGACGTCCAGCGCCGCCGCCGCGAGGCGGCCGAGGAAGCTGCGGCTGCCGCGGCGGGTTCTGGGGCCCTGCAGGCCGGCGACGGCAAGCATATGAACCGCAAGGGCAAGCCGCTGTGGACCGCCACCCGTATCGAGGTGGTGGAGAAAATCTGGGGTCCCGGCTTTTCCTCCCCCGGTGGGGATGAGTTCATTCCGACCATCGTGAAGCCGCTGGGCCTTAACCCGGCCATGAGTGTGCTGGATATCGGCGCTGGTCTGGGCGGTGCCACGCGCGCTATGGCCAAGCAGTACGGCACCTGGGTCACCGGCCTGGAAGGCAATCCCGTTCTGGCCGAGGCCGGGATGTTCCGGTCCCAGAAATCGGGCCTGGCCCGGCAATCGCCGGTCATGTCTACGGATTTGGAGAATTTCGTCTGGACCAAGCGGGTCGACGCTATTTTCTCTAAAGAGACCTTTTACATGATCCGCAACAAGGACAAGCTGATCGACAGTATCGAGGCCGTCCTGAAACCCAGGGGGCAGTTGCTGTTCACGGATTATGTGATTGATCCCGGCCACGCACGGGGCCGGGATTTTGACGGCTGGATCCATGCGGAGCCGGTGGAGCCCGCCCCTTGGACCGTGGAGCAATATGCGGGTGCCCTGGCTCAGCGGAACCTCGATATCCGCATCACTGAGGATAATACCGACACGCACCGTGCCCTGATTCTGACGGCCATCCAGGAACTGGTGAAGCATCTGGAGACAGTCAGCATGGATCACGACACCAAGCTGGCGGTGGTGGAGGAGGTGGAGATGTGGGCCCGGCGTGTGGCGGCCCTGTCGTCGGGGCTGCGTTACTATCGATTCTATGCCCTGAAACCCGCCGAACTGACCTGACGGGGCCGAAAAGCCCGGTTTTTGCAGCGCGGGAGGGGGTTGCATCGGGTAATGCGCCTGTCCGGTTGACAGGGCGGCAACCCGCGACTATGTTCCGCGCCTCGCAAAGAACGCCTCCAGCGCCAGAGTGCTTATCATGAAGATCGTGAATTCGCTGAAGTCGATGAAGACCCGCCACAAGGCTTGCCGCGTCATCCGCCGCAAGGGTCGTGTCTACGTCATCAACAAGCTGAACCCGCGTTTCAAGGCCCGTCAAGGCTGAGGTCACGCTGATTTGGTTTGCGCCGGGATGTAAAAGTCCCGGCGGGCAGGAACCGCGCCTTTCGGCGCGGTTTTCGCGTTTGGGGGTTTCGCATCTCCCCGACCCCGCCTTGGGAATGCCACATCGGTGCTCCACCTTCCAGTTCGGTGAACAATCCCCGGTGGGCATCATGAAACGAATATCGACATCGGCAGCAAAACTGGGCCTGCTGCTGCCATTGTTGTGTATGGCTGCTCCCGACAGCCGGGCGACATCGCCAATGATCACCTGCTATCTCGGGACGAACCAATGGTGCGTGACCCAGACGGAACACGTAACCGCTGTGGTCAGCCACAACAACAGCCGTGAATGGACCCTGATGGATTCGGGCGAGACGCCCCTGCTGCTACGGGAGACGGGGGATTGCGCTGGTCGCGTGTCGGCCATGCCTTTTCTGGGCATGCAGGAGAAGCCCAGCAGGAACGCGGAGGGGCGGGAAGTCATTGAAGTCAGCTTTTCCTTTGGTTCCAACGCCAACGGCTATCCCGGTTGCGTGCTGTCCATCACGTCAGACGCAGAAGGTGGACGGATGATACCGAACAACCGGCACCGAATGATGCATTCCATTTGGGCCGGTCCTGGTTGGGGTCAGATGATCAGTCTGGCCAAGCATGCCGGACTGACCAACTGACCTGCATAGCCTTGCCGTTGCGCTGACGTTTGAGCCATCCTGGCCGTGGTCCAGCCTTTGAAGGCCCGCCATGCTCGTGATGCCCGCCCCCGAACCCATCGCCCTCTCAAGGAGCACCGAACTGCTGCGCCGGCTTCGTGAGGCCGTGCCCGGCGGCGTGATCGCGGATGAGGCGTCGCTGCGTGCCTATGACACCGACGCGCTGACCGCCTATCGCCAGATGCCGATGCTGGTTGTCCTGCCGCGCAACACGGCGGAGGTGGCAGCTGTGCTGCGCATCTGTCACGCGATGGGGGTGAAGGTGGTGCCGCGCGGGGCGGGCACCGGCCTTTCTGGCGGGGCGCTGCCGCTGGCCGACGGGGTGCTGCTGGTTCTGACGAAACTGTCGCGCATTCTGGAGATCGATTACGACAACCGCGCCGTCGTGGTGCAGCCGGGTGTGACCAATCTGGCCATCAGTCAGGCGGTGGGCGAACGTGGCTTTTATTACGCACCCGACCCGTCATCGCAGATCGCCTGTTCCATCGGCGGCAATGTCGCGGAAAATTCCGGGGGCGTGCATTGCCTTAAATATGGGGTGACCGCCAACAACCTGCTGGGCGTCGAATTCGTCACTATGGAAGGCGAGGTGCTGCGCCTGGGCGGTAAGCATCTCGATTCGGGGCATTACGACCTTCTGGGTATCATTACCGGGTCAGAAGGGCTGTTGGGTGTTGTCACGGAAGTGACGGTGCGCATCCTGCCCAAGCCGGCGGTAGCCCGTGCCCTGCTGGTTGGGTTTGACCGGACGGTGGATGCCGGCGACGCCGTGGCTGCCATTATCGCAGGCGGTGTCATCCCGGCCGGCATGGAGATGATGGACCGCCCTGCCATCCATGCGGCGGAAGATTTCGTGAAGGCCGGATATCCCCGCGATGTAGAGGCGCTGCTGATCGTGGAGCTGGACGGGCCGGCGGCGGAGGTGGATGCCCTGATCACGCAGGTCGCGGAGATTACGACCGCGCACCGGGGCCGCCCGCCACGGATTTCCAACAGCGAATCGGAGCGGCTGGCCTTCTGGGCCGGGCGCAAGGCCGCTTTTCCCGCTGTAGGCCGGATCAGCCCCGATTACATGTGCATGGATGGCACCATCCCGCGCAAGGCACTGCCCCAGGTCCTGGCCCGCATGGCGGAGATGGAGGGGGAATTCGGCCTGCGCGTCGCCAATGTCTTCCATGCCGGCGACGGCAATCTGCACCCCCTGATCCTGTTCGATGCCAACAAGCCGTGGGAGCTGGAGAAGGTGGAGGCGTTCGGGGCCGCCATCCTGCGCCTGTGCGTGGCGGTGGGCGGGGTGCTGACCGGCGAACATGGGGTGGGGATTGAGAAACGCGACCTGATGCCGGATCAGTTCAGTGAGGACGACCTGGAACAGCAGACGCGCCTGAAATGCGCGTTTGATCCCAACGGTCTGATGAACCCCGGCAAGCTGTTCCCCACCCTGCATCGCTGCGCCGATCATGGCTGGATGCGGGTGGAGGGTGGGCAATTGCCTTTCCCGGATTTGCCCCGTTTCTGATGATTGACGCCCCCGGCGGCCCCTGTTCTACTGCACCGCAATGCATGGCGCGCAGGGCGGACATACCCTGACGACGCCCGACAAGAATATGGCGGACGGGGTTCAGCATGGGTCGTGGAACGTGGCGTTACGCCATGATGGCGAGTGCCTTGGTGGTAGGTTTGGCTGGACCGGCCTGGGCGGCGCCCAAAACGCTGGTTTATTGTGCCGAGGGCAGTCCGGAGAATTTCAATGCAGCGCTCAACACGTCCGGCACCACCTTTGATGCCACACGGCCCATCTATGATGGATTGGTGAAATTTGAGCGCGGCACGACCAACATCGTGCCGGCCCTGGCCGAACGCTGGGACATCTCGCCCGACGGGCTGACCTACACCTTCCATCTGCGCCGGGGCGTGAAATGGCAATCCTTCAAGGATTACAAGCCGACGCGCGATTTCAACGCTGATGACGTGCTGTTCAGCCTGAACCGGCAATGGAAGGCCGACCACCCCTACCATTCCATCTCCGGCGGTGGTTACGCCTTCTTCAAAAGCATGGGGCTGGGTGACCTGCTGAAGGCAGTGGAGAAGTTGGACGATTACACCGTTCGCGTGGCTTTGACTAAGCCCGAAGCGCCATTCCTGGCCGACCTGGCCATGGATTTCGCCAACATCACCTCCGCCGAGTATGCAGACTTCCTGATGAAGAAGGGCGCGCCCGAACGCTATGACCAGGACCCGGTCGGCACCGGCCCCTTCCGCTTCGTGGTCTATCAGAAAGATGCGCAGGTCCGGTATCGGCGGTTCGACGAGCATTGGGGCGGCAAGACCCCGCTCGACAATCTGGTTTTCGCCATCACGCCCGACGCCGCCGTGCGCTATGCCAAGCTGAAGGCCGGGGAATGCCACCTAATCCCCTATCCCAACCCGCCCGACCTGCCGGCGATATCCAAGGACCCAAACCTGACCCTGATGGAGATGGAAGGGCTAAATGTTGGCTATCTGGCTTTCCAGACATTGAAGAAGCCGTTTGATGACAAGCGCGTAAGACAGGCCATCAACATGGCCGTGGACCGCAAGGCCATCCTGGATCAGGTGTTTCAGGGCAGCGGCAGGCCCGCCAAAAACCCCATTCCGCCAGGCGTCTTCGGCTATCTGGCCGATAACAAAGACTATCCCTACGACCCCGCAAAGGCCAAGGCCCTGCTGGCGGAGGCGGGATACCCCAACGGGTTTGAAACCGACCTTTACGCCATGCCCGTCCAGCGCCCCTACAACCCCAATGCCAGGCGAATGGCAGAGATCATCCAGGCCGATCTGGCCAAGATTGGCGTGAAAGTGAAGATCGTCAGCTTTGAATGGGGCGAGTATCGCAAGCGCATCCAGGATGGCGACCATCAGATGGCGCTCTATGGCTGGACCGGCGACAATGGCGACCCCGACAATTTCATGTACAATTTGCTGGGCTGTGCGGCGGCCAAAACCAGCGGCAGCAACATCGCCAAATGGTGCCATCAGCCTTACGAGGACCTTGTCTTGAAGGCCAAGCAGGTGCCCGATCAGGCGGCCCGCGCCAAACTCTACGAACAGGCACAGCGCATCTTCAAGGAAGAGGCGCCCTGGGTCACCATCGCCCATTCTGTGGTGTTCGAGCCGGTGTCGAAGAAGGTCATCGGCTACAAGCAGAGCCCCTTCAACCGCCATCAGTTCGATGGGGTTGATCTGGCGGAGTGAGGGGCGCCCCATGCTGAAATTCATCGCCACCCGCATCGCCCTGCTGATCCCCACCTTCTTGGGCGTGACGCTGCTGGCCTTTTTTCTGATCCGGCTGGTGCCCGGCGACCCGATTGAGGTGCGGCTGGGTGAACGCGGCATCGATCCGGCACGGCTGGAGGAGATGCGGGCACAGTTGGGCCTGAACAAGCCGCTGTTGGAACAATATGCAGACTATCTGGGCGGGGTCCTGACGGGGGATCTGGGCAAGTCGCTGATTACCCAGACGCCGGTGCTGCATGAATTTGCCGAGCTGTTCCCCGCCACCATCGAACTGTCGCTCTGCGCCATCCTGTTCGCCCTGATCATCGGCTTGCCGGCGGGGGTGCTGGCGGCGGTAAAGCGGGGTGGGCCGCTGGATCATGGGGTGATGGCGGCCAGCCTGACGGGATATTCCATGCCCATCTTCTGGTGGGGGCTGCTGCTGATCCTGCTGTTCTCCGTCATCCTGGGCTGGACGCCGGTCAGCGGGCGGCTGTCGGCGGCATATTATGTGGAGCCGGTGACGGGGTTCCTGCTGATCGATGCCTGGATGTCGGAGGAGGAGGGAGCGTTTCTGGACGCCCTGCACCATCTGGTCCTGCCCTCCATCGTGCTGGGCACCATCCCGCTGGCCGTCATCGCCCGCATGACGCGGTCGTCGATGCTGGAGGTGCTGGGCGAGGATTATATCCGCACGGCACGCGCCAAGGGGCTGGGCCTGTTCCGCATTGTGGGGCTGCATGCCCTGCGCAACGCCATGATCCCGGTCGTCACCGTCATCGGGCTACAGGTGGGCACCTTGCTGGCGGGCGCCATCCTGACGGAAACCATCTTCGCCTGGCCCGGCATCGGCAAATGGCTGATCGAGAGCATCAACCGCCGCGATTACCCGGCCCTGCAGGGCGGGGTGCTGCTGGTGGCCTGCGTGGTCATGCTGGTCAATCTGGCGGTCGATCTCCTCTACGGCCTGCTCAACCCCCGCATCCGGCACGCGAAATGACCGATATCGTCTTGAAAGCGCCCCCTGGTCCATGGACGGAACTCTGGGGCCATTTCCGCCGCAACCGGGGGGCGGTGCTGGGGTTGGTCATCGTGCTGGCGCTCAGCTTTGTGGCCATCTTCGCCGATTTTGTCGCCCCCTATGATCCGGCCGAACAGTTCCGTGACTTTGTTCTGCTGCCACCCGCCTGGATCGAGGGGGGCAGCTGGGCCTTCCCGCTGGGCACTGATGATATCGGGCGCGATATGTTGTCCCGCCTGATCCATGGGGCGCGGCTGTCGCTGTTCATCGGGCTGCTGGTGGTCACTCTGTCGCTGGCGGTCGGTGTGGCGCTGGGACTGCTGGCCGGGTTCTATGGCGGGGCATCGGACACGCTGATCGCGCGTTTCATGGACATATTGCTGGCCCTGCCGTCCCTGCTGCTGGCCATTGTCGTGGCCGCCATCCTGGGGCCGGGACTGGTGAATGCGGCCATCGCCGTATCGGTGGTGATCGTCCCGCACTATGCCCGCCTGACCCGCGCGTCCGTTATGGCCGAGCGCGGGCGGGAATATGTGACGGCGGCGCGGCTGGCAGGTGCCAGTGACACGCGCCTGATGCTGGTCACCATCCTGCCCAACTGTGCCGCCCCGCTGATCGTGCAGGCCACCCTGGGTTTCTCCACGGCCATCCTGGATGCGGCGGCGCTGGGTTTCCTGGGGCTGGGCGCACAGCCGCCGACGCCGGAATGGGGGACGATGCTGTCATCATCGCTGCAATTCCTACAGCGGGCTTGGTGGGTGGTGACCTTTCCGGGGCTGGCGATCCTGATCACGGTTCTGGCCTTCAACCTGATGGGCGACGGGTTGCGCGATGCGCTGGACCCGAAGCTGAAGCGCTGAGGGGACGGATATGCCGCTTCTGGACATCAAGGACCTGTCCGTCACATTCGCCACAGCGCGCGGCCCGTTTCGCGCCGTGGATGGCATCGACCTGTCGGTGGAGGCTGGCGAGGTTCTGGGCATCGTGGGCGAAAGCGGGTCGGGCAAATCCGTCACCTCCCTGGCCGTCCTGGGCCTGCTGGCCGACAATGCCAGTGTCACCGCCGGCCGGATGCAGTTCGACGGCCAGGACCTGCTGACCCTGTCGCTCAAGGCCCGCCGCCGCCTGAATGGTGGGCAGGTGGCCATGATCTTTCAGGAACCGATGAGCAGCCTGAACCCCTGCTTCACGGTCGGGTTTCAGATCGGGGAGACGCTGGCCCAGCATGAGGGCCTATCGGGCAAGGCGCTGCGCCACCGCTGCATCGCGCTGCTGGAACAGGTGGGCATCCCCGCCCCGGAAACACGCCTGTCGGCCTTTCCACATCAATTATCGGGCGGGATGAGCCAGCGGGTGATGATCGCCATGGCGATCGCCTGCAACCCGCGCCTGCTGATTGCCGATGAACCCACCACGGCCCTGGATGTCACTATTCAGCGCCAGATACTGGACCTGCTGCGCGACCTGCAACGGGAACGCGGCATGGCCATGATCCTGATCACCCATGACATGGGCGTGGTGGCCGAGAGCGCCCACCGGGTCCAGGTGATGTATGCGGGCCAGGTGGTGGAAAACCGCCCCGCCGACAGCCTGTTCACCAACCCGCACCACCCCTACACGGCGGCATTGCTGGATGCGCTACCCGAACGGGCCGTGGGGCGGCGGCGCTTGCCCACCATTGCCGGCACGGTGCCGGGCATCGGCGACCGGCCCACGGGCTGCCTGTTCCAACCGCGTTGCACCCTTGCCGATGAACGCTGCGGCACACGTCCGCCCTTGTTAACCGATGGCGATGGCTGGACGCGCTGCGTGCGGGTGGAAGGAAATGCAGCATGACCGTCATTCTTGAAGCCCGCGACCTGAAGCGCCATTACCGCGTCAAACGCGGCCTGTTCCGCGCGCCGGCCACCGTGAAGGCGGTGGACGGCGCCAGCTTCACGGTCACTGCCGGCAAGACCCTGGCAATCGTGGGCGAAAGCGGCTGTGGCAAATCCACACTCGCCCGCCTGCTGACCAGGATCGAAGCGCCGACCGAGGGCAGCATCCATTTCGACGGGCGCGACATCACCCACGCCCCGAAGGCCGATGAAAAAGCCCTGCGCCGGGCTGTGCAGATGGTGTTCCAGAACCCCTATGGCTCCCTGAACCCACGGCAGAAGGTGGCGGATATCCTGGCCGAACCGCTGCTGATCAACACCGACATGGCCAAAGCTGAGCGGCGTGACCGCGCCATCGCCATGATGGAAAAGGTGGGCCTGCGTCCCGACCAAGCCGACCGCTATCCGCATATGTTCAGCGGCGGGCAGCGGCAGCGCATCGCCATCGCCCGCGCCTTGATGCTGGACCCGCGTGTGGTGGTGGCCGATGAGCCGGTATCGGCGCTGGATATCTCCATCCAGGCGCAGGTTCTGAACCTGATGATGGATTTGCAGGACGAATTCGGCCTCGCCTATGTCTTCATCAGCCATGATCTGTCGGTCGTCCGCCATATCGCGGATGAGGTGATGGTGATGTATCTGGGCCGGCCTGTGGAACAGGGGCCGAAGGACGCGATCTTCTCTGATCCGCGCCATCCCTATACGCGCGCCCTTCTGGCCGCCATGCCGCGTGTCCATCGTGGCGTTACCCCCGATGTGCCGCCCCTGTCGGGGGAGTTGCCCAGCCCCATGGACCCGCCCTCCGGCTGCGCCTTCCATAAACGCTGCCCCCTGGCCCAGCCCCGCTGCGCACAGGAGACGCCGGAACCGCGCCACGCCGACCGGCGGATGGTGGCCTGTCATCTGGTGGCCTGAATCCATCCTGACAGACCCGTCTCATTGTGATATCAAAATTATATCACTTTGACGCTGGGAGGGTGGAATGCAGGAGAACCAACAGGTTGGGGATCGTCCCATCACGGTGTCGTCCGGCCTGGGCATGCTGCTGTTCAGTCTGGCATTGGTTCTGGCCTCGCCGGTAATGATGATCATCGGGTTCAGGAGCGGAACCGGGCCTGTGTCGCTGTTCTGGCTGCTGCCGATAGTGGCCGGCATCATCCTGATGTGCGGGCTGTTCATTGTGCAGCCGAACCAGGCCGTCGCCCTGACCCTGTTTGGTGATTACCGGGGAACTGTCGGTACGCCTGGACTGCGCTGGGTCAACCCGTTCTTCGCCAAGCACCGCGTTTCCCTGCGTGTGCGCAATTTCGAGACGGGCACCTTGAAGGTGAATGACGCCGATGGCAGCCCCATCGAGATCGGGGCCATCGTCGTCTGGCAGGTGACGGACACCGCAGAGGCCCTGTTCAATGTCGAGGATTACAAGGGCTATGTCTCGATCCAGGCCGAATCGGCCCTGCGCCTGATCGCCACCTCTTACCCTTATGATGATCATGGTGGTGGGGTCCTGTCGCTGCGCGGCAATGGTGAGGAAGTGTCCGACCATCTGCAGCGCGCCATCCAGGAAAGGTTGGCCCAAGCCGGTATCAAGGTTGTGGAGGCGCGGATCAGTCACCTCGCCTATGCGCCGGAAATCGCCAGCGCCATGTTGCAGCGGCAACAGGCCAGTGCCATCGTCGCCGCCCGTTCCAAGATCGTGGAAGGGGCCGTGGGCATGGTGGAAATGGCGCTGGATCAGCTGGCCGCCCGCTCCGTGGTGCATCTGGACGATGAGCGCAAGGCGCACATGGTGTCGAACCTGCTGGTCGTGCTGTGCGGCGACCGGGCGACACAGCCCGTGGTGAACGCGGGCACGCTGTACTGAATAGAGGACAGGTCTTGGCGGAGAAGAAGGCATATCCGCTGCGCATCGGCGCAGACGTGCTGGAGGCCATGCAGCGCTGGGCCGATGATGATCTGCGCAGCCTGAACGCCCAGATCGAGTATGTGCTGCGGGCCCAGTTGCGTCAGGCCGGTCGGCTGCGACCGCCGGTCCCGACGCCGGCGGTGGAGGAGAAGGAGTAGGGGTTACCCCAGCCGCCGCGCGGCTTCCACCGCCAGGGCCATGGCCTCCACCCGCGTCAGGCGTGTGGCGGCCAGCGCCAGATCACCCAGGCGGAACGCGTCCAGAAGCAGGCGCAGTTCTGCTGCCATCTCATCCTTCACCGCCGCCAGGGTTCGTGCCCGGCTGTTCGCGTCCGGCGCAGCGGCGATGGCGATTTCCCATTGGCCGCCGGTAGGGGGCCGGGTGGGGGCGGCGTCGGCAAGCTCCAGCAGGGCGCGGGCGCGTGCCGCCGGATCGCGCAGAATGGCTGCCGCCTTTTCCCGTGCGACCCGCTGCGCCGATGCCAGTTCCTGGGCACGCTCGCCTTTCTCCTGAAAGCGTGCCGGGGCCAGAATCCGCACGAAACCGGCCAGTTGCCGTTCGATGGAGGCGACATCCAGTTCAAAACTGGCTGCCACGCCCAGCCGGGTGAAGGGATCAACATCCCCCGGTGGCTGGATCGAGCCGCAGCCATGGCAGAACAGGGCGCGGGGGGAAACGTCGCCGGCGCAGTGCCAGCAGGGCAGGGTGGCTTCCAACATCTGGTCCTTCAGGCGGCGGGCCGGGTGCGGGCGGCAAGGGGCAGGTAGCAGGCAAGGAACCGGTCGATATCGTCTGGCCTCGTGTCCCATCCCAGACTGACCCGGATGGCCGATCCGGCAATGGCGTCATCAAATCCCATGGCGGCCAGGACGGGGGAGGTCTTGGCCTTGCCCGACGAACAGGCCGATCCGGCGCTGACGGCGATGCCGGCCAGATCGAAGGCCATCAACTGGCTGTTGGCCGGCTGGCCGGGCAGGGCCAGACAGCTGGTATTGGCCACGCGCGCGGTGCCGGCCCCGATCACGCGTACCCAGGGGGCGGCGTTGATCACCGCCTGTTCCAACCGGTCACGCAGTGCGGCGACGGCACGGTAGTCCGCAAGCCCGTCGCGGGCCGCCTCAGCCGCCGCACCGAATCCGGCGATGCCGGCAACATTCTCCGTCCCGGCCCGCATGCGCCGCTCCTGTCCACCGCCGCGCAGCAGGGGGGAGAGCGGGATCGACGGTACCGTCAGCAGCGCCCCCACCCCCTGTGGTCCGCCAATTTTGTGTGCCGACAGGGTGACAAGGTCGAGGCCCAGTGCCGCGACATTGAATGGGATGCGGCCAACGGCCTGCACCGCATCGCTGTGCAGCCAGCCGCCGTGGCGGTGGACCATGGCGGCGATGTCGGCCAGCGGCTGGATGATCCCCGTCTCGCTGTTGACCGCCTGCACACTGACCAGCGCCGGACCTGCGCGCAGCAGCCCTTCCAGCGCGTCGAGATCGATGAGGCCGTTGGCTTGTACGGGAACAACGGCGCTGTCCGGGCCGGCGCATTCCAGCACCGATGGATGTTCCGTGGCGCCCAGAAGCAAGCGGCGGCCATGGCGGGCGGCCAGCGCCAGGGCCTGATTATTGGCCTCCGTGCCGCCGCCGGTAAAGGTGATCCAGGCTGCCGGAACACCCGCTAGCGCGGCGACCTGATCGCGCGCATCCTCGATCATCCGGCGGGCCTTTCGCCCGAACCCGTGGATGGAGGACGGGTTTCCGATCAGGTCCAGGGCGGCGATCATCGCAGCCCGCGCAGGTGTGCGCAGGGGCGCGGTGGCGTTCCAGTCAAGGTAAAGGGGAGACCGCATGGGCTGCTTTTCCGCCAAAGGCTTGAATTCCCCTGCGAAGAGGCTTGAACACGAATATAGGCGCTGTGGTATAGTCCCGCCTCATACCATCGCGGTCAATGCGATGGAACAGTCCCGTGGACGGCGGGGCGTGTCCGTTCCGGGCACGGTTCGACGGCCCACAACCGCCTGAGGCAGTCCTATAGAATGACAGGGATGGACGGTCAAGAATCGCCCCTCTACCAAGGCCGCCCGGTCTTGGGTCGTTCGACAGTCCCTGCTACCCGCCTGTTGACGCTCGCCCCTTGCATGTCTGACCGGGACCGGTGAATCGATGCCTGACGTGATCATGAACGGCCCTGCCGGCCGTCTGGAAGGTCGCTACTCCCACAGCAAGGTGCCCAACGCGCCGATCGCCCTGCTGCTGCACCCGCATCCGCAGCATGGGGGGACGATGAATAACCGCATCGTCTACACGATGTTCCATGCCTTCACGAAGCGCGGCTTCTCTGCCCTGCGCTTCAACTTCCGGGGCGTGGGCCGCAGCCAGGGCACCTATGACCGGGGGGAGGGGGAACTGTCGGATGCCGCGTCGGCGCTGGACTGGCTGCAGACCTATAACCCCAACGCCTCTGCCTGCTGGATCGGCGGGTTCAGCTTTGGTGCCTGGATCGGCATGCAGCTGCTGATGCGCCGCCCGGAACTGGACGGGTTCCTGTCGGTGGCACCGCCGGCCAACATGTTCGATTTCTCCTTCCTGGCTCCGTGCCCTGCCTCCGGCCTGATCGTGCATGGCGACCGCGACGAGATCGTGCCAGAGGCGTCGGTGACCCGTCTGGTGAACAAGCTGTCCTCGCAAAAGGACATCAAGATCGATTACCGCCGCGTCGAAGGCGCCAACCACTTCTTCAATGAGAAGTCGGAGGAGTTGGGCCGTCTCGTCGATGATTACCTGGATGTGGCTCTGACCAAGCCAATGGGGCCTAACGCAGCTTAATGGTACTTTGCGCAGCAAAAAGGGGCGGTCCTGCGACCGCCCCTTTTTCATTTCCGGCTGAAACCGCGTGCGGCTTACAGCATGTCCTTCAGCGCGGCCCGAACCTTGTCCGACATGTCGGGGCGGTTCAGGGCATAGGCGACATTGGCCAGCACGAAGCCCAGCTTGTCGCCGCAATCGAAGCGCTGGCCTTCGAACTTGAAGCCGTGGAAGGGCTGGTTGCCGATCAGCTTGGCCATGGCGTCGGTCAACTGGATCTCGCCGCCTGCACCCTTTTCGAACACCGACAGGTGCTTGAACACTTCGGGCTGCAGGATATAGCGACCCTGGATCGAGAGATTGCTGGGTGCCACCGCCGGATCCGGCTTTTCCACCAGCCCCTTGACCGACACCAGCTTGCCATCCTCCGATGCGATGTCGAGGATGCCGTACTTGTTGGTCTGTTCGCGCGGCACTTCGAACACCGACAGCAGGTTGCCGCCGACCTGTTCATAGGCCTCCATCATCTGCGCCAGACAGGGCTTTTCTCCCAGCACCTGTTCGTCGGGCAGCAGCACCGCGAACGGCTCATTGCCGACGAATTCGCGCGCACACCAGACGGCATGGCCCAGGCCCAGGGGCTGCGCCTGACGCACATAGGAGAGGTAGCCCGATTCGATCTGGATATCCTCGACGATCTTCAGAAGATCGTTCTTGCCACGGCGGCGCAGCGTCTCGTTCAGCTCGTAATTCAGATCGAAATGGTCTTCCAGCGGGCTCTTGCCGCGGCTGGTGACGAAGCAGAACTGGTCGATGCCCGCGGCCTTGGCCTCGTCCACGGCATGCTGGATCAGCGGCCGGTCGGCCAGCGGCAGCATTTCCTTGGGTATGGCCTTGGTAGCCGGCAGGAAGCGGGTACCCAGACCTGCGACCGGAAACACGGCCTTGCGCACTTTTTGCGGCATCTTGAACCCTGTATTGACAGCCATGATCGTCTCTAACCCCGCCGGTCACGATGCCGACGGTGCCTTTGTCTTTTGTGGCACGTCCACCCCCCTTCCCGCAACATGGCCGCACAGCAGCGGACAGGAAGGGGGACGACGATATCGATAACCTTCCAGCGCCGCTTTTGTGCCATCGATGCGGGCAAAAGCGATGGTTGTCACAGACAACCCCAAGATTTTGATTTATTAAGGGTGCGATGCTGTCCGTAAGATGGCGGGATACAGGCCCGTCATCTTGACCCGCGTGGGGCGGCGCGGGTGGATGGGTGTGATAATCGGGCTGGGATCGACTTATGAAAATCCTGATTGGTGACGACCATCTTCTGTTCCGTGAAGGTTTGTGCCGCCTGCTGACCCAATTGGATGATCAGGCCAGCTTTGTGGAGGCCGGGACCTTCGACGATGTTCTGTCCCTGGCCCGCGACGGGCAGGATTTCGATCTGGTCCTCCTGGATTTGCAGATGCCGGGCTTCCCCGGCTTCTCCGGCGTGCAGGAGATCTGCGAGGCGCAGGCCGGGACGCCTGTTGTCATCGTATCGGCATCAGAGGCGCAGGCCGATGTGCGCGCCGCACTGGATGCCGGGGCTTCGGGCTATATCCCGAAATCTTCTTCTGTGAAGATCATGCTGTCGGCCCTGAACCTCATCTTCTCTGGTGGCATCTATGTGCCGCCGGCGGCCATCCTGGGCGATGGGCCGGGTGTGGGCGGCGGTTCTGCGGCGCCGGGCGGCGGTGGTGCGGCGGCGGGTGCCCCCGGTGCGCCGGCCCTGACGCAGCGGCAGCGCGACGTGCTGCGCTGCCTGCGCGAAGGCAAGTCGAACAAGCAGATTGCCTATGAGCTGGGCCTGTCCGAAGGCACCGTGAAGATCCATGTCACAGCCGTCATGCGCAGCCTGGGCGTGCGTAATCGCACGCAGGCTGTTATCGCGTCCGGTGACATTCCCACCTGATACGACCGGCGCGTTCTGATCCATGACCCATGATGATGTGACGGCCCCGACGGCAACGCCGCTCGGGGCCACCGCCTATCTGGCGGCTGAGGAATTTCTCGACCATTTGCTGGTGGAACTGGGCGATGTGCGGTCGGTCCATGGGCGGCTGGTCATTGCCGACGGCCCGCCGCGTCCCGCGGCCTGGGCCCAGAATATCTGGTACGATCCCGTCCTGATCCCCATCCAGTCGATCAAGCAGGGGGCCAAGGCCCTGCGCGCCATCCAGCGCAACTGGGCGCTGTACGGGTTTCAGCATCACCGCCGCGCACAGTTGATCCAGGATAACCTGCCCCACGTCTCGGCCAAGCCGGTCAGCTTCTTCACGCCCCCGCCGACAGCGCCGCTGGGGTCGTGGACGCTGCTGAACGAGAATACCATCCTGGCGGCAGCGCATTGTTCCAGCCCTTACCGCAATGGTGAGATTGAGCTGATCGAGGACAAGGTCAACCCGCCCAGCCGAGCCTATCTGAAACTGTGGGAAGCCTTCACCCGTATCGGTCGTACGCCCCAGCCCGGCGAACAATGTATCGACCTGGGCGCCTGCCCCGGCGGCTGGACCTGGGTGGTGCAGAGCTGTGGGGCTCATGTCATCGCGGTCGACAAGGCACCGTTGGACCCTCGCGTCGCCGCCTTGCCGGGCGTTTCGGAGCGGCGCGAAAGCGCTTTTGGGCTGAAGCCTGCCGATATCGGCCCCATCGATTGGCTGGTCTGCGATGTCATCTGCTATCCGTCACGGCTTTACCGCATGATCCAGGGCTGGCTCGAATCGGGTCTGGTCCGCAACTATATCTGCACCCTGAAATTCCAGGGGGAGACGGATCATGAGACGGCCCGCGCCTTTGCCGCCATTCCAGGCAGCCAACTGGTCCATCTCTGCCAGAACAAGCATGAGCTGACCTGGATCAAGCTGGGGGCGTAGGGCCTTACGCCCCCCATTCCCCCGACCCTGCACCATACTCATCAATGGCGGTCAGCATGGCCGCCACCATCTCCCGCTCGGCCTGCGTCAACTCCGGTCGCCAGACATCGAACAGCAGGACGACGCGCGTCTCGCCGCTATCGTTCCAGGCCTCGTGTTCGACCGTATCGTCGAAGACCCAGGCCTGCCCCTCCTGCCATTCCCGCGTCTCATTGCCCACCCGGAACCGGCATTGGCCCGGCACGATCAGGGGCAGGTGGCAGATCAGGCGGGTATTCACAAAGCCCGTATGGGCCGGGATATGCGTGCCCGGCTTCAGCAGAGAGAACAGCACCGACGGCGCCCGGCCCCGGATACCGGTCAGCGGAATGCCGTCCATTGCCGCCGCCGTCGCGGGGCAGCGGGCGATGTTTTCCGTCTGCGGTACGCCATTCTTCCACAAATAAAAGGCGCTCCAGTCCGGATTGCCGCGTAGGCCCGACCGGTCCACCTGCGCCCGGTTGGCGCTGGCTTCCAGATAGGGCTGGAAGGCTTCCGGCCCCTGCATCACCGCCAGCAGTTCCTGGCGGATGGCGTCGGTTTGCGCCTCCAGCCGTTCCAGCCAGGGGAACGCGGCGCGGTCGTAGAACTGCACCTGTGGCAGCTCCGGGAACAGGTAGGCCTGGGGCTGCTGATAATAGACCTGCCGCCGCCCGAACAGGATATCCAGCGAACGGCCAAACCGTCCGCCGCCCATGTCCGCCCCGAACCCGGCCTGTTCCAGACTGGACAGGAGATGGGCCTCAAACCGGCGGGCATAATCCTGCGTCGCCGCCTGTACCCGCCGCAGCTCCGCCACCAGATCGGGCGGCAGCTGTGCCGCCGGCGGGGCCGCGCGCAAAGCGTTGTTGTAGAAGGAGGTGGCAGCCTTGTGGTCGCCCTGGCCCCCGAAATGGTCGCCCTTCAGGATCAGCGCCCGCACATTGCGCGGGTCCAGCGCCAGCACCTTGTCCAGGGCCGCCACCATGCCCGACGCATCGCCCACACCCCGGCAGCCATAGGCCAGACCCAGCCAGATGCCCAGATCGTTCGCCCCCATCGCCACCGCCTGCCCGAACCCCGCCTTGGCGCCCGCGAAATCCCCCCGCTTCAACGCCTCGGCACCGGCGCGGGCATGGGGAGTGGGATCGGCGGGACGGGTGAACATGGTGGCTTCCTGGCTGCGGGCGGCCTCCATTGGACGGGATTGGTTAAGCCGGCGTCAACCCTGTTTGGTGCCGTCATTCGGAGCGAAGGTTGGGGGGCCTCCGAACCAATCTCGTTCGTGCAACAGCATGAAACGAAAAATCAGGGGGTGTTTCATGGGCGCTGATGGTCGCGACCAGTCTGATAAGGGCGTGCAACGCCGTGAAACCGAAAACATGGCCCGGTTTCGCGACGTCCGGTTCGTAGAACGACAAGGCGCCGATTATGCAGGGCAGTATGTCATGAAATAGGAATAATGTCTGCAATCGGCTGCATTGCTCCCGCTACCAATCCTCCGTCCCATCCCTGGCCGCCACCTGTATGTCGACTGTCACCGTATCGCCCAGAACAACCCCGGCATTCTTTCGCACCACCAGCTTCAGGGGCAGCAGATAGCCGCCATCCTTTGGGAACAGCGATGTTGTGAAGGCGGTGTCGTTCACCGATGCCTGCACCGGCACAACACCCCAGCCATAGCTGGCCAGCCGCGCCGCCCGTCGTACCGTCTCCACCAGATCGGAGGGCAGCGCGATGAAGAAGAACGGCGACGGCCCCCGCCATTCAATGATGGTGCCGGTGAAGCGGATGTGGGCGAGTGGCGGGATGTCGGAAGGCATGCCAGCAGTTTAGGGCAAAGGCGGCAGTGGTGACAGGGGGCGCAGTGGCAGGAACAGCTCCGCCACCGTCTCATGTTCCGGCACTTCCGGGAAGAACCGCAGGCGCTGGCAGTAAAGCGGGAAGTCGCCCGGTTCCTCCCCGCTGGCGGGCAGCCAGTCGCGATACAGGAACAGGGCGGCGGGTTCCAGATTATGGGTATGGCCGACCACCCGCAGCACGGCGCAGCGACCGCCGGGGATGATGCCCGGCTTCACCTCCGGGTCGTCGGGCGCGATGGGCAGGTCGGTGCCGGCACACAGATGCATGCGATAATCGGCGGGATTGTCGGGCCGGCGTTCAGAAAACCAGACATTGAAGGTCTGACTGTTGCCGGGATGCAGGCCCACGGATTTACGCCAGGCGATGAAGCGCTGGATGGTGGCGGGCAGGGTGGCCGGATCGCCATGATGTTCCATAATGGCGACGGGTGTCGGGGCCACGTCGCGGATGGTGACATCGGCGGGTGTGAAACGCTGTTGCATCAGAAGGCTCCGTGCATGGTCAAGCGGGTCGAAGGCATCCATCCAGGGCTGCCAGTCGGGTGATTTTCGGAATTCGGAGGGGGATTGCCTGAGCCGTTGCCGGAAGGCGCGGGCGAACGCGTCCGGTGCCTCATACCCCGCATCCAGCGCGATCTCCGTCACGCTGTCGCCATCGCGATAGGCCAGCCGGTAGGAGGCGCGTTTCAGGCGGGCCAATTGCACATAGCGGTGCAGGGACAGCCCGAAACTGGCCGTGAACAGCCGGTGGAAATGGAATTTCGAGTAGGCGGCGACGCTGCTCAGCCGTTCCAGATCAAGTTCTTCATCCAGATGCTGATCGATATGATCCAGCACCCGCAGCATCCGGGTCTGGTGACGTCGAAGCGCCGCCTTCATGTGGGTCCTTTTGGTGGGGAGGTGATGGACGGAACCCTACCCCGTGTCGCCCCCGCACGCTCGACCGATCTTGCGGTTTTGGCCTGGACCTACCGCACCATCGCCAGTTCCACCGCCGGGCGCATGGCGATGGCGGCGGTGTAGCCCAGCTGGATCAGTTCCTCGGCCCGCTCAAACTCCAGGATGCCGATATGTCCAATGCGCGGCGTGATCAGCACGTCGGGCGGTTCGCCTGCCAGACGCGATCGGGTGATGCGGTCCTGCATGATGTCCACCGAACTGGCCATCACCTCCAGAATGCCGGGGGCGGGTGGGCGCGGCGGCTTGGCAAAGCGGGCCTGGATCTGCTGGCGCGCATTCTCCCCCACCTCGTTCAGCTTGGCAGCCAGCTTGGCCAGCGGCTTGGGGATGGGGCGGGCTGGCATTTCGGCGTCGGCCGTGCCTTCAATCGGGTGTTCGGGCAGGGAGACATTGACGGGGCCCAGCTGTGCCTTGGACAGGCGGGGCATCTGTGACAGGTCGCCATTCAGGTTGATGGCGATCACCACCTCCGCCCCCAGCGCCCGGCACAGCGAGACGGGAACCGGGTTTACCAGCGCGCCATCGGCCAGCCACATGTTCTGATACGGCACCGCCGGGAACATGCCGGGAATGGCGGCGGACGCGCGGACGACATCCAGCAGATGCCCTTCGCGCAGCCAGACCTCCTTGCCGGTCGACAGGTCTGTGGCGACGGCGGCAAAGGGGATCGGCAGCGACTCGATGGCAATATCGGTATGTTCGTTACGGAAGCGCTCATACGCTTTTTCCACGCTGACCAGACCGCCGCGCGACAGGGTGAGGTCCAGCAGCTTGATCGTATCCAGCATGCCGAACCCCATGGCGAACTGCTTCAGTTCCTCCAATTGATCCGTCAGATAGGCGGCCCCAACCAGGGCACCCACGGAGGTGCCCGCGATGACGTCAGGCTTCAGCCCGAATTCAGACAGGGCGCGCAGCACACCCACATGCGCCCAGCCGCGCGCCGCCCCGCTGCCCAATGCCAGACCGATCTTCATGCTGCTGTCCGTTTCCGCTGTCTTTATCGCCTGCGACCGCGCGGAACCTTGCGCGAACGGGGGCTTGGGGGCAATACATCCTAGGTAATCTACCCAAAGGAAGATCGATGCGCGCCGTTATCGCCCATCTGTTATGGCCGCTGCTGGTCGCGGTCTGCATCGCCGGCTACTGGTACGGCGGGCAGGTGGGGCACCCTGTCCTGGCTTTCAACATCACCTATTTCGGGCTGGCGGTGACGTTACTGATCCTGGAAAGGGTCATGCCCTACGAACAGGCATGGATGGCTAGCGACGGCCAGTTGCTGAACGACATCGCGCATACGGTGCTGAACAAGGGGCTGGGTCAGGTGATCGCGGCCTCCATTGCCATGCTGGGTCTGGCCCAGGCGGGGCCGGAGGCGGCGTCCGGCTTCTGGCCGGGTCATTGGCCGCTGTGGGCACAGGTGCTGCTGGCCATGATTTTGGGTGAATTCGGCCTCTACTGGGCGCACCGGACCAGCCACGAGTTCCGCGCCATCTGGCACTGGCATGCCATCCATCACAGCGTCACCAAACTGTGGATCGTCAATACGGGCCGATTCCATTTCCTGGACAGCATCTGGAAGACGGCCTTCGCGCTGACCATCGCCGGGATCGCGGGGGCGCCCAAGGATGTGATCGTCTGGGTGCTGGCCATCACCACCTATATCGGCTTCCTGACCCACTGTAATGTCGACATGCGCTGCGGCCCGCTGAACTGGGTCTTCTCCACGCCGGAACTGCACCGCTGGCACCATAACCGTGACCCCGTTGAGGGCAACGTGAACTATGGGGAGAATTTCATCCTGTGGGACGTGGTGTTCGGCACCCGCCACCTGCCGTCCGACCGCAAGCCGCCGGTGAATATCGGCTGCAAGGATGCCGTGCCCGCTGGTTTCCTCGGCCAACTGGCCTATCCGTTCCAGGCCTGGGCCCGGCGCGACTTCTACAACAAGAAGAATGTGGCGTAACAGGAACGCCGCATAACGGTCACAAGGGCGCAAGACCTCCGGTGCTGGTTTGTGCTATGGCGTGAAGGTGTTCTTTTCCAAGGGGGATTCCCGATGCGCATTGCCGTCATCGGCACCGGCTATGTCGGTCTTGTCTCTGGTGCCTGTTTTTCCGAGTTCGGGGTGGAAACGATCTGCGTCGACAAGGATCAGGGCAAGATCGACCGGTTGCTGAAAGGCGAAATCCCGATCTATGAGCCGGGGCTGGACGCGCTGGTGGAGAAGAACGCCAAGGCCGGGCGCCTGTCTTTCACCACCGACCTACCGACGGCTGTACGCGGGGCCGATGCGGTGTTCATCGCCGTGGGCACGCCGTCGCGCCGCGGGGACGGGCATGCCGACCTGTCCTATGTCTATGCCGCAGCGGCGGAGATCGCGGCGGCCCTGGACCCCGATGATTACACGGTGATCGTGACCAAAAGCACGGTGCCCGTCGGTACGGGCCGCGAGGTGGCGCGCATCATCCGCAAGACAAGGCCGGAAGCCGATTTCGACGTGGCGTCGAACCCGGAATTTCTGCGCGAAGGCTCGGCCATTGAGGATTTCATGCGGCCCGACCGGGTGGTGATCGGTACCGACAGCGACCGGGCGCGCCAAGTGATGCGGGCGCTGTACCGCCCGCTGTTCCTGATCGAGACGCCGATGGTCTTTACCAGCCTGGAGACGTCGGAACTGATCAAATATGCCGCCAACACCTTCCTGGCCGCCAAGATCACCTTCATCAACGAGGTGGCGGACCTGTGCGAGAAGGTGGGGGCCGATGTGCATGATGTGGCCAAGGGCATCGGCCTGGATAACCGCATCGGCAAGAAATTCCTGCATCCCGGCCCCGGCTATGGCGGCTCCTGCTTCCCCAAGGACACGCTGGCCCTGGTGAAGACGGCGCAGGATTATGGCAGCCCGTTGCGCATCATCGAAACGGTCGTGGATATCAACGACAGGCGCAAGAAGGCCATGGCGGACCGCGTCATCGCCGCCTGCGGCGGGTCGGTGGCGGGCAAGCGCATCGGCGTGCTGGGCGTCACCTTCAAGCCGAACACCGACGACATGCGCGACGCCCCGTCGCTGGATATCATCCCGGCCTTGGCGGAAGCCGGCGCCATCGTCGCCGCCTATGATCCGGCGGGCCGGCATGAGGCGGAGAAGATGCTGCCCGGTGTGGAATGGGCCGACGATGCCTATGGCGCGCTGAGCGGTGCGGATTGTGCACTGGTCCTGACGGAATGGAACGAATTCCGCATGCTGAACCTGTCCCGCATCTGCAAGGCGATGAAGGCCCCGGTGCTGGTCGATCTGCGCAACATCTTCAATCCCGAAGACGCGGAGATGGCCGGCTTCGCCTATCACTGCGTCGGGCGACCGGGGCGGGTGAAGAAGGCGAAGGGCGAGGTTCATTGAGGGTGTGGGCGGGTCTGTAACGCCCCTAGGCCCACTACCTCCAAAGCCCTGAAACATTCCCACCTAAAGGGCTGTTGAACAGGCTGGCGGGCGGTCGCAGGTTGTGCTTTGCTGCGCCCATAAAATGCTTAACCAACTCCACTTCAGGTGACGGAAACATGACCCTGGCGCACAATTTCCATCCCACGGTCCTGCGCGAATACGATATCCGCGGCATCATCGGCAAGACGCTGACGACCGACGATGCCCGCGCCATTGGCCGGGGCTTCGGCACCATGGTGGTGCGCGGGGGCGGCAAGAAGGTGGCCATCGGCTATGATGGTCGCTTGTCCTCCCCGTCGCTGGAAGCCGCCGCCGTCGAAGGGTTGAAGTCTGTCGGCCTGCATGTGGTGCGCATTGGCCTCGGTCCCACACCCATGCTGTATTTCACGGCGCGCCATCTGAAGCTGGATGCCGGGATGATGATCACCGGTTCGCACAATCCGCCGGATTACAACGGCTTCAAGATGATGATCGGCAAGGCGCCGTTCTTCGGTAGCCAGATCCTGGAGATCGGCAAGATCGCCGCTGCCGGCGATTTCGAGGCCGGCGAGGGATCGGAAGAGACGATCGACATCCAGGACGCCTATGTCGACCGTCTGGTCGCCGATTATGACGGCACCCGCGACCTGAACGTGGTCTGGGACAATGGCAATGGCGCCGCCGGGGAAATCCTGCGGCGTCTGGTGAAGAAGCTGCCGGGCAAGCACACGCTGCTGTTCGATGACATCGACGGCACCTTCCCCAACCATCATCCCGACCCGACCATCCCGGAAAATCTGGAAGATATCCTCCACAAGGTTGCTGAGACGAAGGCCGACCTGGGCATCGCGTTTGACGGCGACGCCGACCGTATCGGTGCCGTGGATGAAAAGGGCCGCATCGTCTGGGGCGACCAGCTGGTGGCCATCTATTCCAAGGATGTGCTGGCCAACCATCCCGGTGCCACCATCATCGCCGATGTGAAGGCCAGCCAGAGCCTGTTCGACCAGATCGCCAAGCTGGGCGGCAAGCCGCTGATGTGGAAGACAGGCCACTCGCTGTTGAAGGCCAAGATGGCCGAAACCAACAGCCCGCTGGCCGGTGAAATGTCGGGCCATATCTTCTTTGCCGACAAATATTATGGCTTTGACGACGCGCTTTATTGCGGCGTCCGTCTGTTGGGTCTGGTGTCGCGCTTTGGTCAGCTGTCGGGTCTGCGCGATGAGCTGCCGGACATGCTGAACACCCCGGAAGTGCGCTTCCAGGTGAATGAGGAGCGGAAGTTCGCCGCCGTGGACGAGATCAAGGCCCGTGTTAAGGCGGAAGAAGCCGCCGGCGGGGCCGAGGTCAATGACATTGACGGTGTGCGGGTGAAGACCGTCGACGGCTGGTGGCTGCTGCGTGCGTCCAACACCCAGGACGTGCTGGTGGCCCGCGCCGAAGCGTTCAGTCCCGAAGGGCTGGAGCGTCTGAAGGGCGCGATCAAGGACAATCTGGCCAAGAGCGGCATCGCCGCCCCGGCTGATTTCTGATGTGACGGTGGTGGGGGAAGGCGCCATGGATGCGGCTTCCCCCGCCGATCTCACACGCGACTGGGCACAGTTGCGGCGCGATGCCGAGACGGGCATCGAAAGTATCCGGGCCCATTTCACGGGCCATGCCTACGACATGCATGACCATGACGAACTGCTGCTGGGCGTCACCGAACAGGGCGTGCAATCCTTTCGCTGTGGCCGGCAACAGGTGGTCAGCGTTCCGGGTCGCGCCATCCTGATCGAACCCGGCCAGCCGCATGACGGACACAGTCCCGATCCGGCGGGCTTTACCTATCAGATGCTGTATCTGCCCCTGTCCTGGGTCCGGGAGCAGCGCGACCATGCCGCCGGGCCCTTGGCCCCGCTAGGGTTCCGCCAGACGCTGTGGGAGGACGCGGGCCTGTGCCAGGACATTGCGCAGGCCTTCCGCGCCTTGCATGGGCGGGAGGGACGGCTGGCCCGCGATCTGGCGCTGGACCGGCTGCTGGGCCGTTTGTGGCAGCCCGATCTGTGGCGCATGGAACCGGTCCGCCAACGCCCGCACCGGGCCGCCGCCAGAGCGCGCGAAGCGCTGCATGACCATCTGGAAACGGACATCGGACTGGCCGACCTGGCAGACATGGCCGGAACCGACCGGTTCCGCCTGAACCGCCAGTTTCGGGAAGCCTATGGACGCTCCCCCCATGCCTATCTGGTGCAGTTGCGGCTGAAGCGGGCCAAGGCGCTGCTGGCGGCGGGCGGGGCACCGGCGGATGTGGCGGCCAGCGTCGGGTTCGCGGATCAGAGCCATCTGGGCCGCTGGTTCCGCCGTGCCTATGGCACCACGCCCGCCGCCTATCGCCAAATCTGCACAAATGTTCCAGACGGGTCGGGGGTGGCGTCAGCATCCTGACCCTCCATTACCGGAGGGACATGATGTTTGATACCAAGGTCGCCCTGATCATCCGCGACGATCTTCTGCCCTGGCAGCGGCTGAACGTGGCTGCCTTTCTGGCCACCGGCATCGCCGCCGGCGCGCCGGACGCGCTGGGCGAGCCCTATCTGGATGCGCAAGGTCTGGCGTTCGGGCGCATGCTGGGCCAGCCCATCCTGGTGTTCCAGGCCGGCAAGGACGGGCTGGAACAGGCGGCACGGGTGGCGCGGGAACGCGGGCTGCTGACCATCCCCTATGTCGCCGGCATGTTCCGCACCGGCAATGATGCCGACAACCGCGCCTGCTTCCAGGCCGAGGATCCGGTCGCTCCGGATTGGGTCGGCATCGGCCTGCGCGGTCCGAAGAAGGGGGTGGAGAAGGCGACCAAGGGGTTGTCGCTTCATCCGTAGGTTTACGCCGGCAGCCGCCCCGCCGTCGCCGTCAGGTCGCGCAGCCGGTCGGCATGGTCATCCGTCCATTGACCGGGTTTCAGGCGCCAGCCCCAGTTGCCGTCGGGCAGGCCGGGAACGTTCATGCGGCCTTCCGTGCCAAGGCCCAGGACGTCCTGCACCGGCGTGATGACCAGTTCGGAATTCACGCCCAAAGCGAAGCGGATGAAATCCCAGTGAAGCTCCCGCCCGTCCGTATTCAGGTATGACCGGATGCGCTGCCCCAATTCACTGTCCAGCCCACCGCGCGCGGCGACCCAGCCCAGGATCGTGTCATTGTCGTGGGTGCCCGTGTAGAACACTGAATGGGCGGCATAGCGGTTGGGATCGTAATGCCAGGGCTCAAAATGGTCGCCCCATTCAAAGGGCAGGACGCGCATGCCGGGGAAGCCGAAATGGTCCCGCAGCCGTTCCACCTCCGGCGTGATGACGCCCAGATCCTCGGCGATGATGGGTAACTCCCCGAACCGATCCTTCAGCGACTGGAACAGCTCATAGCCAGGGGCGGGGACCCAGCGGCCATTGATGGCGGTTTCTTCATGCGCCGGAATTTCCCAATAGGCCTCGAACCCCCGGAAATGGTCGATGCGGACCATATCCACGGTTTCCAGCGTCTTGGCGATGCGCCGGTGCCACCAGGAGAAACCTTCGGCCCGGTGCGCATCCCAGCGGTAGAGCGGGTTGCCCCAACGCTGGCCCGTCGCGCTGAAATAATCGGGTGGCACACCGGCCACGATGGTGGGGCGGCCCGACCCGTCCAGATCGAACAGGTCACGGCGTGACCAGACATCGGCGCTGTCGCCCGCCACGAAGATGGGGATGTCGCCCATGATGCGGATGCCGCGCGCATTGGCATCCTTCTTCAGCGCCATCCATTGCCGGAAGAACAGGAACTGCTGCACCTTGATCTTCTTGATCTCGAACGACAGCGTGTGCCGCGCCTCCCCGATGCCGATCGGGTCACGGCTGGCATAAAGCGCGTTCCAGTCCAGCCAGGCGGCCCCGCCATGCTTGGCCTTCAGCACAGTGTAGAGCGCGTAATCATCCAGCCATTCGGCATCGTTGCGTGCCCGGAACAGTTCGAAATCGCCCCATTCCTCGTCATCGCTGGACCGTTTCAGGAAATTGCCAGCCACGATATCCAGGGCTGCCAGCTTGGAGGCCGCCACCCCGTCATAATCCACCCGCTCCGCCTCGTTTCCGGGTAGTCCTGACAGGATGGCGGCATCCGCGAAACCATCGCGGACCAGATCATCAAAGCTGATCAGCAGCGGGTTGCCGGCAAAGCTGGACAGGGCCGAATAGGGGCTGTTGCCCAGGCTGGTCGGGGCCAGGGGCAGGATCTGCCAGATGCTTTGTCCGGCGGCCTGCATGTCGGCCAGAAAGGCACGGGCGGCAGGCCCCATATCGCCGATGCCATGCCCGCCGGGCAGCGAAGTCGGGTGCAGGAGAAGGCCGCTGGCGCGCTGAATATTCATGATCGGGCGGGTCTTTCCTGTGGGGCCGAGGGATGGGCTGTGATCCTATCATCCCGACCCATCCTGCCCATGATTTCGTATGCCATGCTGCATTGCAACAGTTGCGCAGACGTGTAACGCTGTTACTCTCAATGGGTATGCATGCAGTATGTTGGTTACGGGGTGCCAGATGCCGGAATCGCCATTGCCACGCGGAGTGGCCAAGCAAGGCGGGCAGGCGGTGAAGACCGCACTGGACCGGTTGTTCGACCATGTGAACCGCGTGATCCTGTCGCGACAGCACCCGATCACGGGTCTGCTGCCAGCCAGTACCGCCGTTACGGTGCATGGCAATTACACCCATGCCTGGGTACGCGATAACGTCTATTCGATCATCGGCCCCTGGGCCCTGTCGCTGGCTTATCGCCGCCGGGGCGACAGTACGGCTCGCGCCCGCCTGCTGGAACAAGGCGTGGTCAAGACCATGCGCGGCCTGTTGCAGGCCATGATGCGCCAAGCGGCCAAGGTGGAGCGGTTCAAGCATACCCAGGCCCCGCTGGACAGTTTGCACGCCATCTATTCGGCCAGCACCGGCGAGGCGGTGGCTGCCGATGATGGCTGGGGCCATTTGCAGATCGACGCCACGTCCCTGTTCCTGCTGATGCTGGCGCAGATGACGCGATCGGGCATGTCGGTCATCTACACGATGGACGAGGTGGCGTTCGTCCAGAACCTTGTCCATTACATCGGCCCCGCCTATCGCATCGCCGATTTCGGCATCTGGGAACGGGGGCGCAAGATTAATGACGGGGCGGTCGAGCTGAACGCCAGTTCCATCGGCATGGCCAAGGCGGCCATGGAGGCGATGCAGGGCCTGGACCTGCTGGGCGAGGATGGGGGGCGCGTGGCCGTCATCCATGCCGTCCCGGACGAGATTGCACGGGCGCGGGCCACGGTGGAGGCGCTGCTGCCGCGTGAATCCGGGTCGAAGGAGGTGGATGCCGCCACGCTGGGTATCATCGGCTGGCCTGCCTTTGCCGTCGATGCCCCCGATTTGGTGGAGCGGACCCGCAATGAGATCCTGACCAAGCTGGCCGGTCCCTATGGCTGCAAGCGCTTCCTGACCGATGGGCACCAGACGGTGCTGGAGGACCATTCCCGCCTGCATTACGAGGCGGGCGAGTTGGAGCGGTTCCGCGGCATCGAAAGCGAATGGCCGCTTTTCTACACCTATTTTTACGTCACAGCCCTGTTGACGGGGGACGCGCGCGACGCGGCCCACTGGCGGGAAAAGCTGGAAAGCCTGCTGGTCGAGCGTGGCGGCGATGCCTTGCTGCCGGAACTGTTCATCGTCCCGGAAGAGGCGGTGGAGGCCGAACGCGCCCATCCCGGCAGCCAGACGCGCGTGCCGAATGAGAATGTGCCGCTTCTGTGGGCGCAGAGCCTGTTCATCATGGGTCTGCTGATTGATGAGGGCTTCCTGGCGCCGGGTGATGTCGATCCGCTGAACCGCCGCGCCAAGCTGAAGCCCAAGCCGCCTGTGCCCGTGCGTCTGGTGGTGCTGGCAGAGGATGAAAAGGTCCGCGTGCAGCTCAAGGAACAGGGTGTCACCTGTCAAACGTTGGCGCAGGCTGGCGGGTCCATCAATATCTGCCATGTCGATGTGCTGGTCGGTGCGCTGGCGGAGCTGGGCCGGTGCGAGGTTTTGGGCCTGTCGGGGCGGCCGCCGCGCCGGCTTGGCACGCTGATCACCGCCTGCGGCTTCCGTTTTGCCGGGCAGCCGGCGGTGATCGTGCCTACCTTCGTCGATGAACAGGACGGGTTCTATTTCACCTATGACCACCGGTTCCTGGTCGACCGGCTGCTGTCTGAAATCGCCTATATCAACCGCACCTGGACCTTTACCAAGCCGCCCCTGCTGGTTTTTCCCGTGTCCAAGGGCATGGCGGCGGGCGAAGGTTTCGCGGAACTGGCCAAGACCCTGGCCGACCTGGTGTCGGGCCGCGTGCCCGACCTCTGCGTGAGGGGCAGCGACCTGATCGACGCCTATGGCGGGGCACGCATCGTCGGCTTTGACCAGATCGCGCCCTCCTGCCCCGTGACCGCCCGGCCCGTACGCGCCTGGGCCGGCGATGATGCCTATGACTTCAAGGCACCGCCGCCGGGCGGGGAAGATCGCCGCTGGATCGAGGAGGGGGACACGCCCTGGCTGGCAAAATCGCTGGCTGGTGAGCGCCGGGCCGACTGGCACCTGCTGATGCTGACCCTGCTGTGGCAGCGGCAGTGGCGGGATTTCGTGACGGAGGGTGGCGTACCGCTGTGGCAACGGGCGGAGGACCTGTACCGCGCCGCCGGCCATGCCGGGCGCTGGGATATCGTGCGCCCTCTGGCCCACCTGCTGAACCGCCATGATGAGCGGTTGCAGGATGCGGTGAAGGAGATCGTAGTCCGGCAGAAGCATGTGATCCTGGGGGCCAGCACCGTTGATCGTCCGCTGGCCAATGCCGATATCTCGGCCCGTCTGGCCACCATCGGCGGCGATCCGGCCACCCTGATGCTGCGTGAAGAGATGCTGCTGTTCAGTGGCACCCTGATCAAAGCCAGCCCGGACCTGTTCCGCTATACCCTGTCGCTGCGCCCCGCCGACCTTTTGGGCCTGCTGGTGCGCAGCGTGGCGCGGCAGCGCGGCCTCTCGGATGCGGCGGGTCTGGAGGTGCTGAAGGGGGAGGGGCCGCACGCCATCCTGACGCGCCTGCGCCGCCTGATCTCCCGCTGCCCCGGCATGACGGGGGATTTCTGCCTGCCGGTGCTATCGCGCGGCAGTGCCGTGGATCAGCCCGAATTTGCTATGGAGGGCGATTACTGGACAGCCACCGTGCTGACCGGCGGCGATTGGTGGGGCTGGCGCGATACCACGGGCACGCTGTTGCCGGTGCCGGATGCCTTCTTCCGGCGGGTCTGGGGCCTTCTGCGTCATGGCGACGGCGTGATCATCGCCGATCCCAGCCATCAGGAAATGCGCCTGGACAGCGCCACCCTGCGCGCTGACCGCACGCCCGGCGAACGTGACTTCGCGCGCGAGGTGGAGGCGCGACTGGACCGCATCATGAACCCCGAATACCGGCAACTGACGGTGGAAGCACTGTGGGCCGTGTCGGAGATGCTGTCGGTGCATAGCAATGTGCGCTTGCCGGGCCTGATCTCCACCGACCGCATCATTGCCACTGCCGTGGAACGCCACTGGCGCCTTGCACACCCAGGGCAGGGGGATGTGGACCAGGCCGCGGCCTGGAAGGGCTTCTACAATCTGTCGCCCGTAAAGGCGGCGGAGCATCTGGCCATGGGTGCCCTGATCCTGGCTGGACTGGCGGGGGCGGTGGCGGACGCGGCGTGAATCTCGTCTCCCGGACAATGCCTTGATTGACCGCAAGGGGCCGTCTTGGGGAAAGCTGTCGGTGGCTTTCCCCTGAAGCGGTGCCCCATGTCCGACCGTACCTATCCCGTCTATGAATTCAACCGCATCGACACGGGCCCCGTGACCCTGACGGGCACCGCGGCCCGGCTGGAACCGTTGGGGGTGGAGCATCTGGATGCGCTGTGTGCCGTGGGGTTGACGGGGGACATCTTCCGCTGGTACCCGACCCCGGTGCGCAGCCGGGACGAGATGGCGGCCTGGATCGGGTTTGCGCTGGCGGAACAGCAGGCGGGCCGCATGCTGCCTTTCGTGACCGTCGACCAGGCGACGGGCCGTATCGCCGGCTCCACCCGTTATCTGGCCATCGATAAGGCCAACCGGCATGTGGAGATCGGCTATACATGGCTGGGCAAGGGGTTCCAGCGGTCAGGTCTTAACCGCGACGCCAAGCTTCTGATGCTGCGCCACGCGTTCGAGGTCTGGGGCTGTGTCCGGGTGGAGTTCAAGACCGACAGCAACAATGTGCAGTCCCGCACCGCTCTGGCCGGCATTGGGGCCGTGGAGGAGGGGACGTTTCGCAACCATGTCGTCCGTGCCGATGGCAGCCTGCGCCACTCCGTCTATTTCTCGGTCACCGACCGGGAATGGCCGGATGTGAAGGAAAGACTTACGCCGCGCGGCCCGTAACGGCGCGTTCAACGCCCTGGGCCACTGATTGCCAGCAGATATCGGCCAGCGCCTTGCGCGTGCCGGCGGTATCCAGCGACTGTGCGGTGTGGAACTCTACGACGATGCGCAGACGGCCCGCGCGCACCATGCGCCATAGGTGCGGTGGCAGTTCCATATCGCCATACCAAGCGTAAAGCTGCCGCCAGACATAGCCCAGCGGGATACCGTCCAGATGGGTTGCCGTCACGCTGACCGGCTGTACCGTCAGGGGGCGTTCCCCGATACGGGTGGAGGCGACGGCGAACAGGGCTGTCTTGAAGGGCAGGGTGCGGTTGCCGTCACTGCTGGTCCCTTCGGGGAACAGGACAAGACTGTCGCCTGCCTGCAAACGGCCCTGAATGCTGTCGCGCTGTTCATCGGCCTTGTGGCGGGCATTGCGGTCCACAAAGACGGTACGCTGCAACCTGGCCAACAGGCCGAAGACCGGCCAGCCATTCACCTCCGACTTTGCGATGAAGCTGACGGGCACAATCGTGCTCAGCACCGGAATGTCGAGATAGGAGGAATGGTTGGCGATGAACAGGACGGGCCCGGCATCGCTGGCCGGCTGCCCCTTCACCACCACCTCGATACCCAGGATGCGGCAACAGACGAGGTGATAGAAACGCGGGAAGCAAGCAGCCGCCCCCCGCAGCGACAGGCGCAGCAGCACGACCTGCACCGGAATGCAGAGCAGCGTAAACAGCCCGTAGAAGGTGAGCCGCGTGAAACCCAGCAGGGTCGAGCCGATATCCATCCTGTCCGCCCGCCGTGCCGGTTGCGATGATCAGATCAGGGACGAGCCCCGGCGCTCATAATGGCGCAGGTACTTGTCGGTGATAAGGTCGGTCTTCACGACGATGGAGACGTCGGTGGTGTTGAACTGATGGTCGACCACCGCGCCCTCACCCACGAAACCGCCCACGCGCAGATAGCCCTTGATTAGGGCCGGCACCTCGTTGATGCCGCGGCGCGGGTCGATCTCGTGCTCCTCCATCATCGCCATTTCGACATAGCGGTGCGGCAGGGCCACGGGGCGCAGGGCCGGCGGGGCCAGATGATGGTAGTAGAGATAGGAGAGCGGCAGGGCCAGGGCCTTCGGGTCGGTGCCGGGCAGGCTGGCGCAGCCGAACATAAGCTTGATGTCGTAATGGGCCGAATAGGCGGCGATCCCGCGCCACAGCAACTGCATCGTGCCCCGGCTGCGGTAATTCAGATCGACGCAGGAACGGCCCAGTTCCAACACTTCGCCGGGATATTCCTCAATCCGGGAGATGTCATATTCATCAGACGAGTAGAAGGACCCGGCGCGTGCCGCGGTAGCCCGGCGGATCAGGCGGTAGGTGCCGACCACGGCGTCAGTGCCGTCGCCCAGGCTGCGGTCGATCACCAGCAGATGATCGCACAGCGTGTCGAACATGTCGAAGTCACGCCGCTGCGCCATCATCTCCGCCGTGGGCTTGGCCGCCATCTCCTCATAGAAGACGCGGAAGCGCAGGCGCTGGGCCGCAGTGACCTCGGCGGCGGTCTCCGCCAGACGGACCTCCAGATTGCCGGAACGAATTTCGCCGGAAATCAGGGCTTCGGTGGAAAAGATGTCAGCCATGCTCTCACATATTCTGGGTCGCCGGCATTTGTCGGCTGCGGCCGTTCCGGCCTCCACTCCGTCTGTCACGAAGCATGGGTGCCACGGTCGCCGCCACACGCATTGGCATAACACGAAGCGGCGCGGGCCGGTCAACCCACTGTGTCACAATGCAGGGGCCGATCACGAAAGTTTCATGCCCTTGTCCCGCAACTTTCAAAGATATAGCGGGTTTGCGGGTAGGTCCGCCATGGTGCCATGCGCAAATCACATTGGTTCCGGCACCGAATATTGTCCGCCCGAAAGAGAAGGGGGCGACCCGCAGGCCGCCCCCTTGTCCCGTCAGCATTTCCCGCGCAAGGCAGGAGCAAGCCGATCTTTACTCGTCATCACCGGCGCGGCGGGCGCGGGTGCCCAGACCGATCTGCTTGGCCAGACGCGAACGCTGCTTGGCATAGTTCGGTGCAACCATCGGATAGTCCGGCGGCAGGCCCCAGCGGTCGCGGTATTCTTCCGGCGACATATTGTAGGCCGTCTTCAGATGGCGCTTCAGCATTTTCAGCTTCTTACCATCTTCCAGGCAGATAATATATTCAGGCGTGACCGACTTCTTGATGGCGACTGCCGGCTGCGGCTTCTCGCTCTGAACCACCGGCTCCGTACCGATGTTGGACAGAGCGCGGTAAACCTGATCAATCAAACCCGGAAGATCGTTGATTGCGACTGTATTGTTCGAGACATGGGCCGCGACGATTTCGGTCGTGAGAGACAAAAGTTCGGGCGAGGACGATGCGTTGGTCATGTATGATTGCTCCAACCAAGAAACTCGCTCGTGATATAAGTCTTATCCCAACATCATGCAATATCGATTTGGTACGTCTTCAAAGGAATCGAGCATCGTGGAAAACATAGCAGACCAGTTTCTGGACATCACCTCGCTTGTCTGCCCTATGACATTCGTGCGTACGAAACTTGCCATCGAGCGGCTTAACTCGGGCCAAACCCTTGAAGTCCGTATGAATTATGGGGAACCTTCGCGAAATGTTCCGGCCAGTCTACGGGAACATGGCTATATCGTTGCTGACCTGCAACCGGAGAATCCCGCGAGTCCTGATGGGGTTCAGCGGCTTTTGGTCAAGAAGCCTTAACCAATTAGGCTTAGGTCAGATCAGTCGCCATGACGTTTGCGTCAATTGACAAGCCCGCATGTTGATAATAACCGCGCCTGCGGCCGGCATTCGTGAAGCCCTGCGAAGCATAAAGCGACTGCGCCGCTGTATTTGTGACAGCAACTTCTAAGAAGACACGGGCAACGCCATTCGCCCGCAGATGGGCCAGTCCATGGCGTAGCAAGGTTGCCCCATGGCCGCGCCCGCGGGCGGCGGGATCGGTGCCGATGGTCAGCAATTCCCCTTCATCCAGCACCTGCCGCCAGAGCGACAGGGCGCAGGGTTCCCCATCCTCCATCAGGATGAAACCCATGATGCCCGGTGTTGCCAAAAACCCGGCAAAGGCCGGCGCGTCCCAGGCGGGACCGGATAGGGCCGGGTCGGCGAAGGCCATTGCATGCAGCGCCGCCATGACATCGGCATGGGCGGGGGCGGCGGGAATGATCTCGACCATCGCCGCCATGGCTTAGCCCTGCTTCGGCAGCGTGACGTCGGGCGGGCGCAGATAGAAGGGATCGGCGATGCGGGCCGCGATGCCGGCCCCATCCTGCATCGCCGCGATGCGGGCGGTGGCCAGCGCCTCTGCGGCACCCGCCGTCTCGCGGATCACCAAGGTACCCTTCCAGATACCCAGCGCCTGTGCCGTGCGCGCGGCAGCATCGCCCACGATCAGCAGCGGACCTGCCGGCAGGTGGGCGGCGGCATAGGCGGGCAGGTCGGCAGGCAGCACATCCGCCGGTTCACCCAGGGGTGTCAAGTCGGCGGTGAAGGGCTGCAGAAACAGGTCATCGCGCCGGCTTTCAATGGCGGCCAGCAGCGTGTGGCCGGCACGGCTATCGCTATCCAGGCCGTGCGCTGCCGCTTCCAGCGTCGTCACCCCGACCAGAGGGCAATTGGCGGCCAGGGCAAAGCCGCGCGCGGCGGCAAGACCCACGCGCAGGCCCGTAAAGGTCCCAGGCCCCACCGTCACGCCGATGCGCGACAGGTCGGCAAAGCCTATACAAGCCTCCGCCATGGTCTCCTGCACCATGGGCACCAGCTTTTCAGCAAGGCCGCGCTGCATCATCTCCGCCCGCACCGCCAGCGTGCGGCCCGATGCGGCATCCCACAGGGCGACGGCGCAGGCGCTGGTCGCCGTATCCAGGCCAAGCGTGATCATGAACGCATTTCCATCCGCAATAAGCTTCGTTATCCAGGGGGGCTTTCGCCATCACAAGGGTGAACCATGCGGTTCGTCACCATTGCCCCGCCGGTCTTCGATGTCGATCTCGATCTTCGCTATGCCACGGCGGATAATCTGACGGGAAGACCGATCTTCGCGCGGCCGCTCTGCCTGCTGCATCCCGACGCGGCGGCGGCGTTGGCGCGGGCCATCCGGCTGGCGGTGGCACAGGGGCTGCGGCTGCATGTCTTTGACGGCTATCGCCCGCCGGCGGCGCAATGGGCGCTGTGGAACGTGCTGCCCGACCCGACCTTCATCGCCGATCCGCGCGTCGGGTCCAGCCATGGGCGCGGTGTCGCCATCGACCTGACCCTGGCGCAGGCGGATGGCACCGTGTTGGAGATGGGCACGGGCTTTGACGATATGCGGCCCATCGCCTGGCATGCCGATACCAGTATCTCTGTGGAGGCGCAGCGCAACCGCGCCCTGCTGCTGGGTATTATGGCGGCTGCTGGTTGGCAGCATTACGCCTATGAATGGTGGCACTACCAGTTGCCGGGCGCGTCTTCTTACCCGCTGGTGGAGGATGGGGTGTTGGGCCCGTCACTGATGGGTTCGGGAAACTCGTCGCCGGGGTAAAAGGCGCGGGTGAAATACAGGCCGTCGGCAGGGGCCGTCTGTCCCGCCGCCGACCGGTTGCGGGCCTCCAGTGCAGCCTGCACGTCGTCAGCGGTCCAGCGCCCTTCGCCCACCATCTTCAAGGTGCCGACCATGTTGCGGACCTGATGGTGCAGAAAGGAACGGGCGCGGGCCACGATGTGGATTTCCTCGCCCACCCGTGTCGCCGATAGTTCGGCCAGGGTTTTCACAGGGCTGGCGGCCTGACACAGCGAGGCGCGGAAACTGGTGAAATCATGCCGACCGACCAGGCGCTGGGCCGCCGCATGCATGGCGTCGGCGTCCAGCGGATGGGACACCAGCCACGATCGCCCCGCATCCAGCGCCAGCGGTGCACGCCGGTTGGTGATGCGGTACAGATAGGCGCGCCCGATGCAGGTGAAGCGGGCATGGAAATCACCCTCCATCGCCTCTGCCTTCAACACCGCAATGGGGTTGGGCTTCAGGTGATAGTTCAGGGCGTCGCGGACCTTTTCGGCGCTCACAGGTTTTTCCAGGTCGAAGCTGGCCACCATACCTGTGGCATGCACACCGCTATCCGTGCGCCCCGCCGCATGAACCGTCACGGTCTCTTGGGCAAACCGCCGTACCGCTTCTTCCAGGCAACCTTGGACCGAGGGGCCATGGTCCTGCCGCTGCCAGCCCAGAAAGGGGCTGCCATTGAACTCGACGGTGATTTTCCAGCGCTGGGCCATGGGGTGGGCGACTTTCAACAGGGGCGGCACAGCGATGCCGCCCGCAGGCCCGCCCGTCAACATTGAACATAATTCATTTGACGTGGCGGCCATCACACCTGTGTCATGATCCTTATGTTAGCGTCCGGCCATCTGCAATGCCGGAAAGGCAATTGGAAGAGGGGGGCCGGGAAATGGCCAAGTATGATTGGATCGGCGAGGCCCTGGTGAACTCCATCACCCAAGTGCTGGTGCCGACCTTTGTGGATTTGATGGCCGACCTGGGGCGCGAGGCGGTGGATGCCGTGCGCGGACTGGACCTTCAACCGATCCCCGGCACGATTTTCGCCGACAAGCTTTCCGGCACTGCCGGCAACGACCTGTTCTTTACGGGGGCTGGTGCCGACACGATCCGCGCCGGGGCTGGAACCGATGTGATCGTGGCCGGCAAGGGCGATGACGTCATTGATGGCGGTGCGGGTTCCGACGTGATGTCGGGCGGCAGCGGCAATGACCGTTTCGTCTTCACCAGTGCCGCCCTGGTGGCAGGGGACCAGGATCTGGTGGTCGATGCGAAGGCAGGTGAAAGGCTGGATTTCGACGCCGCGTCCGAATCGCTGCTGCGCATCGGCGGCGTTGCCCTGTCGGCCCTGACGGCGAATACGGCTGTTCCGACCTTCCTGCAGGCGGGTGTCACCAATGTCGCGCAGATCGACGGCCATCTGGTCATCGACCTGAACAATGATGGCCTGTACGATACCGCCAATGATTACAAGATCATCATCCCGGATGGGCTGAGCCTGCGTTACGACGCCGGTGCCGACTGGTTCGTGATCGGCTGATACCTCAAAAACGCAGGGTGGCGGTCAGGCCGCTGACCCCGCCTAGCGTGAATTCATGACCCAGCCGGTGGGCGATGTGGTGGCAGAGCGTCAGGCCCAGCCCCAGTCCCCGCCGCGCCGGTCCCGGCCGTTCCAACTGCCCGCCTGGTTCCAGAACCAGTGCGCGCTGATCCGCCGGGATGCCCTCTCCATCGTCGGCCACCAGCAGGGTGGGGCCACCGGCACGGCGCACGCCCACCAGGATGCGGGTGCCGGGCGCGCCATGGCTGATGGCATTGTCGATCAGGGCGCGTAGCAGCCGGTCCAGCATGACGGGATCGGTTTCTACCACCAGACTGGATTGGACCAGGCGTATGGGCCGCCCGGCCTGGGCTGCCCGTTCCGCCAGTTCACCCGTGACACGGTCTAAAACTGGTCCTAGTGGCACCTGTTCCCGGCGTAGCCGGGCGCTGCCGCTGGCGAGCGATGCCAGGGTCAGTACCTGATCCATCTGCGCCGCCCCGGTCTCCAGCGCTTCTTCCAAGCGGTTGGCCAGTTCCGCCTGTTTGGGATCGACCAGCTTCATCTGCAGCAGGTTGAGGAACAGGCGCATGGCCTGGAACGGCTGCCGCAGGTCATGGCCGACGGAGGCGAGAAGACGGATCGGATCGATCGGGGTGGGGCTGGTCATGCTCTGCCGCTATCTTGAGAACCGGCCCGACTGTGGCCGGCTTTCGCTCCAGCGTCCAGCATTCACCAGCCCACCCCGCAAAGGGTCACACGAAGACGGCGGGCGTGGCGGCGGCGGCCCGGTACTCTTCCTTCATGCGGGCCACCAGCTCGGCGACGGGCGGCGCATCATGGATAGTGCCGATGCCCTGGCCGGCGGACCAGATATCCTTCCAGGCCTTCTTCTTCGACCAATCCTCGATGGACAGGTTGGGATCGGCCTGACCGCCGGAAATGGCCGTGACGTCGATGCCGTTGGCGGCGACACTGGGCGCCAGGTAATTGCCGGGAATGCCACTGAACATCGGGGTGTAAACAATGTCGGCACCCGTATGGTCGATGATCATCTGCTTATAGGCGTCGGGCGCATTGCCCTCTGCGGTGGCGATGAAGCGGGTGCCGATATAGGCAAAGTCGGCCCCCAGCACCTCTGCGGCCCGCACCTGCGCGCCCGACGACATGGCCCCGGCCAGCACGATGGTACCCTTGAAGAATTCCCGGACCTCCGACAGCAGGGCAAAGGGCGACATGGTGCCGGCATGGCCGCCGGCCCCGGCGGCCACCAGGATCAACCCATCCACACCGGCGTCCGCCGCCTTTTTGGCGTGGCGGATATTGGTGACATCGTGGAAGACCAGCCCGCCATAGGAATGCACCGCCTCCACAATGCCCACCGGTGCGCCGACCGAGGTGATGATCAGCGGCACCTTATGCTTCACCATCAGCTCCACATCCCCCTGTAGGCGGGTGTTGGAGCGATGGACGATCAGGTTCACGCCGAACGGGGCCACCGGCTTGTTCGGGTTGTCAGCAGCATAGGCGGCCAGTTCGCCCGTGATCCTGGTCAGCCATTCATCCAGCAATTCCGGCTGGCGCGCATTCAGGCTGGGGAAGGTGCCAACAATGCCAGCCTTGCATTCGGCCAGCACCAGTTCGGGATAGGAGACAATGAACATGGGCGATGCGATGACGGGCAGCGACAGCTTTCCCTGGAACTGGCTGGGCATGGGCATCTTCGGTCATTCCTCTCCGGCGGCGCTTGAGGCGCGATTGCTTGATTGATGGAGTGGTTTTAGCACGCTCGTTCGCAGGTCGCCAGAACCCCGGTCATGGGCGCATGGCGGCCCCACCGGTGGGCGGCGTTGCGCGCCACACCGGTGGCGTTGCATTCTCCGCCGCGACTTGAAATCCAAGGGCCGGTGCCATGCAGGACTTCCTTTCCATCCATCCCGAAGTGTCGGCGGCGTTAAAGGCCGGCAAGGCCGTTGTGGCGCTGGAATCGACCGTGATCAGCCATGGTTTGCCCTATCCCGCCAATGTGGAGACGGCCAAGGCCCTGGAAGCCGCCATCCGCGCCGAAGGGGCGGTGCCTGCCACCATCGCGGTTCTGGATGGCCGCATCCGCGTCGGTCTGGATGCCGACGATATTGAACGCTTGGCCCAGCCGGGCGTGCGCAAGGTCAGCCGCCGTGATCTGCCCGTCGCCTTGGCCCAGGGGGCGGATGGCGCCACGACCGTGGCTGCCACCATGATAGGCGCGGCGCTGGCCGGTATCGCCGTCTTCGCCACGGGCGGCATTGGCGGCGTGCATCGCGGGGTGGAGACCACCCTGGACATCTCCGCCGATCTGGAGGAACTGGCCGCGACCGACGTCGCCGTGGTTTGTGCCGGGGCCAAGGCTATCCTGGATCTGCCGCGCACGCTGGAATATCTGGAAACCAAGGGCGTGCCGGTCATCGGTTTCGGCACCGACCGTTTCCCCGCCTTCTACACTGCCTCCCTGCCGTTGCCTGTCGATGGCCGCTGTGATTCGGCAGATGAGGCGGCCCGTGTCCTGCGTGCCAAATGGCAGCTTGGTCTGGGCGGCGGTGTCGTCATCGGCGTGCCGATCCCCGACGATGCAGCACTTGATGCCGAAGCGGTGGAAGCCGCCATCGCCCAGGCCGTGGGCGAGGCCGAGGCGCAGGGCGTGCGCGGCAAGGCGCTGACACCCTTCCTGCTGAAGCGCATGGAAGAGCTGACGGGTGGGGCCAGCCTGGCCGCCAACCGCGCCCTGCTGCTGAACAATGCCCAGATAGGTGCCCGCATTGCGGTGGCCTATGCCGCGCAGAAGTCAGAATTCGCCCTGCCCAAGAAGGTGGTCACCGCCAAGCGTCCGCCGGGCTATTGAAGAGCAGGGTTGCAGCCGCAACCCCTGTCCCCCGTTGACTCCTTACCCCTTCACCACTATAGAACGCGCTTCGTTTTAGACGTCAGCAGTTCCAAGACCGGAGTAAGTACCGTGAAGCGTCCTTTTCAGCCGTCCAAGATCGTGCGCGCCCGCCGTCATGGTTTCCGCGCCCGCATGGCCACCGTTGCCGGCCGCAACATCATCAATAAGCGCCGCGCCCAGGGCCGCAAGAAGCTGAGCGCCTAAGGTTACCGGCATGGCGCCTCCCAAATCCAAGGTGGGGCGCCTGACCAGACGGCCGGAATTCCTGGCCGTCGCGGGCGCCCGTCGCAAATGGGCCACGCCGGGTCTGGTTCTTCAGGCCCGCGCCCATGATGAGCGGCAGCACCCCAACCCCGGCGAACCGCCGGTGCGGATCGGTCTGACGGCCAGCAAGAAGGTGGGGGGTGCGGTTGAACGCAACCGCGCCCGTCGTCGTCTGCGCGCGGCGCTGGCTGAGGTGCTGGCCCCCAATGCCACCCCCGGGCACGATTTCGTGCTGGTGGCGCGGGCGGAAACGGTGCGCCGGCCCTATGCCGACCTGAAGGCCGACCTGACCCAGGCTTTGAAGAAGCTAAGGGTGTGGAAGGGCAAGCGGGAAGCGGCACAGGCCGAATCGGTCCTGGCGAAGGATGAAAACGCATGAGCCCGGCGGCCTGGCTGCTCCGGGCTTTTGTGCATTTCTACCGCTGGGTCATTCGGCCGATGATGGGGCCGCCCCGTTGCAGATTTCACCCCTCATGCTCACATTATGCGCTGGAAGCTCTGGCAGCACATGGGGCATTGCGGGGCGGTTGGCTGACCCTGCGGCGCTTGGCGCGCTGTCATCCCTGGGGTGGTGAAGGGTATGACCCGGTGCCGCCCCGGCATCCGGGCCACGCCCGGAACGAGAAATGTTGCGGCGGGCATTGATCGCCCGCCGTTTTCATGTGACCAACCGGGCACGATCCCGGTATGTAACCGGCCATTGAATTCGGAACCTGGACCAAGCACCCATGACGGATCAGAAGAACCTTGTCCTGACCATCGTGATCTCCATCGCGATCTTGTTCGGGTTCCATTACTTCTATGAGCGTCCGCGTCAGTTGGCGGCACAGGCCGAGGCGCAGCGCCAGCAGGCGCTGGTGGCTGAACAGGCCCCGTCGACCGTGCCGGGCGCGACGCCAGGCATTGGCGCTGACGCAGCCGTGCCCGCTGTGCGCGACCGCGCCGCGGTTCTGGCCGAGACGGGCCGCGTCGCCATCTCCACCCCCAGCCTGCACGGGTCGATCAACCTGCGCGGCGGTCGCGTGGATGATCTGACGCTGGCCAAGTACAAGACCACCCCGGACAAGAACAGCCCGGAAGTGGTGCTGCTGGCCCCGGTCGGGACCGAGCATCCCTATTACGCCGAATTCGGCTGGGTCGCCGCCAATGCCGGCGACGGCGTGGCCCTGCCCAAGGCCGATACGGTCTGGACCGCCAGCGCCAACACGCTGACCCCGGACAGCCCGGTCACCCTGTCCTGGGACAATGGCGCCGGTCTCGTGTTCGAACGGACCTTTGCCATCGACGCCAACTATATGTTCACGGTGACGCAGCGCGTGCGCAACGAAACCGGGGCGCCCGTGGCCCTGAACCCCTATGGGTTCGTGCAGCGCCGGGGCACGCCGAAGGTTGAAGGCACCTACGTCCTGCATGAAGGGCCGCTGGCCATCGTCGACGGCACCCTGAAGGAATACAAGTACGGCGACCTGAAAGAAGACGGGAAGACCATCAACCTGTCCTCCACGGGCGGCTGGATCGGCATTACCGACAAATACTGGCTGGTGGGTCTGATCCCCGATCAGGCGCAGACCACCGACATGCGCGTCCTGCACCAGAAGGCCGCCACCGACATCTATCAGATCGACTACAAGGCCCCGGCTGTGACAGTCGCTGCCGGTGCCGCCGCCGAGACGACGCACCGTCTGTTCGCGGGCGCCAAGATCGTGGGCCTGCTGAACGAGTATAATGACAAGCTGGGCATCGACAGCCTGGACTATGCCGTTGACTGGGGCTGGTTCTATTTCCTGACCAAGCCGTTCTTCCACGGCCTGGACTGGCTGGGCGTGACCATCGGCAATTTCGGCATCGCCATCCTGGTCTTCACCGTCTTCTTGCGTCTTGCCTTCTTCCCCATCGCGAACAAGCAGTATGAAGCGTTTGCGAAGATGAAGAAGCTTCAGCCCAAGATGGAGGAGCTGAAGAAGAAGCATGGCGATAACCGCGAAGCCCTCTCCATGGAGATGATGAAGCTGTACAAGGAGGAGAAGGCCAATCCGCTGGCCGGCTGCCTGCCCATCCTGCTTCAGATTCCTGTGTTCTTCGCGCTGTACAAGGTTCTGTATGTCACCATCGAAATGCGCCATGCGCCCTTCTATGGCTGGATCCATGACCTGTCCGCCCCCGATCCGACGACGCTGTTCAACCTGTTCGGCCTGATCCCGTGGGACCCGCCCAGCTTCCTGCATATCGGCATCTGGCCGCTGCTGATGGGCGTGACCATGTGGTTGCAGCAGAAGATGAACCCGTCCAATCCGGACCCGGTGCAGCAGAAGGTCTTCATGCTGCTGCCCTTCATCTTCACCTATATGATGGCAGCCTTCCCCGCCGGTCTGGTGATCTACTGGACCTGGTCCAACCTGCTGTCCATTGCCCAGCAGTGGTTCATCATGCGCCGCATGGGTGTGAAGCCGACGTAATACGTTCCCTCAGGCGCCGGGCGGCGGCATCCGCCGCCTCGGGCTTACGCGGGCATGTGCCCGCGGGCCGGCGGTCGCCGGCCTGGGAGAATGACCTGAAACGTTTTGACTGAGTGTGCCCCCGGCCATTGTGCCGGGGGTGTGTGTTTGAGAGAAGGAGTTTCCGCCATGGCCAAGCCGCTGACCATTACCCCGTCCCTGATCGGTGATCTGACCGAGATGGAGATTGAGGCCGGGCGTCTGCTGTTCGCCAAGGAGTGTGACTTCTTCTGGGGTGCCGAGGCGGCGACCACTTTGCCGGAGGCGGTGCTGCCGGAGATTTGCTTTGCGGGCCGGTCGAATGTGGGCAAATCCTCCCTGGTCAATGCCCTGACGGGGCGCAAGACGCTAGCCCGTACCAGCCAGACGCCGGGCCGGACGCAGCAGTTGAACTTCTTCAATCTGGGCAACCGGCTGGTCATGGTGGACATGCCCGGCTATGGCTATGCCCAGGTGTCGAAGGAACGGTCCGCCGCCTGGGTCGACTTCATCAAGTCCTATCTGCGCGGCCGTGTGACCCTGAAGCGCGCCCTGGTTCTGGTCGATGCCCGCCACGGGTTGAAGCCGCATGATGTCGACATGATGAAGATGATGGACCAGACGGCGGTCGGCTATCAGATCGTGCTGACCAAGGCCGACACGCTGAAGCCCGGCGCGATTGACAAGATCCGCGCACAGGTGGCGGTGGCCCTGAAGACGCACGGTGCTGCCCATCCGGAGGTGCTGGCCACCTCGGCGGAAACCGGCCTGGGCATCCCCGAGCTGCGCGGCTTCCTAACCCGCATGGCGGAACCCGTGGTGGCGGGCTGATCCCTTATCCGCGCGGCAGGGACAGTACGACCCGCAGGCCGCCGCCATCAGCCTGATCCAGGGTCAAATCACCGCCATAAAGCCGGGCCAGATCATCGACGATGGCCAGACCCAGGCCGCTGCCGGGTACCGCCTCGTCCAGCCGCACGCCGCGTGCCAGGACGGCGGCACGTTCGGCCGCTGGGATGCCCGGCCCATCATCCTCAATAATCAACCGCAGCTTTTCCGCCCCGTTCGCCGTGACGGACAGGGTGACACGGCCCCGGCACCATTTGGCGGCATTATCCAGCAGGTTGCCGGCCATTTCGGCCAGATCCTGCGCCTCTCCCCGGAACGACAGACTTTCATCACCGGTCACCGCCACCTCGATATCCCGGTCGGGATGCAGGCGCGCGATGGTACGGGCCAGCGGGCGCAGGGTCGGGATAACGGGCGTGCGCAGGCCGGCGCCCTTGGCCATGGCGGCGGCGCGGGCGCGGGTCAGGTGGCGGTCGATCTGCCGGCGCATGCGCTCCGCTTCGGCCTGGATCAGGGCCGATTCGGTCGGATCGGACAGGGTGGCGGCGCTGTTGGCTATGATGGTCAACGGGGTCTTCAAGGCGTGGGCCAGATTGCCCGCCTGGGTCCGCGCGCGCTCCACCATTTCTGCATTGTCGGCCAGAAGCTGGTTCAGGTCGTCGGCCAGCGGCTGTACTTCCGATGGGAAAGCGCCCACCAACCGCGTGGACCGGCCCGCCCGCAGGTCGGCCAGCGCCCGACGCAGCCGGTCCAGCGGCACCAGACCCAGCCGCACCTGCACCAGCGCCGCCCCCAGCAGGCCCAGGGCCAGAATGCCCAGCGACAGGGCCAGCACCTCGGCAAAACGGCGCGTGGCGGCGGTCAGGTCGGCGGTGGTGGCGGCCACTGACACTTCCACCGGGCTTTCCTTGTCGGGCAGTCGCACCCGGCGCGACCAGACCAGCAGCGCCTCTCCGTCCGGTCCCGTGGCGGTGCGGCGGTGCAGGGCGCCATCGTCGGGTACGGTGCCATCGGGACGCAGTTGCTGATCCCACAGGGAGCGGGAGCGTACGGCCACGCCCTGATCATCGGTTACCTGCCAGTAAAGGCCCGACAATGGCCGCTGGAAGCGCGGGTCGGACAGGTCGCGCGATGCCTCCACCCGCCCGCTGTCACCAGGACGCAGGGCCACCGTCAACTCATCCAGATGCAGTTCGGCGTGGCGGGCCAGTTCCGCTTCTGCGTGATTGCGGAAAATGTCGGTCAGCAGCCAGCCAGCAACGGCCAGCGCCAGGGTCACCCAGACAAAGGCCAGTGCCAGCAGGCGAAGCCCCAGCGACCCGCGCCGCATCAGACGGCTTCCATGCGGTAGCCCTGGCCGCGCTCAGTATGGATCACAGGTGCCCCCAGCTTTCGCCGCAGCCGACCGATGAATACCTCGATCGTGTTGCTGTCGCGGTCGAAATCCTGTGCATAGATATGTTCGGTCAATTCCGTGCGGGACAGGATGCGGCCCTGGTGATGCATCATGTAGGACAGGACCCGCTGTTCATGGGCCGTCAGATTGACGGGGTTGCCCGAAACGGTGACGCGGCCTGTGCGCGTATCCAGGCTGACGGGGCCGCAGGTGAGGGCGGGTGATGCCTGGCCGCCGGCGCGGCGGATTAGGGCGCGCAGCCTTGCCAGCAATTCCTCCATCCGGAAGGGCTTGGCGAGGTAATCATCGGCACCGGCATCCATGCCCTCCACCTTTTCCTGCCAGGTGCCGCGCGCGGTGAGGATCAGGACCGGCATGACCCGCCCTGCCGCCCGCCAGCCACGCAGAACCGACAGGCCGTCGCGACCCGGCAAGCCTAAATCCAGGATGATGGCGTCATAGGGTTCCGTCTCGCCCATGAAGGCGGCCTCTACCCCGTCGGGGGCAGGGTCGGCGACATAGCCGGCCTCGTTCAAAGCCTGGATCAGCTGCCGCCGCAGGTTGGCGTCATCCTCTGCCACCAGGATGCGCATCACTTCTTCTCCTTCAACAGGTCCTTGCCCGCGGCCTTGGCCTTCAACAGCTTGCCATCGGCGGCGTCGTACAGAAGCTCAACCAGCCGCCCGTCGGCGGCCAGGATCTCAATGTCATAGACGAAGCGCCCATGCTTGGTTTCCAGTTCCACCTCCAGCAGGCGGCCTGGATAATCGGCCTCTGCCTTTTCCATGATGGTGCGCAGCGACATGATTTCCCCGCGTTCCAGCGCCGCGCGGGCGCGGTCATGGTCGGCGCGGTCATCATCATCGTCATCATCGGCCCAGACATGCGGCGCGCCGGCCAGGGCCAGGAACAGGCAGAGGGGCAGCAGCAGCAAGGGGCGCATGGGATGGGGTGGGCTCCGGCGGGGGGCGGGGTGGGGTGATGATACGGGTCTACGCAACGCTGTGAAACACGGATTGAGTGGATGTTTCGTGCAACGGAATGAAACAGAAAATAAGGGGCCGTTTCATGGAGAACAGTATCGGAGTCCGAAGGCTGTCAGCTCCGAATTGGGGTGGGCGCAGGTCTGGGGTTGATAGGGCACAGCGTAGCAGACCGGGTAGGTGAAAGCAGCAGTTACGGGGGGCGTAGGTCAGGTCGAGCCGCAAGGCGAGCCCTGAAAGATATGGATTGAAGGCCTTTTCTGTCAGGGCGGGGCTTGTCGCCCCAACCTGACCTACGTCCGTCACCTTAGTAGACCAGCCCTTCGGCGGTCAGGCCGGACAACAGCGCCTTCACGCCGACAAGGTCCAGGGTGCCATGGCCCTCGGCCAGTTCGACCCAGGTGCCGTCATTGTTGTTGTCTGCATAGACGGTCCATTCGGTGCGGCCCTTTTCGATCTCGGTCTTCACGACCAGACCGTCGCGCAGCTGCCAGGTCTCGTTCCGGTCGGGGCGTTCGGTTTCCCAGCGGCCATCGTCCCATTCCTGAATGGAAGTAACCGTTCCGGCGCTGTCGAAGGTGAAGCGGTAAAGATCGTCCACCCCGCTGGTGACGGGGCGATTCACGCTGTAGGCCTCGAAAAACACGCCGTCGCCATTGGCATCGGTATAGAGCGTGACCTCGGTGCCGTCGCGGCCGGTTTCGGTCTTCACCACGCCATCAGCCGTGATCGACCAGCTTTCATTCCGGTCAATCTTCTCATTCTGCCAGCGGCCTTTCTCCATCTCCTGCACACCGGTGATGGTGCCGCTGGTCAGCGTGAAGCGGTAACCACCTTCGAACGGGCTGGCGGCGGTAACGGTACGGGCCATTTTGAACACTCCTGTCATCATTGTCTGCCAAGCAACCGACCTCAAACCAGGCCGGTGTCAGACGCGACAATAGGGGGGCGAACCTGAACGGCCCCTGAAAGTGCCGTTCAGAAAGCGTTCAGGAAGAAGACGGCGCGCGTCCGCCTTGATTGCGCCCGGATGCAGGCTTATCACCGGAACAGCTTAACCATCTCCCGGCCCCCCCCCCAAATGTCCCTTAGCCACCGCCCCTTACAGCCGCGCGCCATTCTTGTGGCGCTGCTGATCCTGCTGCCCCTTCTGGTGGCGTTCTATTCGCTGACCCTGGGCCAGGACGGGAACTGGGACTTGCGCAATTACCATTGGTACAATGCCATGGCCTTCCTGGAGGGAAGGGAGCTGGTGCAGGATGTGGCCCCGGCGCAGGTGGCGACCTTCTACAACCCCACGCTGGACATCCCCGTCTATTGGCTGGCGCAGGTTCTGCCGGCCCGTGCGGTGTCCTTCATTCTGTCCTGGGTGCAGGGGCTGAACCTTGTCCCGCTGACGGGTATCGCGTGGCTGCTGCTGCCAGTGCTGACGGGCCGCGCGCGGGCGCTGGCGTCGGTGGCGCTGGCCCTGGTCTGCTTTGCGGGGGCCGGGCAGATGGGTCTGCTGGGCACCACCTTCTATGACAATGTCATCAGCCTGTTCGTGCTGGGCAGTGCCTGGCTGGTCATGGCGCGGGCCGATGATATCTGGGGTGGGGCGCCCAAGGTGGCGTTCCCTATCGTCTTCATCGCCGGTCTGCTGGTGGGATCAGCGGTGGGGCTGAAACAGCCGACGCTGCCCTATGCCGTGGGTCTGTGTTTTGCCTTTCTGGCGGTGGCCGGTGGGTTCTGGCGGCGGATGTTCCTGTCGTTTTTCTTCGGCATCGGCGTTATTGCTGGCATGGCGCTGTTTTCCGGTCATTGGATGTGGCACCTCTGGTCCACCTATCAGAACCCGCTGTTCCCCTATTTCAACGATTTCTTTAAGTCGCCCTGGGGCGTGCCGGAGGCGTATCGGGATGACAAGTTCCTGCCGCACGGCCTGTGGAACAACCTGATCTTCCCCTATACGTGGCTGATGGACCCCAAAAAGGTGGGGGAGATCATCTTCACCGACCTGCGCGTGCCGGTGATGGTGGTGGTCTTGATGCTGACCCCGTTCCTGACGCTGGCCGGGCGGTTTGTGGGCAAGCGCGATGCCGCCCAACAGGATGTGATGGTGCCGTTCCGGCCCGCACTGTACCTGCTTGTGGCGGGGGCCTTGACCTATCTGGCGTGGCTGAAGCTGTTTGCCATCTATCGCTACCTGATCCCGCTGGAGATGATGGCGCCGCTGGTGATGGTGGCGGCCATCGCGCTGTGGCCCCTGCCGCGCCGGGCCAAGGGCGTGGTGATCCTGGCCCTGCTGGCGCTGGTCACCGTCACGGCCCGGCCCGGCACCTGGGCGCGGGTGCCCTTCGCGGACAAGTTCGTGGAAGTGTCGATCCCCGACCTGCCCAACCCGGACAACACCATCATCATCCAGACCGGCTACGCGCCCACCAGCTTCCTGGCCTATGGCTTTCCCAGGAATGTGCCGTTCCTGCGCATCCATAGCTATTTCATCCATCCCGACCATGGCGATATCCTGCTGAACCGCGCCATGCATGGCCGTATCGACGCGCATCAAGGCGACATCTTCTGGCTGGTCGCGCATTGGGAGGTTTGGACGGCGGACCATATCCTTCCCCATTACGGGCTGGCCGCTGATATGAGCGATTGCGGGCTGGTGAAATCCAACCTGGATGAACCGATGATGCTGTGCCGGTTGCGGAAGGTGGCGTCGGTGCCGACCGGTGGGTGATCCTGCACTTGGAAGCAGCGCCAAGCTGCGCTACATTGCCAGTGTGCAGGTTAGGTGGCATCCTATGCAGATGGTCATGGATACGCATCGCGTGGTGAAACGGCTCAAGGAAGCCGGCTTCACCGACACACAGGCCGAAGTGGTTACCGACATCGTTCGCGATGCGCGGGAGATAGATCGTGATGATGTGGTGACCAAGGCATTCCTGCGGTCGGAGTTGGCGGAACTCAGGTCTGAGCTGGCTGAAACCAAGTCCGAGCTGCGCGCCGATATCCAGAATTTCAAGGCCGATCTGTTCAAATGGCTTCTGCCGGTCCTGATCGGTCAGGTCGCGGCCACGGCAGCGTTGGTCAAGTTGCTGTGATGGGCTGGTCTGCTCCTTCCCCTTGAACCGGGATGGCGATGAGCGTAGACTCAAGTAAGGAATTTCCTTTCGGTCATTGTCATGATCACCAGCAAGCTGACCAGTAAGGCGCAGACAACCATTCCGCAGTCGGTGCGGGCGGCCCTTCATCTGAAGGAGGGCGATGAAATCGCCTATGCGATTGAGGATGGGCGTGTAGTCATGACACGGGTATCGGTGGTGCGTGTGGAGGACCCGTTCGGGACCTTTACTGAATGGTCGTCAGAGGCGGATCAACGGGCCTATGCCGACCTTTGAGCCTTGGACGATTATCAAGGTCCCGTTCCCTTATACTGACCGGCCCGTGCGGCAGCGGCGTCCAGCGCTTGTCGTGGCGGCTGGTGATATTCAGCAGGATCACGGCTTATTGTGGGTGGTGATGATCACCAGCGCCGATAATCGGGGCTGGCCCAGTGATGTCCCGATTTCGGATATTGTCGTTTCAGGTTTGCCGGCCCCCTCTGTCGTGAGAACCGCAAAGATTGCGACGATCGAGGCCAAGGAAGCAGAGGCTATTGGACGTTTGCCGGAGGCAGATCGCGAAACGGTGCGGCGTCTTCTGCTCGGTGTGTTGGCCCACGCCACCAACTGATCAATGCCCCCGTCCAACGGACATGAAAGCGCCGCGTTTCCGCCGCAGCTTTCCCTGAATATCCGTGTTATCTGTGTCGTCATCCAACCCCTGTCCAATCGGACCCGAATATCCCATGTCTGACAGCCTGACCCAGGGTGCGCCGAGCATCGCCGTTCTGGTGCCCTGCTATAACGAAGAAGCCTCCATCGAAGCCGTCGTGCGCGACTTCAAGGCCGCCCTGCCGACCGCCACCATCTATGTCTATGACAATAACTCCAAGGACCGCACCTCGGAGATCGCCAGGGCGGCCGGGGCCGTGGTCCGGCGGGAGCCGTTGCAGGGCAAGGGCAATGTCGTGCGCCGCATGTTCGCCGATATCGAGGCGGACGTGTATGTGATGGTGGATGGCGACGACACCTATCACGCGCCCAGCGCCGGCAAGCTGGTGGCCAAGCTTCTGGACGAAAAGCTGGACATGGTGAACGGTGCGCGCGTCACCGACTGGGAGAATTATCGCGCCGGTCACCGGCTGGGCAATGTCATGCTGACTACGCTGGTCACCATGGTGTTCGGCAAGCGTACCGATGATCTTCTGTCCGGCTACCGCGTCTTTTCCCGCCGCTTCGTGAAAAGCTTCCCCGTGCTGGCCGGCGGGTTTGAGATTGAGACGGAACTGGTGGTGCATGCGCTGGAAATGAGCATGCCGCTGGGCGAGGTGGAAACGCCCTATAAGGACCGTGCACCGGGGTCGGTGTCGAAACTGTCCACCTTCCGCGATGGCTTCCGCATCCTGTGGATGATCGGCAAGCTGATCAAGGAAGAGCGGCCGATGCAGTCCTTCGGGCTGATCGCGGTCCTGCTGGCCCTGATCTCCATTATCATCGCGGCGCCGCTGTTCATCACCTATTTCGAAACAGGCCTGGTGCCGCGCTTCCCCACGGCGGTGCTGGCCACCGGTCTGGGTCTGTTGTCCTTCCTATCGCTGACCTGCGGCCTGATCCTGGACACGGTCACACGCGGGCGGCGGGAGATGAAGCGTCTGCGCTATCTGGAAATTCCGGCACCGGATTTCGATAGCGGTTTCTTGAAGTAATTCATCAGGCGGGCGGGTTCGGACACGGACCCGCCCGATCTGTTTCAGGGCTGCTTTTGCTCTGCCGCTTTCTGTTCGCGGAAGGCCTCGGCCTCCTGCTTCACGCGCTCGGCCTCTGCCTTGGCCTGTTCCTCGGTCATCACGGTGGGGAAGACGGTGATGGTCTTGTCTTCCAGCTTGAAGACATTCATGCCGATACCGCTGATCCAGGCGGGAATGATCAGCAGGCCGATGCCGGCGGCGATCACGCCGGCCAGCCGGGTGCGGGTGCGCCCGACCTTCAAGCGGCGGATGGTTTCATCGGCATTCGGTTCGGCGGAATAAGCCCGTTTCAGCGTCATGTGACCACCATCCTTTCCAATATCTCCAACCGGTCAGCCTCTGCCGCCGGCTTGTCCCAGCGCAGCCGCGAAATGCGGGGAAAGCGCATGGCGATGCCGCTCTTGTGCCGTGTGGAGCGGTGGACGCTGTCGAACGCCACCTCGAACACCAAGCCGTGTTCCACCTCCCGTACGGGGCCGAAACGGTTGGTGGTGTGGTTGCGCACCCAGCGGTCGATCTCGGCCAGCTCCGCATCGGTGAAGCCGGAATAGGCCTTGCCGACGGGCACCAGCTCCCCGCCCTCTCCAGGCGTACCGCGCCACGCGCCGAATGTATAGTCGCTGTAGAAGCTGGACCGCTTGCCATGCCCACGCTGCGCGTACATCAGCACGCAATCCGCCGTCAATGGCCCGCGTTTCCACTTGAACCAGGGGCCCTTAGGGCGGCCACCGATATAGGGACTGTCGCCGCGTTTCAGCATCAGCCCTTCGATGGCCCCATCCTCCACCCCCTGATCACGGGCCGACAGGCGCAGATGGGACAGGTGGTCCCAATCGGTGAAGGCGACCAGGGGAGACAGGTCCATGCCGGGCGGTCGGGCGCGGGCGAACCAATCCTCCAAGCGGCGGCGGCGTTCATCGAAGGGCAGGGCGCGCAGGTCCTCATCCCCGTCGAACAGCAGGTCATAGACCCGCACGAAGGCGGGGAAGTCGCGCAGCATCGGGGCCGTCACCCGCTTGCGGTTCAGGCGCTGCTGCAAATCGTTGAAGGGCGCGATGCGGCCATCGCGGGCCACCAGCAATTCACCATCCAGCACGGCGTGAAAGCCCATATGGGACGCAATGTCGGGGAAGGCCCCGGCGATTTCGTCGCCTGTGCGGCTGTAGATCCTGGCCTTGTCCGGCGTGCCGCGTGCCACAAGCTGTACCCGGATGCCATCCCATTTCCATTCGGCCCGGAAATCGGCGGGATTCAGGGCCTGGATGTCACTTTCTTCCAGCGGGTGGGCCAGCATCATGGGGCGGAAACCACCCGTGTCGCTGACACCCGGCTTCTCCGCTTTGCCGGTCAGCCAGTCGAACAGGGGGGCATAGGGCGGGGACAAGCCGTGCCACAGCTCCTCCACCTGCTCCACGCTGGCCTCCACCCCCCTGGCATTGGCCCAGTCGACCAGGGCGGTCTTGGCCATGCGGGCCGAGACGCCAATGCGCAGCCCGCCCGTGATCAGCTTCAACAGCGCCCAGCGGCCCGTAGCGTCAAGGCTGTCCAGCCAGCCCGACAGCAGGGCGGGGACGGTGCCGCGCTTGGCGGTGGAAAGCCCGTCCACCACCTCTGCCAGTCCCGGTGGCGGGTGGTTGACGCCGGGCGGGGCGGGCCAGATCAGGGCCACGGTTTCGGCCAGATCACCCACAAAATCATAGGACCAGCCGAACAGGGCCGGATCGACGCGGGTCGCCACCAGTTCCTTGATCATGCCGGCCTTGGCGGCGGTGAAGGACAGGTCACCGGTCAGGGCCGCCAAGCCGTAGCCGCGGTCGGGATCAGGCGCATGGTCCAGATAATCGGCAATCAGCCGCAGCTTGCCATTGCGGGACGGCATGTAGGCCAGAGCGTCAAGGAGGGTGGCAAACGCCTGCATCACTCCTCCTCCCCGAACCCAACCAGATGCAGGGGCTTGGCCTTCACGCCTTGCGTCGTTGCCCAATGGACCAGGGCTTCCTCACTGCCATGGGTGACCCAGAGTTCACCCGGCGAGACGTCCTTCACTGTCTGGCACAGCTCGTCCCAATCGGCATGGTCGGAGACGATCAGGGGCAGTTCCACCCCATGCTGTCGGGCGCGGGCCCGTACCCGCATCCAGCCGGACGCATAGGCCGGCAAGGGGTCCGGCATCCGGCGCAACCATTTGTCGGCCATGGCCGATGGCGGGGCCAGCACGATGCCGCCACGCATGGATGAGGCATCGGCGACCGTGGCGGGGCGCAGGTCGCCCAACTCCACCCCCTGTTCCTGATAAAGCGCACAGAGCGGCAGGTGGGCACCGTGGAGATAGAGCGGGCGGTCGTATCCGGCGCGGCGCAGCTCCGCGATCAGCCGCTGACATTTGCCCAGGGCGTAGCAGCCGACAACAATGGTGCGTTCGGGGAAGACTGACAGTGTGTGCAGCAGCCGGGCAATCTCGCCCTCCACCGGCGGGTGGCGGAAGACGGGCAGGCCAAAGGTGGCCTCTGTAATGAAGGCATCGCAGGGGACGGGTTCAAAGGGGGCGCAGGTGGGATCAAAGCGGCGCTTGTAATCGCCCGACACCACCACCCGGCTGCCCCGCCATTCCATCACCACCTGGGCCGATCCCAGCACATGGCCGGCGGGCACGAAGCGCACCATCACTTCGCCGATCTGGATCGGCTGATGATAGGGCAGGGGCTGTTGTGAGGCCCCCGCCCCGTCACCCAGGCGAGCCCGCATGATGGAAAGCGTGCCGGGGGTGGCCAGGACATGGGTGTGTCCTGGCCGTGCATGGTCGGAATGGCCATGGGTGATCACCGCGCGGTCGACAGGCCGGGTCGGGTCGACATGAAAGCCGCCCGGTTCCACCCACAGGCCCCCGCCCCGGTCGGGCGGGCAGGGGGTGACCCAGCTATCGGGCGCGGGGATCATCAGGACCCTGTCGGCATATGGACAAAGGCACCGGGACCCAGCGGCAGTTCTGCCAAGTACCAGCCGCAGAAAAGAGCGACCGCGCCGATACCCATCCACATGGCCAGCGGCAGCATGGTGGCCAGCAGGGAACCGATGCCGAAGCTGGGCACATAGCGTTGGCACATGATCAGGATCAGCGGGAAATAGGGCAGCAGCGGCGTGATCGGGTTGGTGAAGCTGTCACCCACGCGATAGGCAGCCTGCGTCGCCTCCGGCGTGATACCCAGCAGCATCAGCATCGGCACCATGACCGGCCCCAGGATGGCCCATTTGGCGGACGCACTGCCGATCAGGATATTGATCAGGGCCGAGACGATGATGATGGCGATCAGCAGTGGCAGGCCGGTGAAGCCAGCATCCTTCAGGAAAGCCGCCCCGTTCACGGCCAGAATGCCACCCAGATTGGACCAGCCGAACAACGCGATGAACACCGCACAGCAGAAGGCCAGCACGATATAGCCGCCCATGTCGGACATGGACTGGCTCATCATCTTCACGACATCGCGGTCATTGCGGATGATTCGGGCACCGACGCCATAGGCGATGCCGATCAACAGGAAACTGATGAACAGCACCGCCACGATGCCGCGCAGGAACGGCTCAATGGTGCCATTGGCATCGCGCAGGATGGCGCCGTCCGGCACCACGGCCACGCCGAACAGGGCGGTGATGGCCAGGATGGCCAGACCGGCATAGCGCAGGCCGCGCTTCTCATTGGCCTGCTGTTCGGCGCTGGGCGCCTCTTCGGTGATGGTCAGGCCAGCGGCCACAGGGGCCGTGCGCACCAGACGCGGTTCGATCAACCGTTCGGTGACCACGGTACCGATGATGGTGAACAGGGGCACGAAGGCCGCCATCAGATACCAGTTGGCCGTGGCCAGCACCTCATAGTCCGGATCGACCAAGCGGGCCGCCGCCGTACTGATCCCGCCCAGCAGCGGGTCGAGCGAGGTGACCAGCAGGTTGGAGGAGAACCCAGCCGACACGCCCGCAAAGGCCGCCGCGATGCCCGCAATCGGGTGGCGACCAGAGCTGTGGAACAGCATGCCGGCCAGCGGGATCAGCACGACATAGCCGGCATCGGTGGCCATGCTGGACTGCACGCCGGCAAAGACCACGATCAGGGTCAGCAAGCTTTTCGGGACAGCGCGGACCAGGGCACCCAGCGACACGCCGATCAACCCGGTCTTTTCCGCAACACCGACACCCATGACACACAGCAGGACCACCGCCAGCGGCGGGAAGCTGGCGAAGATGGTGGGCAGGTCGGTCAGGAAGCGGCGGATATTGTCTGCCGATAGAAGATTGGTGGCAACCAGTTCCTTGCCGGTACCGGGATGGATAGCCGACACGCCCATGCCCGACAGGATGGCTGACAGCGCCACCAGAATGACGATGGCGATCAGGAACAGCGTGGCGGGGTCCGGCAACCGGTTCCCCACCCGTTCAATCGCCCCCAGAATGCCACCACCTGACTTTGCCCCAATGTCCGAAACTGCCATGTTGTTTTTCCTTTTGTCGTCCGCACCCGTTTGCCGGGCGTCCGTGGCGAAGATAGAGCAACTGGGCAGTTGGGGCGAGGGGGCCTTCGAGACAAAGCATCGGATCCGTGACAGGCTATGCCCATGGAAATGGTCAACGGATATCGCTGCGAAAGCTGCGCCGACGTGGCGCTGGCCAAGCGCGGCCTGGACCCCGCCAAGGGCAACCAGTCGCCCATCGAGCGGGCGCAGGAGGAGGCGAACAAGGCCGGCCTGACGGTGCAGCCGCTGGGCGTGAACCAGCCACTGGCCACGGGGGTGCGCGGTACGGTGTTGAATATTCTGGTTTGAAGGGGGCGCTCTTGCCTGCGCTACCCCCGATCCTGTGCCCCGTGCCAGACGCGCAGGATGCGGACATCCTCTCCGTCAGTCGCTTCATAGACCAGGATATAGGGATGCACGACAGCCAGTTCCCGCGTGCCGTCGGGCCGGGCCTTGCCGCGTTTTGGGAAGGTCGACAGGCTGTTACCGGCGGTGAAGAGGTGTCGGACGATGCGGCTGGCGGCATGGGGGTTGAACTGGGCGATATAGGCCGCGTGGGCCTGAAGATCATCAATGGCGGTTTCGGTCCAGGTGACAATTGTCACCGGGGCACACCTGACCGGGGAGCGGGGGGCAGGGCCTCTCCCTTCTCCAGAGCTTCGGCCGTTTTTAGAAGCCACGCTGCCACAATCTCATGCGGCACGACCCGACCGGCCGCGACATCGGCGCGCGCTTCGGCGATGGCGCAGGCTTTGCGCACCTCATCCACATCGTCGAAGATTGAGCCGGCCTGTTCCATGAGCGCGACTATCGCACCCGGTTCATCCCAGGGCAAGTCATAGGCCGCGCCGACGGCTGTTGCGTCACTTTCGCAATGCCTTGGGTCTGGAAACGGTAGCATTCGGTCGTTACGATACCTTCCAAATTACCAGTCCGTACCGGCGGGGGCGCTGGGCGGTACATAAAAGAGGAAGTTTGGGAAAATGGCCGGTATCGATAAGCGCATTACCGAGGAAGAGGCCCTGCTGCTGCATAGCAGCGGGCGGCCCGGTAAGTTGGAAATCACCCCTACCAAGCCGATGGCCACGCAGCGCGACCTGTCGCTGGCCTATTCGCCGGGGGTGGCCACGCCATGCCTGCGCATCCATGCCGACCCGTCCACGGCCTATGATTATACCGCAAAGGGCAATATCGTCGCCGTCATCTCCAACGGTACCGCCGTGCTGGGCCTGGGTGATCTGGGGGCCCTGGCATCGAAGCCGGTGATGGAGGGCAAGGCCGTCCTGTTCAAGCGCTTTGCCGATGTCGATGGTATCGACCTGGAGGTCGATACCCGCGATGTGGACGAATTCATCAATTCTGTCCGCTATCTGGGTCCCAGCTTCGGCGGCATCAATCTGGAGGATATCAAGGCCCCGGACTGTTTCATCATTGAACAGCGCCTGCGCGAACTGATGGACATTCCGGTTTTCCATGATGATCAGCATGGCACGGCCATCATCGCCGCCGCCGGCCTGTTCAACGCCCTGGAAATGACGGGCCGCGATATCAAGGAGACCAAGCTGGTTATCAATGGCGCCGGTGCCGCCGCCATCGCCTGTGCCGAACTGTTCAAATCCATGGGCATCCCGCACGGGAACATCACGCTGTGCGATACCAAGGGCGTGGTCTGGAAGGGTCGGGCCGAGGGCATGAACCAGTGGAAGTCGGCCCATGCGGTTGTGACCGATGCCCGTTCGCTGGCCGATGCCGTGGCCGGGTCCGACGTATTCGTGGGCCTGTCGGCCAAGGGGGCGATGACGCCCGCCATGGTGAAATCCATGGCGAAGAACCCCATCATCTTTGCGCTGGCCAACCCCGACCCGGAGATTACGCCGGAAGAGGTGCGGCAGGTGCGCGATGACGCCATCGTGGCCACGGGCCGGTCGGATTATCCCAACCAAGTTAATAACGTCCTGGGCTTCCCTTACATCTTCCGCGGTGCCCTGGACGTGCGGGCCAGCACCATCAATGACCAGATGAAGATCGCCGCTGCCCGCGCGCTGGCGGCATTGGCGCGGGAGGATGTGCCGGACGAGGTGGATGCCGCCTATTCCGGCCGCCGCCTGCGCTATGGTCCCGAATATATCATCCCGGTGCCGTTCGACCCACGCCTGATCTCCACCATCCCCGCCGCCGTGGCACAGGCGGCCATGGATACGGGTGTGGCGCGCAAGCCCATTGTCGACATGGATGAATACCGCCGGTCCCTGCGCCTGCGTCTGGACCCCACGGCGGACAGTTTGCAGCTCATCTCTGACAAGCTGCGCAGCAGCCCGCGCCGCGTGGTGTTTGCCGAGGGCGAGGAGGAGCGGGCGATCCGGGCCGCCATCGCCTATCGCTCCGGCGGGTTCGGCCATCCGGTCCTGATCGGGCGTGAGAATGTGGTGCAAGAGAAGCTGGCCAGCTTGGGCCTGTCGGGGGTCGAGCCGCTGGATATCCAGAATGCCCGCTTCGGCGCGCCCAATATCGAGCGCTATACCGACTTTCTGTACAAGCGTTTGCAGCGGCGCGGGCATCTGCACCGCGATTGTCAGCGCTGGGTCAACCAGAACCGCAATGTCTTTGCCGCCTGCATGGTGGCGACGGGCGATGCCGACGCCATGGTGACGGGCCTGACCCGATCCTTCGCCGTCAGTTTCGAGGATATCGAGCGGGTGATCGATCCGCAGCCCGACCACATCGTGTTCGGCCTGTCGGTGCTGGCCACCCGCAAGCGCACCGTCTTCATCTCTGACACCACCGTGCATGAGCGCCCCACGCCGGAACAGCTGGCCGATATCGCGATCCAGTCGGCGCGCATGGCAAGGCAGATGGGCCATGAACCGCGCGTCGCCTTCCTGTCCTTCAGCAATTTCGGCCAGCCCATGCGCGACCGCGCTGCCCATGTGCGCGAAGCCGTGTCGCTGATGGACAAGCGCAAGGTCGATTTCGAATATGACGGTGAGATGTCGGCGGATACGGCGCTTGATTACGATCTGATGAAGCGCCTGTACCCGTTCGCCCGCCTGTCGGGACCGGCCAATGTCCTGATCATGCCGGCCCTGCATGCAGCCAATATCGGGGCCAAGCTGCTGCACAAGTTCGGCGGTGGCAACCTGATCGGCCCGCTGCTGATCGGCATGGATAAACCGGTGCAGGTGGTCCAGATGGGCGCCACGGTCAACGAACTGACCACAGCGGCCATCATGGCGGCCCATGACAGTTTGGCGCGGTAACGGAGACTGGTAGGTCAGGTCGAGGGGCGATACGCTCTGAGCCCTGACCTACGCATAATCATCACACGCGGATCGAATTATTAAGTTTCCGTGATGCTGTTACCCTGGCCCTGCGGCAATGTTATGTCCTCCGATCCCGCCGGGCGGCGGGAGGGATAAAGATAAGAATGGCAGGGACAGATGCGGTGGTATGAGGTGCGACCGGTTCGGTTCGTGCTGATCGGCGTGGCGCTGGTCGGGCCGACGGCGGCGATTCTGCTGGCCTTGCTGCTGGCGGGGCATGTCGATGCCGGGGTGGCGTTGCCGGCGCTGCTGGTCAATGTTGTGGTGGCGGTGGCCATCCTGCGCATGATCCAGACCGACACACGCCGCCTGACCGATTATGCCGAGATCCTGGGTGAGTCTTCGGCACCGGTGCCTGCACCGGAACTGGACAGCATCACGGCGGAGTTCATCGCGTCGGCCATGGCGCGGGCGCATCAGGGCTGGCTGGACCGGGAAAGCAAGGATGCGGGCCGGGCTGGCCTGTTCGAGGCGGTGATCGATCAGTTGCATGACCCGGTCATCCTGCTGGGGCCGGGCCGGGAGGTGCGGCGCGCCAACCAGGCGGCCTGCAAGCTGTTCGGTGACCGGTTGCTGGACCGCGATCTTGCCAGTTCGGTACGTACGCCCAGCCTGCTGGAGGCTGCCGACGCCGTGCTGGCCGGTGGCGCGTCACGGACGGTGGAGGTGCTGCTGCCGGTACCGGTGGAGCGCACATTGCAGGCGCGGGTCAAGCCGTTCCGCCCGCCGGGGGAAGATGGGCCGCTGCTGGTCCTGCTGACCCTGCATGACATCACGGTCCTGAAACGGTCCGAACAGATGCGGGCCGATTTCGTGGCCAATGCCAGCCACGAACTGCGCACGCCGCTGGCAGCCCTGATCGGGTTCATTGAGACGCTGCGCGGGCCGGCCAAGGATGATCCGGCGGCGCATGAACGGTTCCTGGGCATCATGTTCGATCAGTCCAACCGCATGTCGCGGCTGGTCAATGATCTGCTGTCGCTGTCGCGCATTGAGATGGACGAGCATTCGCCGCCCACCGAACAGGTGGATGTGGCCAAGATCGTGCGCAATGTTGCCGCGACGCTGGAACTGCGCGCCGCATCGCGCAAGGTGAAGCTGCGCCTGGAACAGCCCGACAGCCTGCCGCCCGTTGTGGGGGATGAGGATCAGCTGTCCCAGGTGTTCCAGAACCTGATCGACAATGCCATCAAGTATGGCAAGGAACAGACGGAAGTGACGGTGGCCCTGACCGCCGCCACCCAGGGCAAGGCGGGTGTGGTGCGTGGGCCGGCGGTGATGGTGGCCGTTACCGACCGGGGCGATGGCATCGCCCGCACCCATCTGCCGCGCCTGACGGAGCGATTCTATCGTGTGGACCCAGCCCGGTCGCGCGCGCTGGGCGGCACAGGGCTGGGGCTGGCCATCGTGAAACACATCGTCAACCGCCACCGTGGCCGCCTGATCATCGACAGTGAGGTGGGCAAGGGCAGCACATTTACCGTGATGCTGCCGGCGGCCAAGGTGGTGAAGCTTGTGGAGCGGGAAGTCGGGTAGGGCGGCAAGCAGCCCCCCTACTTCTTCTCCGCCGCTTCCTTTTCCGCCTTCTTCCTGGCCGCGAATTCCTTGGCTTCAGGCGCGTGCAGGCCGCCATCGGCCAGGAATTTCCAGGACCCGTCCTTCTGCTTGCGCCAGATGGTGACGTAGCGGGAGGGGGAAAGCTCCTCCTTGGTGCCGTCGGGTTTCAGCTTGTAATAGCGGGCCTTGCCCCAGGTATAGCCCAGGGTGCCGTCACCCGACACGGCACCGTCCATCGGCCCCCAGTCGATCTCCAGGTCCGTGCCGAACAGCGTGGTCAGGGCGCTGGCATCCGTGCCGGGAACGGGATCGTTCAGCATAAGGACACGGGATTCGGCATATTCGGCAAAGGCCTTGCCCGGCCCCACCTCCTTGGCGCGGGCCGCGAAGGCACGGTCGGCCTCCATCACGGCCTGGGCCGGGTGGCTTTGTGCCCAGACCGGCAATGTCATGAATGTTGCGCAGGTCAGCGCCCCGAAGGTACGCGCCAGCGTGCCGGTCTTACGCGGGTTCTTGTCCGAAAAGCCCATGTCCAGTTCCTTGCAAAAGTGAAATTTCCCTGCAATTTCAATGGTGAATGACTCTGTGCCGACTGCCAACGGGCAATGTGTAACGCGACTGTATCGCGGGCGGTGGCGGGGCGGTTCCGGGGGCGGTGTCATGGAACTGTAACGTAGATGTAGTATTTGCGTCTCGCAGCACAGCTATGGTCCCGGCACCCAGCAGGGACATGGCCACAGGGTGAAGGCGGGCATCATGGGATGCCAGGGCCTCGTCCGTGAGCCGCCCAGTTAACCGGAGGCCCTTGTCGTGACCACCAAGAAGCTCGTTCTCGCCGCCGTTCTCGGCGCTGTTTCCTTCGTCGGTCTGGCCGGCGCTGCTGCCGCCCGCGACCAGATCCGCATCGTTGGTTCCTCCACGGTGTTCCCCTTCACCTCCACGGTTGTCGAGCGCTTCGGCCAGACCACGAAGTTCGGCGCTCCGATCCTGGAGTCGACGGGCACCGGCGGCGGCATGAAGCTGTTCTGCTCCGGCATCGGCGCTGACTTCCCGGACGCCACCGGCGCTTCCCGCGCCATGAAGGCCAGCGAGTACGACACCTGCCAGAAGAACGGCGTCGAGCAGATCACCGAGCTGGTCATCGGCTATGACGGTCTGACCTTCACGCAGTCCAAGAAGGGCAACCAGATCAGCATCACCAAGGCGCAGCTCTTCGCCGCTCTGGCCAAGGAAGTCGAAGTGAACGGCCAGATCGTGCGCAACCCGCACAAGACCTGGAAGGATGTCGACGCTTCCCTGCCGGCCATCGAGATCGAAGTGCTGGGCCCGCCGCCGACGTCCGGCACCCGCGACGCCTGGGTCGAGCTGGTGATGGAGTCGGGCTGTAAGGAATTCCCGGCCATCAAGGCCCTGGACGCCACCCGCCATGCGGCCGTCTGCAAGACGATGCGTGAAGATGGTGCCTTCATCGAAGCCGGTGAGAACGACAACGTCATCGTGCAGCGTCTGATCGCCAACCCGAATGCCTTCGGCATCTTCGGTTACAGCTTCCTGGAAGAAAACCTGGACAAGCTGCATGGCGTGCCGGTGAACGGCATCGAGCCGAAGTACGAGACCATCGCCTCCGGCCAGTATCCGGTGTCCCGCCCGCTGTTCGTGTACTTCAAGAACCAGCATTTCGGCGTGATCCCCGGCCTGAAGGAATTCCTGGGCGAATACGCCTCGGAACGCGCCATGGGTGACGATGGCTATCTGGCCGACAAGGGCCTGGTGCCGCTGCCGGCCGATAAGCGCAAGGCTTCCGAACAGGCGGCCCTGAAGCTGACCCCGATGGCCAAGCCGGCTTCGTAATGTGAAAGGCTGGGCCGGTGCAGGACAGTTGCACCGGCCCGGTGTATAAGCAGATGGCGGAACCGGCGGCGTCAGACCTGATGCCGCCGGTTTGCCGTAACCGGTAAACTCCCCTGACAGCGGCGGATTGAACCACATGTCAGTAACCTTGACCGTAGCCGTCCTGTTGTTCCTGTCGCTGGCCGGATTCTGGCTGGGGCGCAACAGGGCCGTGGCCGTGGCCGGCGGGCGCATCGCCAATCTGCATTCCGTACCGAATTACTATGGCTCCTACATGGCGCTGTCGGCCGGTCTTCCGGCCCTGGTGCTGATCCTGGTCTGGGTCGCCCTACGTGGCGCCGTTATGGACTGGATGGTTCTGTCGGCCATGTCGCCGGAACAGTTGGAGGCCTGGGCCCGCGTCATGCTGGCCCCGGCGGAGCTGGAAACGCTGCTGCCGTCCATCGCTGATGGCGCCTCGGCGCTCAGCCAGACGCATCGTCAGTTGCTGCTGATCAATATCAGCAATCTGGCGATCGGGCAGGCGCAGTATGTGAATCCCGGTGTCATCGACTCGATCACTCCCGCCGCCGGCCACCTGGCTCAACTGCGTGGTCTGGCCGACTGGACGCTGTTCGGTGTCGTCGTCGCCCTGGCTGGCGGTGTGCTGGCCTTCACCTGGTCGAAGATCGGGCCTGAATTCCGCGCGCGCAACAATGTTGAACGCATCATCACCGCGTTGCTGGTGCTCTGCTCCACCATCGCCGTCCTGACGACGGTGGGCATTGTTCTGTCGCTGCTGTTTGAAAGCATCCGCTTCTTCACCAAGGTGCCGATCACCGAGTTCCTGTTCGGTCTGCAATGGTCGCCGCAGACCGCCATCCGGGCCGATCAGGTCGGCTCGTCCGGTGCCTTCGGTGCCGTGCCTTTGTTCACCGGCACCCTGCTGATCGCCACCATCGCCATGTTTGTGGCGGCCCCGGTCGGTCTGATGTCGGCCATCTACCTGTCAGAATATGCGCCCAAGCGGGTGCGCGGGCTGGTCAAGCCGGTGCTGGAAATTCTGGCTGGCGTGCCCACGGTGGTGTTCGGTTTCTTCGCCATCCTGACGGTTGCCCCCTTCATCCGTGATGTCGGCGCCGCGATGGGTATTCCGATTTCTTCCCAAAGCGCGCTGGCCGCCGGTGTGGTGATGGGCATCATGATCGTGCCCTTCGTGTCCTCGCTGGCGGATGACGTGATCAATGCGGTGCCGCAATCGCTGCGTGACGGCTCTTACGGTCTGGGTGCCACCAAGTCGGAAACGATCAAGCAGGTGCTGCTGCCCGCCGCATTGCCCGGCATCGTGGGTGCCATGCTGCTGGCGGTCAGCCGCGCCATCGGTGAGACGATGATCGTGGTGATGGCGGCCGGCCTCCAGGCCAGCCTGACCCTGAACCCGCTGGAAAGCGTCACCACCGTGACGGTGCAGATCAAGTCCATCCTGGTCGGTGATCAGGAGTTTGACAGCGCCAAGACGCTGTCGGTCTTCGCCCTGGGTCTGGTCCTGTTCCTGGTGACCCTGGCGCTGAATGTCGTTGCCCTCCGCATCGTCCAGAAATACCGGGAAAAATATGACTGAGATCGCAGAGCCGATGCCCACAGCCATGCCCGTGTCCCTTCACACCGGCGACGCCGCCACCAAGCGACTGAAGGCGCGCTATGCCGCCGAACGCCGCTTCCGCCTCTATGGCATCCTGGCCATCCTGTTCGCCTGCTCGATGCTGGTCATCCTGCTGTCGACCCTGCTGAAGGAAGGCACGTCCGCCTTCTTCCAGACAGAGGTCAAGCTGGCGGTGACCATCGATGCCGGCACCATCGACCCGCAGGGTACCGGCAACCCGGCCGAGTGGGATCGTGGTGCCTTCCAGACCCTGGTGACCGACGCCCTTTACAAGGCGTTCCCGGACATCACGGGCCGGACGGAGAAGCGTGACCTGCGCGGTCTGGTCAGCCCCGTGGCCGGCGTTCGCCTGGGCCAGATGCTGGACAAGAACCCGTCCCTGGTCGGTCAGACGATCGAGGTCTGGCTGCCGGCCTCCGACGGTATCAACCAGATCGTCAAGGGCGGCATCGACCGCGACTTGCCCGAGATTGAGCGTCCGATCAACGACAAGCAGCTGGCCTGGTTCGACAGCCTGGAGCAGCGCGGAGACGTGAAGTCGGCCTTCAACACCACCTTCTTTACCGCCAGCGACAGCAATTACCCTGAATTGGCAGGCTTGTTGGGTGCGGCGGTAGGGACGCTGTTGACGATGCTGGTCACGCTGGCCATCTCCCTGCCCATCGGCGTCGCGGCGGCGGTCTATCTGGAAGAATTCGCGCCCAAGAACCGGTTTACCGAGATCATCGAGGTGAACATCAACAATCTGGCGGCCGTGCCCTCCATCGTGTTCGGTCTGCTGGGTCTGGCGGTGTTTCTCAACTTCTTCGGCATGCCCCGCTCTGCCCCGCTGGTCGGCGGTCTAGTGCTGGGTCTGCTGGTGCTGCCCACCATCATCATCGCCAGCCGCGCCGCGTTGAAGGCGGTTCCGCCCTCGATCCGCGAGGCCGCACTGGGTATGGGTGCGTCCAAGCTTCAGGCGGTGATGCATCATGTGCTGCCGCTGGCGATGCCGGGCATCATGACGGGCACCATCATCGGCATGGCCCATGCCGTGGGTGAGACGGCGCCGCTGCTGATGATCGGCATGAATGCCTTCGTCACGTCGGCGCCCGATAGCTTGCTTGCCAGCTCCTCTGTCCTGCCCGTGCAGATCTTCATCTGGGCGGACAAGCCGGAACGCGGCTTTGTCGAACTGACCTCGGCCGCCATCCTTGTGCTGCTGGCCTTCCTGATCCTGATGAACGGTGCCGCCATCTGGCTGCGCAAGAAATTCGAACGTCGGTGGTAACCATGGACAGCATGACCCTGAACAAGCCCGCCCAGGCCGCCGTCGCGCAGACGGTGAAGATGTCGGCCCGTGACGTGAAAGTGTTTTACGGCGCCAAGCGTGCGCTGCACGGCGTCAATGTCGATCTGTACCAGAACGAGGTTCTGGCCATGATCGGGCCCTCGGGCTGCGGCAAGTCCACGTTCCTGCGGACGCTGAACCGCATGAACGACACGATCGATATCTGCCGCGTCGAAGGCAAGATCCTGCTGGATGGCGAAGATATCTATGATCCCAAGCTGGACGTGGTGCAGTTGCGCGCCCGGGTCGGCATGGTGTTCCAGAAGCCGAACCCGTTCCCCAAATCGATCTATGAAAATGTGATCTACGGGCCGAAGCTGCATGGCCTTGCCACCCGCAAGGACGAGTTCGATGCCATCGTCGAAACGTCGCTGAAGCGTGCTGGCCTGTGGAATGAGGTCAAGGATCGCCTGCATGAGCCCGGCACCGGCCTGTCGGGTGGTCAGCAGCAGCGCCTCTGCATCGCGCGCGCCGTTGCCGTCAGCCCGGAAGTCATCTTGATGGACGAGCCCTGTTCGGCCCTGGACCCCATCGCCACCGCGCATATCGAAGAGCTGATCGACGAGCTGCGTGAAAGCTTCACCATCGCCATCGTCACCCACAACATGCAGCAGGCCGCCCGCGTGTCGCAGCGCACGGCCTTCTTCCATCTGGGCGATCTGGTGGAGGTGGGTGACACGGAAGAGATTTTCACCAACCCGCGCGACGAGCGCACCCAGGGGTACATCACCGGCCGCTACGGTTGATACCAGTTCCCCAACCAACGCTCTTTACGCTTTGAGGGTTTACGTCCATGTCGCCGACCGAACATACCGTCAAGTCCTTTGAGGCGGAGTTGCAGCGCCTGTCCAACCTGATCGCCCAGATGGGCGGCGTGGTGGAGGCGCAGGTGGAAGCGGCCGTGCAGGCCGTGGGCCGCCGCGATGTCGAAGGCGCCACCAAAGTCATGCAGGGCGATACCCGCCTGGATGAGTTTGAGCGCCAGATTGAACATGACGCCATCCGTATGCTGGCGCTGCGTGCGCCGGTCGGTGTGGACCTGCGTGAAGTACTGGCCGCCTTGAAAATCTCCGCCGATCTGGAACGCACGGGCGATTATGCCGCCAATATCGCCAAGCGCTCCATCGCCCTGGCGCAGTTGCCGGTCATGCGACCCGCCGGGACCATCCCGCGCATGGGGCGTCTGGTGCAGGAAATGCTGAAGGACGTGCTGGATGCCTATATCGACCGCGATGTCGAAAAGGCCGTGGCCGCCTGGCACCGGGATGAAGAGCTGGATGACCTCTATACCAGCCTTTTCCGCGAGGTCCTGACCTACATGATGGAAGACCCGCGCAACATCACCCCCTGCACGCACCTGCTGTTCATCGCCAAGAACCTGGAACGCGCCGGCGACCATGCGACGAACATTGCGGAAACTGTGCATTTCCTGGTCAAGGGCCAGCCGCTGACGGCGGAACGGCCCAAGAGCGACAAGTCCAGCTTCACCATCATTGAACCGGTGGACAGCGAAGGCTGAAACGGCCTCTCCCTGTCACCCCGTCTAGCGCCAAGGGACCCCGATGAACGCCGCCTTGAAGCCGCTGATCCTGGTTGTTGAAGACGAGGCCGACCTCGTTACCCTGCTGTCCTACAATCTGGAACGTGAAGGGTTCCGGGTCATCACCGCCGGTGACGGGGAAGAAGCCCTGCTGCTGGCCGATGAACGCAGCCCGCATCTGATCCTGCTGGATTGGATGCTGCCGTTGATGAGCGGGCTGGAGGTCTGCCGTCAGTTGCGCCGCAACCCCAAGACCCGCGAGACGCCCGTCATCATGCTGACGGCGCGCGGGGAAGAAGCGGACAAGGTCCGTGGACTGAATAGCGGGGCGGATGATTACCTGTCCAAGCCGTTCAGTCCCACCGAACTGGTCGCCCGCATCCGCGCCGTCCTGCGCCGCGCCTCGCCGGGGCTGGCGGAGGAACTGCTGCGCTTCTCCGACATCTCCATGGACCTGGCCGCGCACCGCGTGCGGCGCGGGTGCCGGGATATCCATCTGGGCCCGAAGGAATTCGCCCTGCTGCGCCATTTCATGCAGCATCCGGGGCGGGTTTTCTCGCGTGAACAGCTGCTGGACATCGTCTGGGGCCACGATGTCTATGTGGAGCTGCGCACCGTCGACGTGCATATCCGCCGGCTGCGCAAGGCGCTGAATGAGACGGAAGAGCAGGATGTGATCCGCACCGTCCGGTCGGCGGGATACGCGTTGGATAACAAGACCACGATGTGATGTGAAAAGGGCCGCCCCATTGGAGCGGCCCTTTTTATTTTACCCCAACTGCCGGCGCAGATGGTTCAGCACGTCGGTGCGGGTCAGCAGGCCCAGGAACACCGGGCCGTCCATGATGATGGCCACCATGTTACGGTTGAACAGGGCGCGCAGGTCGGCCATGGTCGCCGTCACGGGCAGGGTTTCCAGCCGATTGACCATGGCCGTATAGACCTTGTCGCGGAACCGGGCCGGGTCCTTTTCGACATGCAGCAGCAGGTCGCTTTCATCCAGGATACCGATCACCCGTTCGCCTTCCATCACGGGAAGCTGTGACACGTCGGAAATCCGCATCCGCTTGTACGCGGTCAGCAGCGTATCCTCCGGCCCGACTGTCACGACCTGCCCCTTGTCGAAACGGCGGGTCATCAGGTCGCGCAGGTCATTATGACGTTCGCGCGGGGTGAAGCCGTGATCTTCCATCCAGGCATCGTTGAACATCTTCGACAGGTACTTGTTGCCCGTGTCGCAGACGAAGGTGACGACCTTCTTGGGCGTCGTCTGCGCCCGGCAATATTTCAGCGCCGCCGCGAACAGGGTGCCCGATGAGGACCCGGCCAGGATGCCCTCCAGCCGCAGCAGGTCGCGCGCGGCATTCAGGCTTTCGGTGTCGCTGACATAATAGGCGGCCTTGGCGTACTGGAGGTCGCAGATAGGGGGCACGAAATCCTCGCCCACGCCTTCAACGACCCAGGAACCGGGTTCGTCATGCGTGCCCTTGTTCACCAGATCGGCGATGATGGACCCGACCGGATCGGCAATGACCATGGCGGTCTTGGGGCTGGCCTTGGCGAAGAAGGCACCCAGGCCCGTGAAGGTACCACCAGAGCCGATGCCGGCCACCACCGCGTCGATATCGCCATCCATCTGGCGCAGCATCTCCGGGCCGGTCCATTCCTCATGCGCGCGGGGATTGGCCGGGTTGGCGAACTGGTTCACATAGAAGCTGCCGGGGATTTCATTCGACAGGCGTTCGGCAATGTCCTGGTAATAGGCGGGGTGACCCTTGCCCACATCCGATCGGGTGATGTGGATCTGTGCGCCAAGTGCCCGCAGATTGTTGATCTTCTCGGTCGCCATCTTGTCAGGGATGACCAGGATCAGGCGGTAACCCTTGGCGGCACAGACCAGGGCCAGGCCCAGGCCGGTATTGCCCGCCGTCGCCTCGATCACGGTACCGCCGGGGGCCAGCTTGCCTTCGGCTTCAGCCGCCTCGATCATCTTGAGCGCGATTCGGTCCTTGATGGAGCCGCCGGGATTCTGGTTCTCCAGCTTCAGATACAGCTCACACGGGCCGGTATCGAAACGGGTGACGCGGACGATCGGGGTGTTGCCGATCATGGACAGGATGGCGGGTGCGCCGGACATGTTTCCCCCCTGGGGCAAATGGTTTTGCCTTCAGGGAACCGCATCCTCAAACCACCCGCAAGGGGGTGTGAAATAACGAAATCAAGCTGCGGCGCAGGCGCGATCCACGCACGATTCCGGCGGAATTGGCCGCCCATCCGCATTGATCAAACCCGCCTGGAAAAGCGCTTCGACATTGTCGGTTAGATTCTCAGCGCAGGCTGGCCGTTCCCAGCCCTCCAGCCAGTTCTGTTCCAGGAAGGCCAGGATAGCGGGCTGACCCAACTCCACCTCCCACAGGATTCCCAGCAGCGAGGCCAGCGCCTCTTCGCGTATCTGGTCATCCTGGCCCACGGCAAGGGCGCGGTTGGCCTCGTCCACGCGACCGGACTCAGGGCCGGCACCCAGGCCGAAATCGATCAGGCCCCGGCGTTCGGGCGGGGCCACCAGCCAGTGCGCCACCTCATGGATCAGGACATATGCCTCTGACCGGGTGCGGATGGAATGACCATCATAGGAGAAAGCCGCCTGCGGTTCCTCGTCGATCACGCCGATACCAAAGCGCCGGGCCAGATTGACGCCCGCCGCCCGGTGCGCCGGCGTGTCCACGCCCAGCGCGACCAGGTCGCGCGTGGCTGCGATGCGGGCAAATACCTGCGCCGTCCGGCTTTCCGGGGCCAAGTGGCTGGCAACCGTGGCCAGGGCATCCGGCAGGATGTGGTCGGGGATGGTGGTCAATTGCATGGCGTGCAGAAGATATCGACCGATGGGTCTGCGTGAAGTGCCAAAGAAGCGCGGCGGGATATCGCGTGGCGCAGAGGTGGCGGACGCATCATTGTGCCAGCAAAGCAAGGATATAGGCCTTGGCCGCCCCGGCATCCCGCGCCCTGAGCGCCCCGCGCTGCCACAGATCGCAAAGGCCATGCACCTCCCCCCAGGCCCGCATGACGCGGTCGCGGATGGCGATGGAGAAGCCGGGCGGGTCGTCCGCCCGGCGGAAGGCCTTGCCCGCCAGACGCGTGACCTTGGCTACCGATGGGGCCAGTGCCGGATGGGTCAGGTAATCCTGTCCCGGAATCCCATACATCAGGGCGTAAAGGGCGGGCCGGTCCAGGGCGAAATCCACATAGGCGCGGTAGAGCGGGCCGGGGCTGGCCCTACCGCCATCGGCATCGAACCCGGCCTGGATGACGGCGGCCAGCCCATCGAACCCCTGTGCCGCCAGGGCCAGTGTCAGTTCATGCTTGTCCGCGAAATGGCGGTAAAGCGCACGGTGATTGACACCGACCGCCGCTGCGACCGCGCGGAACGACAGGGCCTCGGGGCCGCCTGCCTCCACCATGGCCAGGGCCGCCGAGAGGGATGCGGCGCGCAGGTCACCATGGTGGAAGCTTTCGCGGCGGGCGGGCGGGTTGGTGGTCAGGACCGCTTGGGACTGACGTACCATTCCACCACCATCTTCGACACAGGCTGGTCCGCCCCGTCCAGGATCTCCACCTCAACGGGGAACCGCACCTTGCCGGAGGATTCCAGTTCCGCCCGCAAATCGGCACCCGACCGGCCCGTGCGGGCCACGGCACGCAGATCGCCCTTGGCTACGGCCAGATACTGGATCGTCGCCTGGGCCGCCACGGGCCGGATGCCCGCCAGGACAGGCGCCATGGCACCAGCCATCGCGCCGCCGCTGGCCGTTTCGGCCAGGGTGAAGATGACGCCGGCATGGGGCGTGCCGATATGGTTCTTCACCTCCGCCCGGTCGGTCACCCGCGCCTCGGCGGTGCCGTCGCCCAGCGCAACCAGATCAATGCCGCAATGGCGCACGAAGGGCAGGGAACCCACCATCTGCTGGCGGATCATGTCATAGACCATCTTGGGCCTCACCTTGAACAACAGGGGAAGGATGATTTTCAGCATGGTAAAAGTCTCCGATGGAGACATTGGGCAAAAAAGAACGGTCGGTCAAGAATTTTTGACGGGGCAAATCAGTGGGCTTGCGCGCGCGGCAAGAAGGGCGTTGATACCTTCCTGCGCCAGTGTACTACGTCGCGCGCCGTCGCTTGACAGACTGGCGGGGAACAAGGCCCGGATGGCGGGCGTCACGGCACTGTCGATGGCGATGACGATCCGTTCCTGGTCCGTCTGGTTTTCCACCTGATGCGGCATGGCGAAATCGCCCGTCCACAGGGTGCCGGGCGGATAAGCCACCTTCTCATGCCCGATCCAGGTGAAAGCATCCGCCGGCACCCGCACCGGCAGTAGCAGACGGCAGATATCCAGATGCAGGGACTGATGGTCGAAATGCCATTTCAGGTCCACGCCCGGCGGCTGCCGCGTGATATGCAGGCCGAACGGGTCGATGCCGGCATCACGCAGCAGGTCGGTCAGGACCGGGATATGGGCCAGCGGCGGCTGCGGCACAGATATCCCCTTCTGGTTCCTGTACAGAAGGGTGATGGCGGTCCAATCGCCATTGGGGCTGCCAAAACGGTTACGCATCTCATCCGGCACGCTGTCGATGGCCGCCTGAACCTGTCGCTCCAGGATACCGGGATCGACCCGGAGGCTGGACTGTGCCGACAGCATCAGGCCGCTGCCAACCGTCGCCTCCTGCCAGGGCATCAGACCTGTCATCCGGATCACCGCCGATGGAACAGCATGACGCGGAAGGCCGGCTGGTCCGGCCCCTTGGCCATCTGCATGCCCAGTTCTTCACCCAGGAAGGCGGTGCGGTCGAATTCCGGGAAGTAGGTGTCGCCCGCGGGGCTGGCTGCAATCTCGGTCAGGAAGACGCGGTCAGCCAGGGGCAATGCGGCGGCATAGATCTGCGCCCCGCCAATCACCATTACCTCATTGCCACCGGCTTCTTCCGCCAGGCGCTTGCCCGTGGCGATGGCCGTTTCCAGGTCATGGACGATGATGGCTCCTTCGGCCACGAAATCCGGGTTGCCGGTGATCACGATATGCGGGCGGCCGGGCAAGGGCTTCGACCCGAAGCTTTCCCAGGTCTTGCGACCCATAATCATGGGCTTACCCATGGTCACCTGCTTGAAGAAGCGCAGATCATTGGGCAGCTTCCAGGGCATGCGGCCTTCATGACCGATAACCCCATTGCGGGCGACGGCGGCGATCACGGAAAGGAACAAGGCTGAGGTCTCCAGACGGTCGATGGGTGACAATAGCCGCCCGCCGGGCTAATGAACAACCACTTGCAGCATGACAGGCAAAGCAGGGCCAACAAGCGATGCGCCATCCCGAACAGCAATATCTGGACCTGATGGAAGACATCCTGGCCCGTGGCGATGCCCGCGTGGACCGGACGGGTGTGGGCACGAAGTCCCTGTTCGGTTCCATGATGCGGTTCGACCTGTCGGACGGTACCGTCCCCATCCTGACCACCAAGCGCGTCTATTGGAAACTGGCGGTCAAGGAGATGCTGTGGTTCCTGACCGGTGGCACCAATATCCAGCCGCTGCTGAAGGAGAAGGTCACGATCTGGACCGACTGGCCGCTTGCCACCTACCGTCGGGAGACGGGGGAGGAGATCAGCCAGAAGGAGTTTGAGCAGCGGATCGTGGAGGATGATGCCTTTGCCGCCCGGTGGGGTGAGCTGGGGCCGGTCTATGGCAAGCAGTGGCGCCGCTGGCTGGGCCCCGACGGCCGGGAACATGACCAGATCGCGGCCCTGGTCAAGGGCTTGCGCGAAAATCCTGCCAGCCGCCGCCTGCTATTCCATGCCTGGAACGTGCCGGAACTGGGCGGCATGGCCCTGCCACCCTGCCACATGGTCTATCAGTACCATGTCACCAGCGATGGCCGCCTGAATGGGCTGATGTATCAGCGCAGCTGCGATGTGCTGCTGGGCTTGCCCTTCAACCTGACCGGTGCGGTGGCCTTGCAGGCCATGCTGGCGCAGCAGGCGGGGCTGCGCCTGGGGGAGTTTGTGTGGATGGGCGGGGATGTGCATCTCTACCTCAACCACCTGGACGCCGCCCGTGAACAGCTGTCCCGCACCCCGCGCCCCCTGCCGCGCATGACCCTGACCCCGCGCGCCGAGAGCATCGACGCCTACCGGATCGAAGATTTCGTCGTCGATGGCTATGATCCGCACCCGCCCATCAAGGCGGACGTGGCGGTATGAGCGGCATCCTGCACAGAAAATAATCAATACTTTACAGTGGGATGAGCGTGGTTTTCGTGGGAAGCTGACGGCACTTTAGCCCAGCCGGAGATGCCCCGCGATGACCCGCCTGCGTTCGCTTGCCCTGTCGCTTTGTGTTGCCACCGCGCTGTGCGCGATACCGGCCATGGGGGCCTGGGCGCAGAAGGAAAGTACCACGGCGACGGCGCTGCCTATGGGCAAGGCCATGGTGTCATCGGCAGACCCGCGCGCCACCGATGCGGGGCGGGAAATCCTGCGCCAGGGTGGGTCGGCGGCAGATGCGGCGGCGGCCCTGATGCTGGCCCTGACGGTGGTGGAGCCGGAATCGTCCGGCATCGGCGGTGGTGGCTTCATGCTGTACCACCCGGCGGGGTCAAAGGACACGTTCAGCTATGACGGTCGGGAGGAGGCGCCGTCGGCGGCCAAACCCGACCGCTTCATGAAGAACGGCCAGGAAATGGATTATGAACTGGCGCGCGCCGGCGGCCTGTCGGTGGGCGTGCCGGGCAATATCCGCCTGATTGAGCTGGCCCATGCCCGCCATGGCAAGCTGCCCTGGAAGGCTTTGTTCCAGCCGGCAATCAAGCTGGCGCGCGACGGGTTTGTCGTCACCCCGCGCATGGTGAAATTTCTGGAGGAACAGAAGCCGCTGCTGTCTGTCTCACGGGAAGCGCAGGAACTCTATTACCAACCAGACGGATCGCCCAAGCCGGCGGGGTCGGTGATCAAGAATCCAAAGCTGGCTGACCTCCTGACCCTGGTGGCGGAAAAGGGGGCGGACGCCTTCTACAAGGGGCCGGCGGCGGATCGGCTGCGCGCGGCGGTAGGTAATGCGCCCCGTAACCCCAGTGTCATCACCGCGGACGACATGGTGAATTACCGGGCGATCCCGCGCACGCCCGTCTGCGGCACCTACCGTGTCTATACGGTCTGCGGCATGGGGCCGCCCTCATCCGGTGGGATCGCGGTGCTGACCATCCTGAAACAGATGGAAGGGTTCGACATTCCCGCCATGGGGCCGAACAGCCTGGAAGCCTGGCATATTCTAGGCGAATCGATGCGGCTGGCCTATGCCGACCGGGCCAAGTGGCTGGGCGATCCCGATCATGTGAAGGTGCCGGTCGAAGGACTGACCGACCCCGCCTATATCAAGGACCGGGCCCGGCTGATCGACCCGAAAAAGGCCATGCCCAAGGCGCCGGCGGGCAACCCCAAGGATGCGCCGCGCGTGTCGGAGATTGCCGACAATGAAATCCCCGGCACCACCCATTTCTCCGTCGCCGATGAATGGGGCAATGTCGCCTCCATGACCTCCACCATTGAGGATATCTACGGCTCTGGCATCATCGTGGATGGCTATGTCCTGAATAATGAGCTGACGGATTTCAACTTCATCCCCGATGTGGACGGTGTGCCCACCGCCAACCGCGTGGAGCCGGGCAAGCGGCCGCGCAGTTCCATGTCGCCCACCATCGTCTATGACCAGAACGGTCAGGCCGTGCTCGCCATCGGCGCTGCGGGCGGGCCGACCATCATCGCGCAGGTGGCCAAGGCCATTGTCGGGGTGCTGGACTGGAAGCTGGATGTGCAGTCGGCGTTGGCCCTGCCCACCTTCATGGGTAGTGGCGACACGATCCGCATTGAGGCGGGGACAGCGGTCGGCGACATGGCGGACAAGCTGCGCGCCATGGGCCATGAGGTCGTGGTCGATGATTTCGGCGGCAAGCTGAACGGCATCGACAAGATGACGGGCCAGTGGCGCGGGGGCGCGGACCCCAGGTCGAACGGAACGGCGGGGGCGCCGTAACGTCGTGTGCCCTCAAGCGCCGGGCGGGCGCATCCGCGCCCTTGGCTTACGCGCACATGGGTGCGCGGGCGCTCAGCGCACCAACCGAGGATGGATGCTTCCATCCTCGATACTGGGACATGGTTCCCCCAACATCCCCCTTTAAACCCGCATTGCAATCGCCTATATGAACCTTGTCGGGTTCGCCCGACTATGGGGATAAACGCGGTGTGGAATAGACGTTGCGGACCCGGGGGCGGTACCCGGCGCCTCCACCATTCACCTTCGGCCTGACGGCTGATGGTTCATGGGGGCGAAACAGGATCGACGCGCGTAATAAAGGCATAGTCTTCCCTCGGCATGATACCGCCGTTATCGGGTCAAACCTCATAGATGCCAACGATAACTCGGCGTCTGACCTTCGCATGGCTGCCTAATTCCCCCTAAAGGGCGTTAGTCAGTTAGCTTAGTTCGCAGCCCGGGGGGAGCTGGGCAACAGAATCCCCCCACCTTATATTTTGCTCCCTCAATCGCCGGGCGGGCACATCCGTGCCGTGGGCTTCACGCAACCACGCGGTCGGGGGCGCTCAACGCGCCACCCAAGCTCCGCTTGGCGGTATGTTCTGGCACCGGCTAAGCCCCCATTCCCGCATGGCTGCATACGGGAACGCAGACATTTGCGCCCGACGCTTGATTATCCGTCCGTAATAGGCTTGTCTGGGGCCAGATGGGGGACGGTCTGTTCCGTCGCGTTCGTTGCCAGGGGTTCGCTTAACCGATGTCCGAGGAAATGCTCCGCTATGACCGCATGGTCGAGGCCGCCAAGCGTGGCGTCGTCAGACAGGCCCTGCGTGAGGTTCTGAACCGGGGCGGACAGCTGCCGGGCGAGCATCATTTCTATGTCACCTTCCGCACCGATGCCGAAGGGGTGGATATCCCCGACTATCTCCGCGCCAAGTACCCGACGGAGATGACCATCGTCCTGCAGTACCAGTTCTACGACCTGACGGTGGAGAATGATAAGTTCGCGGTCACCCTGTCGTTCGGCGGTGTGCTGCGCCGGCTGGTCGTGCCCTATATCACCATCATCACCTTCGCCGACCCATCGGTGAATTTCGTCCTGCAATTCCAGCCCGACGATATGCCGGACCTGCTGGTGGACGAGGAGGAGATGGAGGAAGAGGGGACGGATACGGTGGCCGCCACCGACGAACCCGACGACGATGCGCCGAAGCCGACCGGCACCGTCGTCGCCCTGGACGCCTTCCGCAAGAAGTAAGGCCTGTCCATGGCCCCGCGCCGCCCGCCCCCGTTCGTCACCCATGTGCTAGAGCTGATGCAACCGCTGGGGCCGGTGGTGGCACGGTCCATGTTCGGAGGCTGGGGCCTGTCGATCGACGGGATGAATTTCGCCCTGGTCGCGGGTGAGGAGCTTTATCTGAAAACCGACGCGCAGAATCGCCCCGCCTATGAGGCGCTGGGCCTGCCGGCCTTTGCACCCTATGAAGACCAGCCGGAGCGGACGATGAACTATCATCGTCCCCCCGCGGACGCGCTGGAGGATGCGGACAGCCTGATGGTCTGGGTCCGGCCTGCGTTCGAGGTGGCGTTGCGCGCACCGCGCAAGCCGAAGAAGAAATAGCGGTCCCAGCCGCCTTTCCGCACGGTCGTGCGCTTTCCGGCTTGACGGCGTTGCCCGGTTCGGGCGTCCTGTGCGCCAACGATAATCCCAGGCTGGGGAGCGCCCGAAATGACCGAGCATGTGCTGGTGAATGACGCCGATGGCGTGCGCACGATCACCCTGAACCGCGCCGACAAGCGCAACGCCCTGACCGCCGCCATGTATGCCGCGATGGCCGAGGCGTTGAAGACGGCACCCGATGCCGGCATCCGCGCTGTCCTGTTCCAGGGGGCGGGTGGGTTCTTTACCGGCGGCAATGATATTGGCGATTTCCTGGCCAATCCGCCCGCCAGTGACGATGCGCCGGTGTTCCAGTTCCTGTTCGCACTGGCCACCACGCCGCTGCCGCTGGTCGCGGCGGTGGAGGGGATGGCGGTCGGCGTGGGCACCACCATGCTGCTGCATTGCGATCTGGTGTATGCGTCCCCTGATGCGCGCCTGCATGTGCCCTTCGTCGATCTGGGGCTGGTGCCTGAGGCCGCCAGTTCCATCCTGATGCCGCGCACCATGGGCCATGCCCAGGCGGCCCGCATGCTGATGCTGGGGGAACCGCTGGGGGCGGAGGAGGCGTTGGCGACCGGCATTCTGTCGGGCATCGTGCCCGCCGCCGATCTGGCTGCCACGGCCCTTGCCAAGGCCAAGGCCCTGGCCGCCAAGCCGGTGGGCGCCATGCGCCAGACCAAGGCCCTGATGCGCCCCAATCAGGCAGAGGTGCTGGCCACCATGAAGAAGGAAGGTCAGATTTTCGGCGCCTGCCTTCGCTCCCCCGAAGCCATGGCCGCCTTCCAGGCCTTCATGATGAAGGGGAAGAAGTAAGGGTTAAGGGATGTGGGGGTGGCATTTTATGTAGCCCCTTGGTGGATGTGGCGGCGGCGGCGGCGATGCGGTAGAGCTATGCCGCCCTGCAACATGACCGGTCCTGCACCCCATGATCCGCCGCCTTGCCGCCCTTGCTACCACCCTGCTGGCCCTGTCCAGCCCCGCCGCCGCGCAGTCGGCCCTGTTCGGGATGGAGACGACGGACGAAACCGCCCCCTTGTGGGAGGGCAGCATCCTGGCCGCCGGTGGCTATGTCGCGCATTATCCGGCGGCGTCAGAAGGGCAGTTCAAGGCGCTGCCCGTGCCGTTCTTGATCTATCGCGGTGACAATCTGCGCATTGGCGATAATGGCTTCATCCGCGCGCGCCAGGAAATGGCCGGCGGGCGGTTTGAGCTGGATATCGGCCTGGATGGGTCGTTTGATGTCGACAGCAAGGATAACAAGGCCCGCCAGGGCATGCCCGACCTGGACCTGCTGATCGAAGCGGGACCCAAGGCCACCTGGCATTTCATGCCCAAGCATGCGGATGTGCAGGTCGATCTGGGGGTGGAGGTGCGCGCTGTCATCGCCACCCGTCTTATCGGGTTTGATTATGAAGGCATCAGCGTCAATCCTGAGCTGAGCTGGTCCGACCGCTCCCTGGGCGGGACCAAGCTGCGCGGGTATGCCTCCATCGGGCCGGTCTTCGGCTTTGACGGGGTGAATGATTATTTCTACGGCGTCGATGCGGCCTATGCCACGGCTACGCGCCGGGCCTACAAGGCTGATGACGGCTATATCGGCACCAAGACCACGCTGGGTGTGGCCTATCCCATCAATGACCGGCTGCTGGTGTTTGGCGCGGCCCAGGTCGGCTATTACGGCGGGTCGGCGAACGAGGACAGCCCGCTGTTCCGCGACAAGACCAATGTCAGCGTCGGTGCCGGCGTGCGCTGGTCCTTCTGGCAGTCCGAAGCCCGCGTGCCGGTGGTGCGCTGAGTTTTCTGCCCATTTGGGCGCCAATGCCGCATGATTGGGCAGATGTCGGGTCGAGGGATTGTTGGGAAGCGTTGTCAGACGCCGCTTTTACACTTGGCACGCGATTCGCAAAGTGGTTCTGGCACATGCACGGGGATATTGGGTAACCCCACCGGTTGGCGACAGGCGGTCGGCATGATGTTGAAATTGGGGTCCCTTCGGGGATCTGGCTGGGGATCGACGCCCGGCAGTGGGGTGACCTGCTGCCGGGCGTTGTTTGTTTGGGGGGGCCTCCCCCCAATTCGTCATCCCGGCTTCCGCCGGGATGACGGTCTAGGTGGCTCTGACCCGATAAAACACATGCCGACGCAAGGGGTGGCCTTCCGGCAGGCGTGGATGATCGAAATCCATCGCCGGTTCGTGGCGCAGGCCGATCCGTTCCATGACGGCGCGTGACGCACTATTGTGAGGCACGGTGAAGGACACGATCTCGTCCAGCCCCGCCGGGCCGAAGCCATGGGTCAGGGCGGCCTTCGCCGCCTCCGTCGCGTAACCCTTCCCCTGGAACGACGGCGACAGGCGCCAGCCGATCTCCACGGCGGGCAGGAACCCGGCATCGAACGTGACAGGCATCAGGCCCGCCATCCCGATCAACTGGCCCGATGTCTTTTCCACCACCGCCCAGTAGCAAAAGCCATGGTCCGCCTGAAACCCCTGCTGCCGCTTGATGCTGGCCGCGTTCATCTCCCTCGTGAAGGGACCGGCCAGCCATTGATAGACGGCGGGGTCATCATTGATGGCCGTCAGAGCGTCCAGGTCGCTGTCCAGCCAGGGGCGCAGGATCAGGCGGTCGGTTTCGATCATCAATCCACCATCCGCACCTGCGGCAGCCCGATGCCCGCCGCCACCCGTTCGCGCAGGACGTCGCGGCGGAAGCGGTGTAATTCAGCGGGGCGTCCGCCGGTATGGGCTTCCTGTGATCCGGTGGCCTCCACCAGACCCCCCGCCAGGACCAGACGGCGGAAATTCTGCTTATGGAGCTGCACGCCCGACAGCGCCTCCACCGTCCGCTGCAACCGGAACAGGGTGAATTGCTGGGGCAAAAGGTCAAAGACAAGCGGGCGGTATTTCAGCTTGCCACGCAGCCGGCCCAGCGCCACGGCCAGGATGCGGCGGTTATCCTGGGCCATGGGTGTGCCCATCTGGGCGGCAAGGTCGGGCTCATTCAGATGGCCATTGTCCAGGCTCAACCCCAGACGCTGCCGGATGGCGCGGTCGCGCAGTGCCTCTTCCACCAAGCCGGCGCTGTACAGCAGCTCATACCGTTCCAGCACGCGCTCGGTGTCCCAAAGCTCTTCTTCGGCGAAGGTCGTGGAGACACGTTCGGCGCGGGCCGCCGCAATGGCACTGTCGGGGGCCGCCGCGATCCAGCGCGACAGGGCCGGCAGGATGGTGCGGGTCAGCAGGGCGGGGCGGCCATCGCGCCAATCCTCCCACGGGAAGTAATCGTACCAGTCATGCCATTCGGCGGCCCCGCTGCCCGACAGCGGCGCCTCCCGCACCAGCGCCATATAGCCGACAGAGACGACGCGGGCCCCACCCTCCAGCTCGCGCGGGTCACGATACTTGTCCCCGAACGTATAAAGCTGCTCGACATAGCGCAGCGGCAGGCCCGTCTGTTCCTCCACCCAGCGGCGCAGACCCTGTTCCAGGGTGCGGTCGCGGTCGGCGGTAAAGGGGCCAAAGGGCAGGGCGTCCTGGCCGGCCGTCGCGTCCCGCTGTTCCGGCGTGGCGAGGTTGTGCGTCATGCGTCGCACCACCAGCACGCGCGGCACCTCATCCGTCACGGCGACGATGACGGCGGTCAGGCCCAGCACTGTCGAGTCGGGCACGGGCACGGGCTGCTTGCTCCCTCTCTGGCGGACGGGTTTGGACGGTCGGATTCGAAAAGAAAGCCGTAGTCGCTTGTAAAGCAATGGAATGCCGTATGCCAGCCCGTCGGCGGCATAAGCGTTCCGGAACGCGGAACTGTCACCCGACACTCTTTCTGACGACGCATAAAAGGAGCAAGGTGTTGCCCGCGAACCGTGCCGGGGCCAATCCAGCCACAAAACCGCCCCGACAAGATGCGGTCCATTGCGGGAGAAATACCATGGCGTTCAAGCTCGAACAGCGTAAGTCCGAGCTGGTGGATCAGGTTGTCGCCAAGCTGCGCAGCCGGTTGTCCAAGGATAAGGCCGGCCTGGCCGAAGCGTTCGTCCGGGCCTTCTATCGCAACGTGTCGCCCGACGACATGCTGCGCTCCACCGCCGATGAGCTGTATGGCGCGGCCATCGCCATCATGCAGTTCGGGGGCACGCGCAAGCGCGGCGACGCGCTGGTCCGCGTCCTGAACCCGCGCGTCGATAGCGACGGGTGGCACGCCCACCATACGGTGGTGGAAATCGTCAATGACGACATGCCCTTCCTGGTGGACAGCGTTTCCGCCGAACTGAACCGCCGGGGCCTGACGGTCCATCTGGTGGTGCATCCCGTGATCAAGGTCAGCCGCGATGCTGATGGCCGCCTGACCGCCATCTGGCAGAATGGTGAGGCACCCGCCGACGCCATCGCGGAATCGGTGATGCATATCGAGGTCGATCAGATCACTGGCAGCGATGAACTGGACGCGATCCGCGCCGGCATCGCCGCCGTGCTGGCCGATGTCCGTGCCTCGGTCACCGATTTCCACGCCATGCGCGCCCGTCTGACCGAAACCATTGCGGGCCAGTATGGCCCCGTGGCCGAGGACGAGCGGGAGGAAGGCCTGGCCTTCCTGCGCTGGATGGATGAAGACCATTTCATCTTCCTTGGCATCCGCGAATATCGCCTCGGCAAGGACAATGGCGAGGAGACGCTGGATATCCAGACCGGCGCCGGCCTGGGCTTGCTGCGCAATGACGAGGTCAGCGTCTTTGACGGCCTGCGCTATTTCTCCACGCTGCCGCCGGAGGTGAAGGCGTTTGTCCGCCACCCCCGTTTCATGATGGTGACCAAGGCCAACAAGGACAGCACGGTCCATCGCCGCGCGCCGCTGGACGCCGTCATGGTCAAGCTGTTCAACGAGGCGGGCGAGGAAGTGGGTGAGCGGCTGTTCGTCGGCCTGTTCACCAGCACCGCCTATAACCGGTCATCGCGCGACATCCCGTTCCTGCGCCAGAAGGTGAACCGCGTCATTGAGCGGTCGGGCTTTGACGGGCGCGGCCACGATGGCAAGGCGCTGGTCCATATCCTGGAAACCTATCCGCGTGATGAGCTGTTCCAGATCGGCGATGACGAGCTGTACGACATTGCCATGGGCGTGCTGCATTTGCAGGAGCGCCAGCGCGTCGCCCTGTTCGTGCGCAAGGACCCGTTCGAGCGTTTCGTTTCCGCACTGATCCATGTTCCGCGTGATCGTTACGATACCGATCTGCGTAAGCGCCTGCAGGCCCTGATCGAAAAGGCCTATGACGGCACCTCGACCCAGGTGAATGTGTCGCTGTCGGAAAGCGTGCTGGCGCGCGTCCACCTGATCGTGCAGACCACGCCCGGCAAGCTGCCGGATGTCGATGTTGGTGAGCTGGAAAGCCAGCTGATCGAAGCCTCGCGCGGCTGGCGCGACCGCTTTACCCAGGCGCTGGTGGAAGAAAAGGGCGAGGCCGCGGGTCTGGCCCTGGCCCGCAAATATAGCGGCACCCTGCCCGCCTCCTACCAGGAGGCCTATACGCCGGACGAGGCGGTGGTCGATCTGGCCCGGATCGAACATATCATCTCCCATGGCGGCATCGCCCTGAACCTGCACCGCCCGGTGGAAGCGGACGCCCATCAACTGTTCTTCAAGGTCTATCAGACCGGCGGACCGGTGGAGCTGTCCAAGGTGCTGCCCATGCTGGAGCATCTGGGCCTGCGCATCCTGGCGGAAGGTGGCCCGTTTGAGGTCGAACTGCCCGGCGATACGCCCAATGTCTTCATGCAGGATTTCGACATGCGCACCGCCGATGGCCGCGCGGTCGAGCTGGACCGGGTGAAGGCGGCATTCGAGGATGCGTTCCAGCGCGTCTGGACCGGGGAGGCACAGTCGGACGGGTTCAACCGTCTGGTGCTGTTGTCCGGTATGGATTGGCGCGAGGTCACGGTCTTCCGTGCCTATGCCAAGTATCTGAAGCAGGCCAAGTTCGATTTCAGTCAGGAATATATCGAGAATACCCTCTCAACCCATTCCAAGATCGCCCGCCTGCTGTTGGACCTGTTCCGGTTCAGCCATGATCCGGCCATCCTGGCCAAGCTGGGCCGGGATGAGGTGGATACCAAGCGCAAGGGCCTGATCCTGGAGATCGACCACGCGCTGGACACCGTCACCAATCTGGATGAAGACCGCATCCTGCGCCGGATGCTGAACATCATCCGCGCCACGCTTCGCACCAATTTCTTCCAGAAGGGCGCGGACGGGAAGCCGAAGAGCTATATCAGCTTCAAGCTGGACAGCGGCTCCATCGACGACCTGCCCCTGCCGCGCCCGTGGCGGGAGATCTGGGTCTATAGCCCGCGCGTGGAGGCCATCCATCTGCGTGGTGGCAAGGTGGCCCGTGGCGGTATCCGCTGGTCCGACCGCAAGGAGGATTTCCGCACCGAGATCCTGGGCCTGATCAAGGCGCAGATCGTCAAGAATGCGGTGATCGTGCCGGTGGGCAGCAAGGGCGGCTTCATCGTGAAGAACCCCGTGCCGGCCAGTGCGGGTCGGGATGCGGTGATGGCCGAGGTCATCGAATGCTATAAGACGATGATGCGCGGCCTGCTGGACATCACCGACAACCTGAAAAACGGTGTCGTGATCCCGCCGACCGATGTCGTGCGTCTGGACAGTGACGACCCGTACCTTGTGGTGGCCGCCGACAAGGGTACAGCGACCTTCAGCGACATCGCCAATGGCGTATCGCGTGAGTACGGCTTCTGGTTGGACGACGCCTTCGCGTCCGGCGGGTCCGCCGGGTACGACCATAAGGGCATGGGCATCACCGCTCGTGGTGCCTGGGAGGCGGTGAAGCGCCATTTCCGCGAACTGGGCAAGGATATCCAGACCGAGGATTTCACCACCGTCGGCGTGGGCGACATGTCGGGCGACGTGTTTGGCAACGGTATGCTGTTGTCCAAGCATATTCGCCTGATCGCCGCCTTCGACCATCGCCACATCTTCGTTGATCCCAACCCGGATGCGACCAGCAGCTGGGTAGAGCGTAAGCGTCTTTTCGATCTGCCGCGTTCGTCCTGGGCCGATTATGACACGACAAAGCTGTCGCCGGGCGGCGCCATCTTCGACCGGGGGGCGAAGTCCCTCACCCTGTCGCCGGAAATCCGTCAGGCCCTGGAGATTCAGACCGAACGGGTCACACCGACGGAGCTGATGCGTGCCGTCCTGCGCGCCAAGGTGGAACTGCTGTGGCTGGGCGGTATCGGCACCTATGTGAAGTCCACCGACGAGACCAACGCCGATGCCGGTGACAAGGCCAATGATCCGATCCGTCTGAATGGCCGCGATCTGCGGGCCAGGGTGGTGGGCGAAGGCGCCAATCTGGGCTTCACCCAGCGCGGTCGTATCGAGGCGGCACAGGCCGGCGTGTCGATCAATACCGATGCTATCGACAATTCCGCCGGCGTGGATACGTCCGACCATGAGGTGAATATCAAGATCCTGCTGCGCGATGTCATGGATGGCGGCGGCATGACGCGTGAACAGCGCGACGTGCTGCTGGCCCAGATGACGGACGAGGTGGCGGATCTGGTCCTGGCCGACAATTACAAGCAGACCCAGGCCCTGACCATCGCCCAGGCCATTTCCGTGGAAACGCTGGAGGATCAGGCCCGGTTCGCCCGCACCATGGAAAAGGCCGGCAAACTATCCCGCGCCATCGAGTTCCTGCCCGATGACGAGGAGATCGCCGCCCGTGTCAACGCCAAGCGCGGTCTGACCCGCCCGGAAACGGCGGTGCTGCTGGCTTATGCCAAGATCGACCTCTATGACCAGTTGCTGGCCTCCGACCTGCCGGAGGATAAGACGGTTGAGCGCGATCTGATGCGCTACTTCCCCAAGGCCTTGCAGGAACGGTTCCCCGACGCCGTGGCACGCCATCAGTTGCGGCGCGAGATTATCTGCACCGCCGTCACCAATGGCATGGTCAATCGCGTCGGCCCGACCTTCACCTGGGAAATGGTGGAACAGACGGGCCGTAGCGAGGGCGATGTCGCCCGCGCCTATCTGATCGTCCGCGACGCCTTCGGTCTGCGCCGACTGTGGGATGCTGTGGAGGCGCTGGACACCAAGGTGCCGGCGGCCGTGCAGACGGCCATGATGCTCTATACGGGCCGTCTGATGCGCCGGGCCGTGCCTTGGGTCCTGGCCCATGGCAGCTACCCGCTGGATATCGCCGCCGAAGTGGCGCGTCTGGCCCCGGTGGTGGAGGAACTGACGGGTCACCTGCCCGATATCCTGTCGCCCTCGGCCCTGAAATGGCTGGCGGAGACGGCGGGCAACTGGTCCAAGGACGGGGTGCCGGGCGATCTGGCCCGCCGTGTCTCGGCCCTGCCGCTGCTGGCGGCCAGCACCGATATCGCGGAAATCGCCGTGGAGGCGGGCCGCGATCCGTCGGACGTCGCCAACCTCTATTTCGACCTGGGCGACCGTCTGGGCTTGGAATATCTGCGGGCACGCACGGCGGAGGTTCGGTGCGAAAACCACTGGCAGCGCCAGGCGGTGGCGGCCTCGCTGGATGACCTGTTCAACTTGCAGGCCCGCCTGACGGCGCGCGTGCTGGTGCAGGTCCAGGGTGGCGGCGACCTGTTTAGCGCCTGGGCGGCGCACCGCACCGGCCCGCTGGAGCGGATCAACAGCCTGCTGGCCGACCTGCGCGGGGTCGCGGCGCTGGACATCGCCATGCTGGCGGTGGCGGGGCGGCAGCTCCGCGGATTGCTGGCGGGGTAAGTATGGGTGGGGCGGTCTTGCCGGACCGCCCTTATCCCCGTTTCGGTGCCGGGCGTGTGGCGACGAAAGTCGCCGTGCAGCACAGGATCACACCGACAATCACAGGGACCCAGGTCCCTTGTGTCGTAAAGAACACGATGACCCAGGACAGGGCCATCACGGCAACGGCCATAATCTTGGCCCGCGTCGGAATGGCCCCCTGTTCGCGCCAGTCGCGCAAGGGCGGGCCCCAGCGCGGATGGTCCAGTAGCTTCTGCGCCTTTTCGGGGTGCGAGCGGAAATAGGCCCACAGCGCCACCAGCAGGAACGGCGTCGTCGGCAGAACCGGCAGCACCGCCCCCGCCATGGCCAGCCCCACGCAGATATAGCCCAGCGCCAGATAGAAGGGCCGCCAGCGGCGGCGGCTGTTCGGCTCGGTCATCCCGCTTTCCGCTGCCAATCGCAAATCATTCGCAACAATGGCGCGGGGACGGGTGGTTGGCAAGGGCGGTGGCGTGGTAAAAGGGCACAGATGAAGGAGAACCCCATGGCCCGCGACATCCTGTACCTGCTGCCGCCCGATTTCCCGGACGAGAAGTACCCCGGTCAGCGCTTCTATTGCGCCGATTGCATGTTCATGGAGGGCATCCTGGCCCGGTTTCCGGTGATCGCCGAACGGGTAGAGGTCCGCCGACATGACTTTCCCCGGCCCCGCGCGGAAGTGGTCGCGCTGGTGGGGGAGGCGAACCAGGGCCTGCCGCTGCTGATCTTTGGCGATGATGCTGAGGATGGGCTGGAGACGGGGCGGCATGGCGGCTTGCGCTTTGCGGGCACAAGGGCGGCCATTATGAAGGCGCTGGCCGTGCGGCACGGGATACCGCTGCCGCATCCGTGAGGGGGGCAGAGTTCTGTTCACTTAACTTCACCGGATCCCCTGCTTCAACATTCCCTTGGCGGAACTTGAGCTGCGGCTACATCTTGTTCTTTCAGGCGAAACGAACTGAGATGCAGCGCCGTTTCAGGGGTTGAAACTTCCCACGAATTCTCTTACTTTTAATTAGCTCTTGGCATGAGCATGGCACTCGCCGTTCCGAAGCTGCTGGCAGCGCTGCCGTACATTCATTTTTGAACCCTTCAACAGGCTTTCAGGCTTGGGAGGCGGTCGGCGAGTGACGCTTGCAAATCAAGCCGGGAGAATAGCCATGTTGACCGGTAAAGTGCGCCCCACGACTCTGAGTGGAGTCAAAAGTCTCGCTGCTCAAATGAGTAAAGAGCTGGGTATCAAGCATTCGAGAGCGCTTGATCTTGCAGCTCAGGCGGCAAACTGCACAAATTTTCGAAACGCGCAGCGTACACTTCCGTTGCGTCTGGCATCGCCCGTGCGTCATTATGTGCTGATTAGCATATACTGGAGTGACAAGAAGCAAGGCTATCGATGTGGCCGTGAGACGCTCAAGATTGAAATCTCAAAGCCTATTCTTGAGATTTGCAGTAAATCCGCGCTCAAAGCTGTTCGAGGTTTTAATAATCTTCGTATGGTCGCAGAGGACCATTTTGTTTGCGACGCGCTAGCTCAAACGCAGGACTTTGCGCGCGACCGTCTCTGTGTTGCAGAGCGGTCACTCCGCTTTATGGAACATACAGGGCTGCAACCCTCTCGTAATCACCGTAAGGTCTATCCCCCCAATGGTTCTGTGGATGACAAACTGCCGAGCAGTGATCACGTCACCAAGTGGATCGATCCGGCGTGTGGGCAGTTTATCTTAATTGATGAACCTTATAGGGGGGCACCAGACGAACCGAAGCGTGCTGCTTGGTCGGCTCGGACCGGCTGGCGTATTGTCAAAGCCTCATGGCCAGGTATGTACTATCCCTACAGTTGCGATCTATACGCTGCGTCTGATTGCCGTTCCGGTTATGATCTCGATGCTTTGGTGGCAAAGATCGACGCTTTGCCAACACCGTTGATTGACGAGAACTGGTCCGGCGATTCTGTGACCCCTTGGGATGAATTCGTCAGCCCGAAGGCAAAATCGCCACAAGATATCCGACGAGCGCGGTGTAGAGGGACAATCTTTCCGACCGCTAGCGCGACAACTGTGCCTTACAGTTATAGCCTTGGCTCATCGCGACGGCGCCCTGCTGCCAGCATGGCGATAGATGATCATGTTATGGCGGGACGGATCATCAAGGCCGTGATCCGATCTGATCTGTCATGTCATAGCGTCGATACCCGTATGAATGCGCTGCGCTCAACCCTGGAAGACTGGATGAGTCTTGAGATCAAAACAGGTAAACTTGATGGCCCTGAATTCTTCGACGTGTATTACAATGATACAGAGAGTGATATGGCTTTCCAGAAGGCAGTGAAATCGCGCGCTGGCATCGTTGAGATACTAGGCGGATTGAAGCAATGCCTGTTGGCAGCCTATCCAGACTGCGCGCCGCTTCGCCAGCAAATTCAACGCATCGACATGTCGGTGTCGTTGATCAACAAAATGGAGCGCGCTGGAAAGTAGCCATCGGCCTTCTAGCGGCTCGCGGCGTCGAGATGGATGTGCCTCTTCTCGCCCACCACAATCCCCCAAAAAAGATGGGCGGCTGGGTTTCCCCAACCGCCCATAAGGTCGATCGCCGTGAAATGACCGGACAACGGCGATCGTAGAGGACCGGAAAAACGTTAAGAACGACGCGGCAGGGATGCTGCTTCACGGGCCAAGGCCGTGATGCCGGCCCAATCGCCCGCCTTGACCATATTGCCGGGTGTCACCCAGGAGCCGCCCACGCACATGACGTTGGGCAGCGCCAGGAAGTCGGGCGCGGTGGCGGCGGTGACGCCGCCCGTGGGGCAGAACTTGATCTGGGACAGCGGCGAGGATACTGCCTTCAGCATGTCGATACCGCCCACCACCGTGGCGGGGAACAGCTTCTGGTGACGGATACCGCGCGACAGCAGGTACATCATCTCCGCCGGGGTGGCGACGCCGGGCAGATAGGGGATGCCGCTGTCCAGCACGGCATCGACCAGACCCGGATAGGTGCCGGGACTGACGATGAATTTTGCACCGGCATCGGCCACCTGCGCCACCTGTTCGGGGGCGATGACGGTGCCGGCACCGACCACGGCGCCCGGCACCTTGGCCATGACGCGGATGGCGTCGAGTGCTGCGGGGGAGCGCAGGGTGACTTCCAACACCGGCAGGCCGCCGGCCACCAGCGCCTCGGCCAGCGGCTGGGCATCTTCAAGCCGGTCGATGATGATCACCGGAATGACCGGGGCCAGGCTGGCGATGTGGGTGATATCCATGCTCATCTTGTCAGGTTCCGGTCGGATCAGGCGGTGGGGATGGGGGCGGCGAAACAGGAACCACCCTGTTCGGCCCCGGTGGCGGATGCCCGGAAGGCACCGAACAGGTTGCGGCCCATGCCCCATTCATTGTGGGACAGGTCGGGCACGGTAACGGTGCGGGCCGCGAATTCGGCGGCGTCGACCAGCACGTTCAACTCGCCGGTTTCGGCATCCAGGCTGACGATGTCGCCGTCACGCACCTTGGCCAGCGGGCCGCCGCCCAGGCATTCTGGCGTGATATGGATGGCGGCGGGCACCTTGCCCGACGCCCCCGACATGCGGCCATCGGTGACGAGCGCCACCTTGAAGCCCTTGTCCTGCAACACGCCCAGGCCGGGGGTCAGCTTGTGCAGTTCCGGCATGCCATTGGCGCGCGGACCCTGGAAACGGACCACGGCTACGACATCGCGGTTCAGGGCACCGGCCTTGAAGGCGGCCTGCAAATCGTCCTGGCTGTCGAACACGGCGGCGGGTGCTTCGATCACCCGATGCTCAGGTTTGACGGCCGACACCTTGATGATGCCCCGGCCCAGATTGCCAGAGAGAAGCCGCATGCCGCCCGTACTGTCGAACGGGTCGGCGACGGGGCGCAGCACCTTGGTATCGGCACTTTCCTTCACGCCCAGCCGCCAGGTGGCGACACCGTGATTATCCAGGAAAGCATCCTGGCGATAGGCGTCCAGACCGTCACCGGCCACCGTCTTCACATCGCCATGCAGCAGGCCGCTATCCAGCAGTTCGGAGATCACGAACTGCATGCCGCCCGCGGCGTGGAAATGGTTCACATCGGCCACGCCATTGGGATAGACGCGGGCCAGCAGCGGCACGGCAGACGACAGGTCGCTGAAATCCTGCCAGTCGACCTGGATGCCGGCGGCGGCGGCCATGGCGACCAGATGGATGGCATGGTTGGTGGACCCGCCCGTCGCCATCAGGCCGATGATGCCATTCACGATGGCCTTTTCATCAATCACGTCGCAGATGGGCGTGTAATCATCGCCCAATGCCGTGATCTTGGCGGCCCGCTCTGCGGCAGCGACCGTCAGCGCATCGCGCAGCGGCGTGTTGGGGTTGATGAAGGATGCGCCCGGCAGGTGCAGGCCCATGATCTCCATCAGCATCTGATTGGAATTGGCGGTACCATAGAAGGTGCAGGTGCCCGGCCCGTGATAGCTCTGCGACTCCGCCTCCAGCAGCGCGTCGCGGCCCAGCTTGCCCTCAGCATACAACTGCCGGACCTTGGCCTTCTCCGGGTTGGACAGGCCGGATGTCATGGGGCCGGCGGGCACGAACACGGCGGGCAGATGGCCGAAAGACAGGGCGCCGATGAACAGGCCCGGCACGATCTTGTCGCACACACCCAGATACAGGCCGGCATCGAACATGTTGTGCGAGAGCGCGATGGCCGTCGACATGGCAATGACATCGCGGGAGAACAGCGACAGTTCCATGCCCGGCTGACCCTGGGTCACGCCATCGCACATGGCGGGCACGCCGCCCGCAAACTGCGCCACGGCGCCGGCCTTGCGCACGGCATCCTTGATCAGGGCCGGATAGCGTTCCAGCGGCTGATGCGCCGACAGCATGTCGTTATAGGCCGAGACGATGGCGATATTCGGCTCGGTCCCGGATTTCAGTTTGGCCTTGTCATCGGCGGCACAGGCCGCGAAACCATGGGCCAGATTGCCACAGGCGAGCGTGCCGCGCTTGGGACCCTTGCCGGCGGCGGCGCGGGTCTGCTCCAGATATTTGGACCGGGTGGCGACGCTGCGCCCGATGATCCGGTCGGTGACGCGGCGGATGGCGTCCTGTGTCATCTTGAACTTCCTCCTTCAGGGGCGCCCGGCAAAGGCCGTGGGGGTTACGGCGCCCACCAGATGGAAACGGGGACCTGGGTCTGGTGCAGCACGGCGCGGACGGGGGCGGGCTCAACCGGTCCCGGCTTCAGTGCCGCGTCCAGAACGGCCTTCTTCTTGTCACCCGTGATCAGCAGGGCAACGGCGCGAGAGCGCAGCAGTTCCGGCAGGGTCAGGGTGATGCGGGCCGGCACGCCACCGGCGGGGGTAACGGCAGCAACCGCCAGACCCAGCGCACCGCTCAACGCCTCTGCCAAGCCGGTCGCACCAGGGAAGAAGCTGGCCGTGTGGCTGTCCTCCCCCATGCCCAGCAGGACAAGGTCATAGGGGCGGGGCATGGTGGCCAGCCGGCTGCTGGTGCGGGCCAGACCGTCGGCGGGCGTGGCACCCACGCTTTTCAGGCCGACGACGGTTGCACCCTTGGCAACGGCAGCGGACAGGGTCCGGCGCACCATCGCCTCATTGCTGGCGGGATCATCCAGATCGACCCAGCGCTCATCCGACAGGGTCAGATAGACCTTGTCCCAGGGAAGGTCGTAACCATCCAGCCGGGCGAACAGGTCGGCAGGCGTGGTGCCGCCCGACAGGACCAGGGAGGCACGGCCATAGGCGGCCACCGCATCGCGGATCAGGCCGCCGATATGGTCGGCAAGAGCCGTGACCAGGGACGCCTTGTCGGCGTGGCTATTAATAGTCGGCATCGTTCCACCGCCGATCATCGCGGGCCAGCAGCAGGGCCGCCGACAGCGGCCCCCAGCTTCCGGCCGGATAGGGTTCCGCCGGCTGGTCGGTGTCCTTCCAGCCCTTCTGGATGGTGTCGATCCAGGCCCAGGCGGCATCCACCTCGTCCCGGCGCATGAACAAAGACGGGTTGCCGCGCACCGTATCCATCAGCAGCCGTTCATAGGCGTCCGGGTAACGGTCCTTGAACGTCTCCGCATAGGACAGGTTCAGGGGGACGGACCGCAGGCGCAGGCCGCCGGGACCGGGCACCTTGGTCATGATCGACAGGTTCACGCCCTCGTCCGGCTGCAACCGGATGACCAGACGGTTGGCGGTCAGCTCACCCGCGCCGCGCCCGAAGACATTGTGCGGCGTGGCCTTGAACTGGATGACGATCTCGGAATAGCGGGTGGGCATGCGCTTGCCCGTGCGCAGATAGAACGGAACCCCGCCCCAGCGCCAATTATCCACCTCCGCCTTGATGGCAACGAAGGTTTCGGTGTTGGACGACGCGCCCAGCTCCTCGCCATAGCCGGGCACGGACTTGCCCTCAATCGCACCCTGGCGATATTGGCCGCGGACCGTCTTGGCCTTTACCTCCTGCGCCGTGATGGGGCGCAGGGCGCGCAGCACCTTGATCTTCTCGTTGCGGATCATGTCCTCCGTCAGCGATGACGGCGGTTCCATGGCCACAAGGCACAACAGCTGCAGGAAATGGTTCTGTACCATGTCACGCAGGGCGCCGGCCTTGTCGTAATAGTCGGCGCGGCCTTCCACGCCGACCTTTTCGGCGACCGTGATCTGCACATGGTCGATATAGTTGGCGGACCAGAGCGGTTCGAACAGGGCATTTCCGAAGCGCAGCACCATCAGGTTCTGCACCGATTCCTTGCCCAGATAATGGTCGATGCGGAAGATCTGCTCTTCCTTGAAGATCGCGCCAACCTCGTTATTCACGGCATTGGCAGAGGCCTGATCCTTGCCGATCGGCTTTTCCAGGACAACCCGTGTCTTGGGGCAGATGAGATCCGCTTCCTTGATGTTGCGGCAGATGGCGCCGAACAGCACGGGCGAGGTTGCCAGATAGAAGACGCGGGCCTTGTCCCCACCATCCTTCAACGCCTCGACCAGCAGCGGCCAGTTACCGGCGGGCTTGGTCGCGTCCAGCGGGACATAGGTGATGCGGCCCAGGAAACGGGCCAGGATGGCCTGATCGATATCTTCCGCTGGGATGAACTGACCCAGGGCCTTGGTGATCTGCGCGCGGAAGGCGTCGGTGTTCTGGTCGGTACGGGACACGCCGATGATGCGGCTGTCATCGGTCAGCTGATGGTCGCGTTCGCGGTAATAAAGGGCAGGCATCAGCTTGCGCAGGGCCAGATCGCCCGTGCCGCCGAACACCACATAGTCAAACGGATTAACCTGCATCACATCAGCCATGGCACCCGGCCCGCCCGTCCCTTGATTTCCGGCCATTTCCTGGCCGAGGCGGCGCGCGGTCCGCGCCGTCTTCTGGGATGAATGTAGCAGAATTACCAAAGCTCGCAAGCGGCGACTACGTCGTCTGCCCGCATTTCCGGCATTCGCGCGCATGTTTGTAACGTCCATGCTGCGCTGCGGCGTAACTTTACTACGGTTTTTGCCCTATAGAAGGCATTTCGGAGGCGGAATGGGCCAACATCGGCGGGCAGGGGTGCCCCGCTGTTACCGCCGGTATGCCGGCCTTGCCAAATCCGGCTGGATTTCGTGTAATTCCCTTACACGGCCCAGCCGGCCGGTATCATATGTTTGGGGGAGTGGCCGACGTGCTTGAACGTATCCGTGGCATGCAGTCCGGTCTGCGCCGATCCGAACAGAAGATCGCGGAAGTGGTGCTTAAGCGCCCGCATTCGGTGGTCAATGCCTCCGTCGCGGAGGTGGCGCGGGAAGCGCAGGTCAGCCAGCCGACGGTGGTGCGCTTCTGCCGCTCTATTGGCTGCGCGGGTTTTCAGGATTTCAAGCTGCGTCTGGCCCAGGATTTGGCCACAGGCACGCCCTATGTGCATGAGGAGGTGCGGCCCGACGATCCCGTCGTTGACGTCGCCGCCAAGGTCCTGAACCGGTCCATCGCCTCGCTGACCCGCGTGCGCAACCATACCAACCCGGAAGCGTTGGATCAGGCGGTGCGCATCCTGGCCGAAGCGCAGCGCATGGAATTCTATGGCTTCGGCGCCTCTGGCGTGGTGGCCATGGATGCGCAGAACAAGTTCTTCCGTTTGGGCATCCCCTGCGTCGCCTATACCGATTTCCATGTGCAAGCCATGTCGGCCACCCTGCTGGGTCCCAACGCGGCGGCCCTGGTCATCTCCCACACAGGCCGCACGCGCGAATTGCTGCGCTCGGTCGATCTGGCGCTGGATAGCGGGGCCAAGGTGGTGGCGCTGACCTCGGGCGGGTCGCCGCTGGCGGAAAAGGCGACGGTGTCGCTGCTGGTCGATGTGGTGGAAGATACCAGCATGTACACGCCGATGGTCAGCCGTCTGGCTCATCTTGCCATGCTGGACGTGCTGCAGGTCGCCGTGGCCTTGCGCCGGGGCGTCAATCTGGCGGAAAGCCTGGCGCGGTCGAAGCGCCCGATCCGGGAGCGGCGGTTGGGGCAGCGGGGGTAGTTGGGGCGTCGCTCCATATCCCCACATTCCCGCAAACATGGTAATTTTCCCCACCACCCCAACCCAGGTAGACCATGCCCCATACCCCGTCCGAAGCCGAGATTGCCGCCATCATCCAGGCGACGCATGGTGACGTCTTCGCGATCCTGGGGCCGCATCCGCTGCATGACGGGTCGGGGCGTGTGGAATTGCGGGTGTTCAGGCCCGATGCGGAACGCGTAGCGGTAATCGGTGCGGATGGTGCGGAACGGCTGGACCTGCCGCGCCTGCATGGCGACGGGTTTTTCGCCGGCACTTTGACCGCCGAACAGGCCGCCGGTTATCGCCTGCGCCTGTCGCGCGGGCATGACCGCTGGGAGATTGAGGACCCGTATCGATTCCCGCCCATCCTGGGTGAGATGGACCAGTATCTGCTGGGCGAGGGGCGGCACTGGCGGTCCTATGAAAAGCTGGGCGCGCATCTGGATGTGATCGACGGTGTCGCCGGTGTACGGTTCGCTGTCTGGGCGCCCAATGCGCGCCGCGTGTCGGTCGTGGGCGACTTCAATGGCTGGGATGGCCGTATCCATGTCATGCGCCTGCGCTTAGGCGCAGGCATCTGGGAGATTTTCGTCCCCGGCGTGACCGAGGGTGCGCATTACAAGTACGAAATGCTGGATGCCGGCGGTTATCTGCTGCCGCTGAAGGCTGACCCACATGCGTTGGCCGCCGAATTCCGGCCCGCCACTGCCTCCATGGTGTCGCGCATTGATCATCATGCCTGGCAGGATGCGCAATGGCTGACCAAGCGGGCGGCGCGCAATGCCCGGTCGGCGCCGATTTCGATCTATGAGGTGCATCCCGGTTCCTGGCGGCGGCCCGGAAATGGTGGCTACCTGAACTGGCGCGATCTGGCGAACCAGTTGGTTCCTTACGTTCGGGAAATGGGCTTCACCCATATCGAGGTGATGCCCGTTCATGAGCATCCGTTCGACGGGTCCTGGGGCTATCAGGCGCTGGGCCTGTTCGCGCCGACCTCCCGCTTTGGCACGCCTGCGGATTTCCAGGCCTTTGTCGATGCCTGCCATCAGGCGGAAATCGGCCTGATCATCGATTGGGTGCCCGGCCATTTCCCGACCGACGCCCATGGTCTGTATGAATTCGACGGCTCGCACCTATACGAACATGCCGACCCGCGCCAGGGCTATCACCCCGACTGGAACACCGCGATCTATAATTTCGGGCGGAACGAGGTGACGAATTTCCTCATCTCCAACGCCCTTTTCTGGCTGCGGCATTACCATATCGATGGGCTGCGCGTGGATGCGGTGGCCTCCATGCTGTATCTGGATTACAGCCGCAAGGAAGGTGAGTGGGTTCCCAACCGCCATGGCGGGCGGGAGAATCTGGAAGCCATTGATTTCATGCGCCGCATGAATGCCCTGGTCTATGGGACCGAGGAAGGGCAGGGCGGCGGGGCCATGACCATTGCCGAGGAATCGACGGCATGGCCCGGCGTGTCACAGCCGGCCCATGCCGGCGGCCTGGGCTTTGGCTATAAATGGAACATGGGCTGGATGCATGACACGCTGAAATATATGCAGCGTGACCCGATCCACCGCCGCCACCATCACAGCGACCTGACCTTCGGCCTGCTCTACGCCTTCTCCGAAAACTTCATCCTGCCGCTCAGCCATGATGAGGTTGTGCATGGCAAGGGCTCGCTTCTGGCCCGCATGCCGGGCGACGATTGGCAGAAATTCGCCAATCTGCGCGCCTATTTCAGCTTCATGTGGACCCATCCGGGCAAGAAGCTGCTGTTCATGGGCGGGGAATTCGCGCAGGGACGCGAATGGAACCATGATGGGCAGTTGGACTGGCATCTGCTGGACGATCATGCCGGTGGGCATTGGCACCGGGGCGTGCGCGATCTGGTTCGCGACCTGAACCATCTTTACCGTGACACCCCGGCCCTGCATGAGCGCGATTGTGAGGGCGAGGGTTTCCGCTGGATCAAGGGCGGGGCGGCCGACGAAAGCGTGCTGGCCTATAGCCGCCATGGCTTTGCCGAGGGTGCAGCGGCCGTCACGGTTGTGAATTTCACCCCTGTGCCGCGCCAGCGCTACCGCGTGGGTGTGCCCTTTGGCGGCGTCTGGCGGGAGGCACTGAACAGCGACGCCGCCGCCTATGCCGGTAGCGGCATCACTAACCCGGCGCCGGTGCAGGCCGAAACCCTGCCCTGGGACGGGCAGCCGTTCAGCGTGGAGATCGCCCTGCCGCCGCTGGCGGGTCTGGTGCTGTTGCCGGCTTGACCAAGGCCCCCATCACGTTTATCCAAACCTTGCTCTGGCGGAGCCGAGGGGCGTTGCAAACGCAGGCCTGGACAACTAAGTGCCCCGGATCGGGTCGGGAACCCGTCATGGGAGCACTGAATTGATCGACCGCAGCCGCCAGATTGCCCTTTTCGACCGCTATGACCAGCCCGCCGTGAATATCGCGGCGGTGGCCGATTGCCCGGATTTCGTGACCCCGGCCAAGCAAGCGGGCATCCCGCCCTTCGCGCGGGTTCTGCACGCCATCGGGCGGGCCAGTATGGACATCCCGCATATGCGCCTGCGCCTGCTGGAAAAGCGGGTCAGCGAGGTCAAGAACCTCACCATGTCCTACACGGTGATCGGGCGGGATCAGAACCTGAACTTCTCCACCATTCCCTATACGCCGGATTTTCAGGCCTTCCTGGCCGCCTATCTGGCCGACCGGGAGATTGCCCGCAATGCCGTGGACCTGCGCCTGACGCCGCTGACCAGCCGGGATTACATCTTCACCACCTGTTTGCCCTGGCTGCGTTTCACCTCAATCCAGCATCCGATGGCGCGGTTCGGGGACTGCTCCATTCCCAACGTTGCCATCGGCAAGTTCGGCCACAGCAATGGCCGCGTGGATTTTCCCGTCGCTGTGCAGGCCCATCACGGCCTGATCGACGGGCTGCATATCGCCCAGTTCATCGCCCGGCTGGAGGAAGTGCTGGCCGAGGCTGTCAACGACCCGACACGATAGAGGTTGGGCGCTTACAACAGAGGATGTTCAGCATGAAGGACCGCCCCAACCGCCAGGGATTCGCGACCCGCGCCATCCATGCCGGCCAGCAGCCCGACCCCACGACCGGCGCCATCATGGTCCCGATCTACGCCACCAGCACCTTTGTGCAGGAAAGCCCCGGCGTTCATAAGGGCTATGAATATGCCCGCAGCCAGAACCCGACGCGCATGGCCTATGAGGCCTGTATCGCTGATCTGGAGTCAGGATATCGTGGCTACGCCTTTGCCTCTGGGCTGGCGGCGGAAGCGACGATCCTGGAGTTGCTGGATGCCGGCGCGCATGTCATCGCATCCGATGATCTGTATGGCGGCACCTACCGCCTGCTGCACCGGGTGCGGTCGCGCACGGCCAACCTGTCGGTGACGACCGTCGACCTGTCGGACCTGGAAGCGGTGAAAGCCGCCATCCGTCCGGAAACCCGCATGATCTGGGTGGAGACGCCGACCAATCCGCTGCTGAAGCTGGCAGACCTGGAGGCGCTGGCGCAACTGGCCAAGACACATAACCTGATCTCGGTTGCTGATAACACCTTTGCCAGCCCGTGGATTCAGCGGCCGTTGGAGCAGGGGTTCGACATTGTCGTGCATTCGGCCACCAAATATCTGAACGGCCATTCCGACATGGTGGGTGGCGTCGCGGTGGTGCGGGAGGCCGGCGAAATCGCCGACCGCATGGCCTTCCTGCACAATGCCGTCGGCGCCATCCAGGGACCGTTTGACAGTTTCCTGGTAATGCGCAGCCTGAAGACCCTGGCGCTGCGCATGGAGCGCCATTGCCAGAATGCCGGCGTGATCGCCGAATGGCTGGAAAAACACCCGTCGGTGGCAAAGGTGCGCTACCCGTTCCTGCCCAGCCACGACCAGCATGATCTGGCCAAGCGGCAAATGCGGGCCGGTGGCGGCATGGTGACCATTCACCTGAAGGGCGGTCTGGAACCCGCGCGCCGTATGTTGGAGCGGACGGAACTGTTTAGTCTTGCCGAAAGCCTTGGCGGAGTGGAGAGCCTGATCGAACATCCGGCCATCATGACCCATGCCAGCATTCCCGCAGAACAGCGTGCCGCCATCGGCATTGATGACGGTCTGGTCCGCCTGTCGGTGGGTGTGGAGGATGTGAACGACCTGCTGGCCGACCTGGAGCAGGCGCTTCGGTAAGCGGGGATAAGGGCGGGGCGGGCGGAATTCCGCTTGCCCCGCCGCCGGTGATTGCCCAAATCTGGGACGTCGCCAGGGAGGGTGCCATGAGCCTTTATGAGAAGGACTTTTACGCCTGGGCCAACCAGCAGGCCGCCCTGCTGCGCGCCGGCAAGCTCGATGCCGCCGACATCGCCAACATTGCCGAGGAGATCGAGAGCATGGGGCGGACGGAAAAGCGCGAACTGGTCAGCCGTCTGGCCGTCCTGCTGCTTCACCTTTTGAAGTGGCAGTTTCAGCCGGGGCTGCGCAGTCGTAGTTGGACACTGACAGTGCGAGAGCAGCGCCGCCAACTTTTGCGTCATATGAAGGATAATCCTAGCCTTAAAGGCACTTTGGCAGAGTCGATCGATGAGGCCTATGGCGACGCGGTAATCGCTGCCGAACGTGAGACCGGGTTATCCAGCCATACCTTCCCGGCCACCTGCCCCTTCACCTATGACCAGATGGCGGATGACGGCTTCTGGCCGGAATAAAAAAATGGCGCCCGGATTGGGGCCGGGCGCCAGTTGTTCAGCAATCCATACACATACCGCCTACATGGCGACTCACCATACCGGGTTCAGGGTCGGACTTCCCAAGCGAACTCGACATGGCAAGGGGTGTTCGGCATGGCCGCGATGGGGTTCATCTGCAGCCACGTCCAGAATTCCTTGAACGCCAGCTGGGGGCGGGCCTGTGCGTATGCACCCAGACGATCGGCGACCCGTTCGCTTAGCGTGCGCGTTACTTCCTCATAGGCGACTTCAGGTACGCCGTGCGCAACCTGAATGTCACCCGTGCGAGGGTCAGCAGCCCGGAAAGAGTGGGCGCCATCGCGAAACGCATATGCAACTCGGATCGGTTCGTCTTGATACATCCTGTCCGTCCTCCAGCGGAGTACGAAGTTTATGTACCAAATGCTGGCCTAGACGGAAAGGAAAAATCCATTGCACGATACGCAGTGCAGCAATCCGTCTTTTTGCGGGCTGTCCGCGAAAGGGTGTTTCAAATGAACATTTGTAAAATATCGCGCTAACCCGATCGGGGTGACCAGTAATCGCCACCCGATCGGGGCAGGTGCGCCTTGATCATTCGATCACGATACGGGGTGCGGCGCGACCGCTGCCGATGCTGATCTTGTCCCAGACGCGGGCGGCGATGGAACGGTAGACCTTGGCATGGTCGCTGTCGGGCTGGGAGACAACGATGGGGTCGCCGCCGTCGCTGGTCTCGCGGATAGCGATATCCAGCGGCACCTCGCCCAGGAAATCGATGCCCAGCTTGTCCGCCTCCGCCCGCGCGCCGCCATGGCTGAAAATATCGCTGCGGTGGCCGCAATTGGGACAGCAGAAATAGGACATGTTCTCCACGATGCCCAGCACGGGCACATCGACGCGGCGGAACATGTTCAGCCCCTTGCGCGCATCCAGCAGGGCAATGTCCTGGGGCGTCGAGACGATAACGGCCCCGGCCAGCGGTACATTCTGCGACAAGGATAGCTGCGCGTCGCCCGTCCCCGGCGGCATGTCGACGACCAGCACGTCCAGTTCGCCCCAGGCGACATCGCGCAGCATCTGCTGAATGGCGCCCATCACCATGGGGCCGCGCCAGATCATGGGCGTCTCTTCGGCCACCAGGAAGCCCATGGACATGACCTTCACCCCATGGCGGACCAGGGGCCGCAGCACCTTGCCGTCGGTAGTTTCCGGCTTGCCCGACAGGCCCAGCATGCGGGGCAGGGACGGGCCATAGATATCGGCATCCAGCAGACCGACGCGCAACCCGTTGGCCGCCATGCCCAGCGCCAGATTGACGGAGGTCGTGGATTTGCCCACCCCGCCCTTGCCTGACGCGACGGCGATGATGGCGCGCACGCCGGGCACGCCGATCTTAGCAGGTTTCGGCGGCGGCGCGGCGGCAGGGGCGGTGCCATGGCTGTGGCCCTTATGGTCATGCCCCTTATGATCATGGCCGCCCCCCAGCTTGGGCGGTGCGCGGTGGGCCGTCAGCATTGCGGTGACTGAGGTCACGCCCGGCAAGGCATCCACGGCCTTCTCGGCAGCCTGACGCAGGGGTTCCAATGCCGCGCCGCGGCTTGGGTCCACCTCCAGCGCGAAGGCGACATTGCCGCCCTTCACTGTCAGACCGGAAATCATGCCCAGCGATACGACATCCGTACCCCGGTCGGGGTCCTTCACGGTGCCGAGCGCCTTCAGAACCTGTTCTTCGCTGACCACAGCCATGGTTGAAAACCCCGTTCTTTTCCCAATATCTGCGGTGACCGATGGCCCAAGGGCCTTGTCTCCGGTGCGCCGCGATATATAGGGTGGCGTATCACAGAGAGAAAGCGTCCTGTCCCTGGGGGCAGGCCTGTCGGTTTGGCAGTTACGTGGGTCCAATCACCAAAGGGTCGGCAATATGCCCTGGAACAATCAAGGTGGCGGCAATGGCGGTGGCCCCTGGGGTTCTCCCCCGGGTGGTGGCGGCAATGGCGGCGGTAACAATCCGTGGGGCCGTCCGCCCGGCGGCGGTGGCGGCGGCGGGCAACCGCCCGGTGGCCCCGACCTGGAGGAACTGCTGCGCAAGGGGCAGGAGCGGTTCAAGAACCTGACGCCCGGTGGCCTGGGCGGCGGCAAGGGCATCGCGCTCGGGCTGGTCGCGCTGGGTCTGCTGTGGGGCCTGTCGGGCATCTACCGCGTGCAGCCTGACGAGCAGGGTGTGGTGCGCCGATTCGGCGAATATGTCCGCACCGAACAGCCGGGCCTGCGCTATCACCTGCCGGCCCCCATTGAGATGGTGGACACGCCGAAGGTGACACTGGTCAACCGTCTGGAAGTTGGCTACCGCTCCGGCACCGACAGCCGGCGTCCGGGCGGCGGCGACATCATCGACGAAAGCCTGATGCTGACGGGCGATGAGAATATCATCGACATCGACTTCACTGTCCTGTGGGTGATCAAGGATGCCGGCAATTACCTGTTTAAGATCCGCGACCCGGCCAATACCGTAAAGATGGCCGCCGAAAGCGCCATGCGCGAGGTCATTGGCCGCACCGATATCCAGCCGGCCCTGACCGAGGCGCGCCAGGATATTGAACAGCAGACCAAGGCCCTGTTGCAGACCATGCTGGACGAATACCAGTCCGGTATCGAGATCACGCAGGTGCAGTTGCAGAAGGTGGACCCGCCGGCCCCCGTGGTCGATGCCTTCAACGATGTGCAGCGCGCGCGCCAGGACCGCGAGCGTCTGCGTAACGAGGCCGAGGCCTATCGTAACGACATCATCCCCCGCGCCCGCGGTGAGGCTGAACAGCTGATCCAACAGGCGTCGGCCTATCGTGAACAGGTGGTGAGCCTGGCACAGGGTGACGCGCAGCGTTTCGCGCAGGTTCTGTCCGCCTATACCCAGGCGCCCGAGATCACGGCGCGGCGCATGTATCTGGAAACGATGCAGGAGGTGCTGGGCGGCACCAACAAGATCATTATCGATCAGGGTAAGGGCAGCGGTGTCGTGCCGTTCCTGCCGCTGAACGAGCTGACGAACCAGATCCGCCAACAGACGCCGGCCGCATCGGCCGCACCGCGCCAGTAAGGGGGACGGACCATGAGCACCAAACTTGTCGCTCTCGGCATTGCCGCCGCTGCCACCGCCATCCTGGCTTCGGCCTCCCTGTTCACCGTGAACCAGACCCAGCAGGCCCTGGTTCTGCAATTGGGTGAATGGAAGCGCACCATTCAGGAGCCGGGCCTGCATGCCAAGATCCCGTTCGTGCAGAATGTGGTTCTGATCGATTCCCGCGTTCTGGATGTCGATCCGCCCGTCGAACAGGTGATTCTGGCCGACCAGAAGCGTCTGGAAGTGGACGCGTTTGCCCGTTACCGCATTACCGAACCTTTGAAGTTCTACACCTCGGTCGGCAATGAGAATGTGGCGGAGCAGCGTCTGGCCGCCACCGTCAATTCCGCCCTGCGCCGTGTGCTGGGTAACGCCACCCTGCTGGCCGTTCTGTCCAAGGAACGCGCCAAGGTGATGACCGACATCAAGGCACAGGTGAACCAGGAAGCCGCCCAGTTCGGTGTGGAGATCGTAGATGTCCGCATCCGCCGCGCCGACCTGCCGGAAGCGACCTCGCAGGCCGTGTATGAGCGTATGCGGTCCGAGCGTGAGCGTGAAGCCCGCGAGGCCCGCGCCCAAGGTAACGAACAGGCCCAGCAGATCCGTAGCCGGGCCGAACGTGAACGCACCGTCATCCTGGCTGAAGCCCAGCGCGACAGCCAGGTGCTGCGCGGTGAAGGCGACAACCAGGCGATCCGCATCCTGGCTGAATCCGCGAACAAGAATCCGGATTTCTATTCCTTCTACCGGTCTTTGGACGCCTATAAGGCTTCCATGAAGGGTGATAACACGCAGATGGTCCTGTCACCGGATAGCGAGTTCTTCCGCTACTTCAACAGCACGGGCACCGTGACCAAGCGGTGATGTTGCCTTGCGCGGGGCGGTTTTTGACCGCCCCGCGCCCCCTCCTTTTCCGGACACCTTCCGTGACCGATTTCCTGACCGCATTGGCCCTGGTCTTCGTGATTGAGGGCCTGCTTTATGCCGTGGCACCCAATTCCATGCGGGACATGGCCCAGCGCATTACAGGCATGGAACCGGTGATGCTGCGCCGGATCGGCCTGGGTGCCGCCATCCTGGGTGTCGTGGCCGTGGGCGCCATTCGCGGATAGGGCCGCTTTCGCACCCAAGACCATCCGCCTGTTACGAAGGAATGCTTCGCAAGACGGGCTTTCACGCTATATTCCTTGGCTGTCGGTGCGCCCCTTTCGGGCCGGCGTGCCGATGCGTGCCCCGGGGTGTGGGCGCGGATGACCGGCCCCTGGAGATTGACGTGATCGACGCCTTCCGTTCCCGTTCCGCCTGCGCCCCTGCCGGGGCCGCCGTCCGGGAAGGCCGCGTGGCCGGCCTGTTGTCGCTGCTGGCGGTGACCGCCGCCCTGATCTTTACCCCGCCGGCCCTGGCCCAGCGCGGCGCGCCCGACAGTTTCGCGCCGCTGGCCGAAAAGACGCTGCCGTCGGTGGTCAATATCTCGACCAGCCAGACGATCCAGAACAAGCCGGGTGGTCGCGGTGCTGTGCCCATGCCCGACTTCCCCCCCGGCTCGCCGATGGAAGAATTCTTCCGCGACTTCCTGGAGCGTCAGCAGCAGGGCCAGGGCGCCCCGCGCAAGGCGCAGTCGCTGGGGTCGGGCTTCATCATCGATGCGTCGGGTTACATCGTCACCAACAACCACGTGATTGAGGGGGCGGACGAGATCACCGTCATCTTCCAGGATGCCGACCAGACGGAATTGAAGGCCAAGTTGATCGGCACCGACAAGGAGACCGATCTGGCCCTGTTGAAGGTGGAAGCCAAGCAGAAGTTGACGGCCCTGAAATGGGGTGACAGCGATGTGCTGAAGGTTGGCGACTGGGTCGTGGCCATCGGCAATCCATTCGGCCTGGGCGGTACCGTCACCGCCGGTATCGTGTCGGCCCGCGCCCGTGATATCGGCGCCGGTCGCTTTGACGATTTCATCCAGACCGACGCCGCCATCAACCAGGGCAATTCCGGTGGCCCGCTGGTTAATCTGGCCGGCGACGTGGTTGGCATCAATTCGGCGATCTACAGCCGCACGGGCGGTTCGGTCGGCATTGGCTTTGCCATCCCATCCAGCATGGCCCGCACCGTGATTGAGGAAATCCGTAAGGCCGGCAAGGTGCGCCGTGGCTGGCTGGGCGTGCAGATCCAGTCGGTGACCCCGGAGATCGCCGAAAGCATGGGTCTGGCCCATCACAAGGGCGCCCTGGTCGGCACCGTGACAGAGGGCAGCCCCGCCGCCGAGGCCGGTCTGAAGCCCGGCGATGTCATCCTGACCTTCGACGGTAAGGAAGTGGCCAATAACCGCACCCTGCCGCGCATGGTGGCCGGCACGCCGGTGGGTACCAAGGTCAATGTCGGCATTTCCCGCAAGGGCACGCCCGTGAATGTGACCGTTGCCCTGGCCGAATTCCCCGAAGAACCCGCCGCCGCCGAGGAAGAGGGTGCAGCAGAGGAACAGGCCCCCGGTAAGGGTGCCGTTCAGCAGCAGGTGGATGCGCTGGGCCTCACCGTCTCTTCCATCTCCCCGGACCTGCGCAAGCAGTTTGAGCTGGCCGAAGGCACCAAGGGCGTGGTCATCACCAAGGTCAACCCCAACGCCCCGCCGCAGTCGCGTCAGTTGCGCCCCGGCGATGTGGTGCTGGAGGTCAGCCAGCAACCGGTGACCACCCCCGCCGAGGTGCAGGACCGCGTGACCAAGGCCAAGACCGCCGGCCAGAAGGCCGTGCTGCTGCTGGTCGAACGCCGCGGCGAGCAGACCTTCCTGGCCCTGTCGCTGGAAGGTGGGCAGTAAGGATCACCGCATCACCGGTGAATTGTAGGGCCCCGGTCCACCTGCATGGTGGGCCGGGGCTTTTCATTTGTTCGTCCCCTGAACTACCCACCCTTGACACCTGCCCCCATCATCCCGCACCTTCCCCCCGTCCAAGGGGAACCCCGGCAAGGGGCTGAGACACCGCATGGACCGCCATTGATGGCGGCACCGGCGCGGGAACCCTTCGAACCTGATCCGGGTCGTACCGGCGTAGGGATGGAAGCATAGGGGCCCCGTTTGCCCCAACATTGCCGCCGCACCCCGTGCGCAAACCCGGATCTCCATATCAAGGGAGGTCCAGATGCCAGATACAAACATTACCGATCCCGAATTCCGCGTGACCACCGGCCCGCTGCCCGCCAGCCGCAAGGTACATGTCGCGGGAGAGCGCTTTGCCGACCTTCGCGTGGCCATGCGCGAGATCGACCTGTCGCCCAGTGCCAATGAGCCGCCGGTGCGCGTCTATGACCCGTCCGGCCCCTACACCGACCCCGCCATCCGTACCGATATCCGATTAGGCCTGCCCGAACTGCGCCGGTCCTGGGTGGAAGCGCGCGGCGATGTAGAGGCCTATGACGGGCGGCAGGTGAAGCCGGAGGATAATGGCCTGCGCGAGGGGCAGGAAAGCCCGGTACCGCTGTTTGACCGGGCCGCCCGCCGGCCCCTGCGTGCCAAGGCCGGTGCCAATGTCAGCCAGCTTCATTACGCCCGCAAAGGCATCATCACGCCGGAGATGGAATATGTCGCCATCCGCGAGAATCTGGGCCGGCAGCGTCTGGCCGAACAGGTGGCGCGCGATGGGGAGGATTTCGGGGCGTCGATCCCCGACTATGTGACGCCGGAATTCGTGCGGGATGAGATTGCGCGCGGCCGCGCTATCATCCCCAACAATATCAACCACCCGGAGACGGAGCCGATGATCATCGGCCGGAACTTCCTGGTGAAGATCAACGCCAATATCGGCAATTCGGCAGTGACATCATCGGTCGCGGATGAGGTGGACAAACTCGTCTGGGCCATCCGCTGGGGTGCGGATACGGTCATGGACCTGTCCACGGGCCGTAATATCCACACGATCCGCGAATGGATCATCCGTAATTCACCGGTCCCCATCGGCACCGTGCCGATCTATCAGGCGTTGGAAAAGGTGGGTGGCAAGGCTGAGGACCTGACCTGGGAGCTGTTCCGCGACACGCTGATTGAGCAGGCCGAACAGGGGGTGGATTATTTCACCATCCATGCCGGCGTGCGCCTGGCCCATATCCCGCTGACGGCCAAACGGGTGACGGGCATCGTCAGCCGGGGTGGCTCCATCATGGCCAAATGGTGCCTGGCCCATCACAAGGAGAACTTCCTCTACACGCATTTTGAGGAAATCTGCGAGATCATGAAGGCCTATGATATCGCCTTCTCCCTGGGCGACGGTCTGCGCCCTGGCAGCATCGCCGATGCAAATGACGCGGCGCAGTTTGCGGAGTTGGACACGCTGGGCGAACTGACGCAGATCGCCTGGAAGCATGATGTGCAGGTGATGATCGAGGGGCCGGGCCATGTGCCCATGCACAAGATCAAGGCCAATATGGACAAGCAGTTGAAGGTCTGCGGCGAGGCCCCCTTCTACACGCTGGGGCCGCTGACCACCGACATCGCGCCGGGATATGACCATATCACCAGCGGCATCGGTGCCGCCATGATCGGCTGGTTCGGCACCTCCATGCTTTGCTATGTCACGCCCAAGGAACATCTGGGCCTGCCTGACCGCGACGATGTGAAGGTGGGCGTGATCACCTATAAGCTGGCCGCCCACGCCGCCGATCTGGCCAAGGGCCATCCGGGGGCACAGGAACGCGATGACGCGCTGTCCCGCGCCCGGTTTGAGTTCCGCTGGCGCGACCAGTTCAACCTGTCCCTGGACCCGGAGACGGCGGAAAAATATCACGACCAGACCCTGCCCGCCGAAGGGGCCAAGCTGGCGCATTTCTGCTCCATGTGCGGGCCGAAATTCTGCTCCATGAAGATCACGCAGGAAGTGCGCGATTACGCGGCGGCGCAGGAGGGGATGGCGGCCATGTCTGCGGCGTTCAAGGAGAAGGGCGGGCAGGTGTACCTGTCGGATAACAACAATGTCATGAAATCTTGACGTTGGCACGGGGGCGACTGCCACAGCAAAGCACGTGCGGAGTGAGATGATCCAGGACGCGCTCAAAGCCTGCGGCATAAATTGATGTCGGCCCCTGGCCACATGTCAGAGGTTATCGTTACGGCAAATTCTGGTGATTTCACTCATCGGGATTTGCCATACGGTGTCCCAACCTTTCATCCACGAGAATCCCATGCTTCTGTCTGGCCTTCTCCTTGCCGCTACTCTTACGACGCCAGTAATGTGCGAGCGGGACCGCCCTCCGATGGATACGGTATGGCTGAAGGGCGAGTTCAAGGCGATCGTGGTTCCTGAGGAGCATCAGGAAGCCTATTTGGGCATTGTCGAGGCACAAAACCTCCGCGCCCTGAACCAGAGGGATCTGGTGAAGCTGGCAATACCCTATGTTGAAGGGCGATATTACTATCTTGTGCAGGCCGGCTTCATCGGGGAATCCTGGCGCCCAGGCCAACCGCGCGCGCCCTCGGACGTAAAGGCGTTCCTGTCCGTGACGTCGGAGGGAGTTGCCTATGTCTTCACGGCCCGGCTGACACGCCAGGAGGGCGTCGGGTCCATGGCTGTCGTCATCCAGTCGGACGTGCCTGTCACGTCGGTACATTCCAACTGTGGTGCCGTGGGTTGAACCTGATGCGCGTGCGCCAGCGTATCGTGCCGCCGAAGCTTGAAATGCCGATGAGCCGGTATTTCAAGCCGCTGGTATATGACAAAAGCCCCCGTCCGCATCGCGGACAGGGGCCTTTCTTCTGGCCGTTCGGGGCCGGAAATGCCGTCAGGCGCGGGCCAGACGGTCCATTTCCTCCTTCACGCGCAATTTCTCCATTTTCAGGCGGGTCAGGGTCGTTGTGTCGGGCATGGGACGGCGCGATTCCATGCGCACCTCCCGGTCCAGGTTCTCGTGCTTGGTACGCAGCGATTCAACACGCTCGGGGAACAACATACGGCCTCTCCTTCTTGAACGATGGAACAACGGACCTGTCTGATTGTTGGTACCTGAAACGCGGCTTGACCTTTCCTGATGGACAAAACATGGGTCACGATCCTGACATGGAATCGTAACCTGTGGCTCTATGCATATGGATAGGGTGGTGGGGTTTTTCGAGAGGGGGATTGCCCACCCTGGACGAAAACCATCGGGGGCGCTACATCACCTCCATGGCAGATATCCTCCCACAGCCGGCCGGTTCTTCCGGTCCTGACCAGTACCCGGCATCGACACCGCCCCGACGGATGATCGTCGGGATCAGCGGGGCGTCGGGCATTGTTTACGGCATACGCCTGCTTGAAACGTTACGCCGGCTGGGCATCGAATCCCACCTCGTAATGAGCAGGTCTGCGGAGGTGACCTCTGCGCACGAGTCGGGGCTGAAGGTCGCGGATATCCGCGCGCTGGCCGATATCAATTATTCCATCACCGATATTGGGGCTGCGATTTCGTCGGGCAGTTTCCGCACCATGGGCATGATCGTGGCCCCCTGTTCGGTGCGGTCCCTGTCAGAGATCGCGTCGGGGGTGACCAGTTCCCTGCTGACCCGGGCCGCCGATGTGGTGTTGAAGGAACGCCGCCGGCTGGTGCTGATGCTGCGCGAAACGCCGCTGCATCTGGGCCATATCCGCTCCATGGCGGCGGTGACGGAGATGGGGGCTATCGTCTATCCGCCTGTTCCTGCCTTCTATGCCAAGCCGCAAAGCCTGGACGACATGGTCGACCACACGATCGGGCGCGTGCTGGACCTGTTTGATATTGATACGGGCCGGGTGCGGCGCTGGGGGGAAGGGGACTGACCCTCCTTTCCTTATGCGGTCCGCCTGCCTACATTGGCAGTGTCTTTGCCGAAGGCTTTCTCATGTCCAGCCCTGCCCACGCCCATAATCACCATGACCATGCCGTTCGCCATGACCATGGCTCCTGCGTCAAGGATGCGCTGGCGCGGGCCGATGCGCTCTGTACCGAACGCGGCGTGCGCCTCACGTCGCAGCGGGCGCGGGTTCTGGAGCTTGTCTGGTCCAGCCACAAGCCGCGCGGCGCCTATGCCATCCTGGAGGACCTGTCGGCGGATGGAAAGCGGGTGGCGCCCCTGACCGTCTATCGCGCCCTGGATTTCCTGCTGGAACAGGGGCTGATCCACCGGATCGAAAGCCAGAATGCCTTTGTCGGCTGTCCCGATCCGGGTACGGCGCATACGGGGCAGTTCCTGGTCTGCTCCTGCTGCGGCAATGCCACCGAACTGACCGACCGCGGCATTGCAGCAGCCATCGCCGACAGTGCGGCGGCACAGGGCTTCACGGTACAGCGGCAGACCGTTGAAGTAACGGGCATCTGCCCCGACTGCCGCGACCATTGACGATTGGGGTGTTGGTCCCCCACATGTCCGTTTAAGTAACCGACCTTTCTCTGCCCGAGGAATCCTCCCTTGTCCACGCAACAGACCCCGCCCAGCCCGCCGCCCCGCCTGCCCATTTCCGTCCTGACCGGGTTTTTGGGCAGCGGCAAGACCACGCTTCTGTCGCGCCTGATCCGCGATCCCGCCATGGTGCGCACCGCCGTCGTCATCAATGAGTTTGGCGAGGTCGGGCTGGACCATCTGCTGGTGGAACAGTCGGACGAGAACATGGTGCTGATGGATAGCGGCTGCCTGTGCTGCACCATTCGCTCCGACCTGGCCGAGACGCTGCGTGACCTGTACATGAAGCGCATGCGCGGCGAGATCCCGGAATTCGACCGCGTGGTGATCGAGACGACGGGCCTGGCCGATCCGGCCCCCATCCTGCACACGCTGATGACCGATCCGTTGATCGCCTCGCGCTTCCGTCTGGACGGGGTGGTGACGACCATCGACAGCGTCCATGGCATGGGCCAGCTGGACGAGCATGAGGAAAGCCTGAAGCAGGCCGCCGTGGCCGACCGCGTCGTGCTGACCAAGACCGATCTTGCTGATGCGGCCAAGGTGGACGCCCTGCGCCGCCGCCTGCACGACCTGAACCCCGGTGCGGTCCATGTCGATGCGCAGAAGGATCAGGGTTTGCCGGTCCTGCTGTTCGATGCGGGCCTGTACAACCCGGCCACCAAGTCGCTGGACGTGCAGCGCTGGTTGAAGGCGGAGGCCTATGAGGGCGGGCACGATCATCACCATGATCACGACCATGCGCATTGCGACCATGACCATGGCCATTGCACCCATGATCATCATGATCACGGGCATGAGCATGGACATGATCACGGGCACGGCCATGATCACCACGCCCATGACCATGGGCACGAGCATCATGACCACAGCCATTGCGACCATGATCATGGCCATTGCGATCACGACCATGGGCATGGCCACGACCATCACCACCATGACGTCAACCGTCACAATGATAAGATTTCGTCCTTCGTGATCCGGTCGGAAAAGCCGCTGCCCTGGGACGGGCTGGTGACCTTCTTCGAGACAGTGGCCAAGGCGCAGGGCGATAACATTCTGCGCGTGAAGGGCCTGCTGAATGTCGAGGAGGCGGAGCGTCCCATCGTCATCCATGGCGTGCAGCACCTGTTCCACCCGCCGGTCCAGCTTGACGCCTGGCCGACGGCTGACCAGAGCACCCGTATCGTCTTCATCGTCAAGGATTTGAAGCGCGAGACGGTGCAGGAACTGTTCGACAGTGTGGTGAACGCCAAGGCGGCGTAAGGATCACCACCCCACATGCCCCATCGCCCAGAGCCATCCGATGGCCAGGGCGATGGAGGACAGGGTCATGGGCACGCCGCATTTGGCATGTTCCCAGAAGCCCAGGGTGACGCCACTGGCCGCCGCACGTTCCACCACGATCAGGTTGGCAAGGCTGCCCAGCAGCAGCAGGTTGCCCGACAGGGTGGACAGGACGGCCAGCGCGTAAAGCGCGCCTTCCGGTGGGCTGGGCCAGACCTGCATCAGCAGCAGCACCGCCGGCACATTACCGATGGTGTTGCTGGCCGCCAGCGACAGCGGCGCCAGCACGGTCAGCCGGTCCAGCGCCCAGCCGCTGCTGGCCAGTGCCGCCACCATCTCCCCCGGCAGGCCGGTACGGGCCAGTGCCGCCGTCACCACGAACAGGGCCGCGAACAGCACCAGCAGGTGCCAGTCCACCAGCCCCAACATGCGCCGGCTGGCAAACCGGCGGCTGACCAGCATGGCGGCAGCCACGGCCAGCACCCCTTCCTCCTGCGGCAGGGGGGTGGCGAAGAAGATCAGCAGCACCAGGGTGGCCAGCAGCGCCTTTTTCAGGTGCCACAGGTCCAGATCGGGCGGGGCCAGGGGCAGGGGGCTGGCGTCGGCCATTTCCAACCGCCTGCGCCAGATGAAGGCCACGGTGGCAAAGACGCAGCCCATACCCAGCAGGGCCGGCACGCCGCAGGCCGCCAGGAACGGCCAGAAATCCAGATGGCCCAACTGTCCGATCAGGATATTCTGTGGATTGCCGATGATGGTGGCCGCTGATCCGGCATTGGCGGCACCGGCCAAGGCAATCAGATAGGGCCGCGCGTCCAGCCCCCGCGCCAGCAGCCCGGCGCAGAGCAGCGGCGTCATGGCGAAGACCACGACATCATTGGCCAGCACAGCCGACAGCCCGCCGCCCACGGCCACCACCAGGGCCAGCAACGCCACGGGGCTGTACGCCGCCTGCGCCAGCCGGACGGCGCACCAGCCATAAAATCCCGCCAGTTCGAACTGCGCCGACAGGATCATCAAGCCCAGCAGGATGAACAGGGTCGGGTAATCGATGGCCGCACCCAGCGCATCCCCAGGCATGGCCCCGGCCAGAGCCAGGATGACAGCCCCCAGCAGGGCGATGCCGGTCCGGTCGATCTGCAATCCGGGGAAGCGGCCGACGGCCATGCCCAGATAGACCAGCACGAAGATGGTGAGGATCAGGATGGTCATGGGCGCCGGTAGGGAGGGGTGAGACGTCCCCTTGGCGTACAACGACCGAACCGGCGGGGCCATGGGAATTTGCGGCAAGGGAAAATAGTTAGGTACTTTCCAAACTATTTCGTTGCCTCAACGCCCTTGCCCTGATACTTAGGCATATGCCTAACATTCAAACCGAACCAACGCAGCTTGACCGCATGTTCCACGCCCTGGCCGACCCGTCGCGCCGGGCCGTGCTGGAACGGCTTGCCGAAGGGCCGGCCAGTGTGGGGGAGCTGGCGAAACCCTTCACCATGGCCCTGCCCAGCCTGATGCAGCATCTGCGGCTGCTGGAGGAGTGCGGCCTGATTCAGACGGAAAAGGTGGGGCGTGTGCGCACCTGCCGGCTTCAACCCCACGCGATGGATGCGGCGGGGGAATGGATTGCGCGGCAGCGGGCCGTTTGGGAGGCCCGGTTCGACCGGCTGGACGCCTATTTGCAGATATTGAAGAAACAGGAGGAATCGACCGATGACGACCCCGCCGCCCGCTGATCGCAGCATGGTGATCACCCGCACGCTCAACGCACCGCGCCCGATGGTGTGGAAGGTGCTGACCGATCCGAAGCATATTCCCCTGTTCTGGGGTCCGAACGGCTTCTCCACCACGGTGCATGAGATGGATGTGCGACCGGGCGGCACCTGGCGCTACACGATGCATGGATGGGGTCAGGATTTTGAGAACTGGATCCGCTATCGCCGGGTCGAAGCGCCGTCCCTGCTGGAATATGAACATGGCGGCGACGATCCCGACCATTGTCTGTTCGATGCGTCGATCAGGCTGGAGGAGGTTGGGACGGACAAGACCAAGGTGACCCTGACCATGGTCTGCCCCACGGTGGAGTCGCTGGAAGAAAAGCGCAAGTTCGGGGCGGAGGCCGGTGGTCATCAGACGCTGGAACGGCTGGAACGTCAGGTGCTGGTCGCCGACCGCGATCTGGGGATCACCCGTATCCTGGATGTGCCGCGCGACCTGGTCTGGAAGGCCTGGACCAGCCCGGAACATCTGAAGCAATGGTGGTGCCCGCGTCCCTGGCAGACGGTAGAGGTTCGCATGGACCTGGCGCCCGGCGGGGAATTCTATACCCGCATGGAGGGGCCGGATGGCGGCGTCTCGGACAATCCCGGCATCTTCCTGCTGATTGAAGAGGGCAAGCGCCTGGTCTTCACCAACATGATGGCACCGGGTTTCCGGCCCGTGACGCCGGGCTTCGTGGCCTTCACCGCCGACATCACTTTTGAGGATCATCTGGGCGGTACGCGGTATACGGCGCGCGCCATGCACCAGACGCCCGATGGGGCGGCCAGCCATGCCGAGATGGGCTTCTACGACGGCTGGTCGACCGCCGTGGACCAGCTTGTGGAAGCGGCAAAGGGCTGGAAGGCGTAAGACGGGCGTCAGGCCGCCACCACGATCCCTTCCACCGCCGGCAGGTTCAGCATGTCCAGCGTCACCCCCTCCCGCGCCGCAAAGGCGCCGGGGAAGCGCTGGGCGGCCTCCCGCTCGATGGCGGCCATGGCCGTATCATCATGGTCCGGGTCGTGGTGGAACAGGCACAGGCGCTTTGCACCCGCCGCCTCCATCAGCTTCACACCCTCGTTCCAGGTTGAATGGCCCCAGCCGACACGGGTGGCGTATTCCGCCTCCGTATAGGTCGTGTCATAGACGACCACGTCCGCACCCTCGATCAGGCGCAGGATATTCTGGTCCAGCTGCCCCGGCACATGTTCGGTGTCGGTGACATAGCAGAAGGACTTGCCGGCATATTCGATGCGGTAGCCGACGGCCCCGCCGGGATGGTTCAGCTCCCCGGTCTTCACCACCAGACCGGGGGCGAGGTCCAGCTGATCGCCGGCATGCAGGTTCTGAAAGCCGATCTTGGCGCGCATGGTGGTCAGCGGCACCGGGAACAGCGGCTTTTCCATGCAGGTGGTCAGAACCTCCCCGATGCAGGAGCAGCCCGACAGGTCGCGGGCAAAGATATCCAGGCTGAAATCCGGGCAATAGCCGGGTTCGAAGAAGGGGAAGCCGTTGATATGGTCCCAATGCGCGTGGCTGAGCAGCAGGGTGGCGTTGCGGATATTGTCGCGCAGGAAATGCTTGCCCATCGGGCGCAGGCCCGTGCCGGCATCCAGCACCAGCGTGCGGCCACCCACGGTGACCTCGATGCAGCTGGTATTGCCGCCATAGGTCAGATGCGAGGCGAAGGCACAGGGAAAGGTCCCGCGCACGCCCCAGAACTTAACCTTGAACTCCATGACACGCCCCTGGGGCCGGGCGATGCCCGGCCGATTGCCCCCGGTTACCAGCGGACACATTCCGCCAGACACGCCGAAGGTTCCACAAAAATAAATGCGACCGTGCCGATGTTCCTGTGACGAGGCACACAGGCGCAGTCACGAATCTGTCATGGCGGGCGTGCATCGGGATAGGTTGGAAACCGCAGTGACAATATTATCGCCGGATGCGGTGATCCAGACGTTCATCTTCCAGGCCCGCCGGTTCCTGATGGATGGCGAACTCCGCGTTGGGGAAGGCGGCGCGCAGTTCACGCTCGATCTCGTCGGTGATGTCGTGGGCTTCGGCCAGTGTCAGGTGCGGGTCCAGTTCCAGGTGGAATTCGATGTGCTGGCCGATACCCGTGGACCGGGTGCGCAGATCATGGATGCCGCGTGTTTGGCTGTGGGCGCGGACCACTTCCTTCACGCGCGCCCGGTCGCCATCGGGCAATTCGCGATCCATCAGCACGCCCAGCGCCTCACGCACGATGCGGCTGGCACCCCAGACCAGGAAGGCGGCGATGCCCAGCGCGAAGATCGGGTCCCAATAGGGCCAGCCGGTCCAGGCTGTCAGGCCCAAGGCCGCGATGACGGCGGAATTCATCAGCAGATCGCCGCTGTAATGCATGCTGTCGGCGGCAATCGCCATGGATTTCGTGCGCCGGATCACCCAGCGCTGCACCAGTAGCAGCAGGCCCGTCATCACGATGGCGAAGACCATGGTGGCGATGCCCAGTTCGGCATTCTCCACCGGGCGCGGCTCTGCAAGACGCCCCACACCTTCATAGCCCAGGAACACGCCCGACCCGGCCACGAACGCCGCCTGCGCCAATGCTGCCAGCGGCTCGGCCTTGCCATGGCCGAAACGGTGCGTGGTGTCGGGGGCGCGCAGCGCCTGCGCGACCCCCAGAAGCGTGACGATGGAGGCCAGCAGATCGACCGAGCTGTCCATCAGGGAGGACAGGATGGCGACGGCACCCGTCGCCATGTAGGAGGCCAGCTTGGCCGCAATCAGGATCAGGGCGACCGTGACGCTGGCATAGGTGGCCCACCGCCGATACTTGTCCGTCGCGTCACCCGTACCCGCCACCATGCACCTTCACATCAGGGATAAAGCCGGCCCTTTGCCCATTCCCCCTCACCCGCGCGGGTGAACAGGATACGGTCATGCAGCCGGTATTCGCGATCCTGCCAGAATTCGATCCGGTCGGGAACGACGCGGAAGCCGGTCCAATGCGGCGGGCGCGGCACTTCGCCGCCATCGAACCGCGCCTCGGTATCGGCCACGGCCTGTTCCAGGGTGGCGCGGCTGTCCAGCGGACGTGACTGCTGGCTGGCCCAGGCGCCGATGCGGCTGCCACGCGGGCGGCTGGCGAAATAGGCATCGGCCTCTGCATCCGTCACCCGCTCCACCGGTCCCTCGATCCGCACCTGCCGGCGCAGCGATTTCCAATGGAAGGTCAGGGCCGCGAAATGCGTGGCTTCCAACTGGTCGCCCTTGCGGCTTTGCGTATTGGTGTAGAAGGTGAAACCCCGGTCATCCAGGCCCTTCAGCAGCAGGATGCGCACCGACGGGCGGCCATTGGCGCCGACGGTGGCCACTGACATGGCGTTTGGATCATTGATCTCTGCCGTCTCGGCTTCGGCGAACCACGCCCGGAACTGCGCGAAAGGGTCGGTGGCGTTTTCCAGCGTCATGGCTTGATCTTCGTCATAGTTGCGCCCGAATTCATCACGAAGATAAGGAGCATGGGTTGTTTGTCCATGCCGTCCCCCGCATGGCACCCGTCCGCAGGCGGAAATGCCCGACGGCGAATGGTTCGGGGGCAAAGCATGATCCGAGAAAGGTTCTGAAAAATGATTCGCAAGATCGTTGTCGCCACCGCCCTGGTGGCCCTGCTGGCCGGGTGTCAGACCACGGGCGGCAACAAGCAGACCGGTGGCGCCGTGATCGGCGGCCTGATGGGCGGTCTGGCCGGCAGCCAGATCGGTGGTGGTTCGGGCAAGCTGTGGGCGACGGGTGCCGGTGCGGTGCTGGGTGCGCTGATCGGTTCGGAAGTAGGCGCGTCGCTGGACAAGGCTGACCGGGCCGCCCTGGAACGCAACACATACGCGTCCTTCAACGCGCCGCTGAACCAGCCCATCGTCTGGGATAACCCCAATAACAGCAACCGCGTCATCGTGACGCCGACCAATGAGGGCCGTCAGCAGGGCACCAACGCCTATTGCCGCGAATACCAGCAGACGATCATCGTCGGTGGCCGCAGCGAACAAGCCTTTGGCCGTGCCTGCCAGCAGCCGGACGGTTCCTGGAAGATCGTCAGCTGACGATTGCCCAGCAGCAGGGCAAATGATCGCCCCGCGTCAGGGTTTAACCCCTGGCGCGGGGTTTTTTATACGGATGCGTTGGCAGCTTCCTGTCGGCCATGCTTGACCGGGGGCTGCCGGGGCGTAGGATGCGGCAGGTTTTCACTTTTTCTGCCTGCTGGTGACCATGCGCGATCCCTACCTTGTCCTCGGCCTGACGCGGAGTGCCTCTGCCGATGACATCAAGCAGGCCTTTCGCGGGCTGGCCAAGCAGTACCATCCCGACCTGAACCCCGGCCGTCCCGACATTGAGCAGAAGTTCAAGGAGGTCAACGCCGCTTATTCCCTGCTGTCCGATCCGGACAAGCGGGCGCGGTTTGACAAGGGCGAGATTGATGCCAGCGGCGCCGAACGGCCCGACCGCACCTTCCGCCGCGCCTGGGGTGCAGGTGCCGGCAGTGGTCGTGGCGGCGGATTCGGGGCGGGGTTTGGCACGCGCGGCCCCGGTGGTGGTGCCAAGCCGGGTGCGGGTGCTGGCGATGATCCCTTCGCCGACGATATGTTCAATGATATCTTCGGGGCCACCAAGCGCCGCTACTCCTCGGGTGGTGGTGCGGGCGTCAAGGCCAAGGGCAGCGACGTCAATTATTCGGTCAGCGTCAGCTTTGCCGATGCCTGCCTGGGGGCCAAGCGACGGCTGACCCTGTCCACGGGCAAGACCATCGATGTCAACATCCCCCCCGGCACGCGCGATCAGACCAAGCTGCGCCTGAAGGGGCAGGGTCTGGCGGGGCTGGGCGGTGCCGGTGCGGGCGACGCGATTGTCGAGGTGCTGGTCGATAACCACCCGCTATTTACCCGCAAGGATGATGACATCCATCTGGATGTGCCGGTGACGTTGCAAGAGGCGGTGTTGGGGGCGGCCATCAAGGTGCCGACCCTGGACGGGCAGGTGGCCGTGAAGGTCCCCGCCGGTGCCAATAGCGGCACCATCCTGCGCCTGAAGGGCAAGGGCATCCCCAATGCCGACCGCAAGGTGACGGGCGACCTTTATGTGAAGCTGATGGTGATGCTGCCGGAAAAGCCGGATGCGGAGCTGACCAGCTTCATCGAGCGCTGGTCCAAGGGTAAGGATTACGACGTGCGGCGCAAGCTGGGGGTGTGAGCCCCCAGCTTGCGCGTTTCACCTTACTTATTGTCTTCCTTGGCCTTTTCCACGGCTTCGTCGGCCTTGTCGCGCAGGTCGTCCACGGCCTCACCCGCCTTGTCGCGGGCCTCTTCCAGCTTGTCGGCGGCCTTTTCGGCGGCATCGTCGATCTTTTCGCCCGCGCGTTCCGCCGGACCCTTGTTGTCACAGGCCGTCAGGGCCAGAGGGGCGGCCAGCAGCAAGGCGACCAGGGTTCCGTGGCGCAGAAGGTTCATCCCCATGTTCTCTCTCCATCCATTTGCATCGCTTGACCACCCCTGATGGGTGGTCTTCGGCGATAGAACAGCCGAAGGGGGCAGAAGGTTCCCGCCCCCCTTGGCGATGGCGTGCCGCGCACTAGCTCCTGTTGCCCATAAAGGACAGGATGGAACAGCGTTATGGCACCCCCCATCATCATCATTGGTGCAACCGGCGGTACCGGTCAGGCCCTGGCACGACGGCTGGCGGCCAAGGGCCATGCCCTGCATCTGGTGGCGCGCGATGCGGTGCGGGTGGAGGATCTGGCCCAGAACCTGGGCGCCAGCCATGCCGTCGCTGATGTGACGGCGGAGGATGCGCTGGCCGATGCGGTGGCGCTGGGCGACCGGGGCGACGGCATCGCGGGGCTGGCCTATTGCGTCGGGTCCATCGTGATCAAGCCCTTGAAGGCAACCCGCAGTGCTGATTTCCTGACGGCCTTCAATCTGAACCTACTGGGGGCGGCCACGGCGCTGCGTGCGGCGGAAAAGGGGTTGAAAGCGGCGAAGGGCTCTGTCGTGCTGTTCTCCACTGTCGCGGTGGAACAAGGCTTCACCAACCATGCCGTCATTGCGGCGGCCAAGGGGGCGGTGGCGGGGCTGGGCCGGGCCATGGCGGCGGAATGGGCGCCGCATGTGCGCGTCAACGTCATCGCCCCGTCCCTGACCCGCACGCCGCTGGCGGCCCCGCTGCTGTCCTCCGAACAGATGGCGCAGGGCATCGCCGCCATGCACCCGCTGGGCCGGTTGGGGGAGGCCGATGATCTGGCCGCCATGGCAGATTTTCTGTTGTCGTCGGATGCCGGTTGGATCACGGGGCAGGTTCTGGCCGTTGATGGGGGACGTGGTACACTTCGCACCAAGGGATAGGAGACGAATATGCATCGCCGCCACCTGATCCTTGCCGCCCCGCTGGCGCTGGGCCTTGGCCTGATCCTGCCGCGCCGGTCGGCGGCGTTCATCCTGCCGGAAACGGACGCCATCTCCTTTTCCGTGTTCCGCAAGAATGACAGCCCCATGGGCTATCACCGCCTGCGATTCACGCGCGATGGCGATCGGCTGATCATGGAAAAGGAGATCAGCCTGGAAGTGACCTTGGCCTTCGTCACCGCCTATCGCTACCGCCACCGCAACCGGGAGGTCTGGGAGGCGGGGCGGCTGGTGGAGATCGAAACCCGCACCGATGATGATGGTGACGATTACTGGCTGCGCGCCAAGGCCGGGCCGGACGGGTTGATGGTGGAAGGTAGCGGTGGCTCCTATGTCGCGCCCGCCGACATCATCCCCACCAGCTACTGGAACAACGCCATCACCAGCGCGACCCAGCTTCTGGATACGCAGCGCGGGCTGATCATGGATGTGCGGATGGAGGATCGGGGTCCGGAGACCTTGACCACCCAGTCCGGCCCGATGCAGGCCCGCCATCACACGATCAATATCCTGACCAACCCGCCTGGCAAAACCAACCAGATCGACCTGTGGTACGACGAAACCGGCCAATGGGTGGGTTTGGCGTTTGAGGCGAAGGGGCAGAAAATCACCTACGTTCTGGACAGCGTTCCTGTGCCGCCGGAGCCCGCCCCGCAATCGGCCGCGACACCATGAGCGGTGCTGTCCGTCTGGTTCTGGGCGATCAACTGTCGCGCAATCTGGCGTCCTTGCGCGGGCTGGATAGGACCCAGGATGTGGTCTTGCTGGCAGAGGTGATGGCGGAGGCAACCTACGTTCCCCATCACCCGCAGAAGATCGCCTTTCTGTTCAGCGCCATGCGGCACTTTGCTGAGGAACTGCGGGCGGATGGCGTCCGTGTCGATTACATCCGCCTGGATGATCCCGACAATACCGGCACGCTGGGCGGGGAACTGTCCCGCGCCATTGCCCGGCACGGGGCCGCCCGCGCGATTGTCACCTTTCCCGGTGAATGGCGCGTTTGGAAACCGATGCGGCAATGGCAGCAGGATTTCGCCGTGCCGGTGGAGGTGAAGGAGGATGACCGCTTCTTCTGCCCCATCGCCCGCTTCCGGTCCTGGGCCGATGGGCGCAAGCAGTTGCGGATGGAGTTCTTTTACCGGGAGATGCGGCGGGATTACAAAATCCTGCTGACCCCGGAGGGGCAGCCGGAGGGCGGGCAGTGGAATTTCGATGCCGAAAATCGCAAATCCCTGCCCAAGGGCCTGAAAATCCCTCCGCCCTATCGGGAGGAGCCGGACGCCATCACGGCGGAGGTCCTGGCCCTGGTGGCCGAACGATTTAAGGGCCATTTCGGAAAGCTGGAAGGGTTCTTCTATGCCGTCACGGCGGCGGGGGCGGAGAAGGCGCTGAACCATTTCATCAGCCATTGCCTGCCCCTCTTTGGGGATTATCAGGATGCGATGGCCATGGGCCAGGAGACCCTGTTCCATTCCATCCTGTCGCCCTACATCAATGCCGGCCTGCTGGACCCGCGCCGTGTGGTGGATGCTGCCGAACGGGCATGGCGTCAGGGCCACGCGCCCTTGAACGCGGTGGAGGGGTTCATTCGCCAGATCCTGGGCTGGCGGGAATATGTGCGCGGCATCTACTGGCTGAAAATGCCGGCCTATGCCGACACCAACGCGCTCAACGCCCACCGCCCGCTGCCCGATTTCTACTGGACCGGGCGCACCGACATGAACTGCATGGCGCAGGTCATCGGGCAGACCGAACGGCTGGCCTATGCCCACCATATCCAGCGCCTGATGGTGACGGGCAATTTCGCCCTGCTGCTGGGCGTGGAACCGGCGCAGATTGAGGAATGGTATCTGGCCGTCTATGCCGATGCCTATGATTGGGTGGAACTGCCCAATGTGCATGGCATGGTGATGCATGCCGATGGCGGCTATCTGGGCAGCAAGCCCTATGCCGCCAGCGGCAAATATATTCAGCGCATGTCGGACTACTGCACCAAATGCCGGTATGACGTGAAGGAAACCACCGGCACCACCGCCTGCCCCTTCAACGCGCTTTACTGGAACTTCCTGATGGAGAATGAGGGCAAGCTGCGCGGCAATCCCAGGATGGGGCTGGTCTATAAGGGCCTGGACGGCATGGAACCAGCCAAGCGAGAGGCCATCCGGGCGCAGGCGGGGCGGTTCATCGCGGGGCTGGTGCCAGCGTATCCGGCCACGGGAACGGAGAGATCATGACCAATCTGCACACCCCCACGCCCGCCGATGGTTTTGCCTGGGTTACCGGTGCCTCTTCCGGGATTGGGGAGCATGTGGCCCTGGCCCTGGCGGCGGAAGGGTGGAGCGTGCTGGTCAGTGCGCGGCGGGTGGAACCGTTGGTGGCGCTGGCGGAACGGGCTTCGGGGGCGGGGCGGATTATTCCGGTGCCGCTGGATATCACCGATGCCGACGGGGTGAAGGCGGCGCTGGCACCGCACGGGCCTATCGCGCTGGCCGTGCTCAATGCCGGGACGTATCAGCCGGATGGGGCCAAGGAGCTGGACCCAGCCACATTCGCCCGCACCATCGATGTCAACCTGATCGGCACGGTCAACTGCTTGGCGGCCATCCTGCCCGGCATGATCGACCGGGGGCGGGGGCATGTGGCCGTGGTGTCCAGCGTGGCGGGATATCGCGGCCTGCCCCGGTCGCTGGCCTATGGCGCGTCAAAGGCTGCGTTGAACAACATGACCGAAAGCCTGAAGCTGGATGTGGAGCGGTATGGCATCAAGGTGCAACTGGTCTGCCCCGGTTTTATCAAGACGCCCCTGACGGACAAGAATGACTTTCCTATGCCCTTCCTGATGCCGGTGGAGAAGGCGGCGGCGCGGTTGGTGGCGGGGCTGAAAGGCAACGGTTTTCAGATAACGTTCCCGCGTCGCTTTACATGGCCGCTTCTGCTGTTGCGCCGTTTTCCCGATGCACTGTATTTCATGATGGTCCGTGGAACCGTGCCAAAGTAAGCGCCGGGATTGGACCTTCGGGAAACGGCTTGGATCAGGGTTGGCATGGGATCGGTGAATGGACAGGTTCCGGTGGATCAGGCGCTGGCCGCCTATATCCGCTTTTATCAGGAACTGCGGCCCGAAACGGTGGTGAGGCTGGACCGGCTGGCGGTGCCGGACGTGCATTTCAAGGACCCGTTCAATGATTTCCGGTCGCGCGACCGGATGAAGGCGGTGTTCACGGCGATGTTCGATGTGCTGGAGCAGCCGCGTTTCATTGTGCGTGACCATGCCGTGTCGGAACAGACGGCCTATCTGCGTTGGGGCTTTGTATTCCGCCGCAAGGGACAGCCGCGCCCCAGCACCATCGAGGGCATGTCAGAAGTGCGGTTCGATCTGGCCGGACAGGTGACCAGCCATATCGACCATTGGGATGCGGCCGAGCAGTTTTACGAAAAGCTGCCCGTGCTGGGCTGGGTGCTGCGCAAGATCAAGGCCTATATGGCGCATTAGCGCTTGTCGCGGGGCGGGCGAGGGCATACCTCCCTATGCCGCACCCGCGAAACAGCCCTTGAGCCGCCGCCATGAGCCTCCCCATCGTTCGCACTGTCGCCGATCTGCGTGCCCAGGTGTCCGCTTGGAGGCAGGCCGGGCTGCGCACGGCCCTGGTTCCCACCATGGGTGCGCTGCATGACGGGCACCTGACCCTGGTGCGGCACGGGCGCGAACTGGCCGACCGGGTGATTGCCACGGTGTTCGTGAACCCCACGCAATTCGGCCCGAATGAGGATTTCAGCCGCTATCCGCGCGATGAGGCAGGTGACGCCGCCAAGCTGGCCAGTGCCGGCTGCGACCTGCTGTTCGCGCCGACCGTCGATGTGATGTATCCGGCGGGTTTCGCCACCAGCATCGATGTCGGCCCCGTTACCAGCCGCTGGGAAGGGGCGTTCCGCCCGGGCCATTTCCAGGGCGTGGCCACGGTGGTGACCAAGCTGCTGTTGCAGGCCGGTGCCGATGTCGCGTGCTTTGGGGAAAAGGATTACCAGCAGCTCTGCACCATCCGGCAACTGGTGCGCGACCTGGATATCCCGGTGCAGATTGAGGGCGTGCCGACGGTGCGCGAAGCCGATGGCTTGGCCCTGTCATCGCGCAACGCCTATCTGTCGCCCGAACAGCGGCAGGTGGCGGGGCAGCTCAATCGCGTCATGCGCGGCGTGATCGACCGGCTGCACGCCGGAGAGGCGGTGGACGCGGTCCTTTCGGCGGGCACAAAGGCCCTGCTGGATGCCGGCTTCACCGCCGTTGACTACCTGGCCTTGGTCGATGCGCTGACCCTGGAACCCCTGACGGTACCCGCCCCCGGCCGCCTGATCTGCACCGCCCGGCTAGGCGGGGTGCGGCTGTTGGATAATATGGCGGTGTAAGAAATGGGGCGGACCCGCCGGCCCGCCCCTGCTTTCCTTACCACACGCCCGTGTTGGGCATGCTGGTCCACGGCTCTGCCGGGGCCAAGGCTCCGCCCTTCTGCAGCAACTCGATCGAGATGTTGTCGGGGGAGCGGACGAACGCCATGCGGCCGTCGCGCGGCGGACGGTTGATGGTCACGCCCTTGTCCATCAGCGACTGACAGGTGGCGTAGATGTCATCCACCTCGAACGCCAGATGGCCGAAATTGCGCCCACCCGTATAGACCTCCGGGTCCCAGTTATAGGTCAGCTCCACCTGCGCATCCGGTGTCTCATCGGCGGCCAGGAAGATCAGGGTGAAGCGGCCCGCCTGGTTTTCCATGCGGCGCAGTTCCTTCAGGCCCAGCTTGTTGCAGTAGAAATCCAGCGACTGCTCCAGGTCGGTCACACGGACCATGGTATGCAGGTATTTCATCGTTTCTTATCCAAGGGTTGGCGGAAATCCGATCTCCCTAACATGGGGCATTGGCGGGCAATATCCCAGCCCCGGCATGCAATTGTTCCCCAGCGCCCCCGCATAATCGCCATGAAAGTTCGATTGCAATGCAACATGATCCGTGTTGGCATGGATGTTAGCGGTGTCACGCAACAAGCTTTACCAATATTTCCGGCCCACCCCCGACGGGAGGGGGGAAGGTGCCGGTGGGGATGTGGATGACGAGTGATCCGGTCGTTCATCTATGGGTCCTGACCGCGACGGCCCTGGTCTTCGCGATGCAGCTGGGATTCTGCCTGTTGGAGGTCGGGTTCGTCCGGGCCAAGAACTCCATCAATGTCGCCATCAAGAATGTGATGGATTTCTGCATCGCCGGTTTCCTGTTCTGGCTGTTCGGCTACGCCATCATGTTCGGGCCCAGCTGGCTGGGCCTGATCGGCACCGGCGGCTTCATGCCCGACCATCTGGATGCTGCGACGCCCCTGGTCTTCATCCTGTTTCAGATCATGTTCTGCGGCACGGCCACCACGATCGTGTCGGGGGCCGTGGCCGAACGCATGGGCTATGGCAGCTATATCGTCGTCTCGGCCCTGCTGTCGGCCCTGATCTATCCGGTTTTCGGGCATTGGGCCTGGGGCGGGATGGCCGGACCGCAGAGCCAGGGCTGGCTGTCGGCTCTGGGCTTCATTGATTTCGCCGGCTCCACCGTCGTGCATTCGGTGGGCGGCTGGCTGTCGCTGGCCGCGGTGCTGGTCATCGGGCCGCGCACCGGGCGCTTTGATCCCGGCGTGCGCGCGCTGGGCAGCAATAACCTGACCATGGCGGCGTCTGGCGTGCTGGTCCTGTGGTTCGGCTGGCTGGGTTTCAATGGCGGGTCGGTGCTGGGTGATCTGGACAAGGCGCCGGGGGTCTTGTTGAACACCGTGGTCGCGGGCTGTGCCGGTGGCCTGACGGGCCATTTCGTGTCCGTGCTGATGGAGCCGAAGCCGCGCGTCGAACATTTCCTCAACGGCATTCTGGGTGGTCTGGTCGGCATCACGGCTTGTGCGCTGGTGGTGGGGACAGGGTCGGCGGCCATCATCGGGGCCGTGGCCGGGATCATCGTCATTGCCGGCGGCGTGCTGCTGGACCGGTTGAAGATCGATGATGCCGTGGGTGCCGTGCCCGTGCATCTGTTCGCCGGCATCTGGGGCACCCTGTGCGTGGCGCTCTTTGGCGATGTCGCCCTGTTCGGCACGGGCTTGTCGCGGTGGCAGCAACTGGGCGTGCAGTTGACGGGTGTGGCGGCCTGTGGCGTCTTCACCTTTGGCAGCGGCTATATCCTGCTGCGGGTTATCAACCGCATCTTCCCGCTGCGCATCGATGTGGAGGCGGAACGGCTGGGCCTGAACGTCGCCGAACATGGGGCCACCTCCCCCATGCTGGATTTGGCGGCCGAGATGGAGCGCCACCGCCAGGAGGGCAAGTTCGACCGCCCGGTGCATGTGGAGCCACAATCGGATGTGGAGCTGATCGCCGCCCAGTATAACCGCGTCATCGACCGCGTGACGTCGGAGATCCAGCGCCACTCCCTGCTGCTGGACGAGTTGGGAAAGGCGAAGGTTGAGGCGGAGAACTCCAACCTTGCCAAGTCGCAGTTCCTGGCGACGATGAGCCATGAGCTGCGTACACCGCTGAACGCCGTCATCGGCTTTTCACAGCTGATCGCCGATCAGGCCTATGGCCCCATTGACGAACATTATGTCGAGCATGCCCGCGACATCCATGATGGTGGCAAGCATCTGCTGGCCCTGGTCAATGATGTGCTGGATTTCTCGCGGCTGGAGGCGGGCAAGTTCCAGCTGAACGAACAGCCGCTGGACCTGGCCCGCATCCTGCGTGGCGTCCACCGCCTGATGCAGCCTTTGGCCGAAAGCGGCAGCATGGGCCTGATCCTGGATGTCTCCCCCGACCTGCCCGCTCTGCAGGCCGATGAACGCGCCATCCGGCAGATCCTGATCAATCTGGTTGGCAATGCGGTCAAGTTCACACCGGCGGGCGGCAAGGTGAAACTGTCGGCCAGTTTCGAGCCCGACCGCCGTCTGTGCCTGACTGTCTCGGATACGGGGATCGGCATGGACCCGGCCCTGGTCTCCAAGGCGCTGGAACCCTTCACGCAGTTGGAAGGCGGGTTGGCCAAGGGCCATGGCGGCTCGGGCCTTGGCCTGTCGCTGGTCAATGCCCTGGTGCGTCTGCATGACGGGACGCTGGTGATCCAGACGGCGCCGGGCAAGGGCACCAGCGTCCATATCCGCTTCCCCATCGCCCGCACCATCGAACGGGCGGCGGAGAAGGACCGGCGGACGGGTTAGGCCGATGGCATGAGCTTATGGCTCATGACATCGCAGGCCGGCGACTGCCGGCCCGCAGCACATGCGGCGTGAGCCAAGGGCGCGGCGGCGCCCGCCCGGCGTTTGAGGGCACACTTACATACGATCCACGCGCCCGGCATAGCATCCGCGCCGGGCCAGATGCACATGCAGATACGCCACCTCCGGTCGCGCCAGATAGCGGCGGAACAGGGCATCGGCGTCCTTCCCGTCGATAACATCGGCATCGACGATCATGTCATCGCCGTCATAGGCGCGGACGGACAGGATGCGTTTGGCCATCATCAACGGCACCTCACCCGTCGCCACCGCCGTTTCGGCATGGCCTTCGGTCACGAAGATCGGCCCCTCGGCGCGGTAGGGGGTGTGGGCCGGTTGATGCTGATAGGACAGAAGCAGGACATCGGTGCCCGCCGGCACATCGGCCAGCGTGACGCGGCAGGGGTAAAGCCCGTCCTGTGGCGCCGTCATGCGCCGTATGCCGCGCTGGGCCAGCGCCTGATCATCCAGGCCGAACAGGGGGGCGAAAGGGGCGGATTGCAGGCCGCTGACGATATAGGACATGGCGGGCGCTCCATCGTGTCGTGATGGCGCGACGATGGCAGGCCGGGATCGAAGCAGCGACCCGGTTCTTGCGGTCACAGCAGCCAGCGCCCCTCGGCCCAGCGCAGGGCCCATAGTGCGGTACGGCCCAGCGTCCAGTGCCGGCCCCAGGCGGCCAGCGCTTCGCCGTTACCCAGGTCGAAGAATAGAGGGGGCTTGCGCGGCGATGCCCGGCGCGGCACCAGATCAATGGCCATGGCCGTCAGGTTATAGGTCAGCGTGCCCCAGCCGGGATGCCGCCCGCCTTCCGGGCTGACCGCTTCACCACCTGCCAGCACATGTTCCAACCCGCCCACGAACAGCTTGGCATCACAGCGCAGGCGCCCGTTCGCATCGACAGTCAGCCCGCTGGTTTTCAGCCAGGCCGGCCCGGCCCCGCCGGTCGCATTCAAGAACAGGTCGAAGGCGATGCGGTCACCATTGACCAATACCGCCTCATTCCCCTCTACCCGCGCCACGGGTGCCTTTTCGATCAGGATGGCACCATGGGTCGACAGGATTTCCGCCAGCCGAACCCCCGCCGGTCCCGGCAATCCTGTCAGGATCAGGCCGCGCATCAGCAGGGTGACGGCCACATGCCCGCCCAGCAGGGCAGCAAGATGGAGGATCGACAGGGCGATGCGCACCGCCTCCACCCCGCCGCCAGCGATGGTCAGGGCCACGACGCGGCCCGGATGCTGTTCAAACCGCGCTTCCAGGGCCGAACGCAGGTCCAGCAGACGGGATAGGGGGCGGGTGGCGAAGCAGCGGGCATGTCCCAGCGTGCCGGGCAGGGGCCGGGTGCCCGCTTCAGGCGCGATGGAAAGCAGGTCGAAGGGGACGGGCTCCCCCTCATGCCGATGAACCAGCCCGGCCTTCAGGTCCAGGCCCAGAACGGCATCATCAATGAACTCGATCCCCGCATCCCGCGCCAGGGCGCCGGCATCGAGGCGGGCGGTGGCCGGATCAATGCGTCCAGCCAGCAGGGCCGGCACAGCCTCCGCCCAAACCTGCGGGGCGGGGGATAGCAGCGTGGTCTTGTGCCCAGCCCGGCCCAGGGCGGACATGCGTTTCAGCAGGGGCGGGCGGGCGTGGCCGCCGCCCAGAAGCAGGATACGCTGTGGCCTCCTCAACCGGCGGCCTTTGTGGTTACGGCACCTTCGGCCGGGTCGCGCAGCACATAGCCGCGGCCCCACACCGTCTCGATATAATTGTCGCCCTCGGTCGCGGTGGTCAGCTTTTTGCGCAGCTTGCAGACGAAGACGTCGATGATTTTCAGCTCAGGCTCGTCCATGCCGCCATAGAGATGGTTCAAGAACATCTCCTTCGTCAGGGTCGTGCCCTTGCGCAGCGACAGCAGTTCCAAAATGCCATATTCCTTGCCGGTCAGGTGCAGGGGCGCCCCTTCCACGGTGGCCGTCTTGGCATCCAGGTTAACGGTCAGCTTGCCGGTGCGGATGATGCTTTCCGAATGGCCCTTGGACCGGCGGATGATGGCCTGTACACGCGCGATCAATTCACGCTTGTCGAACGGCTTGGTCAGGTAATCATCGGCGCCAAAGCCCAGGCCCTTGATCTTGTTGTCCAGGTCGGACAGGCCCGACAGGATCAGGATGGGGGTGTTGACCCGCGAGGCGCGCAGGCGGCGCAGCACCTCGTACCCGTCCATGTCGGGCAGCATCAGGTCCAGGATGATGATATCATAGTCGTAGAGTTTACCGATCTCCAGCCCGTCCTCACCCAGGCTGGTGGCGTCCACGATGTACCCACCTTCGGCGGACAACATCAGCTGGATGCTTTTCTGCATCGCGGCATCGTCTTCAACCAGCAGGACGCGCATGATGGTTTCCTTGAGGCAAGAGTAGGTATACCCCATCTACGGCAGATAGGTTAACAGAGCCTCTACGGATATGCTATCCGACCAATGGTTTTGCCAGGGGTCATCGCCTGTTCATTCGTATGTGTCCGGCCATGTCATTGCGGATTTGCCAAAGACCAGGGGCGTTCCATGCTTGATCACGATCAGTTGGTGCAAGAGATCAACGCCTTGCCGACCTACGCCGTTTTTGGCCGCGTCACCTCGGTGCTTGGCATGATGGTAGAGGTGGGTGGGGTGGAACGGCGCCTGTCCATCGGCGGCCGCTGCCGCGTCATCACGCGCGGGGGGAAGCCTGTCCCCTGTGAGGTGGTGGGCTTTCGCGGGGGACGCGCATTGCTGATGCCGTTCGGCACGCTGGACGATATTGGCCTGGGCTGCCGGGCGGAGGTGGCGGAGGGACAGGCGTCGATCTATCCAACGCAAGCCTGGCTGGGCCGGGTCATCAATGCATTGGGACAGCCCATCGACGGCAAGGGCCCGCTGCCCACCGGCGAGGTGCCTTATCTGATCAAGGCCGGCCCGCCGCCTGCCCATGCCCGTAAACGTGTGGGGGCCAAGATGGATTTGGGTGTGAAATCCATCAACACCTTCCTGTCCTGCTGCCGGGGGCAGCGCATGGGCATCTTTGCCGGCTCCGGCGTGGGCAAGTCGGTGCTGATGTCCATGTTGGCCAAATATACGGAGGCCAATGTCAGCGTCATCGGCCTGATCGGTGAGCGCGGGCGCGAGGTGCAGGAATTCCTGGAACATGATCTGGGGCCGGAAGGTATCGCGCGTTCTGTCGTCATCGTGGCGACGTCGGACGAGCCACCCCTGATGCGCCGTCAGGCCGCCTATCTGACCTTCGCCGTGTCGGAATTTTTCCGCGATCAGGAACAGGATGTTCTGTGCCTGATGGACAGCGTGACCCGATTCGCCATGGCCCAGCGTGAGATCGGCCTGTCCGCCGGTGAACCGCCGACCACCAAGGGCTATCCCCCCACCGTCTTTGCCGAACTGCCGCGCCTGCTGGAACGCGCCGGGCCGGGTACGGGCGTGGGCACGATCAGTGGCCTGTTCACGGTGCTGGTCGAGGGTGGCGACATGGAAGAACCCATCGCCGACGCGGTGCGCGGTATCCTGGACGGCCATATCGTGATGGAACGCAAGATTGGCGAGCGGGGGCGTTACCCCGCCATCAACATCCTGCGCTCGGTCAGCCGCACCATGCCCGGCTGTAACACGCCCGAACAGAACGCCCTGGTCGGCAAGGCCCGGCGGCTGATGTCCGCCTATTCCGACATGGAGGAGATGATCCGCCTGGGCGCCTACCGCAAGGGCAGCGACGCGCAGGTGGATGAGGCCATCCATTACAACCCCGCCATCGAGGCCTTTCTGCGCCAGGGCAAGGGGGAGCGCAGTACCCTTGACCAGGGCTATGCCGAACTGGCGGCCATCCTGGGCGGTGCCGGCTGATGAAGGATTTGAAGCCCCTGATCCGCCTGAACCAGCGGGAGGTGGACCAGCGCCGCCGCGTCGTGGTGCAGCTTCAGGAAAGCCAGGACCGTCTGGTGGCAGAGCGGGAGCAGTTTGAACAACAGGTGATCGTGGAGCGCGACCTCGCTGCCACTGACCTTATGCTGGCTAAATCCTACCCGGCCTTCGCAAGGCGGGTGGAAATGCTGCGCGAGGAATATGAACGCCGCGCTGCCACCCTGCGCCTAGAGTTGGAGCGGGCGGAGGAAGCCCTGGCCGAGGCGTTTCGCGAACAGAAGAAGTTCGAGCAAGTGCAGGAACAGCGCGACCTTGCCGCCAAGGAAGCGCGGCGTTACCGGGAAACCCAGATGTTCGACGAGGTCGCTTCCATCCGCTTTTCCCGCCAGCAGGGGGTAGCGGAGGAGGGCGAGGGGTAAGTCACCGCATCTTCGCCAGACACTCCACCTCCAGCAGGGCACCCAGGGCCAGTCCGTTGGTGCCGAAGGCGGAGCGGGCGGGCAGGCGGTCGGGCTTGAAATAGGTGATGTAGATCTTGTTGAAGTCGCCCCACTGCTTCATGTCCGCCATCATGACGGTGCATTTGAAGACATGGTCCATGGTCAGGCCGCGATTTTCCACGGCGGCCTTGATATTCTCCATCACCTGCCGACCCTGCGCCGCCATGCCGTCGGGCAGTTTCAGATTGGCATCGGTGCCCAATTGTCCCGACAGGTAAAGCACCCCATCCACCTCCACCGATTCGGAGAAGGGGGCGCCGGGAAAGGATTTGTGGAAGACCATATCATCGGCCAGGGCCGGTGCCGTGGACAGCCCGGCCAGCATCAGGCCGGCGACAAGTGTATGCCTCATCATCGTCATTCCCCCTTTAGCCCCAGACATCGCGCGCAAAGCGCAGGAAATTCCGGCCCAGGATCTTTTCTACCTGTCCGGTCTTCAGCCCCTTGGCCAACAGCAGGTCGGCCAGCTTCTGAAACTGGCCCGGTCCACGCAGATCCATGATGAAGGGGGTGGTGGTGGCACTTTCGCCCGCCGCCGCAATGCCCAGCTTCACCCGCTGCTCATTCTCTTTGCGCAGCTCCTCCATGTACGCATCCATATCGTCATAGGAGGTGACATAGCCATCGGTGCCGATGCCGACATGGTCCTCCCCCGCCACCTTGACCGCATGCAGGATATGGGTGGCCACATCATCGGCGGTGGCGACGCGGCCCTTGGCCAGGAAGGGCATGAAATAGATGCCGACAAAGCCGCCCTTGTCAGCCACGCCGCGCATTTCGGCGTCCGTCTTATTACGGGCCAGATCGGTGATGGCGCGGCAACCGGTATGGTTGATCGACAGGGGCCGGGTCGCCGCCTTAATCGCGTCCAGACAGGTCTGGCGGTTGGAATGGGACAGGTCGACCATGACCTTGTTGGCCTCGATCCGGGCCATCACCTCCCGCCCGAAATTGGTCAGGCCCTGGTCTTCTGGCATCAGGCTGCCGGAACCCAGGTCATTCTGGACATTGTAGGTCAGTTGCATGACCCGCACGCCCATATCGGCGAAGAGATCGACGCGTGAGGCATCCTTGCCGAACATGGCGGCGTTCTGGAAGCCCATGATGATGCCGATTTTGCCCTCGGCCCGCGCACGCTCAATGTCGCCCGCTGTCAGGATCAGGGTCAGATCGCGCGGCTGATTGCGGATTTGCAGCAGGGTGGAGGCTGTCTCCCGCACGCTGAACTCAAACGGCTCCTCCGGTCCTGCGACCCAGCCGATGGTGCTGTTGACCACATGCAGGCCCGACCGGCGGGCATCGTCCAGGGCGCGCTGATCGATACGTAGCTTTTCTGCCCGCGACGCCCCGTCCGCCGGCTTCACATTGGGATTGCCCAGGCCGCCCAGGGCATTGATGACCAGCATGTCGCGGATGCTGGTGGCACCCGTGGGGCCGGGGATGGTGGTGGCGGCCTGTACCGCAGCTGGCAGCAGGGCCGCCGCAGCCCCGGTCAGCAGTAGATGGCGGCGGGCAATCTCAGTCATCCTGGGGCATCTCCTGTGCGGTGATGGGGCGATAGGCGGTGCGGTCAAGGCGGGTGCCGCGCTTCACCGTAAAACGTATGGATGTCAGGTTGCCCAGGTCGGCCAGCGGGTCGCGGGCCAGCACCACAAAATTGGCAAGCTTGCCGGCCTCTACGCTGCCCATTTCTGCCTCCTGCCCCAGGACGCGGGCACCGTCCAGCGTGGCGGCGCGGATGACTTCCGCCGTGCTCATGCCCGCGCGGCTGTGCAGCAGGGTCAGTTCGTCATAGAGCGCGGGCCAGGGATGGGCGGCAGGCGGCACGCCATCGGTGCCGGTGACGATGGTGACGCCTTCGCGCCGGGCCTGCGCCGTCAGGGCCGCCGCCACGTCCAGGGTACAATGGGGTCGGGGCTTCATGTCGGGCTTGGCGGTCAGCCGCTTATCATATTCCTGATAAACGCGCAGGGTGGCGTCCAGGATGATGCCCCGCTTGGCCATATCCTTGAACAGGGCCGCCATCTCCGGATTATCGCCACCCTTCAGCCGGTCGATCTCCACCAGGCGCCGGTCCTTGTAGGTCAGGGGGCGGGGGTTGGAGATGTGGTAGGCGAGGTAGCAGGTGTGGGAAATGCTGTCGACGCCGGCGGCCACGACATCGGCGGGCGGGGTGGGAAACACCATGCCATGGGCCCAGACGCGCAGGCCCTGGCGGTGCGCCTCCGCGGTAATGGCGCGGACATCCTGTGGCCGCAGATTATCATACAGCTTGACCGCGATGGCGGACGTGCCGCGCGCCAGGGTGACGGCTTCGGACAGGTTGGTGGTGTCATCGACGGCGCGCATCCAGGGCACGGCGCCGGGCTTCACCCCCTCTGCTGCCGCTGCCGTGCGCGGATCATCGAAGAAATCGGGACCCGCGAACAGGGCGGCGGCCCAGATGTCCGGCCCCGGCACCTCGCCCACGCGCGCGGCGCGGGCATATTCATTGATGGCGCGCAGGTCGTCGGCCATGTCACGCACGGCGGTGACGCCGCCAAACACGTCGCGGCGCATCTGTGCTTCTGCCTGCACCCGGTTGGGCGGTGTCGCCATATGCTGATGGCTGTCGATCAGGCCGGGGATCAGGTATTGGCCGGTCAGGTCGATCAGGGTGGCGCCCGTGCGGCTGGCCGCGTCCAGTTGCGCCAGGGGCAGGACGTTGGCGATCCGCTCCCCTTCCGTGATCACCGCCATGCCGGGCTGTGCCGGACCACCGCGCCCATCGATCAGGGTGACCCCGGCATAGATCACCCGCGCGCCCTTCTCCGCCGGGGCAAAGGGCCGCTCCATGGCACCCGGCGGGGCATGGGCCAGGGCGGGGGATATAAGTGACGCCGTCAGCAGCAGCAGGCCGAGGGCCGTGCGGGTCATTCCTGGCCGCACGGTTCCGTGAAATCCCTTCATGCCCCCGTTTCCCTTCTCTGTTCAGCGTTCCAGGGCCGGGGTCAATTCCGGCCAGCCGCGTTTGCGCACCATCGGCATGAAGGTGGCGCTGACGGGGACCAACAGACCGCCCTCCAGCCGCAGCGCCCATTTGCGCCCGTCCCGCCGTTCCAGGCCGCGCACGGCCTGTCCCGCCACCCAGTAGCCACGATGCACCTGCTCCCCGTCGAGATGTGACAGCTCGGCCATCGCGTCGCGCAGCCGGTACAGGACTAGCGGTTTTCGCCCATCGCTCAGATGCAGGCGCAGGTAATGATCCTCTGCCTCCACTGCCATCACCTGTGCCGGGTCGCTCACCCCGGCCCGCAACAGCAGACCGCCACTGGGTGGATCGATGGGCAGAGCCGGTGCTGTCACTGCCATGTCCGCCGCTGCGGGGGTTACAACCGCCGCCATCTCGGACGTGCCGGTCATCTGATGGCGGCGCATGCCCCAGCGGGCAGCCTCGATACCGGCACAGATGATCAGACCAAGGGCCACCGCCGTACCATAAAGCGGAAGATAGGCCGGCGCCGGGCCGCCAACGAACCCGTTGGCCACCTGCACCTCGAACGGCAGGGTCAGGTGCAGAATGAACACCGACAGAACACCCATCAGTGCCATATGGCGTTCCCGCCAGCCCACCAGCGGACCGGTAAGCCGGAACCAGACCCACCATTTCAGGCAACTGACCGCCATCAGCCCCAGCCAGTAGGGCAGGCGTTCCTGGAGCGGAATGCGGATCGTTCCGAACGGCCCCATGATGGTGAGGGCGATCGATATGATCAACCACATCAACACCATGCCGAGAATACTGGGTGGGCTTTTCATGGGGCGGCTTGGAACAGTGATGGTGAGGGGGCAGGATAGTGGAAGGGCGGCACGGGTGCCACCCTGAAGGGTGCCTTCCCGGTACCAATCCGTCACAGGGGTTTACGCCCACCCCCGGTTCCCGGCACACTCCGCGCCGTTTGGTTTCTGACAGGGTAGAAGGTGCGCGATGACGGGCGGGCGTTGGCAATTCTGGATCGACCGGGGCGGCACCTTCACCGACATTGTGGCCCGCCGACCGGATGGCCGCCTGCTGACCCACAAGCTTCTGTCGGAAAATCCCGAACGCTACCGCGATGCGGCGGTGCAGGGCATCCGCGACCTGCTGGGCGTGGCGCCGGGGGAACCCGTGCCGGCGGACGCGGTGGAGGCGGTGCGCATGGGCACGACGGTTGCCACCAACGCCCTGCTGGAACGCAAAGGGGAGAAGACGCTGCTGGTCATCACGGCCGGCCTGGGTGATCAATTGCGCATCGGCTATCAGGCGCGGCCCAAGATTTTTGCACGCCGGATCGAACTGCCGGAACAGCTTTACACCAGCGTGGTGGAGGTGCCGGAACGCGTGATGGCCGATGGCACCGTGCGCCGCCCCCTGGACATGGGGGCCGCGCGCACGGGCTTGCAGGCGGCATTCGACGCTGGCTACCGCGCCTGCGCCATCATCTTCATGCACGGCTACCGCTATCCCGCACACGAGGCGGCGGTGGCCGATCTGGCGCGGGAGATCGGGTTTACGCAGGTCTCGGCCAGCCATCAGGTCAGTCCCTTGATGAAACTGGTGGGGCGCGGCGATACGACCGTGGCCGATGCCTATCTGTCGCCCATCCTGCGCCGCTATGTGGCGCAGGTGGCCGATGCCCTGCCCGGCATTCCGCTCTATTTCATGCAGTCCAATGGCGGCCTGACGGAGGCGGCACGGTTCCAGGGCCGCGACGCCATTCTGTCGGGTCCCGCCGGCGGGATTGTCGGTGCGGTGCGGACGGCCGCCGCAGAAGGGCTGGACCGTATCATCGGCTTTGACATGGGCGGTACCAGCACCGACGTCTCCCACTATGCCGGCACCTATGAACGCAGCCTTGAGACCGTGGTGGCGGGTGTGCGTCTGCGCGTGCCGATGCTGCGTATCCACACGGTGGCGGCGGGTGGTGGATCCATCTGCCGGTTCGATGGCGCGCGGCTGCGGGTGGGGCCGGAATCGGCGGGCTCCAATCCGGGTCCCGCCGCCTATCGCCGGGGTGGGCCGCTGACGGTCACCGACTGCAATGTCATGGTCGGCAAGCTGCATCCCGATTTCTTCCCCGCCGTCTTCGGTCCCAACGGGAACCAGAAGCTGGACGCCGATGTGGTGCGGGCCAAGTTCGCGGCCATGGCGGCAGAGGTTTCGGCGGCCACGGGCCGGGCCATGGGGGCAGAGGCACTGGCCGAGGGCTTCCTGAAGATCGCCGTTGAAAACATGGCGAACGCCATCAAGCACATCTCGGTCCAGCGCGGCTATGACGTCACCCGTTATGCCCTGAACTGTTTCGGCGGGGCGGGTGGACAGCATGCCTGTCTGGTGGCCGACGCGCTGGGCATGACCAGCGTCTATCTGCACCCGTTTGCGGGCGTGCTGTCGGCCTATGGCATGGGGCTAGCCGACCTGGGGGCCTTGCGCGACCGGTCGGTGGAACGGACGCTGGGGCCGGATGCGATGGCTGAACTGTCATCGGTGCTGGATGCGCTGGGCGCCGATGCGGCGGCGGAACTGCGCGAACAGGGGGTGACCGATGCCGGCATCCGCTTGATCCATACGGCCCGCATCAAGGTGGCGGGCACCGATGCGACGCTGGAAGTGCCATTCGGGGATGAGGGGGCGATGCGCGCCGCCTTTGCGGCCGAACATCGGCAGCGCTTCGGCTTTGACGTACCCCACCGCCCGCTGGTGGTGGAAAGCCTGTCGGCCGAAGCGGTGGCGGCCAGTGGGGAGCAATTGTCGGACGCCGTGATGGCCGAGCCGGAGAGCGTGGCCGCCCCGTCGCCGCGCGCTACCGTGCCCGTCTGGATGGACGGGGTGGAGCGGGCGGTCGCCATCCATGACCGCGACGCCCTGGCCCCCGGTGTTGCCATTGACGGCCCCGCCATCCTGACGGAGGCGACGGGAACCACGCTGGTCGAACCCGGCTGGCAGGCGCGGGTGACGGCGCGCGGCGGCCTGATCCTGCGCCGGGTGGTGCCGCTGCCGGCCCGTGTGGCCGTGGGCACCGATGCCGATCCCGTGATGCTGGAAGTGTTCAACAACCTGTTCATGTCCATCGCCGAACAGATGGGTCTGGCGCTGGAGAACACGGCCCATTCCGTGAATATCAAGGAACGGCTGGATTTTTCCTGCGCCCTGTTCGATGCGGGCGGCAACCTGATCGCCAACGCCCCGCATATCCCGGTGCATCTGGGCTCCATGGGCGACAGCGTGCGCACCGTGATCAATGCTAGGCGCGACAGTCTGCGTCCTGGCGATGCCGTCATGCTGAACAACCCCTATCGCGGCGGCACGCATCTACCCGACGTGACCGTGGTGACGCCGGTCTTTGATCAGGCCGGCACGGACATCCTGTTCTGGGTGGCCAGCCGGGGGCATCAGGCCGATATTGGCGGCATCACGCCGGGTTCCATGCCGCCCGACAGCACCCATATCGATCAGGAAGGCATCCTGATCGATAATTTCCTGTTGGTCCGCGATGGCGCTCTTCTCGAACGCGAGGTGGTGGACCTGCTGACCAGCAGTCCCTATCCCGCCCGCAACATCGAACAGAATCTGGGCGACCTGCGTGCCCAGATCGCCGCCAATGCGCGCGGGCGGGATGAGTTGATGAAGATGGTCGATCTTTTCGGTATCGAAACGGTAACCTCCTACATGTGCCATGTTCAGCGCAATGCCGAGGAGCAAGTGCGCCGGGTGATCGGCGTCCTGAAGGATGGTCATTTCGATCTCGAAATGGATAGTGGGGCGCATGTGCGCGTGGCCGTTTCCATCGACCGTGCGGCCCGGTCGGCGCGGATCGATTTCACCGGCACATCCCCACAGCAGCCGGGCAACTTCAATGCACCCTCGGCCATCGTGCGCGCTGCCGTTCTCTATGTCTTCCGCACCCTGGTGGATGATGACATCCCGTTGAATGATGGCTGCTTACAGCCGCTGGAGATCATCATCCCCGAAGGCAGCATGCTGAACCCACGCTATCCCGCCGCCGTGGTGGCCGGCAATGTGGAGGTCAGCCAGGCCGTGACCAACGCCCTTTACGGGGCGCTGGGCGTTCTGGCGGCGGCCCAGGGGACCATGAACAACTTCACCTTCGGCAATGCGACGTACCAGTATTACGAGACGATTTGCGGCGGATCGGGCGCCGGTCCCGGTTTTAACGGGACGGACGGGGTGCATACCCACATGACCAACAGCCGCCTGACTGATCCGGAGGTGCTGGAATGGCGCTTCCCCGTGATGCTGGACAGTTTCCGCCTGCGCAGCGGTTCGGGCGGGCAGGGCCGCTGGAAGGGCGGGGAGGGCGTGGAACGTCGCATCCGCTTCCTGGAGCCGATGACCGCCGCCATCCTGTCCAACAACCGCCGCATCCGGCCCTATGGCGCGGCGGGCGGTGGTGACGCCTTGCCGGGAGGTGCGCGGGTGGAACGGGCGGACGGCAGGGTGGAGGTCCTGTCCGCCACCGCAAAGGCGGAGATGGGGGCCGAGGACGTATTCGTCATCGAGACGCCGGGCGGCGGGGGCTATGGGGCATAAGTTGGCACTACATATCTGTACAAAAGATGGTACAGATAACGGAGTGACAGTGGAGGATGCCATGGATGTGGTGAATTACAGCACAGCCCGACAGAATTTGGCGGGCCTTATGGACAAGGTTACACAGGATCGAACGCCTGTCGTGGTGACGCGCCAAGGTGCCGAGGATGTGATTTTAATGTCCATGAGTGAGTTCGAGGGGTGGCAGGAGACGGTTCACCTGCTCAGTTCACCCGCGAACGCGGAACATCTGCGGCGATCCATGGAACAATTGGATGCGGGCCGGATCGTTGAATGGAACCCGCCTGAATGAAGGTCGTCTTTTCTGAGGCGGCTTGGGACGACTATCTGGCATGGCAGGCCCAGCACCCGGAGATTGTTGGGCGTATCAACGATTTGCTGCAAAGCGCCCGGCGCACGCCCTTCACCGGTATCGGCAAGCCTGAGCCATTGAAGGGTCCGCTGAGCGGCTTTTGGTCCCGCCGGATCACCCAGGAGCACCGCCTCGTGTATCAGGTAGCTGGTGCCGGCCCGGATCAGCGGATAGAGGTTTTGTCTTGCCGCAAGCACTATTGAGAGATGGCGCGTATGCCAGCTTGCGTTCGCCTCGGCCCCCAATCTGACCTGCGGCTCAAGGTCCGGTATCCTCCGGTGTCTCCGCCGCCTTCTTCAGATAATCCAGCGCACCTTGCAGGATGTAGGCGGCGGCCATCTTGTCCACCACCTCGTCCCGGCGTTTGCGGGTCATGTCCCATTCGATCATCATGCGGTCGACGGCGCTGGTGGACAGGCGTTCGTCCCAGAACGCGATCTCCGGCTCCACCTTGCCGAACAGTTCGGGCCGGATCAGCAGATTGCGGGCGAATTCGCGCACCGACTCACAACGCGGCCCCTCCGTTCCGTCCATGTTCACGGGCAGGCCGATGACCAGACCGCGCACGTCGCGGTCCTTCATGGCGCGGACAAGCTCCTGCGCATCCTGCATAAACTTTGTGCGCCGGATGGTGCCGATGGGTGAGGCGACGGTAAAACCGGGGTCACAGACCGCCATACCGATGGTTTTTTCGCCAATATCGAGCCCGATAAGGCGTGCGTGACGCGGCATGACCGCTTTCAGTTCCACAAGGTTGCGGATGGACATGATGGGATGCTAGCTTCCTGACCGCTTTAACGCCCGCGTCTTCCATTCGGCGGACGGCTGGGACGACAAGCCCACAGCAATGATGAGATTTAGCACCATGTCGCAGGACAAGGCCACCCTGGACGCCAAGACCGTGGCGAAGATCGCCCATCTTGCCCGCATCAAGGTTCCCGCTGAAGAGCAGGAGCATTTGGCGGGCGAGCTGAACAAGCTGCTCGACTGGGTCGAGCAATTGGGCGAGGTCGATACTGACGGGGTGGAGCCGATGACGTCCGTCGCGGCCCAGACCCTGCGCCGCCGCGCGGATGTCGTCACGGATGGCGGCTATCCCGACAAGGTCGTATCGAATGCGACCGACGCCGCCGAACATTTCTTCTCCGTGCCCAAGGTCGTCGAATAATGACCAACCTGACCCATCTCTCCATGTCCGAAGCCCTGGCCGGGCTGAAGGCCAAGGATTTCACGGCGCTGGAACTGACCAACGCCTATATCGCCGCTGTTGAGGCGGCACGCCCGCTGAACGCCTTCATCACGGAGACGCCGGACATCGCCCTGGAGCAGGCCAAGGCGTCCGACGCGCGCTATGCCGCCGGCACAAATCTGCCGCTGGACGGTATGCCGTTGGGCATCAAGGACCTGTTCTGCACCAAGGGCGTGCTGACCACCGCCGCCAGCCATATCCTGGACGGGTTCAAGCCGGAATATGAAAGCACGATCACGGAGAACCTGTTCCGTGACGGTGCCGTCATGCTTGGCAAGCTGAACCTGGACGAATTCGCCATGGGTTCGGCCAATATCACCTCCTATTACGGCCCCGTGCTGAACCCCTGGACGGGCAAGGACCCCGCCGGTGCGGATCGCAAGCTGGTGCCGGGTGGTTCGTCGGGCGGGTCTGCTGCATCCGTGTCTGGTCGTTTCGCCATCGCCGCCACGGGCACCGACACGGGCGGTTCGATCCGTCAGCCGGCAAGCTTCACGGGCATTGTTGGTCTGAAGCCCACCTATGGCCGCTGCTCCCGCTGGGGCACCATCGCCTTTGCCAGCTCGCTGGATCAGGCAGGCCCCATGACCCGCACGGTGCGCGATGCCGCCCTGATGCTGCAGAGCATGGCCGGCTTCGACCCGAAGGACAGCACGTCCGTCGATATGAAGGTGCCGGACCTGCTGGCCTCCCTGACCGGCGATATCCGTGGCCTGCGCGTCGGCATTCCCAAGGAATACCGCGTCGATGGCATGCCGGCGGAGATTGAGCGTGTCTGGCAGCAGGGTATCGAATGGCTGAAGGCCGCCGGCGCCACGCCGGTGGAGGTCAGCCTGCCGCACACCAAGTACGCGCTGGCCACCTATTACGTGGTCGCCCCTGCTGAATGCTCCTCCAACCTCGCCCGCTATGACGGCGTGCGCTTCGGCCTGCGGGTCGAGGGCAAGGATCTGAAGGAGATGTATGAGAATACGCGTGGCGAAGGCTTCGGCAAGGAAGTGCGCCGCCGTATCCTGATCGGCACCTACGTGCTGTCGGCTGGTTACTACGATGCTTATTACCTGAAGGCCCAGAAGGTGCGCGCCCGCATCGCCGAGGATTTCGCCAAGGCGTTCGAGCAGTGTGACATCCTGCTGACACCGACTGCCCCCAGCACGGCGTTCGCGATTGGGGAAAAGCAGGACGACCCGATTTCCATGTACCTGAACGACGTGTTCACGGTGCCGGCCTCGCTGGCCGGTCTGCCGGGCATGTCGGTGCCGGCGGGTCTGGCGTCCGACGGTCTGCCGCTGGGTCTGCAGCTGATCGGCCGTCCGTTTGATGAGGAGACGCTGCTGCGCGTCGCCGACATCATCGAAAAGGCCGCCGGCCCGCAGCCGCTGCCGCCCTACTGCCGCTGATTATGGCTTGAAACAGAAGGCCCCGTCACCCCAGGGTGGCGGGGCCTTCTGCATTTTACGGCAAGGGTGCTGTCACCACATCCACAGTGGTGGAGACAGCCGTTGTGGCGACGTCAACCGTGGTGCCGACGACGGTGCCCACCGTGGAGGCGACACCACAGCCCGACAGGGCCAGGGCGCCAGCCAGGATAAGCATCAGACGCAGCGTCGCGATCATCGCGGCTTTCTCCAGAACAGTGTTCAGGATGCGCAGCCTAATGCCCTTCCCGATGAAGCGGAAGGTTATTTTGGCGCATGCCGGTGCTTGCCCATCCCCCGCCCGCCATGTCACCTTCCACGCCGGAAGTGGGGTGCCCGACCAATGACCACCGGCGGCAAGACCGGGGCGGCCCGCCAGAAGAGTTCTGGCAGGGCAGGGGAGTAGATAATGGGCAATGTCGTGTCACGGGACGGCAGCCGCATCGACATGGTGGATGCGCTGCGCGGAACGGCCCTGATCGGGCTGTTCCTGGTCCATATGGATGAACATTTCGAACTGCTGCGCTATCCGGCCAACGCGCCGGACTGGCTGAACAGCCTGAACCAGTGGGTGCATCACCTGACCTTCGGCCTGTTCGCGGGCAAGGCCTATGCCATCTTCGCCATGATGTTCGGGATCAGCTTCACCCTGATCCTGCAAAGTTGGGCGAAGAGGGATGGGGATGCAGCAGCAAGGCTGCGGTTCCTGTGGCGGCTGGTACTGCTGGGGGCCATGGGCTATATCCACGCCCTGCTTTATATCGGCGATATATTGTTGGTCCTGGCCGTCTTCGGACTGCCGCTGGTCTTTCTCTACCGCGTGCCGGACCGCTGGCTGGCACCGCTGGTCATCCTGCTGCTGGGGCAAGCGTTGTCGCTATGGACCGTGATCGCCCTGTGGATCACGCCGGAGACCACGCCGTCCAACCCCTCGCACTGGGCGCTTTATGGCCGCATCTTCACCCTGTTCACCCAGGATAGCTGGTCGGCGGTGTTCTTGAACAACCTGACGACGGGCCAGACGGCGCGATTCTGGTTCTTTGCCGAATCGGGGCGGTGGCAGCAGATGGCGGGCCTGCTGATCCTGGGCATGATGGCCGGACGGCGGCAGCTTTACCTGGATAATCCGGGCAACCGTCGCATCTGGACGCGGACATTCCAACTGGCCCTGGCCGGGTTCGTCTTTCTGTTCCCCCTGTCACTATGGGTTCAGGGGCTGCCCTTGCAGGGCCTGCTGAAATACCATCTGGGCATGATGACGGGCGGCTGGGCCAACCTCATGCAGATGCTGCTCTGGGCCTCAGGTTTTGCCCTGATCTATCGCCGCATCGCGGGCTTTGGCTTCACGGGCCGGCTGGCTGCGTTCGGGCGGATGAGCCTGACCTGTTACCTGATGCATTCCATCATCTTCGTGCCCTTCTTCCATGGCTATGGGCTGGGCTTCTATCAGCATTGGGGTATTGCCCTGTCGGTGGGCGTGGGCGTGCTGTTCGTGGCGGCACAGATGCGCTTTGCCGACTGGTGGCTGCGCCACCATGCCTATGGCCCGGTGGAATGGCTCTGGCGCTGCGCCACGCTGGGCCGGTTCGATGTGCCGCTGCGGCGCGCGGTGATCTGATAACAAGGGCCGTTGGCTTCGATGGGCAACAACACACCTGCCAACGGCCCCTGCATTTTTACGGCGTGTTCGCCGGCATCGCGGTTAACGGAATGGACGTACGGCTGGGCACGACAAGCCGCCGAACAAGTCGGTCACCCCGGCCCGGTTCTTGTTCATTCAGGTCCTTTCGCAGGTCGGTGGCGATCTGGTCGAACCGATCCTCAACCCGAATGTTCAGTTGCGCTTTGTTGAGGTCTTGCCGATCCGGCGTGAAATGCCAGTGGCCCAGGTAAAGGACATCGCCTTCCTTGACCTCAAAATCAATGACCCAGCGTCCATTCGGCTTGCCAAGTTGATAGGTGGCGTTGTTCACACCGCCCGCAAGGCTCGCAACAAAGGCCAAACCATAACGACCGGCGGGAAGCGTGAAGAACCGGTCATTGCCTATGGGGGAAAAAACGGTCTTTTCGACCAGAACACCCTTTTCCAATACTTTGACGGGCGGGTCCAATACCAGCGACAGTATCGGCTGTGTTACATGGTCGCCGACGAACAAATTGCCTTTGTTGTCGATGCCTGAGCTTAAATAGACCAGTGCTTTGCCAGAACCTTGCAGGACCGGTACATCCTCCCGATCACGGACCAGGGCAGCATTGCCGCCGCACCCTGTCATGATGGCACTGAACAGCAGCAGGATCGGCCAGCTCAATATAGACAAACCGCGCATCATTCCCCCGCGCAATGGGCATTATTCATGCGCTCACTGTGCGGGGAAATGATGCGGAATGTCAAATTACGCGAGTTCTTCGATCTTCTCCTCGCGTTTTTGGCCTTTCGGCTCGGCATAGTCGAAATCCAGACCGTCGCCTTCCTTGTTCAGGATGACGCGCACGGCCCCGCCCTTTGACAGCTTGCCGAACAGCAATTCCTCGGCCAGCGGCTTTTTCACATGTTCCTGAATGGTGCGGGCCAGCGGGCGGGCGCCCATGACGGGATCGTAGCCCTTCTTGGCCAGCCAGGCGCGCGCACCATCGGTCAGTTCGATGGTCACGCCCCGGTCGGTCAACTGCGCTTCCAGCTCCATCACGAACTTGTCCACCACGCGGGCCACCACATCCGGTCCCAGATTGCCGAACGGGATGATGGCATCCAGACGGTTGCGGAATTCCGGTGTGAAGGTCTTGTTGATGGCTTCCTGATCGTCGCCTGTGCGTACACCGCTGCCGAAACCAATGGCATGCTTGGCCATGTCGGCGGCACCGGCATTGGTTGTCAGGATCAGGATGACGTTGCGGAAGTCGACGATCTTGCCGTTATGGTCCGTCAGTTTGCCATGATCCATCACCTGCAACAGGATGTTGTAGATGTCGGGATGCGCCTTCTCGATCTCGTCCAGCAGCAACACGCAATGCGGATGCTGGTCGATGGCGTCGGTCAGCATGCCGCCCTGATCGAACCCCACATAGCCCGGCGGTGCGCCGATCAGGCGGCTGATGGTGTGACGCTCCATATATTCGGACATATCGAAGCGAATCAGCTCAATCCCCAACGTCCGGGAAAGCTGTTTGGCCACTTCCGTCTTGCCGACGCCAGTGGGGCCGGAGAACAGGTAGTTGCCGATGGGCTTTTCCGGTTCGCGCAGGCCGGCGCGGGCCAGTTTGATGGCCGATACCAGCGCTTCGATGGCGGCGTTCTGGCCGAAGACCATGGTCTTCAGATCACGCTCTAGGTTCAGCAGCACTTCCTTGTCATCGCGGCTGACCGATTTGGGCGGGATGCGCGCGATCTTGGCGACCACGGCCTCCACATCCTTCTGGGTGATGGTCTTCTTGCGCTTGTTCTCGGGCAGCATGGTCTGCGCTGCCCCGACTTCATCGATCACGTCGATGGCCTTGTCGGGCAGCTTGCGGTCGCCGATATAGCGCGCGGACAGCTCCACCGCCGACCGGATGGCGTCCTTGGTGTAGCGCACCTTATGGTGCGTCTCGTAATAGACCTTGATGCCATCCAGAATCTTGATCGCATCCTCGATCGACGGCTCGTTGACGTCGATCTTCTGGAACCGCCGCACCAGGGCGCGGTCCTTTTCAAAGTACGACCGATATTCCTTGTAGGTCGTGCTGCCGATACAGCGCAGGGCGCCGGACGCCAGGGCCGGCTTCAGCAGGTTGGACGCGTCCATGGCCCCGCCGCTGGTGGCGCCGGCGCCGATGACCGTGTGGATTTCGTCGATGAACAGGATGGAGCCTTCCATCGCTTCCAGCTCCGACACCACGGCCTTCAACCGCTCCTCAAAGTCGCCACGATAGCGCGTGCCGGCCAGCAGCGAACCCATGTCGAGCGAGTAGATGGTGGCCTTACGCAGAATCTCCGGCACCTCACCCTGTACGATGCGGCGCGCCAGACCTTCGGCGATGGCGGTCTTGCCCACGCCGGGATCACCCACGTAAAGCGGATTGTTCTTCGACCGGCGGCACAGAATCTGGATGGTGCGCTCCACCTCCTGCTCGCGCCCGATCAGGGCGTCGATCTTGCCGGACAGGGCCTTCTTGTTCAGGTTGACGCAATAGGCTTCCAGCGCCTCCGTCCCCTTCTTCACCACCTTCTCGGCATGCGCCTCTTCATCCGCACCCGACACGCGCTTCGGCTCAGCCCGACCGGGGGCCTTGGCGATACCGTGGGAGATGTAGTTGACAGCGTCGAACCGGGTCATCTCCTGCTCCTGCAGGAAATAGACGGCGTGGCTTTCGCGTTCGGAGAACAGGGCAACCAGGACGTTGGCGCCCGTCACTTCCTCACGGCCCGAGCTTTGCACATGGATGGCGGCGCGTTGCAGCACGCGCTGAAAACCGGCGGTGGGCTTGGCATCGTCCTGGCGGGTCGTCACCAGATTGGACAGTTCACCGTCCAGATATTCGACCAGTTCGGCCTTCAGCTTCGCCACATCCACGCCGCAGGCCCGCAGCACCGCCAGCGCGTCCTGGTCCTCCGTCAGCGCCAGCAGCAGATGCTCCAGCGTCGCATACTCGTGACGCCGTTCGTTGGCGTTGGCCAGGGCCCGGTGGAGGGTCTGTTCGAGATTCCGCGACAGCATGATGCGCTAATCCTTTTCCAGGGTGCACTGTAACGGGTGCTGGTGCTGACGGGCGAAGTCCATGACCTGGGTCACCTTCGTTTCCGCCACTTCATAGGTGAACACGCCGCAGACGCCGACGCCACGCCGATGGACATGCAACATGATCCGCGTCGCTTCATCACGGTTCTTGTTGAAGAAGCGTTCAAGGACATGCACGACGAACTCCATGGGGGTGTAGTCGTCGTTCAGCATCAGCACCTTGTACATGGCGGGTTTCTTCGTCTTCGGCTTGGCCTTCACGACCACGCCTGTCGACGTCCCCCCATTCCCGTGCTTGTCATCCTCAGCCATGGCGGTTAACGATCAATTGATGGGTCCCCTCTTGCGCCCTATGATCATATGAAATGATTGGGCCCGGTTGGAAGGGCGTATCTGCATTGTCCGAAAGGTTTTGAAGGATACTTGAAAAGGGAAGGGGGCGATGCCAGTGCGGCGCGGCATCGGGCCACAATCATGCCCCTCGCCGCCCCCGGTACCGGCTGCTATAAGGCGCGGACCTATGCCAGCCGGGATGCCCCCCTAATTGACCGACCTTGCCCAATATCTCGACGCCATCCTTCTGGGCCTGCTGGAAGGGCTGACGGAATTCATTCCCGTCTCCTCCACCGGACATCTGATCCTGCTGGGGGAGATGCTGGGCTTCAAGGGGCAGGCGGAAGACCTGTTCAAGGTGGTGATCCAGCTGGGCGCCATCCTGGCCATCCTGCTGGTCTATTTCCAGAAGCTCTGGGGCGTGGTGCGCGGGCTGGTGCAGGGCAATGGCGAGAGCTACCGGTTCACCGCCGCCATCCTGCTGGCCTTCCTGCCTGCCGCGGTGATCGGCGTCTTTGCGCATTCCTACATCAAGAGCGTGCTGTTCAACCCGACCGTTGTATCCGTCGCCCTGATCACGGGCGGTATCGCCATCCTGTTGGCCGAACGGCTGGTGCCCCGGCCACAACATTTCGCGGTAGAGGCATTCCCGCCGAAACTGTCGCTCTCCATCGGTTTTGCCCAGTGTCTGGCCATGATCCCCGGCGTGTCGCGGTCGGGCGCCACCATCATCGGCGCCCTGCTGATGGGGGTGGAGCGCAAGGCAGCGGCAGAGTTCAGCTTCTTCGTGGCAATCCCCACGATGCTAGGTGCCGCCACCTATGACCTTTACAAGAACAGGGAGGTTCTGGCCGTCGATAGCGTGGGGATGATTGCCGTCGGGTTCATCGTGGCTTTCCTGTCAGCCCTGCTGGTCGTGCGCTGGCTGGTGGCCTTTGTGGGCCGGCACGGTTTCGCCCCGTTCGCCTGGTACCGCATCGTCATCGGCAGCATCATGCTGGTCTGGCTGACCTTCTTCGCAGGCTGATCCCATGGTTGACCGCCCGACCCTGTCGCTGAAACCCAGGCCGGCACCCCAAGCCCCCGCGAAGGCGCGGCGCAAGCCGTTCCGCATCGGCGGCTTGCCGGCGGTATCGGCCCTGTTCGACCGCGATCCGGATCGGGCAGAGAAGCTCTATTTCGATGAGCGGCTGAAACTGGCTGCCGCCCCCTTCTGCACCCGCATGGCGGCGGCCCGCAAACCCTTCCGGCTGGTCCCATCCGAAGAGTTGGAGAAGATTGCCGGCTCCGCGATGCATGGCGGCATCGTGGTGGAGGCGTCGCCCAGGCCGGTCCACCCCTTCAGTCTGGATCTGGCCAAGGGCTGGGCGGCGGCGGGCCAGCCGCTGCTGATCCTGGACGGGGTGTCGAACCCCCATAATCTAGGCGCCATCGTACGTACCGCCGCCTTCTTTGGCGTCGATCGCATCGTGATTTCCGATCATCCGGGGCAGGCCCTGCCGTCGGAGGCGGCATATCGCGTGGCGGAAGGCGGGTTCGAGTATGTGAACCTGCACCGTGCCACAGGCTTTGCCGCCACCTTGAAGGCGCTGGGCGGCCTTTACCGCACCATCGGTACCGCCCTGGGACCGTTCCCGGCCCTGTCCAACCTGTCGCGGCAGCCGGGGGGAAAGCCCGTGGCCGTGGTCATGGGGAATGAGGAACATGGCATGCCGCCGGATAGTCAGGCCGCCTGTACCGATCTTGTCACCATCGCCGGCAGCGGCTGGGTCCAGTCGCTGAACGTGTCCGCGACCACGGCCATCCTGGTGTTCCTGATGACGAAGGGGTAACGGTTCAGCCGTTGCCGGTGCCCAATGGCAAGGTCACGTGGCATTTCAGCCCCGTTGCAGCCCAATCCATGTCGATCTTTCCGCCCAGTTGATGGCGCAGCACTTGACCCAGCAGGGTGGAGCCGAAGCCCTTGCGTGTGGGTGGGGCCGTCACGGCCGGGCCACCGGTTTCCGTCCAGGTCAGTTCCAGGACGTTGCGGCGGACCGTCCAATCCACCGTCACCTGTCCGTCGGGGCGGGACAGGGCGCCATGCTTGGCCGCATTGGTGGCCAGTTCATGGAACACCAGACCCAGCGATTGCACCATGTCCGCACCCAGGCGGACGCGCGGGCCGCGCAGGGTCAGTTGCGACGGTTCCGCCGCAAAGGCCTGTACCTCATCCTCCACCAGCCGTTCTAGGTCAGCACCGGACCAGGATGCCTGGGCCAGCAGGGAGTGCGACCGCGCCAGGGAGGAGATGCGGCCTTCCACGGCGCTGGTGAAGGCCTCAATACTGTCGGCCCGGCTCAACCTCACCACGGCCTGCGCCACGGCCAGCGCGTTCTTGGCGCGGTGATCGACCTCGCGCATCAGCAGGCGCTGGCGGTCTTCCGCCTCGTACCGGCCCGTCACATCCATGGCGGTGGCGGTACAGCCGATGATGCGCCCATCCTCATCCCGGATGGGCACGGCATTGACGGACAGGATTTGCCGCGCGCCCGTCTTGGGGTCGCGCAGGGCATATTCGCCGTCACGCACCTCTTCCCCTGCCAGGGCGCGGGCCGTCGGGAAATCCACACTGGCCATGGGCCGGCCATCCAGGGCCGTTGCATGCCAGATGGCGGCGTCATGGCGCACCCCGATGATGGCCTGTCGTGACAGGCCCAGGATACGCTCGGCGGCGGCATTCACATCGGTGAAACGCCCGTCGGGCCCGATCTCCATGATGGCGACCGGGGCCGTGCTGACCAGCCGGCTCAACCGTTCCTCGCTACGGCGCAGATCATCCAGCGCGATGTCCAGATGGGCGGTGCGTTCCCGTACCCGTGCCTCCAGCGCTACATTGGAACTGCGCAGCTTTCCCTGCGCCACCTCTGCCTGCCGTGTCTGGCGCAGGGCGATGGCCGCCAGCGGCAACAGCATCAGCGTGGCCAGCAAGGCGAAGCTGAAATGGCCCAGTGCCGACCAGCCCCAGTCGGCGCGCAGACCCGCGGTAGAGATGCCATAGACCACGCGCACTGGTACACGGTCGACATCGGCCACGGCGTAGAGCCGCTCCTGCCCATCGAAGGGCGACATAGCGGTGACAAGGCCGGATGCCGGGTCGCGTTGGGCAACCAGATCGCTGACATTGCCCAGCGTCAGCCCGGCATCCGCCGTGGCCGGGTGGCGCACCAGCACCTCCCCGTCACTGCGGACCAGCATCACCTCCACATCCGGGCGGGTCGCGACGCTGGCATAGAAGGATTCGAAATAGGCGGGCCGCATCGATACCTGGACAACGCCCAGGAACGATCCGTCATGCGCCTCCACACGACGCGACAGGGCGAAGAATAATTCCGGGTTCAGGCGGCCTGCCAGGCGCGTGCTGACATGCGGGCCGGCATTCTGGCTCTGGTGCGATGTGAAATAGTCGCGGTCGGCGACATTCAGATCCGGCGCCGGCCAGCGCAGGGTGCTGACCCGCACCTTGCCGCTGGCGTCGGCCAGCCAGTAGGACTGCACCTCGGGCGCCTCGCTGGCCAGATCGCGCAGCCATTCATGCAGGTGCGGGGTGCCGGCCACCGCGTCCCAACCCTGGCTGCGCACCAGCCATTCAGCATTTCGTAGCACAAGAGCGTGCGCCCCCATCAGGCGTGCCGCATGCTCGGCCAACTGGTCGGCTTCTGTGCGTGTGTCGATAGCCGCCCGTTCCATGACCCGGGCGCGGCCTAGCAGCAACTCCCCCCCGAACAGCGCCAGGGCGACAAGCAGCGCCGTCAGCGCCAGCCAGACGACGGCGCGGGACGGATTGGCCTGACGCAACGCCTGTGTCGGCGCGGCGGGATGGTCGAAGATGTCCTGCACGCTGATCGACCTCGCTGGGTGCTATATAGCTGATACGCCCTGTGACCTGTGTCCGTGAAGCTGTTTCATCGATAGAGGCGGACCTATGACGAACCGCATAGGAACCCGTGCCACGCCGGGCCGGCACGCACAAAGCGGCGGTTGTTTCGTCTGGTTCCTGCGTCTATGGTGCGCCGCCTTTTGAAAGCAGTTTGGAAGCCCACCCGCATGACCAGCGCCCCGATCCAAGCCGCCACCCGCATCGACCACCGCTTTGCCGCGCTGAAGGCGGAGGGCCGGGCCGGCCTTGTCACCTTCATCACCGCCGGTGATCCCGACCATGAGACCAGCTTGGCCCTGCTGAAGGGCCTGCCGGCTGCCGGGGCCGATGTCATCGAACTGGGCATGCCGTTTACCGACCCCATGGCTGATGGTCCCGCCATTCAGGCGGCGGGCCTGCGCGCTCTGAACAATGGCGCCCGTATGACCCGAACGCTCGATATGGTGCGGGAGTTCCGTAAGGGCGACAATGAAACGCCCTTGGTCCTGATGGGCTACTACAATCCCGTCTATTCCTATGGTGTCGAACGGTTCCTGGCCGATGCCAAGGCGGCGGGCGTGGATGGCCTGATCGTGGTCGACCTGCCGCCGGAAGAAGATGGGGAACTGTGTGAGCCGGCCTTGCGCGCTGGCGTCAACTTCATTCGCCTGACGACGCCGACGACCGATGACGCGCGTATGCCCGCCGTGCTGGCCAATACCTCTGGCTTTGTCTATTACGTCTCCGTGACCGGCATCACCGGGGCCGGCAGCGCCAGTGCCGGTGCCATTGACGACGCGGTAGCCCGTTTGCGCCGCCATACCGATTTGCCGCTGGCCGTTGGTTTCGGCATCACCACGCCCGACGCCGCTGCCGCCGTGGCCCGCGTGGCCGACGCCGCCGTGGTGGGCAGCGCGATCGTGCGTCAGGTGGAGCTCAACCTGGACGCTGACGGCAAGCCTACTGCCGCCCTGGTACCCAACGTGCTAGACTTCGTGCGGGCGCTGGCCCAGGGCGTGCGTACCGCCCGGGGGTAAGTGCCATGACCCGCGAGGTGCGCCATGGCCTATGCGTTTGATGATGATCAGGATGTGTTCCCCCCCCTGTTGTCCAAGGGTGAGGTGGAGGAGGAACAGCAGGATTGGCTATCCCGTCTTCGCCAACTATACGGCACCCTGGAAGGGTGGCTTCCGGTTGGTGAAGATTTTATCGTTACCCGACATGACGCCGACAGTCTCGACCCTGTGGCCAAGAAGGCTGGCATAACGGTTCCTCTTAAAGTCCCACGTTTTCAGATTGAATATGGGGCTTCTGAGAAGCGTCTTCAGATTTTCCCGGAATCGCGTTGGGTGTTGCTGACGCGTGGGCGACTCTTTCTGTTCCACCCGCTGGGACGGACCTATATTGAGGATCACGGGTTACCAGGGGAGCCTGACTGGCGTTTCTACCCCTATCGTGACCGCAGCCAGAACGTTCCTTTGAATCGCGATGAGTTCCAGATTCTGCTGGAAGGCTTGCGGTGAAGTATTTCGACGTTATTGAGGCGTCGTATCTCGCGACTGACATCGCGCTGACGGAGCGTCAGGCCGCTGATGAACCCGGCCCGTTAAAGATTGATGGCAGCCCACCCACGGTCACCGCGCAGTATGTGAATGAGCGGGCGTACTTCGTCCTGCTCGTCGCGCAGTTTGAGGATTTGGTGAATAATGCCGTCAATGCCCAGGTTGACCAGGGGCGTGGCTCTGCCGACTGGCGCACCCGCGAACTCTGGGGTGCGGTCATTCCTCGCACAAGACGCATCCAGGATATCCCCTTCAAACTGCGTTTGGCGCTGCTGATCGACAGACAGAGGGTTGAGTACCGGGACGCTTGCGGACTATATGATGCGCGGAACCTGATTGCCCATGGCGTGCTGGACGGTCCCTTGAGTATCCAGACGGCCATCAACCAGTTGCGGGCCGTCGCGTCGCTTATCCAGGAAGTCCCATGAACTGGCTGACCAATTTCGTCAAACCGAAGATCCAGGCCCTCGTCTCCAAGAAGGAGGTCCCGGACAATCTCTGGCACAAGTGCCCCTCCTGCGGCGCGATGCTGTTCCATCGCGACCTGGAAGAGCAGCTGCATGTCTGCCAGCATTGCGGCCACCATATGCGCCTGGACCCGGTGCGCCGGCTGAAGACGCTGTTCGATCCGGGCTATCAGACCATCGAGCTGCCCAAGGTGGTGGTCGATCCGCTGAAGTTCCGCGACCAGAAGCGCTATACTGACCGCCTGAAGGAGGCGCAGTCCAAGACGGGTCGTCAGGACGCCATCGTGGTCGCCCATGGCAAGATCAACGGCCAGGGGGCGGTTGCCGCCGTCTTCGATTTTAACTTCATGGGCGGCTCCATGGGCATGGCTGTGGGTGAGGGGCTACTGGCTGCCGCCCGTTTGGCGGTGTTGCAGCAGGTGCCGTTGCTGGCCATTCCGTCCTCGGGCGGTGCGCGCATGCAGGAAGCGATCCTGTCGCTGATGCAGATGCCGCGTACCGTCATCGCGGTCGAAATGGTGAAGGAGGCGGGCCTGCCCTATATCGTGGTCCTGACCGACCCGACCACGGGCGGCGTGACGGCCAGCTTCGCCATGCTGGGCGACATCCATATCGCGGAGCCGGGTGCACAGATCGGTTTCGCGGGTGCGCGCGTGATCGAAAGTACGATCCGCGAGACGCTGCCCGAAGGGTTCCAGCGGTCGGAATATCTGCTGGACCATGGCATGGTCGACATGGTGGTCCACCGCAAGGAACTGCGCGATACGCTGGGCCGGGTCATCGACCTGCTGCGCCGTCCGGGCCCTACCGCTGATATCGTGAAGATCGGTCGGGGCAGCGACCGTGGCGGCCGTAAGCCCGCCGGTTCCGGTCCGGCGGTCAGCGCCATTCAGGGTGGCGCTGGCTATCAATGATCAAGGCGCCGCCGCTGCTGCCCGCTTCCCCCCGGCTGGAGGCGGCGCTGGATCGGATGCGGCAGTTGCATCCGGTGGTCATCGACCTGTCGCTGGGCCGGATTGAGCGGCTGTTGGCGGCGCTTGGCCACCCGGAACGCTGCTTGCCGCCGACGGTTCACGTGGCCGGCACCAATGGCAAGGGCAGCACCGTCGCCTTCCTGCGTGCGATGGCAGAGGCGGCGGGGCATCGCGTCCATGTCTACACTTCCCCGCATCTGGTGCGCTTTAACGAGCGTATCCGGCTGGCGGGATCGCTAATCGGCGATGATGACCTTGCCGACATCCTGGAAGAGGTGGAGACGGCCAATGACGGCCATCCCATCACCTTCTTCGAGGTGACGACGGCGGCGGCCTTCCTGGCCTTCTCCCGCGTACCTGCCGATCTGCTGATCCTGGAGGTGGGCCTGGGTGGGCGGCTGGATGCCACCAATGTCATCGACGCGCCGGTGGTCAGCCTGCTGACCCGCATCTCCCTGGACCATACGCAGTTCCTGGGCCCGACCCTGCGCAATATTGCGGGGGAGAAGGCGGGGATTATCAAGCCGGGCCATCCGGCCATTGCGGGGCCGCAGGCCGACACGGTCGCCAATGAGGTGTTTGTCGAACGGGCTGCCGCCCTGTCAGCGCCTTTGTTCCTGCATGGGCGCGACTGGTCTGTGGCGGCGACCGACACGGGTTTCCGGTTTCAGGACGCCACCCGTACCCTGGACTTGCCGCCACCCGGCCTGATGGGCACGCATCAGGTGGATAATGCTGGCCTGGCCATCGCTGCCACGGCCCATCTGCCATTCACCATCGGGGAAGACGCGATCCGCCGGGGTCTGGCCGCCGTTGAATGGTCGGCGCGGCTGCAGCGCCTGACGCGCGGCCCCTTGCCTGACCTGCTGCCCGAGGGGTGGGACCTATTCCTGGATGGTGGGCATAATGACAGCGCCGGTGAGGTGCTGGCCCGGCAACTGGCGCGCTGGAATGCGGATGGCCGCCCGCTGGACATGGTCTACGGCATGCTGGGATCAAAGCGGCCCCTGGATTTCCTCACCCCGCTGGCCCCGCATGTCCGCCGCCTGCGCGCCGTTGCCATTCCGGGTGAAGCCAACAGCGTGACGGCGGAAGACGCCGCCTCCTTCGCCCGTACCGCCAGCATGGATGCGGCGGCCAGCCCTAATGTGGAGGCGGCTGTCGCCGAACTGGCGGCATTGGCCGGGCAGGGGCCGCCTGGAAGGCTGCTGATCTGCGGCTCGCTCTATCTGGCGGGCACAATTCTGGCCTTCAATGCATGAAAAAACCCCCGAAGCTTCCGGCTTCGGAGGTTTTTCAGTGCAATCGGGACCGGATCAGAGGCTGTTCTCGATCCAGGTCTTCAGCTGCTGCTTGGGCAGGGCGCCAACCTTGGTGGCGGTGACCTGACCGTCGCGGAAGATCATCAAGGTGGGGATGCCGCGCACGCCATACTTGCCCGGCGTACCCGGATTCTCATCGATATCCATCTTGGCGATGGTCACCTGACCGTCCAGTTCGGTGGCCAGTTGTTCCAGGCTGGGAGCCAGCATCTTGCAGGGGCCGCACCATTCGGCCCAGAAATCGACCAGAATCGCACCGGAACCTTTCAGGACGTCGGCGTCGAAGCTGGCGTCGGTAACGTGAATGATATCAGCCATTTTTCCCTCGGAGGGTTTGTGTCATGGGTGCGGGCCATCCTGTGCCCCGCCTCTCGACAGGAAATGTAGGCACCCGCCCGCCACGGGGTCAAGCCGCTGCACACCGCACCCCTGCGCTGCACCATGCGTGGCTTGAAATCGTCGGTTGGGGTAACGGAAAACTGTCCAACTATCTAAAATACGATATATAACAAAGGCCATACCGCGTGAGCGGTGTCGAAAGGCGGGACGGATCGGCCAGACATGACGGATCAAGGGGACAGCGGGCGTACCCGCAAGATGATGGAGGATTTCGCGCCCGCGACATTCGAGGAGCGCGGCGTCACCGTCCCCTTCACAACCCCGTTGCTCAGTCAGGCGCGCCTGCGCCGTGATCAGGACGACCGGTTCGAGTTCCTGCTGCCCAATTTTACGGCCGGCAAGGGCACCTACGTCCTGCCCTGGAAGGGTCTGCCCAACGTCATGACCCTGACGCTGCATGACCGGCTGCTGTTCGAAGAGATCGAACAGTTGGAAACCCATTCGCCTGAACAGATACGCGCCTGCGCCCTGACGGTGCAGGCCACTGGCGTCTGTGGGCCTGAACCCGCGACACGGGCTGCCGAGCTGCGCGACCAGGACGGGCAGTATCTGGTGCTGACGCAGTTCATCCTGGTCACCGAACTGTTGAAGCTGGTGAATATCAGCGCTGCCGACCTGCTGCGCCCCGGCATGACGGCGGATGACAGCAAGCGTGTGGCCCGTCAGGCACTGGCCAAGGTGGCGGCCATGGTTGATATCCCGCCCGATGACATGACCACCCGCGTCGATCAGATTGGTGAGGCGGTGGCCCCCGTGGGCCTGCCGCAGGCACCGAAATCGGGCCGGCTGCGGGCGCTGGCTGACCGGTTGCAGGCCTTTGCCCAGGGCACGCAAAATTTTGCCGACACCGACCCGTCGGAGGCGGCGATGCTGGGCAACTACATTGCCACCGTTGCCAACCACACGCTGACCCTGGCCCGGCAGCGGATTGGCAAGCTGGATGCCGCCTGCCGCGACGCGCGCCAGATTGTGAATGACGCGCCGAAGCTGCACCGGGTCATTGCGGAATCGGTGGGCCGCATCTCCTGGCTGCTGGATGGCTGGGAATTCCTCATCGCCATGTGGGAAAGCGTGAAGGATGAACCGTCGGCGACCAAGCAGACGACGATCACCGATATTTCCCGCCTGCTGCCCATGATCCCGAAGGAGGAGATCAGCGCCGCCACTGACGCCCTCGACCTGGACGCCATTCAGCGCCTGCAGAAGAAATGGGTGCGTGTGAACCAGGACTGGCGCACCGGTGTCCTGGATATGGATGCCGTCATGCGGCTTGAATCCCTCAAAGCGGCCATGGGCTGAGGGAGCGGGACGTTGAACGACAAATCCAAACCCGCTTCCCCCGCGCCGACCCCTGGAAAGCCCAGTGATTGGGCTGCCTTGGGTGCCGACGTGCTGCGACTGCCGGACCGGAAGCTTCTCCAGATTTACCGTCTGCTGGAACAGGTGGGTGACAAGCCGGAGATTTCTGACGCGTTCGAGGCGATGCGTCCGCGCCTGACCACCCTGCGCCCGCCGCGCCGGCCTGCTTTGTCGCGTCTGTTCTTCCTGCCGGCGGAGGACATGCTGGATGATGCCCTTCATTATACCCGCCGTCTGAACCGCATCTGCCGTGCCACCCTGTCGCCCTGCTGGACCGCGGTGAAGGAGCATATCCCCGCCGCCGTGCAGCAGGAGGTGCAGCGCGAGATGGGGCTGATCGATTACCGGGACGGTGCGGCCATCGCCGTCATCTGCGAACCGCTATGGCAGGCGGGTGTCGATGCCTTGGCCAAGGTCATGGCCGAATGTCAGAACAACCTGAAATACAAGCTGAACCTGTTCGGTCGCGATGAAGACGTGCAGAGGCAGTTGGATACGCTGCGTCAGATCCTGGCGGTCGCCGTCCGGGTGGAAAAACTGAAGGCGGCCCTGCCGCCGCGCCCCATTATCGATCTGGCCGAATCGCATGTGGAGATCATCCGCAACAACCTGATTGAGCTGGGCAAGGAAGAAGCGGCCTTGACGCAGCCCTTGCTGCTGGTTCTGGCGTCACGCATGCAGCGTCCGGGTGAATTGCTGCGCATGCTGGGCGAGGTACGCCTGGGCGGCACGGCGGCGGAGAAGGAAACCCTGACCAAGGAGATGTCGGGCTATGTCGTGGGCAACCTGCTGCGGCAAACGACCGACTTTGACCGGGAAAATCCGGGGATTACCGGTGATCTTTCCAGCCTTGCGGCCGCTGCCGAACGTCTGACGGACGGTCTGAACTCCGTCAATGACACGGTCCAGGGGCTGCGTGACAAGGAGATCACGTCCAAGGTCAAGAATGCCAGGGCGGAGATCGCGCATTTCGTGCTGAAGAATATCTGCGCCGATGTCGATAAGGGTCTGACCGAGGCGTTGTTCAGCCACGAAGGACTGCCCAGCGACGAGGAAGTGAAGAAGGCCGAACAGTTCGCCATGGCCCTGCGCCGGTCGTCCAAGCTGGCGGGTCCGCTGGGCATTCAGCGGGAGGTGGCAGCCAAGATCACCGAGGCGCGGACGCAGGTGGTGAACAACACGCTGGCCACCCTGCGCAATGCGCCCCGCAACCGCGATGGCTCCATGGGGCCGGAAGGCCAGCGCCAGATGTTCAACGGCCTGCGCATGGTGGAAATCCTGGCCGGCTCTGACGAGGCGGAACGCCTGTTCCGGGAGTGGAAGTCACAGTTCCGTTGAGCGACGGGGGGAGGCCGGCGACTGCCGGCCCGGCGCTCGTGCGCCGCAAGCCAAGGGCGCGGATGCGCCCGCCCGGCGTTTGAGGGCGCATGAACAGCTTCATTGCGGGTGGCGGTGCATCTGCTACCCTCTGCATCCGTTTTGGCAGCAGAGGGGCGCCGGTGATGGCCGCCAATGTCCGCATCGAAACCGACAGTTTCGGCCCCATTGAGGTGCCGGCGGATCGTTACTGGGGTGCCCAGACCCAGCGGTCCCTGCAGAATTTCAAGATCGGTGGCGAACGCATGCCGCCGGCCCTGATCCGGGGCCTGGGTATCGTCAAGAAGGCGGCGGCCAAGGCCAATGTCACGTTGGGACAGCTTGACCCCGCCCTGGCCGACGCCATCATGCGCGCAGCGGATGAGGTGATCGACGGCACCCTGATCGATCACTTCCCGCTGGTCGTCTGGCAGACCGGGTCCGGCACCCAGACCAACATGAATGCCAATGAGGTCATCTCCAACCGCGCTATTGAGATGCTGGGCGGGGAGATGGGCTCGAAGAAACCGATCCACCCCAATGACCATGTCAACCGGGGCCAAAGCTCCAATGACAGTTTCCCCACCGCCATGCATATCGCGGCGGCAGAACGCATCCATCACGACCTGATCCCCGCTCTGGAACAGCTGCATGCCGCCCTGGCAGCCAAGACGGCGGAGTTTGCGGATATCGTGAAGATCGGGCGCACGCATCTGCAGGACGCCACCCCCATGACCCTGGGGCAGGAATTTGGCGGCTATGCGCAGCAGGTAGCCTATGGCATCGACCGGGTGAAGGCGGTGCAGCCGGCCCTGCTTCGCCTGGCCCAGGGGGGTACGGCAGTGGGCACGGGCCTGAACACGGCCAAGGGCTTCGACGTGGCCTTCGCGCAGGAAGTGGCCGCCATCACCGACCTGCCCTTCATCACCGCGCCGAACAAGTTCGAAGCCCTGGCCGCCCATGACAGCATTGTGGAGGCGTCGGGGGCGCTGAACACGGTCGCCGTCTCCTTGATGAAGATCGCCAATGACATCCGTCTGCTGGGTTCGGGTCCGCGCAGCGGCATCGGGGAGATCAGCCTGCCGGAAAATGAACCCGGCAGTTCCATCATGCCCGGCAAGGTGAACCCCACCCAGTCGGAAGCCATGACCATGGTGGCAGCCCAGGTGATGGGCAACCATGTGACCATCACCCATGCCGGCGCCACGGGCCATTTCGAACTGAACGTGTTCAAGCCGGTGCTGATCTATAACCTGCTGCAATCGATCAAGCTGATCGCTGATGCCAGCCGGTCCTTTGCCGAAAACTGCGTGGTGGGCATCACCGCCAACATCGACCGGATCAGCCGCCTGATGGGCGAAAGCCTGATGCTGGTCACGGCCCTTAACCCCCATATCGGCTATGACAATGCCGCCAGGATCGCCAAGAAGGCGCACCATGAGGGCACGACCCTGCTGGAGGCCGGCATCGCCCTGGGCCTGCTGACCGAGGCGCAGTTCAGGCAATGGGTCCGGCCGGGGGACATGGTGCATCCAGGCTAAGGGGCAGGGGCGGCCTGCCGGTTTTGCACTCCGCTTTGCCCATCAAACAGGCCGTCTGCCTCACAAAAATCAAAGATAGTCCTTTTTCGGACCTATTTGCGCATCTGCGAACGGTTCGCAACGCCCGGTATGCGCAAATGCAACGGAACTATGCAGGGCGAAATGGTCAGCAATGCTGACCTAACGCTAAAAAACTGCTGGCGGGGGCTGATTTTACGTTTTATATGAACCTTACCGGCGCCATTCGGGAAAGGGGATTACCCGCCTGTTGGCGCCGTTTCCAACGGTGCGGGGCGTTTGGCCCTTTGCACTGCGGCAAAGGAAGGGGCCCGGCCCCGTTTGACGGTAAGGATTGGTTCCATGGCGACGCAGAAGATGCTGGGCTTTGTTCACACCGACCAGCGCATGCCCGAAAAGCGCGAGGCGGAAATCCGTCGCCAGGATTTCAATGAGATTTATGCCCGCTTCACCGACAAGGGCGCGGTCGAACAGGCCAACCGCTGTTCGCAGTGCGGCGTCCCCTTCTGTCAGGTGCATTGCCCCGTCTCCAACAACATCCCCGATTGGCTGAAGCTGACGGCCGAAGGTCGGCTGGAAGAGGCGTATGAACTGTCGCAGGCCACCAACAACCTGCCCGAAATCTGTGGCCGCATCTGCCCGCAGGACCGCCTGTGCGAAGGCAATTGCACCATTGAGCAGTCGACCCATGGCACTGTGACCATCGGCGCGGTTGAGAAATACATCACCGACACGGCCTTCGATAAGGGCTGGGTCAAGCCCATCGTGCCGCGCATTGAGCGCGAACAGTCCGTCGCCATCATCGGTGCCGGCCCCGCCGGTCTGGCTGCCGCCGACCAGCTGCGCAAGAAGGGCTATCAGGTCCATGTCTATGACCGGTATGACCGAGTTGGCGGCCTGCTGATGTATGGCATTCCGGGCTTCAAGCTGGAAAAGGATGTGGTCATCCGCCGCTGGAAGCTGCTGGAGGAGGGTGGCGTCAAGTTCCATCTGGGCGTGGAAATCGGTCGTAACACCGACATGCGGACCCTGCGCGCCCAGCATGATGCGGTTCTGATCGCCACCGGCGTCTATAAGGCGCGCGACCTGGGTGGTCCCGGTTCCGGCCTGGACGGCATCGTGCCGGCCCTGGATTACCTGACGGCAAGCAACCGCAAGAGCCTGGGCGATACCGTTCTGGATTTCGAGACGGGCAAGCTGAACGCCAAGGGCAAGAAGGTGGTCGTCATCGGTGGCGGCGACACCGCCATGGATTGCGTGCGCACGGCCATCCGCCAGGGGGCGATGTCGGTGAAGTGCGTCTATCGCCGTGACCGCAAGAACATGCCCGGCTCCCAGCGCGAAACCGCGAACGCCGAAGAAGAAGGCGTGGAATTCGTCTGGCAGACGGCGCCCGAAGGCTTCACAGGCGACGCGCATGTCACGGGCGTGAAGGCCTTTAAGATGCATATGGGCGTGGCCGATGCAACCGGTCGTCAGACGCCGATGCCCATCGAAGGCTCCAACTTCACCATGGACGCCGATCTGGTGATCAAGGCCCTGGGCTTTGATCCCGAAGACATCCCCACCCTGTTCGGCGTGCCGGAATTGAAGGTCAGCCGCTGGGGTACGGTGCAGGTGAAGTACGCCACGATGATGACCAATCTGGATGGCGTGTTTGCCGCCGGTGACATCGTGCGCGGCGCCTCCCTGGTGGTGTGGGGCATCAAGGATGGCCGCGACGCCGCCGTGGGCATCCACAACTACATCCAGGCCAAGATCGCCCAGGGCGTGGCGGTGGCGGCGGAATAAGTCGCCCCGATAGCCGGAACTTTCTCCATCCACCGTCAACGGGTGAATTGCGTCCATGCTCCGCCTCTATGACCACCTCTCCTCCGGGAACGGCTATAAGTGCCGCTGGCTGCTGACGCAGCTTGGCCTCCCGTTTGAGCGGGTGGAGATGGATATCGACACGGGCGAGACGCGCACCGACGCCTTTCTGGCGCTTAACCCCAATGGGCGCATCCCGCTGCTGCGGCTGGCGCCAGGGGATTTCCTGGGCGAAAGCAACGCCATCCTGCGCTGGTTGGCGGAGGACACAACCTTCTGGCCGGATAACCGCCGGGACAAGGCCGCCGTCCTGCAATGGCTGTTCTGGGAACAGTATAGCCACGAGCCGAACATCGCGACGGCGCGGTTCTGGATCACTCATAAGGTGGCCATGGACCCCGAACGTATCCATGCCCTGATCGTAAAGCGCGAGCAGGGGCATGCGGCGCTGAAGCTGATGGAACGCCACCTGACGGGCCGGGACTGGTTCGTCGGGCAGCACGCCACCATCGCCGACATCGCACTCTACGCCTACACCCATGTGGCGGAGGAGGGGGGCTTTGACCTTGCCCCCTATCCCGCCATCCGCGACTGGCTGGACCGGTTTGCCGCCCAGCCGAACCACATCAAAATCACAGACGCCGTGGGCACGCCCGTGCCCCTGGCCGATGCGCTGACTTCTGAACAGAGGGCCTGACCATGACCGACGCCACCATCAACGCCGGTGAGATTTTCGCGGCGGAATACACCGCCAACAAGGCCCTGCTGGACACCACCGCCTTTGTCGATACCGAACAGCACGACGCCTGCGGCGTCGGCTTTGTGGCGGCCATTGATGGCAAGCCCCGGCGCGAGGTGGTGGAAAAGGCCGTGGAGGCGCTAAAGGCGCTCTGGCACCGTGGTGCGGTCGATGCTGACGGCAAGACGGGCGACGGGGCGGGCATCCATGTGCAGTTGCCCCAGGCTTTCTTCCGCGAGGTCGTGGTCCGTACTGGCCATCCAGAGCCGAAGGGTCTGATCGCCGTTGGCCAGGTCTTCCTGCCGCGCACCGACCTGTCGGCGCAGGAACGCTGCCGCGCCATTGTCGAGACGGAAATCCTGAACTGGGGCTACACCATCTATGGCTGGCGCCAGGTCCCCATCGATATCTCGATCATCGGGGAAAAGGCCAACGCCACCCGGCCCGAGATCGAACAGATCATGGTCGGCAATGATGGCACCGTCTCGGACGAGCAGTTCGAGCGTGACCTCTACATCATCCGCCGCCGCATCGAGAAGGCGGTGGCCGGCGAACAGATCGGCGGCTTCTACATCTGCACCCTGTCCGCCCGCTCCATCATCTATAAGGGCATGTTCCTGGCCGAGCAGCTGACGGCCTTCTACCCTGACCTGCTGGACGCGCGGTTCGAGAGCAATTTCGCCGTCTATCACCAGCGCTATTCCACCAACACCTTCCCGACCTGGCAGCTTGCCCAGCCGTTCCGCACCCTGGCCCATAATGGCGAGATCAACACCCTGCGCGGCAACGTCAACTGGATGAAGGCGCATGAGACGCGCATGTATTCCGAGGCGTTCGGCGCGCATGTCGAGGACCTGAAGCCCGTCATCCAGGTCGGGTCGTCGGACAGTGGCGCACTGGACGCCGTGTTCGAACTGATGCTGATGTCCGGGCGTTCGGCACCCATGGTCAAGACCATGCTGGTGCCGGAAGCCTGGTCCAACAAGGAAGTGATGCCGCAGGCGCATCGCGACCTGTATAGCTACGCCAATGCCGTGATGGAGCCGTGGGACGGCCCGGCGGCACTGGCCATCTATGACGGTCGCTGGGTTGTGGGTGGTGTGGACCGTAACGGCCTGCGCCCGCTGCGCTATGTCATCACGGGTGACGGCCTGATCATCGGCGGGTCGGAGACCGGCATGGTCAAGATCAACGAACAGGCCGTGGTGGAGAAGGGCCGCCTGGGTCCGGGGCAGATGATTGCGGTCGACCTGAAGGAAGGCAAGCTGTTCCACGACCGCGAGATCAAGGACAATCTGGCGTCTGGTCGCCCCTATGGTCAATGGATCGGCGAGATCACGGTCCTGGACGATCTGGTCAAGAAGGCCCCGGTGGAGCCGGCGGAACTGTCCAAGGACGAGCTGCGCCGCCGTCAGCTGGCCTATGGCATCACCATGGAGGATCTGGAACTGATCCTGCAGCCCATGGTGGACGACGCCAAGGAAGCGGTCGGTTCCATGGGTGACGACAGCCCCATTGCGGTTCTGTCCGACAAGTATCGCGGTCTGCACCATTATTTCCGCCAGAACTTCGCCCAGGTCACCAACCCGCCGATCGACAGCCTGCGCGAAACCCGCGTCATGTCGCTGAAGACGCGTCTGGGCAACCTGGGTAACATCCTGGACGAGGATTCGACCCAGTGCCGCCTGTTGCAACTGGAAAGCCCCGTGCTGACCAGTGCGGAATTCCGCGCCATGCGCAAATATATGGGCGCTACCGCCGCGGAGATCGACTGCACGTTCGAACCGGCTTCCGGCCCCAACGCCCTGCGCGACGGTCTGCGCCGTATCCGCCAGGAGGCCGAGGATGCTGTGCGTGGCGGTGCCACCCATGTCATCCTGACGGATGAAGCGATGACGGCCAACCGCGCGCCTATGCCGATGATCTTGGCGACGGGTGCCGTGCATACGCACCTGATCCGTCAGCAACTGCGCACCTTCACCAGCCTGAATGTGCGGTCCGGCGAATGCCTGGACGTGCATTACTTCGCGGTGCTGATCGGCGTCGGTGCCACCACGGTCAACGCCTACATCGCCCAGGAAGCCATCGCCGACCGCCACCGCCGTGGCCTGTTCGGCGCGATGAGCCTGGAGGACTGCCTGAAGCGCTACAAGAAGGCCATCAATGACGGTCTGCTGAAGGTCATGTCCAAGATGGGCATCTCCATTATCAGCAGCTACCGTGGCGGCCTGAATTTCGAGGCGATTGGCCTGTCGCGCTCCCTGGCCGCCGAATATTTCCCCGGTCTGCCGTCCCGCATTTCCGGCCTGGGCCTGAATGGCATCCAGGAAGAGGTCGTGGGCCAGCACAAGATCGCCTATGACGAGGATGTGGTGGCCCTGCCGGTGGGCGGTTTCTACCGCTTCCGCAAGGGCGGCGACCGCCATGCCTGGGAAGGTGGCCTGATCCACCTGATGCAGACGGCGGTGTCCACCGACAGCTTCTCCACTTTCAAGAAGTACTCCGAGGCGCTGCACAAGCGCCCGCCCATCAACCTGCGCGACCTGCTGGATTTCAAGCCGGCGGAAAAGGCCGTGCCGGTCGATGAGGTGGAAAGCATTACCTCCCTTCGCAAGCGTTTCATCACGCCGGGCATGTCGCTGGGCGCCCTGTCGCCCGAGGCGCATGGCACGCTGAACGTCGCCATGAACCGCATCGGTGCCAGGTCGGTCAGCGGGGAGGGTGGTGAGGACCCGGCGCGCTTCAAGCCCGACGCCAATGGCGACAACTGGAATAGCGCCATCAAGCAGGTGGCCTCCGGTCGCTTTGGCGTGACGGCAGAGTACCTTAACCAGTGCCGCGAGATCGAAATCAAGGTGGCCCAGGGTGCCAAGCCCGGCGAGGGCGGGCAGTTGCCCGGCTTCAAGGTGACCGAGCTGATCGCCAAGCTGCGCCATTCCACCCCTGGCGTGATGCTGATCAGCCCGCCGCCGCACCATGACATCTACTCGATCGAAGATCTGGCCCAGCTCATCTATGACCTGAAGCAGATCAACCCGATCGCCAAGGTCTGCGTGAAGCTGGTGTCGCGGTCAGGCATCGGTACCATCGCCGCTGGCGTGGCCAAGGCCGGTGCCGACATCATCCTGGTCGCCGGCCATAATGGCGGCACCGGTGCCTCGCCGCAGACTTCCGTCAAATATGCCGGCGTGCCGTGGGAGATGGGCCTGTCGGAAGTGCAGCAGGTGCTGACGCTGAATCGTCTGCGCCACCGCGTCACCCTGCGCACCGATGGCGGCCTGAAGACCGGCCGTGACATCGTGATGGCGGCCATGCTGGGTGCCGAAGAATTTGGTATCGGCACGGCGGCCCTGGTCGCCATGGGCTGCATCATGGTCCGCCAGTGCCATTCCAACACCTGCCCCGTCGGTGTCTGTGTGCAGGATGAAGACCTGCGCAAGAAGTTCACGGGCACGCCGGAAAAGGTGGTGAACCTGTTCAGCTTCATCGCAGAGGAAGTGCGCGAGATCCTGGCCAACCTGGGCTTCCGCGAGTTGCGCGAAGTGGTGGGCCGGTCGGATCTGCTGCATCAGGTCAGCCGTGGTGCCGCCCATCTGGACGATCTGGACCTGAACCCGCTGCTGTCCGTGGCCGACCCCGGCGAATATGCCCGTTACTGCACGCTGGAAGGCCGCAACGAGGTGCCGGACACGCTGGATGCCCAGATGATCAAGGACGCCAAGGCCTTGTTCGAAGTGGGTGAAAAGACCCAGATGCAGTACCACGCCCAGAACACCCACCGCGCCATCGGCACGGCCCTGTCGGGCATGATCACCCGCAAGTTCGGCATGAAGGGCCTGCAGCCCGGCCACGCCACGGTCCGTCTGCGCGGGTCGGCGGGTCAGTCGCTGGGTGCCTTCGCGGTGCAGGGTCTGAAGCTGGAAGTGTTCGGCGATGCCAATGACTATGTCGGCAAGGGCCTGTCGGGCGGCACCATCGTGGTGCGTCCGCTGACGGCCAGCCCGTTGAAGACCAACGAGAATACCATCATCGGCAACACCGTCCTGTACGGTGCCACGGCGGGCAAGCTGTTCGCGGCGGGCCAGGCGGGTGAGCGGTTCGCGGTGCGCAATTCCGGCGCCACGGTGGTGGTCGAAGGCTGCGGTTCCAACGGCTGCGAATACATGACGGGCGGTCTGGCCGCCATCCTGGGCAAGGTCGGCGACAATTTCGCCGCCGGCATGACGGGCGGCATGGCCTATGTCTATGACGAGGAAGGCCAGTTCCCGCTGTTCGTGAACCCGGAAAGCGTCATCTGGCAGCGCCTGGAGGTCCCTCATTACGAGGACCAGTTGAAGGCTCTGATCCAGGAACATATCGACGAGACGGGCAGCCGCTGGGCCGCCCAGCTTCTCAACGATTGGGAACTGGTGCGGGGTAAGTTCTGGCAGGTGGTCCCGAAGGAAATGCTGAACCGGCTGCCGATCCCTGTTACGGCACCGGAACGACTGAGCGCTGAGTAAGAGCAAGTAAGGATAGGGGGCCGAAAGGCCCCCTTTTCTTTTGGCTGTGCGACTCGGGAAGTGAGGGTTTCTGCGGGTTGCGACTCGCAGGGGCGAATCGCGAGTCGAATCTATCCTTACTTGGAGTCGGCGGGGAGTCGGTAAGGAGAGAGTCGGCTCCTTTCAATCAATGCTCGCCCTTAATCATCACGCCGATCAAAGATCACGGTGCCGCAAGGGTGGGCGTGTCCCCTCGTTCCAGCGTGATCGCGTGGCGCAGATGGTAGCTGGCCTGGGCGGCGTCGATCTCTGCATCACCGTTCAGCAGCATCCCGACCAAGCCATCGCGCAGCGCCTCCAGCCTTATAGCGGTGGCAGCGGGCCTTGGCAGTAACCAACAGCCAACGGCATTGCCCGCCTCCAGCAGGGCCGTGAAACGGTGGCGTAGCGCGGTGCGCGTGCGGGCAAGTGTCGCCGCCATGGCTTTATCGGTCGCCGACAGGGCCTCTGCCTGTATCCACAGGGTCCAATAGGGGCGGGCGCTGTTATCGAACGATTCCGTGATGAACCGGTTCAGGGCCCCCTGTGGGTCCTCTCCAGTGCGCCAGAGATCGGCGACCACCTCCTCGAAGATGGCTTCCCAGGCCTTGGCGCGCAGTTCGGGCCAGCGGAAATGATGGTTCAACAGGCCGGTCCCCACGCCGGCGCGCTCCGTCACGGCGCGCGTCTGTACGGCCAGAAGGCCCATTTCCAGCAGCAGTGTCACTGTCGCCTGAATGATCCGCTCCCGCCCACCCTTGTCCCGTCCGTTCACGTCCGATCTTCCTTGTCATCACGGCTGATTGACATGCTGAGCAGTTGCTCAGTATAAGATGAGCAACTGCTCAGCATAGAGGTGGTCATTTTGTCGTCTGAACGCAATGCCGCCGTGGATTTGGTGCGTCTGGTGGCACTGACCGGTATCTGTGTCGTCAATTTGCCCTTCTTTGCCCTGCCCATGGAAGCAACGATGGTACTGCCGCCGGCTCCCGCCGACCGGCTGGCCGCGATGCTCGTTGAGTTTCTGTTCCAGGCAAAGTTCTTCCTCCTGTTCTCCTTCATTTTTGGTTGGGGGATGGAGGTACAGTCCCTGTCGGCGGAACGGGCAGGGGCGTCATTCAACCGACGATTCGCGCGACGACTTGGCCTGCTTGCGCTGTTTGGCGTCATGCATGTCGTGCTGGTTTTCGTGGGCGATATCCTGGTGCTGTACGCCCTTCTTGGCCTGCTGGCCTGGCCGCTGCGCCGTTGCCCACCGCGCCGGCTGTTGAAAATGGCCGGCTGTCTATTGGGTCTGTCGTTTGGCAGCGCCTTGCTTCTGGGATTGATCCTGCTGTTTGCCGGTGATGTGGGGGCAGGGGCCACGCCCAACCTTGGTGGCGGCTTCGTCGACACGATCACGGTGCGCCTGCGCGATTGGCCATCGACATTTGCCTTTCTGGCCCTGTTCCAGGGGCCATCGGCGCTGGCCGCCTTTCTGACCGGTATCGCCGCGGCGCGCGTGAATTTCTTCGATCCTGATAGCGATGCGCGGCGTCGGTTGCATCGGGTGATGCCTTGGCTGCTTCTGGCCGGTCTGGCGCTCAATCTGGCCTATGTCAGTGGCACAACGGCTGTCACGCAGGCTGATGCTGGTCTGTTAAGCGTGCTTTGTATCGGCACGATCGCGTTCGGCGGGCCGATGCTGGCCACCTTCTATCTGGCAGCCATCCTCTGGTTGGCGGATCGCTGGCAACCGCCGACCCTGCTGCTGTTGGCGGGACGTAATTCGCTCTCCTGCTATGTGCTGCAGGGTGTCATCGCCGGTGCCCTGTTCGGGGGATATGGGCTGGGCTGGTACAATAGTCTGGGGCACGCGGCATTGCTGGGCCTGTCACTGCCGGTGGCCCTGTCATCCATGATCCTGACAGGGTTCTATGCCCAGCACTTTGGCCGTGGCCCGCTGGAGGCCTTGCTGCGTCGATTTACCTACGGATGATCGCCCCCCAAATGCAAAACCGGCGCCCCATCGCTGGGACGCCGGTTTCACGAAGTCTGGTATGAAGCCCAAAGCCTTACGCGGCGTTGACCTGTTCGGTCTGGGCCAGCAGCGCGTACAGGGCATCGCCCGATTCCGCACCGCGCAGCTTGTCACAAAGCACCGGGTCCCGCAGAGCGCGCGACACGCGCGCCAGGGCCTTCAGGTGATCGGCACCAGCCCCTTCCGGGGCCAGCAGCAGGCAGATCAGATCCACCGGTTGTTCGTCGATCGCCTCGAAATCGACCGGCTTTTCCAGCCGGGCGAAAATGGCCATGACGCCGGTCAGGCCCGGCAGTTTGCCATGCGGGATACCGATGCCGCGCCCCACGCCCGTGGTGCCCAGGCGTTCACGTTCCACCAGCACGTCGAAAATGGCCCGTTCATGCTGGCCGGTCAGGTCGGCCGCCTTCTTCGCCAGTTCCTGAAGGACCTGCTTTTTGGAGCCGGCCTTCAGGTTCGGGAGGATCGCCTCCGGCGTCAAAAGATCATTCATCGCTGCCGAAGGGGTCTGGAATGAAGGGGATACGGAACGTAGGGACAGAGCCATGGGGTACGCATCACCTTACTGTTTCACCGACCCGGCCGCCCCGGCAGGGTCCACCCAGCCGATGTTACCATCGGCCCGGCGATAGATCATGTTCAGCCCGCCATGGGCGCGGTTGCGGAACATCAACGCCGGCAACTCGCCAAGGTCCATGCGCATCACAGCATCGCTGACCGTCAGCATTTCGATGGAGGTCTCCATCTCCGCGACGACCATGCCGTGATGCCCGTTTCCCTCCGGAGCCGGCGCTTCATCCGCCGCATAATCGTCGGAATCCGCCTCCGCTTCAAGGATGTACTTGCGGGCGGCCTGAACGGGTAGCTGGTTCAGCGTGGTCCGTTCATGATGATCCTTCAAACGACGCTTATAACGGCGCAGACGCTTGGCCACGCGGTCGGCAGCCTCGTCGAAGGCGGGGTAGGGTTCCGTGGCTTCGGCATTCGACTGCAACAGAATCCCACGACCGACATGCACCTGGATATCGGCCTTGTACAGATGCGCATCCTTCGAAAGGATGACGGTCGCCTCCATAGGGTTCCCGAAATATTTTCCGACCATCGATGCCAGCTGATCCTTCACATGGGTCCGCAGTGCATCGCCCACATCCAGTTGCTTGCCTTTGACGGTAACTTGCATATTCGACCTGTCGTTTCAGGGCGCATGGCCAGACCCGAAGGAACCGACATCCAGGAACCGGCATCCAGACCGGGAGTCCCAGGATGGGTATTCCTTCAGCGGCCAGCGCAGGGGTTACAACCCAAGGGCCTTTTCCCGACGGCGCTGGACTGAAGAAGGGATCTTCATGCCTTCACGATACTTCGCCACCGTCCGGCGTGCAATGTCGATCCCATCGGCACGCAGGATTTCCACGATTTTATCATCGGACAGGGTGTCATCCGCCTTCTCCGCATCAATCAGGGCCTTGATGCGGTAACGCACGGCCTCTGCCGAATGTGCCGCCTGACCGTCGGCACCTTGGATGGCGGACGTGAAGAAGTATTTAAGTTCGAAGACCCCACGCGGGGAAGACAGGAACTTATTGGTGGTAACCCGGCTGACGGTGCTTTCATGCATGCCGATGGCTTCTGCAATATCACGCAGAATCAACGGCTTCATGAATTGTAGGCCATGCAGGAAGAAGGCGTCCTGCTGTCGGACGATCTCGGTCGCCACCTTCAGGATGGTGTTGGCCCGCTGATGCAGGCTTTTCACCAGCCAACTCGCCGACTGGAACTGTTCGGCGATATATTCCTTGTCTGCCTTGCTGCGGGCACCCGTGGTCACGCGGCTATGATAGCGCTGATTGACCAGCACGCGGGGCAGCGTCTCGGTGTTCAGTTCCACGATCCAGCCGCCGCCAGGGCTGGCGCGCATCAGGATATCGGGCACCACGGTCTGAACAGGTTCGAAATCAAAGGCCAGCGCCGGCTTGGGGTTCAGCGCCTTGATCTCGGCCACCATGTCCGACAAGTCTTCGGCATCACAGCCGCAGACCTTCAGAAGCTGCTGAAGATTGCGTGCCGCCAGCAGGGGCAGATTGGCCAGCAGTGCCTGCATGCAGGGGTCCAGGCGGTTCTTCTCCCGCAACTGGTTGCCCAGGCATTCGGCCAGTGTGCGCGCGAAGATGCCGGCGGGGTCGAAGCGCTGCATGCGCAGCAGCACCGTCTCCACCTGCTCCAGCCCGCACCCCAGCTGGACCGCCACTTCTTCCAGATTGCCGGTGAAATACCCGGCCTCGTCCAGATGATCCAACAGTGCATAGGCGACCAGCCGGTCCAGCCGGTCTGGAAAATCCATCGTGATCTGTTCTTCCAGATGGTCGCGCAGCTTCGGCCGCTCTGTCAGGGTCGCCTCGAACCCCTCGCCATCATCATCGAATCCACCCGACCGGGATGACCAGTCGCCAAACTGTTCCCCCGACCCCAGGCCCGCGCTGTCCATGTCGGCGGCGGAACTGTTGGTGTAGACATTTTCGAAATCGGTATCGAGCGGAGCATCGTTGGACCCGGCCATCCGGTCGGACGTGGCCAGTTCCACCGTATCGGCCACCCGGCTCTCATTCACGGGGGCGGGCGCTTCTTCCCGGTCGACACCGGTGGTGGGCGCATCGTTCCAGCCCGTGCCATCATCGCGTTCCAGCAGCGGATTGCGTTCCAGCTCCTGGTCCACATAGTCGGCCAGCTCCAGGTTCGACAGCTGAAGAAGCTTGATCGCCTGCTGAAGCTGCGGCGTCATCACCAGCGACTGTGCCTGGCGTATATCGAGCCGTTGCTGGAGCGCCATTCTTGCCGGAAAACCTGTTCTGACGGGCTTATATCTGCCGGTTGCACCAATGCCGGTTCAAAGGCCCGACGGTGGTCATCCTTGAAAAGCCGCCGCCATCATCCTGTGACGGCCTCTCGGCTGGCATACCCCCGTCGGCTGTTCCCAGCGAGGCCCAAGGTACGATGCAAGACGCGTGCCCGCAACAGTTAGGCCCGGCGTGCCTGAAAATTATTCCATTGATTTCTGCAGCAAATTGGGTCCGCGCCATTACGGCCCCGTTCCCTCACGGCCATCTGGCGACGGTGGCTACAGGCTGAACCGTTCGCCCAGATAGACGCGGCGCACATCCTTGTGCGCCACGATCTCCGACGGGGTGCCCTGCATCAGCACGACGCCATCATGCAGGATATAGGCGCGGTCCACGATATCCAGCGTCTCGCGCACATTGTGATCGGTGATCAACACGCCGATGCCGCGTTCGCGCAGATGGCTGACCAGTTCGCGGATCTCGTTCACGGCGATGGGGTCAACGCCCGCGAACGGTTCATCCAGAAGGATGAAATGCGGCTGGCTGGCCAGCGCACGGGCGATTTCGGCACGGCGACGCTCACCACCCGACAGGGCCAGGGCCGGTGTGCGGCGCAGATGCGTGATCGAGAACTCGGCCAGCAGTTCGTCCAGCCGCTGTTCGCGGATATCGCGGTCGGGCTCCACCACCTCCAGTACGGCGCGGATATTGTTCTCCACGCTCAGGCCCCGAAAAATGCTGGCTTCCTGCGGCAGATAGCCGATGCCCAGCCGCGCGCGGCGATACATGGGCAGGGAGGTGACCTCCAACCCGTCCAGCGTGATGCTGCCATGGTCGGGCAGGATCAGGCCGGTGATGATGTAAAAGCAGGTGGTCTTGCCGGCCCCGTTGGGACCCAGAAGCCCCACCGCCTCGCCCCGGTTCACCGACAGCGAAATATCCCGCAGGACGGGGCGGCCCTTATAGGCCTTGCCGATGCGTGACGCCACAAGGCCCGTATTGTCGGTGACCAGACGGGGGCCGGTCGCGGACTTGTCCTGGGTTGGCTGGGTCATGGCTTCTCGCTCCCCTTCGGGTTGGCGGGCGGGCTGGGCTGCTGCGGCACGCCGCCCTCACCCTGCCGGTTGGGAATGAACAGACCCTTTACACGCTCGCCCGTAGCAGGGGCGGTCGCTTGCGGGGCGGCACCCGGCGTACGGGATAGAATACGGCTGACACCCGACTTCAGGTCAACCTCTGCCGCAGGGCCGTTCAGCTGATTCTGGCCGCGCGTGACACGGACATTGCCGGTCAGCAGTGCACGCTCGCTGTCCAGGTCATAGGTGCCCTTGTCGCCGCGTGCCGTTTCCGTCTTGGTGGTGATGACCACGCCGCCATCGGCATCGACGCGCGACAGGCCCAGCTTGTCACCAGCATCGCGCGATAGCAGCGCCACCAGACGGTCGGCGCGGATACGGTCCTGCGGGCGGGCGGCCAGGGCATCGCCCCGTGCCACCGCCAGTTCCTGTTCGCGCCAATATTCCAAACTGTCGCGCGCCGTCACCGTCTCCGTCGGGGTGGTCAGGCGCAGGCCTTCGCCCGTCAGCACGGCCACCGACTTATCCAGGTCATAGATGGCGCGCGATCCATGGGCCGTGCGGTCGGTATTCTTCAACTGCACATTGCCTTCGGCCAGCAGACGATAGACCTCGTTCCCGCCATCCTTGCTCTTGCGGAAATAGGCGGCCAGCGTGTCGGCGGTCAGGACCATGTCGCCCTGGGTGGCCGTGGCCCCGCCGCGCGCAATGGCGACCTGCAGCTTGTCATGATATTCGAACCCTGCCGGGGCATCGACCTCAATCGGTTTTGATCCGCCGATCTCCAGCGAGGGGGTGGTGGTGGCGGGCGCTTCCGATACCGGTGCCTGCTGCGCCAGACCGGTGCCAGCCGCCAATGCCAGACCCAGCGCCAACGGCGCCAGACGGCGGCCCCACCCGATATTCACCCGCGTCACAGACTTCATGGTGCCGTTGCCCCCGGCTTGTCACTCGTTTGGGCCGTCTGGCCCGACCCCGCCCCGAAGGCCCGCAGGCGCGCATGGCCGGTGAAGACCAGAACATCGCCATCCTGCAACACGCGGAAGCCACCGGCCTCCACCGTTCCCATCGGCCCCTGGCCCTCCACGGGCTTGTTGCCCCAGGCGATACCCTTTTTCACGTCCAGTATGGCCTCTTGCGTGCGCAACTCATAGCCCGACCCGTGATAGAAACTGACCGGGCCTTGCAGGGACAGAACCTGCTTGTCCTGATCATAGGCGCCTTTAGCCGCCGCCATGGACAGCCAGGCACCGCGTTTCAGCGTGATATCGGCCTGGGGGATCGTCAAATCAACCATGGACCGGCCCCCGCCCTGCTGGGCGGCGCGTTCGGCGCGGATTTCAAAGGGTTGGTCACTCTTGTCGGTACCCAGGTAACGGGCCTGGGTCAGCTCAAGATCCCCCTGTGCCGGTCCCGGCTTTGACTTATCCGACGATCCGCCGAACAGCGGCCAGATGAAGATGGTCAGCAGCACCACACAAGCCACCGCCGGCAGGGCCACCCGCGCCACCCGGACCGCCTTGCTGTGCGCAAACGGGTCGCGTCCGCCGCCTGTCGGCAGGCGCGGCGCGGTGGGCCGGTTGGACGGGGCGGGGGCGGTGGCCATGGGTGGCAAAATGTCCTTGCGGAAGGTCAGAAGGTCAAGGGCGCAGCAGATGACAGAACAGGACGGCAATTCTGTGACGGGCCGCACAGGGCTGGCCCGCCATGCCGTCCGCGCGCACCGGCCTTAGTGCGAGAAGATATCGGGTTCTTCCCAGCCCAGCAGGTCCAGCTTGCCGCGCGCCGGCAGAAAGGCGAAGCAGGCCTCTGCCAGTTCGCGCCGGCCCTCACGTTCCAGCAGCGCGTCCAGCTTTTCCTTGATCTGGTGCAGGTAGAGCACGTCGGAAGCGGCGTATTTAAGCTGCTCCTCGTTCAGGTCCGAGGCACCCCAGTCGCTGGATTGCTGCTGCTTGGACAGCTCAATTCCCGTCATCTCCTTGCACAGATCCTTCAACCCGTGCCGGTCGGTGGAGGTGCGGACCAGCTTGGAGGTGATCTTGGTGCAATAGATGGGGGCGCAGGTGATGCCCAGCGCCTTGTACAGCACGGCCACATCAAAGCGCGCGAAATGGAACAGCTTCAGGACCGCAGGGTCTTCCATCAGCCGCTTCAGGTTGGGGGCCAGGGTCTGGCCCTTACGGATCTGGACCAGATGGGCATTGCCGTCGCCGGACGACAGCTGCACCAGGCACAACCGGTCGCGGTGCGGGTTCAGGCCCATGGTCTCCGTATCGACGGCGACGACAGGGCCCAGGTCCAGACCGTCGGGCAGGTCACCATCATAAAGGGAGATCTGGGACATGAGCTGTATTCCTCGGCTAACTGAAATTGCGTGCGCACATCCCCTTATCGGTTGCCGGACCGTCCATCGCAAGGGGCGATGCCGCAAGGGTCCGATGCCGACGACAGGGGAAGGCCCAGAAACGCTTAAGGCCGCCGGAGCTAACCGGCGGCCTTAAGAGCGTTCATGCGGATGGTGCCCAGAAGAAGACTCGAACTTCCACACCTTGCGGTACAGGTACCTGAAACCTGCGCGTCTACCAATTCCGCCATCTGGGCGTATCCGAACCGCGCTTTCCGTCGTTGCCGTCGGGGGGCGCGTCGTGGAGCGGCTGTATAAAGGGGGGCTTTGCGGGCGTCAACAGGTTTGTTGATTTTTTTTGACGCAATTCCTGACGCACTGCGATTGGCCCAGAAACGCTTAAGGCCGCCGGAGCTAACCGGCGGCCTTAAGAGCGTTACATCGGAATGGTGCCCAGAAGAAGACTCGAACTTCCACACCTTGCGGTACAGGTACCTGAAACCTGCGCGTCTACCAATTCCGCCATCTGGGCGTTTTCCGAACCGCGCTTTCCATCGTTGCCGGTGGGCGGCGCGTCGTGGAGCGGGTGTATAATGACCGCCGCCGGTGCCGTCAACAGATGTTTTTCATGATCGCCCGACTTTTTATGCAAGACCCCTGAACCATATCCAGATCATACGCTTAAAGGTGGGGGAGGGGGCGATGTCCGCATCCTTGGGGACGGTGGTGGTTTTCGGCGGGTCCGGTTTCATCGGGCGGCAGGTGGTGAAACGGCTGGCGCAGGCGGGCGCGCGCGTCATCATTCCATCCCGCCGGCCCGGCCTGTTGTCCTGGATGAAGGTGGCGGGCGATGTCGGGCAGGTGCTGCCCATCGTCACCGACACGCGGTACGATGCATCTGTGGCCGCTGCCGTGACGGGGGCAGACGCCGTTATCAACCTGATCGGCATCCTGGCCCCATCGGGCCGCGACAGTTTCGATGGGGTGCAGCATCAGGCGGCAAGCCGCATTGCCCGGGCGGCGGCCGCTGCCGGCGCGCGTCATTTCGTGCAGATATCGGCGATCGGTGCCGATGCGGCCTCGCCATCGGCCTATGCGCGCAGCAAGGCGGCGGGGGAGGCCGCGGTGCGGGCTGCCATGCCGGATGCGGTCATCCTGCGCCCCTCCATTGTGTTCGGGCCGGGCGATGGCTTCTTTAACCGCTTCGGACAGATGGCCAAGGTCCTGCCCTTCCTGCCGCTGATCGGCGGTGGCCATACCCGATTCCAGCCAGTTTATGTCGGTGATGTCGCCGATGCCGTCATGGTCGCCCTGACCGACCCGGCCTGTGCGGGCAAGACCTACGAACTGGGCGGTCCGCGTGCGTACAGTTTCAAGGAGCTGCTGGATTATATCCGGCATCAGTCTGGGGTACCCCGCCGACTTCTGCTGACCCTACCTTTCCCCGTGGCCATGCTGCAGGCCTTTTTCATGGAGTTGCTGCCCGGCAAGCCGCTGACGCGCGATCAGGTGACTTTGCTGCGCCGGGACAATGTAATCTCTGGCGCCTTGCCGGGTTTGACCGATCTGGGCATCACGCCCAAAGCCGTAGAACTGGTCGTCCCGACCTATCTGCGCTGAATGCGGGGCTTGGGTTTGTGAAAATGCGCAGGCCGCAGACCGATTTCCATTGATCGGGGGGGGGAGGCACCCAATATAGAGGTTCAGTACTCAACAGCCCCTGTCGAGGATACATCGATGGTAAACGGACCCTATAATCCGTATGCGGCGGGCAGTCGGACCATGGACCAGGCGTCTTTTGACGCAGGTCTGCGTACCCATATGCTGCGCGTCTATAATTACATGTGCTTGGCGTTGGCAATCACCGGCGGCGTGGCTTTCCTGGGTTCGCAGAGCGAAGCCCTGGTCGCCATGATCTTCGGTACGCCTTTGAAGTGGGTGGTCATGCTGGCCCCCCTCGCCTTCATCTTCTTCGGCTTCCGGCCTGACCGGATGTCCGCGTCCGCCCTGCGGACCAGCCTGATCGCCTTCAGCGCCCTGATGGGCCTGTCGATGATGTCGATCTTCCTGGTCTATACGGGCGCCAGTATCGCCCGCGTGTTCTTCATCACGGCGGCGATGTTCGCGGGCACCAGCCTGTATGGCTACACGACCAAGGCCGACCTGTCGAAGATGGGTAGCTTCATGATGATGGGCCTGATCGGCATCCTCATCGCCGGTCTGGTGAACATCTTCCTGGCGTCCAGCGCGTTGCAGTTCGCCATCTCGGTTCTGGGCGTGGTCATCTTTACGGGCCTGACGGCCTGGGATACTCAGCGGATCAAGGAAAGCTATGCTTCCCACTGGGGTGAAGAGGCCAACAGCCGTCTGGCCGTGATGGGTGCCTTGAGCCTGTATTTGAACTTCATCAACCTGTTCCAGTTCCTGCTGTCCCTGATGGGTCAGCGCGACGAATAAGGTTTGATGGGTTCCAGGACCCGGCCTTATGGAACGCCCGGCGTGGAGATATCCACGCTGGGCGTTTTCATTTCCGGCCCCGCTCTCTATGATCCTGTTCGGGTGGATGGAGGGCAGGGTAGTGACCGGTGGCGAGAACAGTTTGACAGGTTTTGCCGCCCTACTGGCGCGAACACTTGCCGGTAGGATGGAGGAGCCGATCTTCAACGCCGATGCCTGGATGCGGATGGAAGAACTTGCCGCCACCTATGGACAGCTTGTGGCCGCCGGGGCTGACCCGGCCCCGTTTGCAGCGGCGTTGGACCGGGTGCCCCGCCACAATGCGCGCGAAGAAACACTGTACCATCTGCTCCGCGCCATGGCGCTTTGCGATGCCAATGCTGCCACCCGTGTGATCGAGATTTTAACTGCCGATCTTGAAAGTGTCCAACCTCGGCACAGGCTGATCCAGGTGGATTACATCCTGCGCGCTGTGATCTATGGCGTTTGGACCAACCGTATCAAACTCACCGATCCCGGCGCCCATGACATGGCGATCCGCCGGCTCTGGCGGACGATGCTGAACCATTACCGTGCCGCTATGCCAGCCCGCGATCCGGTTCCAGCGGCGGCGCGTCAGCGGGACCTGATCGTCATCACCACGGGACAGTTTATCCGAGGTGCCCACCAGCCCAGCATCGACATGCTGGATTTCCTGACAAAGCTGGTCTTACGCCTGGGGCGACGAGTGGTGTTGATCAACACAGCCGATGGGCCGGTTAAATCCCATTTTCCCTATCTGGGCAATTTCGTCAGCAGCGTGGATCGCGAACTGGTGGCCGCGAAGCAACTGGTCATTGATGGCCTGCCGATTCCCTTCATTCATTTACCAGCTGGTTTCACCGATCCGCAGATGGCATCTGATGCCCGCGACCAGATATTGGCGCTAAAGCCGGATCTGGTCCTGTCCTTCGGCACGCTTTGCCCTGTGTCCGACCTGTGTCGGGGTCTGCTGGATGTGGTGTCCATCCCCTATGGCAGCTATCTGCCCTTTGCGGAGCCGACATGGCTGGCTCTGCCACGCCCGTTGAACCCGGCGGAGACGCCGGCCCTTGCCGCCGGTGGACTGACCCCGGACAAGGTGATCCGCATCGAATATTCCTATGCCCCACCGCCTGCCGTGACGGTACGGGACAAGGTGGTGCTGGGCCTGGGTGATGATACGATCCTGACCCTGATCATCGGCCTGCGCTTGGCGCGGGAGGTGACGCCGGATTTCGCTGCCGCCCTTGATGCGGCGGTACAGGCCGAACCGCGCCTGTTCTTCCTGTTCGTAGGAGAGATGGATAATTACGCCGAGCTTGTGGCCCCGCACCCCACCCTGGCGGCGCGGTCGCGGTCCCATGGGCACGAAACCGACGTCATGGGCCTGATGGCGTCGGCTGACCTCTATATCAACCCGCCGCGTGGCGGTGGGGGCACGTCCGCTGCCTATGCCCTGTCGCGTGGCATCCCGGCTTACAGCCTGAATGCCGGGGATGTCGGCGTGGTGGTGGGACCAGACTTCCACCTGTCCAGCTACGCCGATTTCGCACCTGCCGCCACACGATACACCGACGATCCTGACCTGCGTGGTCAGCTCCAGGAGAAGGCCAAGGCCCGGTTTGCGGATATCTCGTCGCGCGAACGCATGCTGCGACAGATCCTCGACGGTGTCAAAGCGATGCGGGCGAAAGGATAAGGGGCGTCTGATCGGGCCAGCAACGGGCATTTTCGGCCATGGCGTCGGCCCGGTCGCCGGCTTCTTCTGGGTTTCCCGGCACGAAGATGGCCCGTCCCCGGCTGCCGGTATTCAGTTCCAGCACCAGCCGGTGCCCCGCGCGCTGATCACTGTCCATGATCGTGAAGCATCCGCCCTGGCCGGCCAATGTACGGCATGCCGCTGCAATGGCCGGCGTCACGCCCAGCACGATGTAGGACAGTTCCGCTGAAATCACGCCAACGCTCCCCGCAGCCCGCGCCGCATCCGGCGCGCGATGACGCCATAGCGTGGGGCCAGCAGAATGGAAAGCCCCAGGATGATCCCCGCCAGCACGGCAATCGACCCCGCCGCATTCACGGCCATGTCATAGCCCAGCAGCGACGGCCCGAACGCCCCCAGGCCATAGCCGCCAATCCCCGTGATCCCCCCGATCAGCAGGGACAAGGCCACCTGCGGCCCCATCCGGTCGGTATAGAGCCGCGCCGTGGCGGCGGGGCAGATCAGCATGGCGATGACCAGGATGGACCCCACCGCCTCAAACGCCGCGATGGCCGCCAGCGCCGCCAGCACGACAATTCCCTGCTGCACCAGTCCGCTTTTCAGGCCCAGCGTGTCGGCCAGACCGGGATCAAAGCTGACCAGGGTGAATTCCTTAAAGAAGATCAGGATGATGGCCAGACACAGGGCGAACACGGCCATAAGCTGGATAACCTGCCGGGGCAGGGTGGCCCAGATGGCGGGATCGGCCAGATCGGCCCAGCCGCCGGGGGTCAGCCACAGGATGGCTTCCAGCTGACCATACAGAACACAATCGGCATCCAGGTCGACCTGCCGCGCCGGCCCCTGTTCGATCAGGACCACGCCCAGGGCGAACAGCCCGGTAAAGACCACGCCCATGGCCGCGCCTGCCTCGACCCGACCCAGGCGGCGAACCAGTTCGATCATCCCGCCTGCTACCAAGGCGGCGGTCAGGGCACCGGCCAGCATGGGGAACGTGTCCCGGGTGCCGGCCACCATGAACCCCGCCACTATGCCGGGCAGCACGGCATGGCTGATCGCGTCGCCCATCAGCGCTTGCCGCCGCAGCACCAGGAAATTGCCGACCAGCGCACAGGATAGGCAGGCGAACAAGGCCGCCAACAGGGCCGGCAGATCAACCGTCAGGAAGGTGGCGGCATCGATATTCATCCCACCAGTTCCCCTGCCATCAAGGCGCGGCGCAACCGCGCCCGGCGCAGGCTGCGGCCCAGAAGCCCGCGCGAGGGCGCGATGATCAGGCTGATGAAGAACAGGCTGGTGGCGACGAGGACGATGACAGCACCCGCTGGCAGGTCGGCGAACCGCGCCGACAGCACCGCCCCGACCCCGCCCGACACGGCCCCCACGCCGCCAGCGATGATTAGCATACGGGACAGATCATCGGTCCAGAACCGGGCGGTGGCGGCGGGCGTGATCAGCAGGGCAATGATCAGGACCAGCCCGACCGTCTGCAACCCGACCACGGTCACCAGGGTCACCAGCGCCATCAGCGCCAGATCAATACGCCCCGTGGGCCAGCCGGCGGCCCGCGCAAAGCCTTCATCAAAGGCCAGCAGGCGAAACTCCTTAAAGAACAGCCAGACCATGATTGCTGCCAGCAGGGCCAGCGCACCCAGGCCCAAGGCCTCCCCCGTCCGCATGGCCGCCGTCTGCCCGAAGATGAAACCCTTCAAACCGGCCGCATTGGCGGCGGGCAGTTCCTGCACCACCGACAGCAGCACAACACCGGCCCCGAAAAACACCGACAGGACGGCACCGATGGCCGCATCCTCGGTCAGGCGGGTCCAGCGTTTGATGGCCTGGATCGTGGCGACCGCGACGGCCCCACTGATGGCCGCCCCGATCAGCAGCAGGGGCAGGGACCGCCCCTCCACCCCCAGCGCCATACCCGTCAGAAAGGCGGCAACGATGCCGGGCAGGGTGGCGTGGGACAGGGCATCGCTGACCAGGGCGCGGCGGCGCAACACCATGAAGCAGCCTACCATGCCCGCCGCCATGCCCAGGGCAGTGGCACCCAGCAGCACGACCAGTGTGTTGTGCCCCACCATATCCATCAGCGCGGACCCAGCAGCAATCCACTGGCCCGCTGGCCATAGGCCCGGCGAAGGTTCTCCTCGGTCAGCGCCTCGCGCACGGGCCCTGCGGCCACCAGACCACCATTCAGCATCAGCACATGATCGAAGGTTTCGGCCACCGTCTGCAAATCATGATGCACGCAGATGACGGTGCGCCCGTCTGCATCCAACTCCCGCAACACAGCCAGGATGGTCTGTTCCGTGGCGGCATCCACGCCGGCCAGCGGTTCATCCATGAAATAGAGCCGTGCCTCCTGCGCCAGGGCGCGGGCCAGGAACACACGCTGCTGCTGTCCGCCCGACAGCTGCCCGATCTGGCGATGGGCGAAATCGGCCATGCCGACCCGGTCCAGCGCCTGCATGGCGGCGGCCTTATGCTTGCCCGTGATGCGCCGGCCCCAGCCGATCAGGCCGTAACGCCCCATGGTGACGACATCCAGCGCGCTGACCGGGAAGTCCCAATCCACACTCTCCCGCTGCGGCACATAGCCGATCAGGGCGCGCTGCCGCTTCAGCGGACGGCCATAGACCTCGATCGTGCCGGTGAGCGCCGGGACCAGGCCCAGCACGGCCTTCAGGAAAGTGGACTTGCCGGCCCCGTTCGGCCCGACCACGGCGACCAGCCCCTGTGCCGGGGCCGTCCAGGTGACATCGCGCAGCACCAGGCGCTGGTGATAGGCTACCGACAGGCCAGACACGGCCAGCGCGCCGACGCCGGCATCGGCGCTAGGGATGAAATTATCGCTCAATAGCCGTTGCAGCATGGTTTCCGCCCCTCAACCTGCCGCCAGCCGGCCCTGGAACCCGCGCGCCGGCACGGTGCCGCCCAGGGCCTGGGCGATGGTGGTGACATTGTGGTCGATCATGCCCACATAGCTTCCCTCATAAGTGCCGGGCGCCCCCATGGCGTCGGAATAAAGCGAGCCGCCGATGGCCACCTTGTGCCCCTTGGCCGCCGCTCCCTGTATCAACGCCTGGATATTGCGATCGGACACTGAGGTCTCAATAAAAACCGCCGGAATTTTACGGTCGACCAGCAGGGACACCATGCTTTCGATCCGGTGTAGCCCGGCTTCGGACTCCGTACTGATCCCCTGGATACCCACCACCGACAATCCATAGGCCCGGCCCAGATAGGAGAACGCATCATGGGCCGTGACCAGCACGCGCCGCTGCTCCGGCACGCTGCCCAGCACCTTGCCGGCATAGGCCGTCAGCGCCTCATATTCCGTGGCTGCCTTAGCCGCGTTGGCGGCGTATAGCGCTGCATTGGCGGGATAAAGCATGGACAGCCTGTCCCGAACACCCAGCAGCGCCAGCCGCCACAGGGTCGGGTCCATCCAGACATGCGGGTCGGGATGGCCATCGGCCCCGTCGGGATGGATCAACCGGTCCTTGGGCAGGACAGAGGCCGCCGCATGCACCGGCTTGGAAGCCGACAGCTTGTCCAGCATTTCGGCCATCTTGCCTTCCAGGAACAGCCCGGAATGGAACACGGCGTCAGCCTTCATCAGGGCGACCGTGTCGGCGCGCGTCAGCTTATAGGAATGCGGGTCGATCCCTTCGCCCATCAGGCTGCTGATGCTGGCTGTATCGCCGGCTACGGCGCGCAGCAGTTCCGCCACCTGACCCGTCGTCGCCTGAAACACCGGCTTTTCCGCCGCCCGCGCCGGAAGGCCAGCTGACAACATCCCGGCACCGGCTAGGGCCAGGACTGTACGGCGGGAAAGGGCGGCGTTGGACGCGGTCACGGGATCGGACTTTCTGGAATCATTCCAAACTTGCTATCGAACCAGCATATAGGCCCTGTGACAAAGCCGGCAAGGCAAAGTCCTGTGATCGTTCTATCGCAACATTACTTTCTGGGCACAGTGGGAATCACCGTCGGATGGCTCGTCAGTGCCAGAAAGGGCAGGTCGGACGGGCGGTTGCCATAGCCATGGCTCTCCGCAAACGGTCCCGCCTCATGCAGCAGGGCCGCCACCCGCCGCGCCTTCTCCCCGCGCACACAGTTCCCGCCCTGCATTTCCCCCGTCAACACGCCGTCCCGCACCTCCATATCAGTGGCCAGGATGCGGTCAACCGGCAGCCCTTCCAGCAGGATGGGGATGTAGAGCGACAGGCCACCCGTGGCCACCACGACCAGATCGCCAGCATCGGCATGGCGTTTCAGAGCGGTCAGCGTGGGTTCATACCAACGCTGCCAGCCGCGCATCCGCTCCGCTGCGGCTTGCGCCACGCTCACCGGCACGCCGGCCAGCGCTCGGCGCAGCATGCCGGCCTTGATGCGGGTGCGCAGATCATCGTCGGGATTGGCCCCGGCACTCATCAACCCCGCCCGGATGGCGCGGGCAAAGACCAGGCCGGAACGCATGCGCCCCGCCACCCGTCCCAGATAGGGCAACAGGCTGTCGCCGCCCACCAGGGTGCCGTCGAAATCAAAGATGGCGATGCGTCGTGTCATGGTGGCCGCATAAAACAGGCGGGGGCCTTCCCGCTCAACATTTTTCGGGATATCAGACGGCGATTGCATCAACGGAGGCGGCCATGGCGCGCGAACGCATCATCATCGACACCGATCCCGGCCAGGACGACGCCGTCGCCATGATGCTGGCCTTCGCCTCGCCGGAGGAGATTGAGGTGCTGGGCGTCACGGCGGTGGCCGGCAACGCGCCGCTGGCCCATACCGAGATCAATGCCCGCAAGATCTGTGAGCTGTCGGGAAGGCCTGATGTGAAGGTCTTCGCCGGCTGCGACCGCCCCCTGTTCCTGGACCTGCATACAGCACCCGAGGTACATGGCGATACCGGCCTGGACGGCCCGGACCTGCCTCCGCCGACCATGCCCTTGCAGGCACAGCATGCGGTCGATTTCATCATCGACACCTTGCGCGCCGAACCCGCCGGTACCGTCACGCTCTGCCCGCTGGGGCCGCTGACCAACATCGCCACCGCCCTGACCCGTGCGCCCGACATCGCGGCGCGGATCAAGCGCATCGTGCTGATGGGCGGGGCACAGGTTGAAGGCGGTAACAGCAGCCCCGTGGCCGAATTCAACATCTTCGTCGATCCGCACGCAGCCCAGATCGTCCTGAAATCCGGCATCGATATCGTCATGTTCTCCATGGACGTGACGCATCAGGTCCTGACCGCCCAACGGCAGATGGACCGCGTGCGCGCCATTCCTGGTGCGGTCGGCCGCGTCACTTATGAAATGCTGGATTTCTACCGCCAGTATGACGAGGCCAAATACGGCACCGATGGCGGCCCTCTGCACGATCCCTGCGTTATCGCCTGGCTGATCAAGCCCGACCTGTTCCAGGGCAAGCAGGTCAATGTGGAGGTGGAAACCGCCTCTCCGCTGACCATCGGCCAGACCGTTGTCGACCGCTGGTGCATCACCCAGCGCCCGAAGAACGTGTTCTTCATGCTGAACGCTGATGCGGACGGATTTTTTGATCTGCTGATTGAACGGCTGGGGCGGCTATAGCAGCTTTGGCAGGTCCGACAGCTCAATGATGTCAGTGCGGCTACCGATCGCCTGATCCGCCCAGGCATGGGCTACGCCATGGGTGCCCAGCAGGCAGACCGCTACGAGGATGCCCCGCAGGTTACGCCAGCGGATCATGGTCAGCATGGCTGTGACCACAAAGGTCAAGTGCACCCCACCAGCGAACAGATAAAGGCTCTTGCTATGGTAGTTCCAGGCACCTTCAATGGGCCCCTCCGCATGGGGTGACCATGGATAACAGTTGCTGTTGGCATCGGGATGCCCGCATGCCTCCGCCCCCAATGCAATGACCAAATCCGCCATCAGCATGATGGACAGCAAGGCCAATATGCTGACCAGTCCCACGACCACAGTGCGGGTCAGTCTTTGACGCGGGGGAAGGGCGGCGCCCATGTGTTCCCATACCTCTTCAATGTTTCTGCCAGATAGTGGCATGGGCTACCCGGTGCTGGCCAAGTCACAATCTACGGCCAGCCCGGCCAAACCCAATAGTCAAGTCGGGGCCGTTTCGTGGCCTGCCTGCCGGTCGGTACGTGATCAGTACTATCCCCGGTTCCCGTTCGGTGATCGCCCAAGACGAGTATTGATGATATGTCTATGCAGACGTCAAAGACGTCATAGCCATATATTAATGCCAAATGGGGGTCAAAATGACCAATGAACCGGCATCCACATCGGGTTTTCCGTCGTGGAGTTTTGTGATTCCGCCCGATGTGCTGAATAAACACTTCACGCTCGCCCTGTATGGGCAGGATCCGGCAACCGACCTATGGTACTACTGGGACTTCGCGAAAAGCCACTATAAGCAGTTCCCTAGTGCGGCCAATGGTCAGTATACGGCGCTGCTGAACATTCTGACGCCGTCGACGCCCCCCGCAACGGGGAACACGACCGTCGCCGTGACCCTGCCGTCCGGACAGCAGTTGCAGTCTGGTGTGGTGGCCATGTTCATCGGCCCCTGTAGCGGTATCCCTGTTACCAATGGTGTGCCCGCGTCGCCGACGCTGTCGACCAATCCCGGTGAGATGTTCAGCATCTTTGAACTGACCTATGCCGTACCCGCCACGGGTGGCGGGTCCATCCTGGATATCGACATTTCCAATATTGATCAGGTCAGCTTCACCTATACTGTGGCAAGCACCGGTGCCGTGCCATTTCCCATGGCCACCATCGGCAGCGCCGTGGCACAGGCCAGCTTGTTCAGCCAGTTTGCAGCGGCCTTTCCGGCGGGCAGCCCGTTCAACGAATGTCTGATCCTGGGGCAGGACGCAGCGGGGACGCAGAAATGCATCGTGGCGCCGCAGGATGTGATCCAATCTGTCACCATCCCGGATGCGTTCAGCTATCTGGCGCCCGCCGGTACGCCCGGAACGTCCGACCCCTTCGCCAACAACAGCTATTTTTATCTGGTCACCGAAACCTCCCCGAACGGAGAATCACTGCCAAATTCCCAGGCGGTGTTCGGCGGCTTCCTGCAGACGACGCAAGGTACGGCGAGCGCAACCCAGATCGATCTTGGCTGGCAGATCGGGGGCAGTCCTTGCAGCTATACACCGGCCAACCCCCTAGCCACGGGCATCAACATTTATCGGGCTTCCGGTCCGGGTGTGCCCCCGCCAACGCCGCCCGCGGTTCCTGCACAGATCAGCGATTATGGCCTGATCACCAGCCAATCGATCAGCGACTGGAACAATCAGCCGGGTCCCTTCTACGTCGACAGCGCCCTGACCGCCGGTGCAAAGACGCCGCCTTCCTCTGCCTATGGGTTCAGCGCACTATCGACCTGGTTCGACGCACCGCTGCGCGATTTCTTCGGCTACTATCTGCTGAACCCGTTCCAATTTTATCAGTCCAATCAGACGGGCAGCAGCAACGGCACCTTGTGGCTGGGCAAGGTCCAATGGGTCTGGCCAAAGGCCGGGCAACCCATCACCAATGCGACTTTTACGGATGCCAATGGCAAGGCCCACCCGGTTAACGCGACCTGGCAATGGGGCGATGGCACCCAGGCCTATCTGGCGCTGCAACTGGTGGGCAATGCCTATGACCCCACCAACTATACCAACGCCAATCTTGCCCAGACGTCTGGCCTGACGGCGGGTGAGTATCAGGGCGCGGTGGTGAATATCTACTTCCCCTATTTCCTGGGCAATACCGGGCTGGCCAGCGTGAACCTGCCGGCGACGCTGACGGATATGGCGGTTTCCAACTTTGCGCTGTCCAATGCGCCGCCCTGGCTGGCAAATGCCAGCAATGATCCCAGCCAGATGGTGTTCGGCTGTTCCGGGGTATTTGCCACCCCCAATGATCCCGATGCCGTGGTGCAGGCGTTCCCACTGCTGGCCGCCAACGCGCTGACCAACATCGAGAATGTTATCGTCTCGGCCCTCAATCGCGGGATTGCCACCGGCTATGGTCTTGCCCTGGCGCCGCAGCAATATACCTGCCTCTACGCTTTCAATGGACTGCCGACCCTGACGGCGCAGGCCGATGCGGTTCCGGTGGGCACCTACACCTACTATCTCTCCGGCCTGCTTCCCAACGGGGCTGAAACCGCCCTGACCTGGGGGGTAACAGCGGCAGTCACGGCTGCAAGTGCGGTCCAACTGCTCTGGGACCCGTTACCGTCCGGTCTCTATCAGCAGGTCAATATCTACCGACAGACGGCGGCGGGCCAGCCCGTATTGGTTGGTACGGTGGCCAATAGCAGCGGTTCGCTGGCGACCAGCTTCACCGATACCAACCAGCCGGTGACCCAGCCGACCAATGGCGCGCCTTATCTTTTCTATCCGTCATGGAACGATCAGGCCGCCGCGGGTTTTGTCCCGTCCAACCTCTATTCGGCCTTTATGCATCAGAATGCGACGGCTGATCCGACAAACGGCATCAGCATCAATGGCCTGACCTATGGTTACCCGTTTGATGACCAGGGCGGCTTCTCCACCAACATCAATTACGGCACGGCTTTCCCAACCACCGTCACCTTCACCATTTCCTCACTGACCTGACCCGTTCCATAGGCCCCAAAATGCAAGAAGGCGGGCATCGCTGCCCGCCTTCTAATCTGAATAAAATGTCCGGCCTTACTGACAGGCCAGGCATTCCTCGTACTTGTTCGTCTCGGCCATCGGTGCGGCCTTGGCCTTGCCGATTTCCTTGGTGGCGTTGCTTTCGGCGCGCTGCACCGACATGGAGCGCAGGTAGTACAGGCTCTTCACGCCCTTCTTCCAGGCCATCATATGGATCTGGTGCAGGTCGCGCTTATGCACATCGGCCGGCAGGAAGACGTTCAGCGACTGGCTCTGGCACACGAACGGCGTGCGGTCGGCGGCATGTTCGATCAGCCAGCGCTGGTCCAGCTCAAACGCCGTCTTGAACACGTCCTTCTCATCCTGGGTCAGGAAGTCCAGGTGCTGGACCGACCCGCTGTTCAGCGTGATCTCTGACCAGGTGTCTTCGTCATTGCGGCCCTTCTCCGCCAGCAGCTTTTCCAGGTACGGGTTGCGCACCGAATGGCTGCCCGACAGGGTCTTGTGCGTATAGGCGTTGGCGGCCACCGGCTCGATGCCGGGCGATGCACCGCCGGTGATGATGGAGATGCTGGCCGTCGGCGCGATAGCGATCTTGTTGGAGAAACGCTCCATCACGCCATATTCCTCGGCGTCGGGGCAGGGGCCACGCTCATGTGCCAGCTTGACCGACGCGGCATCGGCCTGACGCTTGATCAGGGCGAACATGCGCTTGTTCCAGACCTTGGCCATCACGCCTTCGATCGGGATCATCTGGCTTTGCAAGAAGCTGTGGAAGCCCATGACGCCCAGACCGACCGAGCGTTCGCGCATGGCGGAGTACTTGGCGCGCTCCATGTCGCTGGGGGCCTTCTGGATAAAGTCGGTCATGACATTATCCAGGAAGCGCATCACGTCTTCGATGAAGGTCGGATGGTCCTGCCATTCCAGGAAGTTCTCCAGGTTCAGCGAGGACAGGCAGCAGACGGCGGTGCGCTGCTTGCCCCACGGGTCCATGCCGGTCGGCAGCGTGATCTCGCTGCACAGGTTCGACATCTTCACCGTCAGGCCGGCCAGCTTGTGATGTTCCGGGATGGCCCGGTTCACATGGTCGATGAACAGCATGTAGGGCTCGCCCGTTTCCATACGGGCGGTCAGGATGCGAATCCACAGGTCGCGTGCCTTCACGCGGCGCAGGATCTTGCCATCCTTGGGGCTGGTCAGCGCCCATTCCTCATCCGCCTCAACCGCGCGCATGAAGGCGTCGGGAATGGCGATGCCATGATGCAGGTTCAGCGCCTTGCGGTTCGGATCACCACCCGTGGGGCGGCGCATCTCGATGAATTCTTCGATCTCGGGGTGGGAGACGGGCAGGTAACAGGCCGCGGAGCCACGACGCAAAGACCCCTGGGAAATGGCCAGCGTCAGTGAATCCATAACGCGGATGAAGGGGATGACGCCGCTGGTCTTGCCGCTATCCTTCACCTGCTCGCCGATGGAACGCAGATTGCCCCAATAGCTGCCGATGCCGCCACCCTTGGCCGCCAGCCAGACATTCTCGTTCCACAGGCCGACAATGCCTTCCAGGCTGTCGCTGGCTTCATTCAGGAAGCAGGAGATGGGCAGACCACGGGCGGTACCGCCATTGGACAGGACGGGCGTGGCCGGCATGAACCACAGCCGGGAGATATAGTCATACAGGCGCTGGGCATGCGCATGATCGTCGGAGTAATAGCTGGCGACGCGGGCGAACAGATCCTGATAGGTCTCGCCCGGCATCAGATAGCGGTCGTCCAGCGTCGCTTTGCCGAACGTGGTCAGCAGCTCGTTTCTGGAATGATCCACAGTCACCGGCGCATGCTTGCGCATCTGGATCTGGCCAAATAGGTCGGCGCCCTGCGGAGCCCACTCGTTCACTTCACCATCGCGCATGACTTATCCCCGTTTTCCCCAGTGCCCCGGCTGTGGATAACTAACCACAGAACACAACATCTTGTTGGCTGAGGACCGGATCGTACCAAATCCCGTGCCCACCACAAGGCAGAAATTTCCGCCCTATCCATCATGAATAGGCTTGACGTCAGCTATTCCAAGGGGGCTTGCGAACGGGGCTGGGGTATGCGTTGCACGCGGCTTGACGGGGTGGCCGGCGCGGACTAGCCGCCATTTCGCCCTGGATTCAGGGATGTAGCGCCAGGAACTCCCGAGTGAACAGGCCCCCCGCACCGCCATCGTGAGATTCGGCGACGTCCAAAGCCCACCTGTCAGGATCGCGTCGGCCTCACGAATGCCGGCCGTCAGGACATAAATCACATGCTTAGGATCACCCATACGGGTGGGGCTGGCGAAGGGGGTAGTGTCTATATGTTGTGGTGGCCGGTGGGGCGCATGAGATGCCGCCCTCATCACCACACCAAACATCACAGTCCCCCACCTTGCCCGTACACCTCCGTCCGCGTTATTGAATAAGCCGTTCCGGTGCCGGGACGACAGCCATTGCGTGGGGTCCGGATGTTCATCGAATGCTCCAACCTGATCGCCGGCAATCTGCCCGCCCTGTCCTATGGTGTGGCCGTGGCCGATGTCGATGGCGATGGGCAGGATGAAATCATCGTCGCCGGCTATGGCGGCCCCAACCGCGTGCTGAAATGGGGTGGGCAGGGCTTGGTGGATATCGCCCCGCCGCTGCTGGCCGATGCGGGGCGGCGGGCCATCGGTCTGGCCTGTGGCGATATCGACGGCGACGGGCGGGAGGAAATCTACATCCTGAACAGCGACGGGTTTTCAGGACCCAAGCAGGTGTCCGACCGGCTGCTGGCCTGTTTTGGGGACCGCTGGATCGACCTGTTCTCCTTGCAGGAGAATTTCGCCGCCGCCAACCGTTTCGCGGGCCGGTCGGTTGCGGTGATTGATCGGGTCGGCATTGGTCGTTACGGCTTCATCGTTGCCAATTATGGCGGCCCGATGCGCCTTTATGAAATGGGTGCACGCGGTCGCATCGTCGATGTCGCGGATGAAGTGGGGTTGGACGCGCTGACGGGCGGGCGCTCCCTGCTGGCCGCCCCCATCCTGGGCGACCGTCCCGATATTTTCGCAGGCAATGAGATCGGACCCAACCTGTTCTTCCGCAATCAGGGTGACGGCACCTTCATTGAAATGGCGGAGACGCTGGGCCTGTCGGACGCCGTACTGCCGGCGCGTGGGGTGGCCCTGGTGCAGGGGGACGGCCTATTCGACTTCATGCTGGCCAATTGGGAGGCGCCGCACCGGCTCTATCAGCAGCAGGCCGGTGGCAGCTTTGCCGATCTGGCCCCGCCGGATCTGGCAAGGCCCAGCCGCGCCCGTACCGTCATTGCCGCCGATTTCGACAATGACGGCTATGAAGAGATCTTCATCAATAACATGGGCGAACCCAACCGTCTGTTCGGCTGGCGCGACGATCGCTGGACCGCCATCGATATCGGCGACGCGGCCTTGCCCGCCGGTTTCGGTACCGGGGCCGCTGTGGCCGATCTGGATGGGGACGGGCAGTTGGAACTGCTGGTCGCGCATGGGGAGCAGGCGCCGCAGCCCCTGTCGCTGTTCATCGGGGAACCGCGCGGCAATCACTGGCTACGCGTCCGGCCCCTGACGCTGGCGGGCGCGCCGGCGCGCGGGGCGGTGGTGCGCCTGTGGGCCGGCGACCGCATGCAGATGCGCGCCATCTGCGCCGGCTCCGGCTATCTGTGCCAGATGGAGCCGGTGGCCCATTTCGGCCTGGGGAAGCTGGAGGCGGTGGAGCGGGTGGAGGTGCGCTGGCCCGATGGGGCGGTTCAGCGGATTGAGGGGCCGGGCATCTGCCAGACCCTGGTCATTCCTCATCCGGGTCGTTGAGCACCGCCTGCTGCGGGGCCACAGCCACGCCATAGATGCGTGCCCACAGCACCGCCGTCAGGGACGCGACCAGCGGATTGGTGATCGACAACACGATATTGCCGGCCAGCACGGCCAACGTGCTGTCGGATGACAGCCCCATCAGCAGCAGGATCGCCCCCGGCACCTGCAAGGGCAGGTTCACCAGGACCAGGGCGAAAAGCGGCGGCAGGCCGCCCAGCGGCCGGGTGGCCTTCCAACTGGCGCCCATCACGAATTTGCCATCCTGCACCACCGACCCGATGGCGGGACCCAGCCGCGCCACGGGCCAGAGCGTCATCAGGATGATGACGGCGTAGGTGGTCAGGAAAAACCAGTCGGGCATCGCAAAGGCCAATGCGGCGGTATCCGCCGGCCCCTGCGCCGGATTGGGCGACAGGCGATGACCGGTGACGCTGGCCAGCAAGGTCATGAACACCGCCGCCGGCAGCACCGATACCAGACCGGCTGTCAGCACCAGGGCCAGCAATATGCCGCCAACGCGCCAGTACCGCCCATCGAACGGCATGTCCCAGAACTGGCTATGATCTTCACCGGTCAGGATGAACCGGGCCCAGCGCACCGTCCAGATGCCCAGACCCCAGATCATGCCCAGGACCGACAGGAATTGCAGAAGGGCAGCCCCCCCGCCTTCGCCCGATGCTGTCATCTGCGCCACGCCCAGCACAGCCAGCACCAATGCCGGCGCGCCCGCAAACCGCAGCACGCGGCCGGGATCGGACAGAAGCAGCAGATAGATCGCCAGTGATTCGCGCCAGGCGTCCTTGAAATTCATCGCAAACCCGGGTTCCGCAAAATTGCCGTCGGTGGGCAACGGTCTAACACATGGGGTGTTCCCGCGCGACCGCAATGCTATGTCGACGTGCCACAGGGGCAACGCTTCGACAAGCCCCTGTGATTGCTGTAGAAAAATCAGCAGACCGTTGCCGGAGTTTGCAATGCCCTTTCCGCCCGCCCCGCCTGTCCGCCTGACCGTCCGGCAGGAACGGTTCCCTATCCGCGGCACCTTCCGCATTTCGCGCGGTGCCAAGACGGAGGCAGTGGTGCTGGTGGCCGAACTGACGGATGGCGACGGCCATGTCGGGCGCGGCGAATGCGTGCCTTATGCCCGCTATGGTGAAAGCGTGGAGGGGGTGGAGGCCGCGATCAACGGTATGGCCGAGGCCTTCGCACGGGGGCTGAGCCGCCGGGCGCTGGCCCATGTTCTGCCGCCGGGTGCCGCCCGCAATGCCCTGGATTGTGCGCTCTGGGACCTGGAGGCACGGCGTACGGGGCGGCCCGCCTGGGAACTGGCCGGTCTGGCCCCGCTGGAACCGGTGGTCACCGCCTTCACCCTGTCCATCGACACGCCGGATGCCATGGCCGCCGCCGCCAGCAGCATGACCCGTCCGCTCTTGAAGCTCAAACTGGCCGGCGACGGGATTGACCTGGATCGTGTCGCCGCGGTGCGCGCCGCTGCGCCAGCCAGCCGCCTGATCGTGGATGCGAATGAGGGCTGGAAGCCAGACGATCTTGCCACCCTGCCGGATGCCTTTGCCCGGCTGGGGGTGGAGATGATCGAACAGCCACTGCCCGCCGGGGCCGATCAGGCGCTGGACGGGTTCAAAGGCCCGATCCGCATCGGTGCTGATGAAAGCGCCCACGGGCTGGACGGGCTGGAAGAATTGGCCCGCCGCTATCAGGTGGTGAATATCAAGCTGGACAAGACCGGCGGTCTGACGGAAGGGCTGGCGGTTAAGGCGCGGGCGCAGGCGCTGGGCCTGGATGTCATGGTCGGCTGCATGGTGGCCACCTCGCTTTCCATGGCGCCGGCCCTGCTGCTGGCACAGGGGGCCGATTACGTGGATCTGGACGGGCCGCTGCTGCTGGCCCGCGATCGGGAGCCGGGTCTGATCTATGACGGCGCGCTGGTCCATCCGGGCGCCGCCGGCGTCTGGGGCTGAGTCTGCTGCAACGCAGCTACCCGCGGTCTATGTCTTTTGGGCAGGACCTTATGCGGATGTTGGTGGATTACCCTGACACGCGTGTATGTCATAGTTGAACCAGAAGTTGGATCAAGCAGTCCCCGCGATGAATAAACCGCAGAGCGCCCACACATTGCCGTCGCATGACATGCAGGTCATGCTGGCCCAGCACACGCTTTTCGCCCGTGGTCACGCGGGAAAGCGTCTGGAAATGCGCCTGCAGAATCTGTCGGGCATCAAGCTGAATAACTTCGATCTGTCGCAGTGCCTGCTGCTGGCCTGCAACCTTTCCTATACGGACCTGGAAGGGTGCAGCTTCCAGGCGGCGAACCTGTCGAACAGCCTGTTCATCGGCGCCAACCTGAAACATTGTGATTTCACGCGCGCCGACCTGCGCGGCACCCGCTTCTACAAATCCGACCTGCAACAGGCCAAGATGACCGGGTCGGACATGCGCGTCGGTTCCATCACGCTGAACAGCGGCGGGGTGGCCAAGCAGCGGGAATTCACCACCGACCTGTCCTTCTGCAACATGGAGGAGGCGACGCTGCAGGACGCCGTGCTGCACAATGTGCGGCTGCGCGGCGTGAATATGCGCAATGCCGACCTGTCGGGGGCCGACCTGTCCGGCGCTGACATGCAGGGCGTGGTGTTGCTGGGCGCACAGATGCAGCGGGCCAAGTTTACGGGCGCCAACATCAAGAACGCCGTCTTCACGGTGAATGACGAGACGCGCCGCCTGTTCGCGGGCAACCCGGCGTTTGAAGAACATCTGGCCAATTTGCGCGAAACCGACCGGATTGTCGCCGCGCATGAGGAATGGGTGAATTCTGCTGGCCGCAGCGGGTCGCGCGCCGATTTCGCGGGGCTCGCCCTGCGCGGTGTGGACCTGCGGGGCCGTGAATTGTCGGCCGTGTCCTTCCGTGGCGCCGACCTCACGGGGGCCAAGCTGGCCCATGCCCGTCTGGCGGCGGCTGATTTCAACGGTGCTACGCTGGCCTATGCCGAGCTTTCCAATGCCGATCTGCGCGGTGCCGGTATGGAAAATGCCCGCCTGCTGCACACGATTGTCGATGGCGCCGATTTCGGTGACCTGGAGTTGCGGGGCGGCGGCAAGCTGTCCATCCGGTTCGCCGGCGCCTCGATAGAGTGGACGAATTTCTCGCAATGCGTGATCACGTCGGAACAATTAGCGGGTGCTGTTTTACGCGAATGCCCGATGCCCGACGAACATTGATTTTTGGTTGTTAATATTAACTTATTAATCATTTTCTTTTGCTATTGAACGCGCTACTATCCTTTTCGTCGCGCGTCATGACAATCGTCGTATCACCGCGTGGCACTATGAATGCACACGGTTGAATGTTTATGGCGGCTCAAACTCCCGATACCGGGTCCCCGCGTACGGACCTGACAACGCATCTGGCCATGCACTCCCTGTTTCTCAAGAACAAGGGCGGGCGCCGGTTGGAAATGCGTCTGGCCAATATGGAAGGTTTGCAGCTGAAGGGTTTCAACATGTCCCAGGCCACGCTGCTGGCCTGCAACATGTCCCAGACCAATCTCGAAGGCTGCAAGTTCCGGGAGGCTGACCTCGCCAACAGCCTGTTCATCGGTTCCAATCTCAAACATTGCGACTTTACCCGAGCCAATCTGCGTGGCGCCCGCTTCTACAAATCCGACCTTGCTCAGGCCAAGCTGGATGGCAGCGACATGCGCATGGGCAACCTCACCCTGCACCGCAAGGGGGAGGATGTGGTCAGCCGGGAATTCGTGACCGACCTGTCCTTCTGCAATCTGGAGGAGGCGTCGCTGGAGGATGCGGTGGTGCGCAAGGTGCGCCTGCGCGGCGTCAACATGCGCAATGCCAATCTGTCCAACGCGGATTTCAGCGAAAGCGACCTGCAGGGTGTGGTCCTGCTGGGGGCGAAAATGCAGGGGGCGAACTTCCTGCATGCCGATATCAAGGACGCCACCTTTACCGTCGATGACACGACCCGCCGCCTGTTCCACGGGTTGCCGGCCTTTACCGAGCATTTGCAGAACCTGGCGGAGATTGACCGCATCGTCGCCCAGCATGAAGAATGGGTTGATAGCGGCGGTAAGGTCGGGGTGCGGGCCGATTTCACGGGCCGCAAGATGAAGGGCGTGGATCTGCGCGGGCGCGAACTGTCGGCTATGTCCTTCCGCGGCGCCGATCTGTCGGGCGCTCAGCTGAGCCACGCCAAACTGGCGGCCAGCGATTTCAACGGTGCCAACCTGGCCTATGCCGACCTGTCGGGCACCGACCTGCGTGGGGCTGGCTTCGAGGGGGCGACCCTGCGCAATACCGTGCTGGAGGCCGCCAATATGGAGGATCTGCAATTGCGGGGCGGCGGTGCACTGCCCGTGCGCCTGCGCGATGCCGCTGTAGAGTGGGTGGATTTCACCAGCGTCATGATACCGGTAGACAGGCTGAAGGGCCTGAAACTGCGGGATTGCACCCTGCCGGAAGCCATGGGCGAGGCGACGGCCACGCCCTGATCCGACAGGTGCGGGGATCGGCGGGCGTGTAAGCGGGACATCAACCAAGGTTCCGCCCATGCGTCCCATCGCCCTTTCCGCCCTGTTGCTGCTGACGGCCTGTACCTCTCACGCCGATGGACCGCCCGGCGGCGGGCCCGACGGGCGACGGCCTATGGGGCGACTGCCTTTGTCGCTGTCGGGTGAGATGCTGGGCCGCATGGCGCCTGACGAGGGCGCCTATGCCGATATCGTTGTGGATTGGGCACACGGCCTGGATGCCAATCACGATGGGTTTTTGTCGCCTGATGAGCTGAAACCCGACATTGCCCGGTTCTTCCAGGCTGTTGATGCGGACAGGGATGGGGCCATCAATTCCCGCGAACTGGGCGATTACCGTATGGCCCGGATGGCGGCGCTGCGTGGCGGCGCGCCGGGTGGTGGTCAGGGTCCTGACGGAAACTCACCGCCGGAAGGGCCGCCGCCAGCGGACGGTAACCGCCCGCCACCGCCGCCGGCCGCTGGTCAGCGGCCCGGTGGCGGCATGGGCATGATGGCCGGCGGCGGTGCCGACAAGGTGATGGAGGCCGACCGCAACCTTGATTTCCGGGTGACGCGGGAAGAACTTGAACTGCTCACCTTCGACCGTCTGCGTGCCCTGGACAGCAACCGCGATGGCAAGACCAGTCTTGAGGAAATCCGCGCCGGCGCCGTGATTGCCTATAATGAGCGTCCCATGCGTGGCGGCCCCGGCGGCATGGGTGGCCGGCGTGGCGGCGGTGACGGCCCGCCCGGCGGTGGTGGGCCGCCTCGCTGATCCGCCGTTGTTCCGCCTTTTTCGGCTGGCATGGATTTCGGCCACCCGCTAATCAAGGGGTGCGTTGATGACGGAGCGGCGGATGCGGCGGGCGATGGCGTGGCGGATGGCGGGTGGTCTGGCCCTCGCCCTGGTTCTGGCCTCCTGCGGTGGTGGGGATAAATACCGGCCCGGTATCCGCTACAGTGCCGTCAGTCCGCTGGGTGAACCGCTCAGTGCCCCGACCCGCGATGCCGAGGCCTATCGCGCCACCATGCGCGACTGGTTTGCCCGCACCGATACGAACAATGACGGCAAGCTGTCGCTGGCGGAGTTCACCGCCGAGGCGGCGCGCGTCTTTCCGCTGTACGATCTTAACCATGACGGGTTCGTCACCTCCTACGAACTGACGCAATATCGGGTCAGCCTGCCGACCCACACGGCCCCCGCCGATAGTGGCCGCCGCCTGCGCCCCGGCCGCATCGACATGACCCCGGATGAGGCGGCGACAGCGCGCACCGATGGGCGTGGCCGGCCTGATTACCGCATGGGCATCGATCCCGTGATGTCCGCCGACAGCAATGCCGATTTCCGCGTGACGCCCGGTGAACTGACGGCGGAGGCCGCGCGCCGCCACTCCATCATGGACAAGAATGGCGACGGCGCCATCTCTCTGTCTGAATTCATGGATCAGGCGGAGGGTCCCATGCGGGCCTGGGCCGTGGACTGATCCTGCCGCGCCCTTCTACCTCTTAAGCACGCCCAAGCCTTTGGCATCCCGTTTGCTTTTAAGCCCCCTATCCATTGGCATAGGGGGTTCCCATGACCGACTTCGGCCTGTTTATTGTCCGCCCGCCGCAAGGTGTGGCCACCGTCGCCGCCATCCATCCGTCCCGAGCGGATGATGCCCGTGTCACCCTGAAAAAGCTGCGCAGCGGCGGCTTCATGATCAAGGCCCTGTCCAAGGCCTCTGTCCCCTCGACCGAACCGGAAGGCGCGCGACTGCAATTGCAGGGGCTGGTGAATGGCATGTTCGAGCAGGCGCCCTACCGCCCCGCCGTCTCCCTGGTCTGGTAAGGCGAATGGATTTGCATTATGCAGTAATTGCATTTTGCAAATCGCTTTGCCATCCCAGCCTTGCATGCGCGATGAAGCGGGACAGGGCAGCCGTCATCACATTGTCGCGGCGATGGATCAGCTGCGTCGGTGCCACGGCCCATGGCTCCGGGGCCTCGTACAGCGACAGCGACGCGCGCAGGGGGGAGCGTTCCACGGCGGCCAGCGGCAGCAGCGAGATCCCGATGCCAGCGGCCACCCCGCCGATAATGCCTTCCAGGGTGCCGAATTCCTGCATCCGTGCCCGGCCTAGCCCCATCCCCGCCAGCAGGCTTTCCAGCCGCTCGCGATAGGCACAGCCGCGCCGGAAGCACAGGGCCGACAGGTTGGACCGTGTCTGCAGCGCTGCCCAGTCGGTGCCGGCGGCCGTCACCACCACCATCCGTTCCACGCCCACATCGGCGGCGATCAGGTCGGGATGGTCGATGGGGCCGCTGACCAGGGCGGCATCCAGGCGATAGGCCAGCACCTCTTCCGTCAGCACCCCCGTGCCGCCGGTCCGCAGGCTCAGTTCCACATCGGGAAAGGCCGCGTGATAGGCGGCCAGAACGGGCGGCAGCCGGCAGGCCGCCGTCGTCTCCATGCTGCCGATGGTCAGTTGCCCGCCGGGCCGGTCGGGGTTCAGCAGGTCCCACAGGCTGTCACGGGCCGCCCGCAGCGCCGCTGCCACCTGTCTTGCATGCGGCAACAGCCGCTCCGCGGCCCGTGTCGGCACCACTCCGCGCCCGTTGCGATGGAACAGCGGCACACCCAGATCGGCCTCCAGCGACCGGATGCGCGCCGTTACGTTGGACTGCACACAGTTCAACCGCCGCGCCGCCGCCGTGACGCCCCCTTCCTCCACCACGGCCAGGAAGAAGGAAAGATCGGTGCTGTCCATCGCCGCATCCATCAATCAGGTCGATTTCTTCTATCCTGACAATTCATTTTTCATGATGTCAATGGCATGTCATCGTCAGCAACCTTGATGGATTGCGGGGTGAATGATGACCTCTGTCTGGCGGCTGGCCGTTGCCGGCCTGGCGGGAACGCTGCTGGGTGTCGGTCTGGGGCGCTTTGCCTATACCCCGCTGCTGCCGGCCCTGATCGGTGACGGCTGGGTGGATGCCGCTGGCGGCGCGCTGCTGGGTGCGGCCAACCTGACCGGCTATCTGCTGGGCGCTGTCACTGCCGCGCGGGCGGGGCGGCGGCTGGGGCCGGTGCCGGTGCTGCGTGCGGCCATGCTGCTGGTGGCGCTGTCGCTGCTTGCCTGCGCCTGGAATGGCGGTTTGCTCTGGCTGGGTGTCTGGCGGTTCGTGGCCGGTGTGGCGGGTGCCATGCTGATGATCCTGGCCGCCCCGGTCCTGATGGCACAGGTGCCGCGGGAGAAGAAGCCGCTGGTGGCGGGCATCGTCTTTTCCGGAATCGGCATGGGTGTGATGGTCACCGGCACGGCCTTGCCCTGGCTTGCCGCCTATGGGGTGGCGGTGGCCTGGGCTGGGATCGGGCTGTTCGCGCTGCTGCTGACGGGGCTGGCCTGGGGGCAGTGGCCGCCGGGTGTCCGGTCTATGGCTGCGGGCACGGGGCCGGCGGGCCGGTCCTGGCCGCTCTGGCTTTTCACCCTGGCCTATGCGACCGACGGCATGGGCTTTCTGCCCCATACCCTATTCCTGTCCGACTTCGTGGCGCGCGGCCTGGGGCAGGGGGTGGCGATGGGCGGGGCCTACTGGTTCCTGTTCGGTATCGGAGCGTTTTGCGGGCCGCTGATCGTCTCGCGGTTGGCCCGCGCTATGGGCTTTGCACCGGCCCTGGTGCTGGCGCTGGGCGTTAAGGCGCTGGCCGTGGCGTTGCCGTTGCTGTCATCGGCGCCCTTGCCGCTGGGCCTGTCGGCCATCCTGGTCGGGGTGCTGACGCCCGGTGCCGTGGCACTGGCGTCGGGTGTCGCGGGGCAACTGGCGGGGGCGGCGGGGCATACGGCGGCCTGGGGTCGGATGACCGCACTCTATGCCCTGTTTCAGGCGGCGGGCGGCTACGCCCTGACCGCCCTGTTCACCACAACAGGCAGCCATCTTCCCCTGTTCGCGGCGGGCGCCGCCCTTCTGGCCTGTGGTGCCGTGGCGGGGCTTGCCGGTCTGTCCTTGATGAAGAAGGAAGCCTTATCATGAAGCTCTACATCGCCAAGACCTCCCCCTATGCGCGCAAGGTGCTGGCGCTGATCCATGAAAAGGGGGCGTCGGTCGATGTCGTGACCCTGGACCCCTGGATCGACCCTGCCGACCTGCAGGCCGCAATCCCGTCCGGCAAGGTGCCGGCCCTGGTGACGGATGAGGGCTGGTGCCTGGGTGAAAGCTGGGCCATTGCCGATTACCTGGACGCCACCCTGCCGGGCCGCCGTCTGCTGCCTGCCGACGGTCCCGCCCGCTGGCGCGGCCTGCGCCTGTCGGCCCTGGCTCAGGGGCTGCTGGACGCAGCCTTCAGTGCGGTGATTGAGGGGCGGCGTCCCGCTGGCGAACGCTCTCCCGCCTGGGTGGCGCGGCAGAAGGCGGCCATCGCCCGCACCCTGCCGGTGCTGGAGACGGCTTTGGATGATCTGACTGCGGAAGGCTTTGGTCTTGGGGGGCTGTCGGTGGCCTGTGCGCTGGATTATCTGGATTTCCGGCATGGTGACCTGGACTGGCGCGCCGGCTGCCCCGCGCTTGCCACGTGGTTTGCCGGGGTAATCGACCGGCCCTCCTTGCGCGCGACGGACCCGCGCTGACGCGCTATGGTAGGCAATCGCGATGGAGGATTGCCCATGCGCCGCCTGCTGCCCTTGTTGTTGTTGCTCTCGCTTGCCCTGCCGTGCCGCGCCGCCGACCCGGTGATTGAGGATCTGGCCTGGCTGTCCGGCCAGTGGCTGGGCGGGGAGGGGGAGCGGCGGATGGAGGAGCATTATATGCGCCCCGCCGCCGGCATCATCGTGGGCATGAGCCGGACCGTCAGACCCGGCAAGCCGCCGCAGGTGGAGTTCATCCGCATCGGTCCCGGTGCCGACGGTAAACTGGCCTATCACGCCCACCCGCAGGGCCAGTCCCCGGCCAGCTTCACCCTGATCGAGTCTGCCCCCGGCCTTGCCGTTTTCACGAACCCAGCCCACGATTTTCCGCAGAAGATCACCTATCGCCGGGATGGCGACACCCTGTCGGCAACCATTGAGGGGCCGGGCAAGGACGGGCAGGTGAAGCGCTTTGGCTGGTCCTGGCGGCTGGCGGGCGCCGCCCCCTGAAATCTACCCCGTCCGGGCTGCTGCAAAATCGTCAAAATCGCCGCCGCCGGGGGACGGCGTCGGAAGAAAGGCGTAACATATTCAAAACAAAACAGTATGGAGGAGTGCCCATGTTCACCCTCTCTGCGTCCCGTGTATCCGCCCTGCTCCTGCTGGGCCTGCTCGTGGCACTGCCCCCGTCGGGACAGGCTGCCAATGATCCCCTGAAATCGCTGACCTGGCTGTCGGGGCAATGGGTGGGCCGTGAAGGGCCGACCCGCACTGAACAGCATTTCATGCAGCCCGGTGACGGTGTGATGCTGGGCATGCGCCGGTCCATGTCCCCCTCCCGCGGGGCCGACACGGAATTCATGCGTATTGTCGCGGAACCTGACGGCTCCGTGATCTATTACGGTCAGCCGCTGGGCAGCAATGAGATCATCGCCTACAAGCTGATCGAATCCGGGGACAATATGGCGGTGTTCGCCAATACCGACATCGCCTATCCACAGCGCATCGTCTTCAACCGCTATGGCGGCAATGTCGTGGCGGCGCTGGAAGGGCCTGACGGCAATGGCGGCGTACGCCGCTTCCGCTGGACCTGGAAGCGGGCGGGCGACGCACCCTGATGGTTCGGCGCGTGGCGGCGCTTTACCGCCACGCGCCCACCAGTTCCACCTCTTCCCCGCCCATGCCGCGCTTGAACGCCGTCACGCCCGGTGCTTCATCAGGCAGGATGCCGCCCAGGTCGAACCAGTGCCGGCCCTGGCGTTTCAGTTCCTGCACGGCGCGCCAGAGTAGCAGGTTGTGCGCCCGCGTCGCGCGGCCCGCCGCGTCGGACCAGCCAATCTGATAGGTTGCCGCCTTGCCATGGCCCAGGATCAGGATGCCTGCCACCGGCACCCCGTCCTTGACGGCGCGCAGCAGCAGGATGTCGCCATCCTTGTGCATACCGGTCCGCATGCGAATGACCAGTTTGGGTGACGGTCCGCGATAGCGTTTGGCGGCCTTGTCCTTTTGGTACTGTTCCAGAAGCCAGGGCAGCTGCGCCTTGCCGTCGCGGTCGATCTCCACGCTCAGGCCGGCGCGTTCTGCCTGGTTCAGCGCGTTGCGCCATTTCTGCGCCAGCCGCGCGCGCAGGTCCGCCTCGTCCCGCCGCAGATCGACCCATAGGGTGCGGTATCCCGGCGCCTTGTCGCGGCGGAACCCAGCCCAGCGCATCATGGCTTCGGCCTCTTCGCCTGCCCCCCATTCCGGGACGACGGCGGTCCAGTTCAGGGGGCCGCTAGGATATTCCTTGCGGATCAGCTTCATGACCATGGCGAAGACGGTGGGCTTGCGCGCTTCGGGTCGCAGCAGCGGTCCCCGGTGCAACCGCGCCACACGGATCAGCTTGAACACCCGCCGCTCGCTCATCACCACCAGACCGATGGGCCGGTCGGACAACTCGATAATGCCCAGACGCGGCCGCCAGCCTTCGACCGTCAGCATGGCCTGATTATAGCCGAACCCCTGTGTCAGGCTGCTTTGCCCGCACTCGGCCAGCAGCCGCGACCATTCCGACAGGCGGCCCACGTCCCAGACGATGCGCAAATTGGGGATGGTCTCTTGATCGGTCATCGGGGATTGCAACTGGCGGGCGGGAAGGCGAGAGTGCCCGTCTTGCCCGCCCGCTGTCGAGTGATCATGCGCCGCACCGTTTCGCCCCCCTGGTGGCACCCCGACCATTTCCAGAAAAAACGCCAGCATCTGGCCGTGCGCCAGACGGTGATGCGGACCCTGCGCCGCTGGTTTGAGGATCAGGGCTTTGATGAGGTGGAGACGCCGGCCTTGCAGGTCTCACCAGGGCTGGAGGTGCATCTGGTGGCCTTTGCGACCGATCTGATCGGCCCGCATCCGGATGACCGCCGCCGGCTCTACCTGCACACCAGCCCTGAATTCACCATGAAGAAGCTGCTGGCAGCGGGTGTGCCCCGGCTGTTTCAGCTCTCCCACGTCTACCGCAATGGCGAACGGTCGGGCACGCACCACCCGGAATTCGCCATGCTGGAATGGTATCGGGCCGGTGCCGGCTACCGCGACCTGATGGATGATTGCGTGGCCCTGGTCCGCGCGGCCTGTGTCGCGGCGGGCAAGGACAAGCTGCGTTTTCGGGGCATCGAATGCGACCCGTTTGCCGACTGGCGGGTCCTGACGGTGCAGGATGCTTTTCTACATTATGCAGGCATCGACCTGTTGGCCACCGCGCCTGACCCGCTGCGCCCCGACCGCGACCGGCTGGCGGCGGAGGTGGCGCGCATCGGCATCCGCGTGGCCGATACCGATACCTGGGAAGACTTGTTCTTCCGCGTCAGCCTGGACCGGATCGAACCGCATCTGGGCATGGATGTGCCCACCTTCCTGTCCGACTACCCCGTCTCCATGGCGGCCCTCGCCCGTCCCAAACCCGACGATCCGCGCGTGGCGGAGCGGTTTGAGCTGTATGGCTGCGGGGTGGAACTGGCCAATGCCTTCGGGGAGTTGACCGACCCGGTCCTCCAGCGCACGCGGTTCGAGGCGGACATGGCCGAAAAGGAACGGCTCTACGGCGAACGCTACCCGATTGACGAGGATTTCCTGGCGGCCTTGCCGCACATGCCCGACAGCGCCGGCATCGCCCTGGGCTTCGATCGGCTGGCCATGATCATCGCCGGTGCCGACAGTATCGATGATGTCCTGTGGGCGCCGGTGGTGGTGGCCTAACGCCCGGCAGGGCATTTGGGCGGCCAGTTCTCCGTGATGTCCGGCACCAGATCCAGCAGGAACAGCTCCCCCGACCTGTCCCCGTCCGCCTGCGCGAACAGCAGGCGCTCACCCTTGGGTGACAGGGTCGGGCCGACCTGGAACATGTCTGTCCGGCCCGGCAACCGACCCGCCTCGATCCAACCCTCGTACGAACGGCGCATCAGATAGAGGTGTGATCGGCCCTCGCGGTTGGCGACCACCACCATGCGGGACCCGTCTGCCGATATCTCCCCCTCATACTCCATTGAGGCGCTGTTGATGGGGGCCGGCAGCGCCTCCACCTGCCAGCCGCTGGGCTGTCCGGGATCGGGGCGGGCGCGATAGATGTCACCACCCCCGGCGCTGCCGTCCCGCGCCGACCCGAAATAGAGGTTCCCGGCCCCGTCCAGGCGCGGCAGCAGTTCCGATGCCGACGAATTGATGGGCGCGGGCAGGCGCTGGGCTGGCCCCCATGCGCCGTCGGCCTGTCGGTCAACAAACCAGATGTCGAAATCCTCACCTCCCGGCGCGTGGCGTGTGGAAATGAAATAAAGCCGTCTGCCATCCGGCGTTACGAACGGATCGGCATCCATGGCCGGCGACGGGGCTGCAAAGGAGACTGGCGTCGGGACTGACCAGCCATCAGCCTCGCATCGGGCCTGCAGGATGGCATAGTGGCGGAAGCCCGGATCGGCCCGCATGAAGTAGACTTCCCGCCCGTCGGCGGTGAAGCTGGCGCTGGATTCATAGTCACTGCTGGACAGGGCGGGCGGGGTCCAGCGCACAGGTCCCGGTTCCCTGCTTTGTGCCGCGACCGCCATTGCCATGGGCAGGATCAGGGCCAGGATGCGGGTGGTTGCGAACATGGGCGGACCATCATAGGGCGTGTGGGGCGGATAGGTTCAGATAACCGACACCGCTCTCCCCTCAAAACGAGCTTTCCTTGGCCCTGATGTTAAGTTGCGCTTAATATGGCGTATGGTCACCCGCCTCCCACCCCTGGATTCCCTGCGCTATTTTGAGGCCTGCGCCCGCCACGCCCATATGACGCGGGCAGCGGATGAACTGGGCGTAACGCCGGCGGCGGTCAGTTTGCGGGTGCGGCAGCTCGAACGGGACCTGGGCGCCGCACTGTTCCATCGTCGTGGCCCGCGCATCACCTTGACCGATGCCGGACAGGCGCTGGCCGGACGGCTGGGTGTGGCGTTGGCTATCATCCATGACGCCGTTGCGGCCAGCCGGTCGACCCCCGAACCGATCCGCCTTACGGCCACGCCGACATTGGCCAGCCGCTGGTTGCTGCCGCTTCTGGATGCCTATGGGCGGGAGGAAAGGGCGGTGCCCGTCACCCTGGATGTCTCTGTCGAAGTGCGGGGAGCGGCTGATTTCGATCTGGCTTTGCGCAGCGGGACGGTGGACTGGCCCGGATTGACGGCGGAGCCGCTCTTCGCGGTAGAGGGCACGCCCATGCTGGCGCCGGCCCTGGCCACCCGTCTGGCCCTGCGCGAACCGGCGGATCTGGCACGCTGCCCGGTCGTACCGGACGACCGCTGGGGCGACTGGTTGCGGCTGGCCGGTGCGCCCGAGATCCGGCTGCCGGCTTTGTCGACAACATTTCCCACGCAGGATATGGCTGCGGGGGCGGCACTGGCCGGCGCGGGTGCGGCGCTATTGTCACCCAGCCTGTTCGCGCCGTTGCTGGCACAAGGGCTATTGGTGCAGCCGTTCGGGCCAGTGTTGCGCGGGCCTGACGCCTATTTTCTGGTTTGGCGACCGGAAACGGCGTCGCCCGCGATCCGCCACCTTGCGGGCTTCATCTTGACGATGGCCCGCAAGGTGGGGGAGGGGATCAGTTCACAACGCTGACGGCGCGGCGGTTCTGGGCCCAGACATCGGCGGAGGAACCGGCCACGGCCGGGCGTTCCTTGCCGAAGGAGATGACCTGCAACCGGCTGCCATCGATGCCGGCAGCCACCAGATAGCGGCGCACGCTGTCGGCGCGCTTCTGGCCCAGGGCCAGATTGTATTCACGCGTGCCGCGCTCGTCGCAGTGACCCTCGATAGTCAGGGTGATGGCGGGATTGCTGCGCAGCCATTGCGCCTGCTGGTCCAGGGTGGCGGCCGATTCCGGCGACACCTCAAACTGATCCAGACCGAAGAACACGCGGTCACCGATCTGCGCCAGCTGTTGCTGCGGGGACAGGTTGGAATTCAGGTTCGACTGCTCGACGCCAGTGGTCGGCGTGCCCGAACCGGGGAACGGCGTGGTATAGCCGCCGCCGCTGCTGCTGGCATCCTTGTCGCGGTCGCTGACGGATGAACAGGCCGCCAGCAGCATCACGGGTGCCAGCAGCAGAAGGTTGGTGCGTTTCATCTTGTATCTCTCATTCCCAGATGTTTTCCGCCGGTCGGGAAGACCGGTGGCCCCCCATCATCCAGCCCTGCGATTGCGGCGGGACTTGGACCAAAGCCGGGCCTGTGTTTGGCATATGGCCCCCGGCGCGGCGCCGGCGCCTGAGGCAACGCGTCAAGCGTGGCCGATATCCGCCGACAGCATGGACAGGTTGATGCCCAGGCTGGCCAGGGCGCGTTCCCATTTCCGTTCCTGGTCGGTGTCAAACAGGATGCGATTGTCGGCGGGCGCATGCAGCCAGCCATTCTGCTGCATCTCCTGATCCAACTGTCCGGGGCCCCAGCCAGCATAGCCCAGCGCCAGGATGGCATTCTGCGGCCCCTGGCCCTCTGCGACCGCGCGCAGGATATCGACGGTGGCGGTCAACACCACCCCATCACTCACCTGAACGCTGCCTTCGTGGTTATAGTCGGCGCTGTGCAGCACAAATCCGCGTCCCGATTCGACCGGTCCCCCGAAATGGACCGTCAATTCACGGGCAGGCTGCGTCACCTCGATATCCAACTGGTTCAGCAGGCTGGTGAAGCTGATCCCGTCGAAGAGCTTGTTCACCACCAGCCCCATTGCCCCTTCGGCATTGTGGACACAGATATAGATCACGCTTTTCTCAAACCGCGGATCAGGCATCTGCGGCATGGCGATCAGGAACTGACCGGTCAATGAATTCAGGGGCTTCTTGGACGATGTCGGCATGGGTTGCGGCGTGGCTTTCATCCTGGAAGCCGATCATAGCAGCCCGTGCCGCCAAGGTGGGCGGTTTTTCTGGTGGTCCCTTTTGCTTGTCGCGGGGCCGGGTGTGGCCTAGAAACGGCACATAGGTTCAATCAACATCCCCTTTGTGGAGGATATCCAGATGAGCGTGAAGGTTGGCGACCGCGTCCCGTCGGTCACCCTGAAGCACCTGACCGAGTCCGGCATGCAGGAGGTCAGCACCGACGACCTGTTCAAGGGCAAGAAGGTCGTCCTGTTCTCCGTTCCCGGCGCCTTCACCCCGACCTGCTCGGCCAAGCACCTGCCGGGCTTTGTGGATAATGCCGAGGCGATCAAGGCCAAGGGCGTGGAAGACATCGTCTGCATGGCCGTGAACGACCCGTTCGTCATGCAGGCCTGGGGCAAGCAGAACAATGTCGCCGGCAAGGTCACCATGCTGCCCGATGGCAACGGCGCCCTGACCAAGGCGCTGGGTCTGGAAATGGACGGCACGGCCTATAATCTGGGCCACCGCAGCCAGCGCTTCGCCCTGGTGGCCGAAGATGGCGTTGTGACCCGTCTGGAAGTGGAAAAGCCCGGCGCCTTTGAGGTGTCGAGCGCTGAGCACATCCTGAAGGTGCTGTAATCGGGAAAGGCGGACCGCCATCCCCCCGTCCCCCGCAAAGGGCGGGCGGGGGAGAGGGCAGGCGGTCCGCCTCACCCTTTCCTTAATCCTGGCGGTGATAAGCCAGGATAAAACAGCGCAGGGCAGCGGCAAGGCCGACCCCTGCGGCGCGGCGGCGGGCCACCTGCTCCACGATGAAGGCGGTCATCACCCCTTCCGTAAGGGCGATCCCATCCAGCGCCAGCCACAGATCGGGCGGCATCCGCACGGCCCGCATCTCCCCATTGATCAGAAATGATCGCTGCCGACGCGGCATGCCGCATCTCATGCCATCCATGGCATGGGCCAGACGCAACCCGTGATCGACCGGCAGACCGGCAGGGGCAGGGGGACGAGGGATGAGGCGGGTCTTCATCGACATGAAAAGAGTAGGACAGTTTTTGCCTTTGCCCGACACTGTCTGTTCAGACAGGATGACGGGGTCGTATGGCCTCCCCCCTCTTTCATGTGATACTGGATGCCGACCCTGGACGATGCCTTAGGTGCGATTGAGGAGAGCCGCGATCTCGACGGCCTTTATGCCGCGTTCGGTGCCCTGTCGTCACAGCTTGGCTTTGCCAGCTTCTCCTACATTGATATCCGCGAATTGCGGGCGGGCGACGGACTGCCCTTCTATCAGACCAGTGTGCGGGCGGATTTCGCCCGCACGTACGAGGATGAGGGCTTCATCCTGCATGACCCGGTCTTTGCCCGTGCCGCCGCCACCAACACGCCCTTCCTGTGGACCGACCTGCCCGATTTCGCCGCCACGGCGCGGGGGACGAAGCCGCGCCGGGTGCTGGAGGCGGCCTATGATCATGGCTACACCCAGGGCTATGTGCTGCCGGTTCATGCGCTGGATGCTGCGGGGCGGCCCGCCTCCTCCCTGATCTCGATGTATTGGACGCAACAGCCAGAAGAACTGGCGGCCGGAACGCCGCGCTGGCTAAGGCTGGCGGCACTGGCCTATCACGAACGCGCCCTGGCGCTGCGCGGCGTGCGCGATGGTCTGACGCCACCGCCACCCCTGACGGGACGGGAACGTGATTGCCTGCTCTGGGCCTGCCGGGGCAAGACCATCGCGGAGACAGCGATCATCCTGAATATTTCCGACCGCACCGCAAAGTTCCATGTGGAGAACGCGATGCAGAAGCCTGGCGTCCACACCAAACCCCACGCCATCGCCATGGCGGTCCATCTTGGTCTGATCGCGCCGTAAGCAGTCTAGCCCCGCCCGGCCAGCAAACTTTCCGCCGCCGCGCGTGCTGCCTGGGTGATTTCAGCACCGGACAGCATGCGTGCCACTTCTTCCAGCCGTTCTTCGACCGACAGGGCCACGACCTCCGTCGCGGTGCGCCCGGCGCTGACCTTTTTGCGGACGTTCCAGTGATGGGCGCCGCGCGCGGCCACCTGCGGGCTGTGGGTGACGACCAGGACCTGCAGGTCATGCTGGCCCAGCCGGGCCAGACGCTCGCCGATGGCATCGGCCACGGCCCCGCCGACGCCCGTATCGACCTCGTCGAACACCAGGGTCGGCACCGTGCCCACCTGCGCCAACACCACTTTCAGGGCCAGCATGAAACGCGCCAACTCACCGCCGGATGCGATCTTGGCCAGGGGGCCTGGCGGGGTGCCGGGGTTGGTGGCGACCTGGAAGGCGATGTCGTCGATGCCCGCAGCACTCCACCCTTCCTCGCCCAACTGTTCCACCTTGGTGGCGAATCGCGCCTTCTCCAGGCGCAGGGGCTTCAGTTCCGCCGCCACCGCCTGATCCAGCTTGCCCGCTGCCTTGGCGCGCGCCGCCGACAGGGCCTTGGCGGCCTCCAGATAGGTTGCCTTGGCCGTCTCCGCCTGTGCTGCCAGTTTTGACAGAAGGTCGCCCTGATCCTCGATCAGGTTCAGCTTGGCGGCCATGGACGCGCGCAGGGTCACCAGACCGTCGACATCCGTACCGTGTTTGCGGGCGGCCGCGCGCAGGGCGAACAGGCGCTCTTCGATCTTGTCCAGATTGCCGCCATCGCTGTCCATGTCGGCGGCAAAGCCCTGGATGGCGCGCGATGCCTCGCCCACCTCGCTGGCCGCCTGATCCAGGACGGAGATGATGGGGTCCAGCTTGCCGCCGGCCTTGTCGGCGATGCGGGACAGGGTGCGCAGCGCCGATGCCAGCGCCCGTTCCGCCCCACGCTCGCCCGACAGTTCGGTCGATGCCTGGGTCAGGCTCTCGATCAGCTTCTCGCGGTGCTGCAGCACGATGCGCTGTTCGGCCAGCGCCTTTTCTTCGCCCTCCTCGGGCGACAGTTGGTCCAGCTCCTCCACCGCGTGGCGCAGGTAGTCCTCTTCGGCCCGCGCCCGGTTGGCATCGTCGGCGGCGGTCAGGCGGGCTTGTTCCACCTGCCGCCAGGCGCGCCAGCTTGCGGCCACTTTCTGGCCCTGCACCGATAGCTGGGCGTAATCGTCCAGCAGGTCGCGGTGGGTACGCGGGTCCAGAAGCCCATGGGTATCGAACTGCCCATGCACCTCGACCAGCGTTTCGCCCAACCGGCGCAGCAACGTGACGCCAACCGGCTGATCATTCACGAAGCAGCGGGAGCGCCCGTCATTGGTCAGGGTGCGGCGGATGACGAGGGTGTCCTCCACCTCAAGCTCCTGCTCCCGCAGGATGGCAAAGGCCGGGTGGTCGCCGCGCTTGCCCAGGTCGAACTCGGCGGTGACACTGGCCTGTTCGCAGCCATGGCGGACGAGGCTGCTGTCGCCCCTGGCCCCCAGCGCCAGCCCCAACGCATCCAACAGGATGGATTTGCCGGCACCGGTTTCCCCGGTCAGAACGCAAAGCCCCGACTGGAACGCCAGCGTCAGGCGTTCGATCAGGACGACGTCACGGATCGACAGGGTGACAAGCATGGCGCAGCCGGAGCGAAGGGGTCAGGGTATGGTAAAGCCGGATCAGAACAGCCAGTCGACAGCCCGCTGGAACAGCGACGGCTTCTCGCCCCGTTCGCTGCGGTTCATCAGGGCATAGGTGTCCTGGTACCAGACGGAGCCGGGGTAGTTATGGCCCAGCAGGGCGGCATTGGCCTGCGCCTCTTCCCGGATACCCAGGGCGAGGTAGCTTTCGACCAGACGATGCAGGGCTTCGGGCACATGGCTGGTGGCCTGATACTCGTCAACCACGCGGCGGAAGCGCTTGATGGCGCCCATATACTCGCCGGTAGCCAGATAGAATCGGCCAACTTCCATGTCCTTGCCGGCCAGATGATCGCGGGTCAGGTCGATCTTCAGGCGGGCATCGCGGGCATAGGGGCTGCTGGGGAAGCGGCGGACCACTTCCTGCAGGTTCTTCAGCGCCTCATACGTGGTGCCCTGGTCGCGGCGCACATCGCTGATACGCTCATAATTGCACAGCGCCTTCAGATAGAAGGCATAAGCCGCGTTGCGGTTGCCCGGATGCAGCGCGATGAAGCGATCCAGCGTCGTGATCGCATCATCATAGCGCAGGGCCTGATAGTGCGAGTAAGCCGCCATCAGCTGCGCGCGTACCGCCCACTGGCTATACGGGTGCTGGCGCTCGACCTCGTCGAACAGCAGCGCCGCCTTGGTGTAGTTGCGGTTGTCGATGGCGTTGGACGCCTCGGAGTAGATTTGCTCTACCGGTCGCTCGACATAGGGCAGCTCATCCTTCTTGCCCGAGCAGGCGGCGAGGAACATGAGGGCGACCGGCGCCAGATGGCGAAGGACACGGGCGCGGCGGTTCGGACGTTCGGTGCGGAGCATCGGCAAGGACAACCAAGCAGCAAGCATGAATGCGGGATGCCTTATAGCACGCACGGGACCGCCACCGCCAAGCGGCAAACGTCACGGGCACGCACGCAAAGGCGCTTTTCGCCGAAGATGGGGGTGAATCCTGGCGGAACCGTGGCAGGCTGGTGCCTGATGTCACCGTTCCGGGGCGGGGCGCGACGCCTGCAGCATGGAATCCGGCCTGTCTTCGGCGAGCGCCCTGTCAAAGCGGCGGCGCAGCGCCTCACCATCTGGGCCGGGGCGGAAGCAGACATGCAGGCTTTTATCCTCCAGCAGCCTTGCATTGAAGCGCAGGCCCGTGCGCAAGGGTCGCAGGTCCGGGTCGGCGGACAGAAGATGGGCCAGGACATTGGCGTCGATCACCACCATGTCCAGCCGACCCGCCGCCAGCTTGCGCAGGTTGGTGGCGTCATCGACCGCCGGTTCAATGGTCAGGGTGCCGTCGGCGGCGGCGCGGTCGAAACTGTCGGTATTCACGTAACCGCGCACGGTGCCGATGCGCCGGCCCGTCAGATCCGTCAGGCTGCGCCAGGTGACGGGGGCCGCCACGCGTTCGGCAAAACCAAGCGGGCTGCTGCCGATAGGGGCGGAGAGCAGGCATTGTGCCTCGCTGGCGGCAGTCCGGTATTCCGGGAAGTACCCGGCATGGCCTGGCGCCTTCAGGCCCGTGGCCACCGCCCGCTGCCAGGGCAGGAACGTGACTTCCGCCGAAAGGCCCGCACGTGCCAGGGTGCGTTCAACGATGGCCGTTGTCAGCCCCCGGTTCGGCAGACCCTCACCACTGAAAGGGGGCCAGTCGAGGCTGGACAGCCGGACTATGGTTGGTGCGCCATCAGGGGCAGTGTCGGCGCGGGCCATCATCACGGCTGCCACAGCCAGCAACATAGCCATGGCCAAGCCCCGCAGGGTGGCAAGAGTCAGGCTGGGAACTGGCCGTCGCATCATCGCTCGCCCTCGGAACGATGTGGATACTGCCCGATGATCCCGTGAATACCAGTGACAGTAAAATGAAAAAAGGGCGCCAGATTGTCCGGCGCCCTTCGTTTTTCAGCGATATAGCCCGATCAGGCCACGGCGGCCCGGCTGTCCCAGGTTTCCGCATCCTCGCGGCGCCAGGCCGTGGTGTCGGCGAACAGCGCGCGCAGGATGGCATTGTTCATGGCATGGCCGGGGCGCAGGCCCTGGTAATGGCCCAGGATGGGGCCGCCCGCCAGATACAGATCGCCAACAGCGTCCAGGATCTTGTGGCGGATGAACTCATCCGCATGGCGCAGACCGCCCGGATTCATCACCCGGTCGCCATCGATGACGATGGCATTGTCCAGCGAGCCGCCCAGGCCCAGGCCGGCCTTGCGCATCGCCTCCACCTCATGGGCGAAGCCGAAGGTCCGGCAATCGGCGACCTCCGCCTTGAAGGCGCCGTCCGTCAGACGCAGGAAACCTTCCTGGCGGCGGATCAGGGCTGTGTTCTCATAAACGATCTCGGCGCGGAAGCTGCTGACCGGAGCCGGTGACAGGCTGACGATCTTGTCACCATCCTGCACGCGCACTTCCTTCAACACGCGGATCAGGCGGCGCGGCTGGTCCTGCTGCTTGATCCCAGCGCATTCGATCAGGAAGACAAACGGGGCCGAGCTGCCATCCATGATGGGCAGTTCCGGTGCGTCCACCTCCACCACGGCATTGTCAATGCCAAGGCCGCGCAGGGCGGCCATCAGGTGCTCGATCGTGCCGATGGTCGTACCCTGCTCATTCTTCAGCAGGGTGCACAGACGGGTATCCGCGACAAGGTCCCAGCGAGCCGCGATCACGGCGCGGTCGGCGGGCACATCGGTACGGATGAAGCTGATGCCATGATCGACCGGGGCCGGGCGCAAGGTCATGCGGACGCGGCGGCCCGAATGCAGGCCGACACCAGCGCAGTGAATGGTCGTATTGAGCGTCTGTTGCCAGGACATGGGCTTGTCCCTTTCCGATAAATCGACAGTAACGCCCCCTGATGCGGAAATCCAGCCACCGGCTCCGAATGGCAGTCCCGACCTTGGCCGGGGGCCAATTAGGAGTGCAACGCCATCCCACCTGCGTTGCAATGCGGTATCGCTGATCGCCGCATCGTGAAAATGACAGAGTGCGCGTCCAGCTTCAAATCACTCTTTGTTACCGATTGTTACGGAGGGTGCTGGTAAGTGTCTGAAACACTTTCATAATTTTGTCTTAATTGTGGCAACAAACAAAAAGAAAGGGGCCGGTCCCCGCCGGACCGGCCCCTTGTGCACTGCGATAAGCGTTTGATTTTGAACGAAGTTCAGGGCCTCAATTCGCCTGACGACGCAGGAAAGCGGGGATGTCCAGCATCTCCTCATCACTCTGCGCCGTCTTTGCACGGGGGGCCTGCGGGGCGGCCTGGGCCACCGGCTGCGGGGCCGGTGCCGGGGCGGCTTGACGGGCCTGGGCGTTGAACTGCGGTGCCGGGGCCTGGGGCGCCGGGGCCGGCATGCGCGGGGCGGCCGGTGCCGGCTGCGGGGCGCCGCCGCCGAACAGCTTGGCGAACAGGCCACGCTTCTCCGGCTGCGGGGCGGGCGGGGTGAACCGCTCCGGTGCTGCCGGCTGGCTGCTGCGCGGAGCGCCTTCAGCCGCACGCGGCGGGATGAAGGCGTCGTCGCGGCGGGCCGGGGCTGCCGGACGCATGTCGGACGGACGCAGTTCATGGTGCGGCTGCGGCGCCGGTGCCGTGGCGGCGGCCATGGCAACAGCGGTCTGCGCTTCGGCTGCGGCGTCCTCAACCATGGCCGGGGCGGCTTCCTCCGTCATCGCCACGGCGGCGGCACCCGGCATCGGGGCCGGCTGCATCGGGGCGAAGGCGGGGGCGGCAGCGGCGACGCCGGGGATGGCGGCGGGCTGCAGGGCCGGACGGGCCGGGATCGGGTTGGCCGGGGCCGGCGGGATGCTGGCGACGGCGGCGGCCGGCGCGGCGGCCGGGGCCGGGGCGACGCGGCGGCCCGACACGACCTGCAACTGCGGCTGACCCACCGGCGGACGCTGCTGCACGGCATTGTCGATGCCGGTGGCGACGACCGACACGCGCATCTTGCCCGACATATGTTCGTCGAAGGTAGAACCGAAGATGATGTTGGCTTCGGGATCGACCTCGTCGCGGATGCGGTTGGCGGCTTCATCCACCTCGAACAGGGTCATGTCATGACCGCCCGTGATGTTGATCAGCACGCCGCGCGCACCCTTCATGCTGATATCGTCCAGCAGCGGGTTGTTGATGGCGGCCTCGGCGGCATCGATGGCGCGGCGGTCGCCCTCGGCCTCGCCGGTGCCCATCATGGCCTTGCCCATCTCGCTCATGACGGTGCGGATGTCGGCAAAGTCCAGGTTGATCAGGCCGGGCATAACCATCAGGTCGGTCACGCCGCGCACGCCGGCATGCAGAACATCGTCGGCCATCTTGAAGGCGTCGGCGAACGTCGTCTTCTCGTTGGCGATGCGGAACAGGTTTTGGTTCGGGATGATCAGCAGCGTGTCGACATACTGCGCCAGTTCGCTGATGCCGCTTTCGGCGGTGCGCATGCGGTGCGCACCTTCGAAATTGAACGGCTTGGTCACCACGCCGACGGTCAGGATGCCCTGTTCACGCGCCGCACGGGCAATGACGGGGGCCGCACCCGTACCGGTGCCACCGCCCATCCCGGCGGTGATAAAGCACATGTTGGTGCCCGACAGGTGGCCCAGGATTTCCTCAAGCTGCTCTTCCGCCGCTGCACGGCCCACATCGGGGCGCGACCCGGCACCCAGACCGCGGGTGATGGTGGAGCCAAGCTGAACCCGCTTGGAGGCCAGGTTGCCCTGCAGCGCCTGCGCGTCGGTATTGGCCACCACGAACTCGACCCCTTCCAGCGCGGAACGGATCATGTTGTTGACGGCGTTGCCACCGGCACCGCCAACACCGAACACGGTGATGCGGGGCTTGGTCTGCACTTCGACGCTGGGGATACCGAGTTTGATGCTCATCGCTGTGGGCTCCTCTGGCGGGGGAGGGAAATCGGGAAAGGCGGCGGGAACGATTGGTTCAGGCTTTGGCTGCTCGTCGGCGGGCGCGGGGCCTGTGGCATGGTCTTCGGGTCATAGATTCTCCCGCAGCCAGCCATTGACGCGGCCCCAAAGCCCGGTGGACTTTTCCGGCATGGGGGCCAGCGCCGGCATTTCGTGGTTCTGCTGCATGGCATAGGCCAGCAGACCGGCGGCAGACGCAAAGGCCGGGCCGGAAACATTGGTGGCCAGCCCGCCGATGCGCAGCGGACGGCCCAGGCGCACCTGCTTGTCCAGGACATTGGCGGCCAGTTCGCGCACACCCGACAACTGGCTGGCGCCACCCGTCAGGACGACGCGGCGACCGGCGGCCTTGGCAAAGCCCGACTGGTCCAGGCGGCCATGCACCAGCTCGAAAATCTCTTCCATACGCGGCTGGATAATGCCGACCAGAAGCGACTTCGGCACATGGTTGGTCTGGCCGCGCTCTTCCTCGCCCACCTGGGGCACGTCGATCATCTCCCGCTCGTCCGACACGGCGGACACGGCGGAACCGTACAGGGTCTTCAACCGCTCGGCCTGGGCGACGGGCGTGGTCAGGCCACGGGCGATGTCGTTGGTGACATGGCCGCCGCCCAGCGGGATGCTGTCGCACCAGACCATCTTGCCGTCATTGAAGACCGCCATACTGGTGGTGCCGCCGCCCATATCGATGACGGTAACGCCCAGCTCCATCTCATCTTCCACCAGGCACGACAGGCCGGCGGCATAGGGGCTCATGACGAAGCTTTCGACGCCCAGATGGCAGCGCCCGACACAGGTGGACAGGTTGCGCACCGGTCCGCCGGCAGCGGTCACCACATGGGTGCGCACACCCAGCCGTTCGCCCACCATGCCGCGCGGGTCGCGGATGCCCTTGACCCCGTCAATGGCATAGCCGACCGGGATGGAATGGATCAGTTCCGCGTCCGGCGACACGTCCAGCTTGCGTGCCTCGGTCAGGGCGCGGCGCACATCGCTGTCGCTGATTTCCGCGCCCGTCACCGCCGTTTCGGCGATCAGGGTCTGGCTTTCGGGCTGCCCGCCCGACAGGCTGACCAGAACCTCGCGGATCTGCTCCCCGGCCATGGTTTCGGCGGCATGTACCGTGGTGCCGATGGCGGTTTCGGCGGCTTCCATATCGACGATGCCGCCGGACCGCACGCCCCGGCTGATCTGGTGGCCGATGCCGACCACGCGGATGCTGCCCGGATCATCGACCTTGGCGATGAAGCAGACGACCTTGGACGAGCCAACGTCAAGCGCGGCGATGGTGCCACCGCGCGGACCTTTGCGGGCCTTGGTACGGGTATTGAGGGCGCCGGGAAATGCCATGATCTCGTGCCCTCAGGTCTTCTGCTTCTTTTCGGGGGGCTTGCGGCGCAGATCGGCCGCAGCGGCGGAGGTCTGGACCGACAGGCGGTCCGGGATGCGCAGGTCGATGGCGACCACATCCTTGTTCAGCACGTCATTCGTCTGCTGGATCATGGCTAGCTGATGCAGCGCTTCTGGCACATCATGTTCGGGCAGGCGGATATCGACGCCGTTCTTCAGGCGCAGGTCCCAGCGGCGACCACCGACCAGCACTGCCGCCTCGACCATCTGCGCGATGGCCGGCTGCTTGGCCAGCATATGCAGCAGGGCCGGCCCACGCTTGGGCGCATCCGGCCCCACCAGCAGCGGCAGGTTCGGCCATTTCGACAGATCACTGGCGGTCAGCACGATGCCGTCGGCATCGATCAGGCGCATCTGCCGGTCATGCTGCCACAGGGCCATCGGTTCCCGTTCAGTGATGGTGACAGCGATGGTGTCGGGCAGGCGGCGTTCCACCCGCGCCTGACGCACCCAGGGGATCTGCTCCAGTGACGCACGCGCATGGTGCGGGTCAAAGGCCAGGATGGGGGTGCCACGCTGAACGGCCAGCGCGTTCAGAAGGTCGGCCTGTGCCGCCTTCTCGCGTCCGACCACCGTCACATCCTGCACCGACAGGCCGGCCTCGACACTGGCGGTCAGGACCTTGTCGGTGGCGGCATGCACCAGCAGCTCGCCATAACCCGAGCCCCAGACCCAGCCACCCACAGCCAGCAGCGCCACCAGCGGCGCCGACCGCCGCGCGATCTTCATTGCCGGCTCGGCCCAACGGGGCAGGGCACGGCGGCGGTTGGCCTCCTGGGCCGCACGCAGCGTCGCGCGCTTCTGCGTTTCGGCAAAGCGCGCGCGGGGATTGTCAGTGGTGGGGGGGGCGGTGGGCGTTACGCGTGGCATCGGGCATGCTCCACTATCCAGGCGCACAGATCTGCGTAGCTGATGCCCAGCGATGCCGCCTGTTCGGGCAGCAGGGAGGTCGGCGTGAAGCCGGGCTGGGTATTGGTTTCCAGGAAGCACAGGCCGCTGATGCCGGCCTTGCTGTCATCCCAGCGGAAATCGGTGCGCGACACGCCCGAACAGCCCAGAACCTGATGCGCCAGCAGCGCCAGACGCTTTGCTTCCTCGGCCACATCCGCCGGAATCTGGGCCGGGCAGACATGCACCGAACCACCATCGGCGTACTTCGCCTCATAATCATAAAAGGCGGTGCGCGGCACGATTTCCGTCACGGCCAGGGCGCGGTCGCCCATGACACCGACGGTCAGCTCACGACCCGGAATGAACTTCTCCACCAGCACGCGGCGGCCATAGACCCAGCTATCTTCTTCCAGCACCGTGAAATTGTCGCTCTCGCGCACGATGCGCACACCGACGCTGGAACCCTCGTCCACGGGCTTCACGACATAGGGCGGGGGCAGGACATGGCCGGCCAGGACCTGTTCCTTGGTGGCGATCACGCCATCGGCCACCGGCATGCCCACGGTCGCCAGGATGCGCTTGGTCAGGGCCTTGTCCATGGCGACGGCGGATGCCATCACGCCAGAATGGGTATAGGGCACGCCCAGATATTCCAGAACGCCCTGGATCAACCCATCCTCGCCGCCCTTGCCATGCAGGGCGTTGAAAATCACGTCGGGATGCGGGGTGAGGGCGGCGACCAGACCGGCCAGATCACGCTGCACATCAATGGCCGTGACCTTGTAGCCCTTGCTCTCCAGGGCCTCGGCGATGCGGGACCCGCTGACCAGGGACACTTCCCGCTCCGCAGACCATCCGCCCAACAGGACGGCGACATGCTTCGAACGGTTCTCGGTGCCCATCACAACAGTTCCCCCTTTGGCTGACGCGTGGTGACGCGTCGCCATTCCTGCCGGCCTGTCCGGCAAATTCTGCGCTATCGCAAGATGTTGTGTGAGGCAGCCCCAGCCTTCCCACAAGATTCGGTGTAAGCGACGGATTACGGGGCTGCAAGCGCCAAAATGAAGCGCTTTTAAAAAAGCGACTCGGGGTGCTGCGACCTGTTGCAGCGGAGACTCACATTTGTCGGCCAGGGTGACATTCATGACTCACCCCCGTTCGAACGGGGTAGTCCGATCCGACGTATTTCCCAGCGCAAATCCACGCCGCTATTCGCCTTCACACGCGCCCGGACCTCTTCACCCAGCGATTCGATATCATGGGCGGTCGCGTCACCCAGATTCAGCAGGAAGTTGCAATGCTTCTCGCTGATCTGCGCGCCGCCGATGGTCAGACCCCGGCATCCGGCAGCATCGATCAACTGCCAGGCCTTATGCCCGTCCGGGTTGGCGAAGGTGGATCCGCCGGTGCGGGCGCGCACGGGCTGGCTGTCGGCGCGGGCCTGCTGGATGGCGTCGATGCGCGCCTGAATGGCGGCGGGATCATCAGGCCGGCCCTGAAACACGGCGCCGGTGAAGATCACATCATCCGGCACGCCGCAATGGCGGTAGGTCAGGTGCAGGTCTTCCCGCGTGTAGCTGTGCTTAACGCCCTGCCGGTCGATGCCGGTCGCGGACAGGATGACATCCACCGTTTCGGCGCCATAGGCACCGCCATTCATGCGGACCGCCCCGCCGATGGTGCCGGGGATGCCCGACAGGAACTCCAACCCTGCCAGCCCCGCCGCCTGTGCCGTCAGCGCGACATTAAGGTCCAGGGCGCCGGCACCGGCATTGATCCGGTCCCCCTCCACCGAAACCTCCGCGAACGGCCCGCCAAGCCGGATCACGACACCGGGCACGCCCCCGTCCCGGACCAGCAGATTGCTGGCCACGCCGATCACGGTGACGGACACATCGGCCGGGCAATGGGCCAGGAAGTAGGAAAGATCATCCTCGTCCGCCGGGCGGAACAGCGCCTCGGCCTGGCCACCCACACGGAACCAGGTGCTGGGGCCCAGCGGCGCATCCGGGGTCAGCCGTCCCCGGATCTCGGGGGCGGCCTCTCGCAACCGGCCGGTCAGCGCCTGTCCATCCAGCACCTGCACCATGTCAGTCGCCCCCCTTATTCAGGGTGGCCAGCTTGTCCAATTCGCCGGGCAGGCTGTTTGCCCATTGCGTGATGGTGCCGGCACCCAGGCAGACGACCATGTCCCCCGGCTTGGCCATCTCGGCGATCAGGCTGGGCAGGGCCGCTGGGCTGGACAGCGCCGTGACATTGCGGTGGCCGCGCACGCGCAGACCTTCCACCAGATCATCCTTGGCCGCCCCTTCGATTGGCTGTTCGCCTGCCGCATAGACATCGGCCACAACCACCGCGTCGGCATCGTTGAAGCAGGTGCAGAATTCCGCGAACAGGCTTTGCAGGCGGGTGTAGCGGTGGGGCTGTACGACCGCAATGGTCCGGCCCGTGCCGGCCATGCGGGCGGCCTTCAACACCGCGGCAATCTCAACGGGATGGTGGCCGTAATCATCGATGATGACGACGCCGTTGCTCTCACCTGTCTTGGTGAAACGGCGCTTCACGCCCGTGAACTTGGCATAGGACGTGCGGATGCTGTCGTCGCTGATGCCCAGGCTGATGGCGACCGCAATGGCGGCCAGGCTGTTCTGGACATTGTGCAGGCCATACATGGGCAGGTGGATGCCAGTAATGGTCCGCGCTTCCGACGCCGCCCGGTCGGACAGTTCGACGTCATAGTAACAGCCGGACGTATTCGTCTCGATATTCACCGCGCGCACATCGGCCTGCGGGCTGAACCCATAGGTCACGACGCGGCGGTCCACCCGGCCCAGCATGGCCTGGACCTCGGGATGGTCGATGCACAGCGCGGCAAAGCCATAGAAGGGAATATTCTCGACAAACCGGTCGAAGGCCTTCCGCTCCTCCTCAAACGTCCCGTAATGGTCCAGGTGTTCGGGGTCCATATTGGTGACGATACCGATGGTGGAGGGCAGCTTGGTGAAGGTGCCATCGCTTTCATCGGCCTCCACCACCATCCAGTCGCCGCTGCCCAGCTTGGCATTGGTGCCCAGGGAATTGATGATGCCGCCATTGATGATGGTCGGGTCCATGGCCCCGCCTTCCAGCAGGGCTGCGACCATGCTGGTGGTGGTGGTCTTGCCATGCGTGCCGGCCACCGCGATGGACCATTTCAGGCGCATCAGTTCGGCCAGCATCTCGGCCCGGCGCACCACGGGGATCATGCCGGCGCGTGCGGCCACGACCTCGGGATTGTCCTTCTTCACGGCAGAAGAGATGACCAGAACGGCGGCATCGCCCAGGTTCTCGCCCCGGTGCCCGATCTCCACCTTGATGCCCAGCTTGCGCAGACGCTGGACATTGTAGTTATCGGCCATGTCGCTGCCCTGCACGGCATAGCCCAGATTGTGCAGCACCTCGGCAATACCGGACATGCCGATACCGCCAATGCCGACGAAATGCAGGGTTCCGATATTCAGCGGCAAGGCCCGCATGGGTCAAACTCCAAGGCGACGGGTGATGGTGGAATAATCATGGTGCAGGCGCGGGGCGATTTTTTGTTCCATCTGTGAAACAAACCCGCCCTTCAAAGGGCTCTGCGGCTGCGGCAGGGTGAAGCGCCGGCGCGTCAACCCGTTCAGCAGCAGCGGAAAGGCACGCTCCAGCTCGGCCAGCGTGGGTTCGGCGGTGGTATCGATCATGCGCATGCGGCATCCCCCTTCACCACGCGTTCAACGGCATCGGCCAGCCGGTCGGCGGCGTCCGGAATGGCCCAGCCGGCGGCGGCCTTGGCCGCAGCAACCAGGCGGCCCGGATCGGCCAGGAAGGCCGCCAATTGTTCCGATACCGAAACAGGTGTGAATTCCTGCTGCGGCAGCAGCCAGGCACCACCGGCCCCGACCAGCGACTGCGCATTGGCCGTCTGATGGTCATCCATGGCGTACTGGTACGGAACCAGCAGGGACGGGCGGCCAACCACCGACAATTCCGCGACCGTTCCGGCACCGGAACGGGCGATCATCATGTGGCAACCCGCCAGCTTGGCCGGCATGTCCTTAAAGAAGGTGGCGAGTTCCGCTTCCACGCCCATCTGGGCATAGGCGCTGCGGGCCGCCTCGATATTCTCCGCGCGCGCCTGCTGCACGATCTTCAGGCGGTAGCGCACATCCTCGGGCAGCATTTCCACGGCACGCGGCAGCACCTCGCCAAAGATCGCCGCACCCTGGCTGCCACCCGTGACCAGCAGGTTCAGCGAACCGCCGGCATAAGGGGCCGGGTAGGGTGCATCGCGCAGCGCAAGGATGTCGGGGCGGACGGGGTTGCCCGTGCGGATGATACGCTTGCCGTCCACCGCCGGCAGACCCGCAACGCTGGGGAAGCTGGTGCAGATCATCCGTGCCTTGGCGGCCAGCAACCGGTTGGCCCGGCCCAACACGGCATTCTGCTCATGCAGCAAGGTGGGGATGCCCGCCGACTGCGCGGCAAACACGGTGGGCAGGGACGGGTAGCCACCGAACCCCACCACCAGCGCCGGCTGCAACTGCCGCAGCAGGGAGCGTGCCTGCGCCGTGCCCACCACCAGTTCTACCACCATGCGCAGTTTGCCCATGATGCCGGGGGCGGATGTGGCGGCGCGGATGCGTTCCACGCGCACATCGGGCAGGCTGTCGCCAAAGGCCTTGCCGCGCTTGTCGGTCACCAGAATGACCGAATGCCCGCGCGCGATCAGCGTGCGGGCAAGGGCCTCTGCCGGGAACATGTGGCCGCCGGTTCCCCCAGCGGCCAGGATGATGGGGCGCGATGCGGTCATAGCGCCTCTCCCGGTCCGAACCGCTTGCGGGTCAGGGCCAGAACCATGCCCATGCCGATGCCTAAGGCGATCAGCGATGACCCGCCATAGGAAATGAAGGGCAGGGTCATGCCCTTGGTCGGCATCAGATGCAGGGCAGAACCCATATTGATCAGGGCCTGCAGGCCGAACTGCATGGTCAGGCCGCTGGCCGCCAGCATCACAAACAGGCTTTGATCATTGGAGGCGCGGGCAAAGCTGCGCAGGACGACGAAGCCGAACAGGCAGATGATGATCATGCAGGTGATCATCCCCATCTCTTCGCCCGCGACAGAGAAGATAAAGTCGGCATGGCTGTCGGGGATCGACATCTTGACGGTGCCCTGGCCGGGTCCGGTGCCCCAGACGCCGCCCTTCTCGAACGCTTCCAGGGAGCGTGCAACCTGATAATTGTCGCCGGCGGCGGGGTCCAGGAACCGGTCGATACGGCTTTGCACATGTGGGAACAGGAAGTACGCACTGACCAGACCGCCGATGCCCATCACCACGCAGGACGCCACGAAGACGATGGGCAGGCCCGCCAGGAAGAACTGGCCGAAGAAGATGCAGGTGATGACGAAGGTCTGGCCCAGGTCGGGCTGGCTCATCAGCAGGACCACGATCAGGCCATAAAGCCCCACCACCACCGGGATACCGGGCACATTCTCCTGCGTGCGGTGCAGGGCGAACAGCCACGCGGCAACAACCGCAAAGGCGGGCTTCAGGAATTCCGACGGCTGGACGGAGATACCCGGAAGCTGCAACCAGCGCGTGGCGCCCTTGATCTCCATCCCGATGAACAGGGTCAGGAACACGCCGAACGTGGCGGCCAGGAACAGTATGACCGCCAGCCGCCGCACCCCGCGCGGCGACAGCAACGATACGCCGAACATCAGGCCCAGCGAGGGGATCAGGACCAGCAGGTGCTTTTCGATGAAGTGGAAGCTGTCGGTGCCGATGCGGGTCGCCACGGCGGGGCTGGCCGCCTGGACCAGGACCACGCCGATGGTGGCGATCAGGATCACCGCCGCCATGGTCCAGCGGTCAACGGTCCACCACCAGCGGCCCAGGATCGAATGATCGGTACGGGAGAATGAAACCATGATCAGACGATCCCCCCATTGGACAAGGCCCGGACGCGGGCCGCAAAATCATCGCCGCGCACTTCAAAGTTCGGATACTGGTCAAAGCTGGCGCAGGCAGGCGACAGCAGTACGACCGGCGCCTCCCGCCCCTCTTCCTTGGCCTTGGCAAAGGCAGCACTAACGGCGACCTCCATGGTGCCGCAGCGCGTATGCGCCACACCGCGCGCCGACAGCCAGTCCGCAAACGCGTCCGTGGCATCGCCGATCAGGAAGGCATGCGCCACCGCCGGCATGAAACTGTCCAACCCGTCCAGGCCTGTATCCTTGGCCTTGCCGCCCAGGATCCAGTAGATGGGCTGATAGCAAGCCAGCGCCTTGGCCGCCGCATCGGCGTTGGTTGCCTTGCTGTCATTGATGAAACGCACGCCATCAATGCTGCCCACCAGGCTCTGGCGGTGGGCCAGACCGGGGAAGGTGCGCAACCCATCCAGGATGTCGGCATGGCTGATCCCGACCGCGCGCGCCAGGGCATAGGCGGCGGCGGCATTCTGCCAATTATGCCGGCCCGGCAATGCCGGCAGGGTGCGCAGGTCGGTGACGGGGTGATGATGACCGCCCCGGTCATCGACCAGAACCCCGTTCTCAACGCCAATGCCACCGCTGACGGGGCCTTCAGCGCTGATGCGGATCACCTTGCCAGGGAATTCGGCGTCCAGTTCCTGGGCCATCTTGGCGCAGTGCGGATCATCCACGCCGATGACGGCGACCTGACCGCCCGTGGCCATCCCCTTCTGGAAGATCAGCTTTTTGGCGGCGATATAGCCATCCATGCCGCCATGGCGGTCCAGATGGTCGGGCGTGATGTTCAGCAGGACCGCCGCGTCAAAGCCCAGAGAGGGCGTGATTTCCAACTGATAGCTGGACATTTCCAGCACATAGACCCCGTCGGCACCCAACGCCTCGAACGACAGGGCCGGGATGCCCAGATTGCCGCCCACCTGTGTGGCGCGGCCCGTGCCGGCAATGATATGGGCGACCAGCGAGGTGGTGGTGGATTTGCCATTGGTGCCGGTGATGCCAACATAAGTGGCGTTGGGCTGTGCCTGCCGCAGCAGCTCAATATCGCTGATGATCGGCACGCCCGCTGCCTTGGCCTTGGCGGCGATCGGGTTGGGCGTGGGATAGGTGTGGGGGATGCCGGGCGACAGGACCAGGGCGTCGATGCCGGCAAAATCCGTATCGTGCAGGTTGGTCAGGTCGATCCCGGCCTCGGCCGCCGCCTTCTGCCCGCCGGCCCCATCGTCCCAAGCCAGAAGCGTGGCCCCAGCCGCCTTCAGGGCGCGGGCCGCCGTCAGGCCTGACCGGGCCAGACCCATCACCGCGATCCTGCGACCTTTCAGATGGCCAAGATCAATCATTCCAGCCCTCAACGCAGCTTCAAGGTGGACAGGCCGACCAGCGCCAGGATGACGGCGATGATCCAGAACCGGATAACGACGGTCGGCTCCGACCAGCCCTTCTTTTCAAAGTGATGGTGGATCGGGGCCATGCGGAACACCCGTTTGCCCGTCAGCTTGAACGACGCCACCTGGATCATCACCGACAGCGCCTCCAGCACGAACAGCCCGCCGACAATGGCCAGCACCAGTTCATGCTTGGTGATCACGGAAATGGCGCCCAGCGCCCCACCCACCGACAGCGAGCCAGTATCACCCATGAACACCATGGCCGGCGGCGCGTTGAACCACAGGAAGCCCAAGCCCGCCCCGACCAGCGCGCCGCAGAACACGGCCAGCTCGCCCGTGCCCGGCACATGGTGGATGCCCAGATAGTTGGAGAAGATGGCATTGCCCGACAGGTACGCGATCAGGCCGAAGCAGGACGCCGCAATCATGATGGGCACGGTGGCCAGCCCATCCAGCCCGTCCGTCAGGTTCACGGCATGGGAAGACCCGATGATGACGATGATGGCAAACGGCACATAGAACCAGCCCAGATGGATCAGCAAATCCTTGAAGAAGGGCAGGGCCAACCCTGTGCCCATCTCCCACGGCGTCACCATCAGGTACCAGCCGGTGGCGACGGCGGCGACCACCAGGGTCGCGACCAGCTTCACCTTGGACGACAGGCCCTTGGTGTTGCGCTTGGTCAGCTTCAGGTAGTCATCGCCAAACCCGACCAGACCGAAACCGACCGTCACCAGCAGCACGATCCAGGTATAGGTGTTGGTCAGGTCCACCCACAGCAGGGTGGAGACGATGACGGCGATCATGATCATCAGGCCGCCCATGGTGGGCGTGCCCTTCTTCTTCAGATGCGTTTCCGGTCCGTCGGTGCGGATCGGCTGGCCCTCGCCCTGCTTGGATTTCAGCCAGCGGATGACGCGCGGCCCGATGACGAAGCTGATGATCAGCGCCGTCATCACGGCCCCGCCCGTCCGGAACGTGATGTACCGGAACAGGTTGAAGATCTGGAATTCGTCCGCCAGGGGATAGAGCAGGTTATACAGCATCGTTATCTCTCGGTTTCCCCGCCTTGTTGCCGGCGGTCGTCCCTTGCGGGTTATTATCCTGTTGTGCGCGGTCCAGCGCCTTCAACGCGTCGACCACCAGCGCCATACGGCTGCCGGCGGACCCCTTCACCATCACGGCGTCGCCGGGCTTCACGGCGGCGGTGACGATGGGGGCCAGGGTGGCGCTGTCGGGCGTGTGTGCGCCGCGCTTGTCGGCGGGTAATGCGTCAAACAGATGGCGCATATTGGGACCGCAGCAGAAAACCAGATCGGTGCCCGCCTTCACGAACGGGTCGGCCAGACCGGCATGCATCGCGGGCGCATGGTCGCCCAGTTCGCGCATATCGCCCAGCACGGCGATGCGGCGCCCCTTGGGGCCAAGTTCCGCAGCACCCAGCACGCCGGCGGCAGCGGCCACGGACACCGGCGACGCGTTATAGCTTTCATCGATCAGTGTGAAGGCGCCGCCCTCAACCTCAACCGCCCGGCGCTGCCCACGTCCCTTGATGGGGGCAAGCCCGGCCAGCGCCTCGGCGGCCTCTGCCACATTCCCGCCCGCCGCCTTCACGGCCAGCAGGACGGCCAGCGAGTTAACCGCATGGTGCTTGCCCGGCAGGGGGATGGTGTAGGTAACGTCAAGGCCATCAATGCGGGCCGTGACGACGCCATGGTCGGCGTATGGTTCGTAATTCAACAGGCGCCCATCGGCCCCCTCATGGGTCCCGAATGTCTGAATGCGCGTCAGCCCCTGCGTACGGGCTGCGGCCAGAAGGCGGGCATAATGGGCATTGTCGCGCGGCAGGATGGCCGTGCCGGATGCGTCCATACCCTCGAAAATCTCGGCCTTGGCGTCGGCGATATGCTCGACACTGGCGAAGAACTCGATATGGACGGCTTCCACCGTCGTGATGATCGCGATGTCGGGTCGCACCATGCGCGACAAAGGACCGATCTCGCCCGCATGGTTCATGCCCAGCTCGAATACGCCATACCGGCTGTCGGCGGGAAAGCGCGACAGGGACAGCGGCACGCCCCAATGATTGTTGAGCGATCCGACAGTGGCGAAGGTCTTGCCCTGGCTATCCAGCGCGACCTTCAACGCCTCCTTGGTGCCCGTCTTGCCCACCGACCCGGTGACGGCGATGATCTTGCCGCCGGCGCGCACCCGGCCCATGCGGCCCAGGTCCTGCAGGGCCAGCATGGTATCATCCACCTTGATCAGGCGGGCGTCACCTTCCAGACCCTTGGGGATATCGGCCACGATGGCGCCGGCTGCCCCCTGGTTCAGGGCCTGGGCGACGAAGGCATGGCCGTCGAAATTCGGACCTTTCAGCGGGATGAACAGGTCGCCCCTGGCGATGGTGCGGCTGTCGATGGACACGCCTGTGACGGTCCAGGCAGCATCGCCAAGCGCCTTGCCATTGCAGGCCGCTGCCACTTCCTTGCCCGTCCACAGGATGTCTGACATCCCACACCCACCCTTCAAAAACGCACTAAACCCAAACTCACAGACCCGCTACCACCTGCCGGGCCACGCTGGCATCATCGAAGGGACGGACTTCGGTCCCCACGATCTGCCCCTGTTCATGCCCCTTGCCGGCGATGATCAGCACGTCGCCGGGACCCAGCTCACCGATGGCCACCGCGATGGCCTTGGCCCGGTCATCCACTTCCAGGGCGCCGGGGCAGGCCGCCATGATCGCCGCACGGATGGTCGACGGCACCTCGCTGCGCGGGTTGTCGTCGGTGACAATGCAGCGGTCGGCCAAACGGGCGGCGATGGCGCCCATCATGGGCCGCTTGCCCTTGTCCCGGTCGCCGCCACAGCCGAACACGACCGACAGCTTGCCCTGCGTATGGGGCCGGGCCGCGTGCAGCACCGTCTCCAACCCGTCCGGCGTATGGGCGTAATCCACATAGACCGCCGCGCCATTCTTGAGGGTTGCAACCATCTCAAGCCGGCCGCGCACGCCCGTCAGCATGGCAAGCTGGTCAGCGGCCTTTTCCGCATCTTCGCCGCTGCCGATGGCCAGACCCAGGGCGCACAGCGCGTTCCAGACCTGGAACCGCCCAACTAGCGGCATCTCCACCGTCCGGCGACGCCCGAACAGCTCCAGTTCCAGCCGCTGACCGTGGGGCAGGGGCTTCACCTCGATGACGCGCAGCTCCTTGCCCGCCTCGCCGAAGCCGATAACCGTCTGCTTGCGCGCATGGGCGGTAGCCGCGATCTGGTCGAATTCCGGGATGTCGGCATTGATGACGGCCGTCGCCCCTTTGGGCATCACGCGGTCAAACAGCATCAGCTTGGCCTTGAGATAGGCCTCCATGGTGCCGTGATAATCCAGATGGTCGCGGGTCAGGTTGGTGAAACCGGATGCTGTCACCAGCACCCCGTCCAGGCGGAATTGATCCAGCCCATGGCTGGATGCTTCCAGCGCCAGATGCGTGACGCCAGCCTTGGCGACATCGGCCAGCGTGGTATGCAGGGCGACCGGGTCCGGCGTGGTCAGGCTGTCGCTTGCCGGAAAGCCGGGGGCGACCAGACCCAGCGTGCCCATGGCCCCGGCCTTATGGCCCAGACCGGCCCAGATCTGGCGGGTGAACTGCGCCGTGCTGGTCTTGCCATTGGTACCCGTGACGGCGGCGATCTTCTCGGGCTGCTCGCCACTGAAGCTGGCGGCCAGCAGGGCCAGACGGCGGCGGGGATTGGCATCCTCAATCAGGGTCACATGCTCCGCCCCCTCGGGCAGAACCGTGCCCTTCGGCGCCAGAATGGCGACGGCACCGGATGCGATGGCCTGGGGAATGAAATCACGCCCATCACGCAGCGTGCCCGGCAACGCGGCGAACAGCGTTCCGGGCACGACCTTGCGGCTATCCGCCGTCAGGTTGGTGATGGGTGGGTCGCGTTCCAGTGCCAGCGCTGATACCGCCAGTTCGGTCCGTGATGCCATGATCTCCGACAGCCTTTTCATCAATCCTCTTCACCCCCGGCCTGCAACGCGGCCGGTACCGCCGCCACCTGTGCGCCCTGCGGGGCCACCGCACCCGGATGCACGGCCATGGCCTGGATGATCTCGGGCGAGTTATTGTCCTGCGGCTTCACACCCAGAAGCGGCCCGATCTGGGCGATGATGGCGCCTGCCGTCGGCGCGCCGACCCAGCCGCCGGTGGCAAAGCCGAAGGTCCGCTTGTTGCCCTTGGGTTCATCCACCAGGACATAGACGACGTAGCGCGGGTCATTGGCGGGGAAGACGCCGGCAAAGCTGGAGATACGGGCGTTGGTGACATAGCCGCGGCCCTTCACCTTGTCCGACGTACCGGTCTTGCCGCCCACGACATAACCCGGCACATCGGCCTTGCTGGCCGTCCCTTCCGTCACCACCAGCCGCATCAGCTTGCGCATGGTGATGGAGGTCTGCTCGCTGATGATGCGGGTGCCCGGAACCTCGTTCGGGTTTTCGCGTTTCAACAGCGTGGCCGGGTGCATGATGCCGCCATTGACGACACCGCCGACCGCCTGCACCAGATGGGCGGGGCTGACCGACATGCCGTGACCAAAGGAAATGGTCATCATGTTCACTTCACGCCACGGGTTCGGGATCATGGGCCAGCCACGTTCCGGCACCTCCAGGCTGGCCTGACGCAGCAGACCCAGGCGGCCCATGAATTCCTTCTGCGCGTTCGGCCCCACCTGCTCGGCCATCTTGATGGAACCGATATTGGAGCTTTCCTTGAAGATATCGGCCACATCCATCCAGTGATTGACCGGGTGGTAATCCTTGATCAGGAAGCGGCCGATCTTGATGGGGCGGGTGGTGTCGAAACTGTCCTGCAAACGCACCCTGCCGGACTCCAACGCCATGGCGGTGTTGAAGATCTTGAAGGTGGAGCCCATTTCGTACACGCCCAGCGTGTTACGGTTGAACCGCGGATCGGTATCCTGCTCCTGCGTGGGCGGCGGCGGGGCGTGCGGGTCGAAATCGGGCACGGAAACCATGCCCAGGATTTCGCCGGTCTTCACATCCATGACCATGCCGGCGGCGCCGATGGCGTTGAACTCGTCCACCGCGTTGACCAGTTCCTTGCGCAGCACATGCTGCAACCGGACATCCACCGACAGGCGCAGCGGCTCGTCGCTTTCCTTCAGCCTTGTGTCGAACGCCTGCTCGATCCCCATCAGGCCATTATTGTCCACGCCGCTGAAACCCACGACATGGGCCGCCAGATTACCCTGCGGATAGACGCGGCGCTCCTCGCGCTGGAAATTCAGGCCGGGGATGCCCAGGCGGAACACTTCCTGCTGCTGGCGCGGAGACAGGTTGCGCTTGATCCAGACAAAGCGCTTGTCCGACTTCAGATCGGCCAGCAGCGTCACCGGGTCCAGTTCGGGCAGAACCGTCGTCAGTTGCTGTACCGCCTCGCGGGCGTCCAGGATCAGCTTGGGATCGGCAAACAGCGAGGCCGTGTGCAGCGACGTGGCCAGCAGGACGCCGTTGCGGTCCACAATGTCGGCGCGGCTGTTGGTCATGGTGCGCGTGGCGGCGCGGGCCACCGACGGTTCCTTGGCCCCGCCAAAGCTGACCGTGGCGTCCACCAGCTTGGCCCCGACCGCACCGAAACCGACGGTGAAGGCCGCCATCATCACGACCAGACGCGACTTGCCCATGGCCAGTGCTGTGGACGCGCGGCTATTGACGCGGATGCGCGGTTCCGGCCGTCCACCCTGGCCATACCGGTCCCCGCCGGCCAGATCAAAGCCCGTCAGGCTGTAATTGATGTCGGTCATCGCGTGGCTCCATACTTCGCCAGGATCACCGGGCCTTCAGGCTGGCGTCGCGACGGGGCGGGAGGGACGGGGGCGGGCTTAGGTGCTGGCGCACGCTCGATCACATCCGGCGCGCGGCTGCCCGGCTTGCGGCCGGGAATGGGGGTATACGGCGCCGGCTGGTTCGGGTCTTTGGCGGGCAGATCGGACAGGTGGGCAATCTGCGCGGCTCCGGTCGCCTGCAACAGCAGATGCTCTGCCGACAGCTTCTCCAGACGGGTCGGGTCGTTCAGATAGGCCCATTCGGCCTTCAGGACCTGGATGGCTTCCTGTTCCGCCACGATGGCACGGTTCAGGCGGTTCAGCTCGCGCTCCTGCTCCTGCGCCTTATAGCTGGTCTGGTACAGGATGCCGCTGGCGGCACAGGAAACGGCGATCCAGACGACGGTGGACTTCCCGATCATGCGGCTTCTCCCTGTGCCCAGGCCGGGGCCTCGGTACGGATGGCGGTACGCAGCCGGGCGGACCGGGCGCGTGGATTGCGGGCCTGTTCTTCCGCACCCGGCCCTGTGCCGGATTTGGAGAGCAGGCGGAACGTGGGGGCAGGGCCGACGGCTGCCGGACCCGGCATGTGGCGCGACGGACCCGGCACATTGCCCGACCGTTCACGCATGAATTCCTTGACCAAGCGGTCTTCCAGCGAATGGAAGGTGACGACGCACAGCCGCCCGCCCGGCGACAGCAGCCGTTCGGCGGCAGCCAGCGCGCGCTCCAGCTCACCCAGCTCGTCATTCACATGGATGCGCAGGCCCTGGAAGCTGCGGGTGGCGGGGTCGATCCCGTCCTTGGATTTCGGCACGCAGGACCGGATGACATCGGCCAGATCGCCGGTGCGCTCAAACTTCTTCTCCGCCCGGCGCATCACGATGGCGCGGGCCACACGGCGCGACAGCCGCTCCTCGCCATAGCGATAGAAGATGTTGGCCAGGTCTTCTTCCTCGGCGCTGTTCACCACATCGGCGGCGGTCGGGCCGGTATCACCCATCCGCATGTCCAGCGGCCCGTCGAAACGGAAGCTGAACCCGCGTTCCGGCGTATCGATCTGCGGCGACGACACGCCGATATCCAGGACGATGGCGTCCACGCTGGACACGCCAGCGGCCGCCAGCAGCGCCTCCATATCCCCAAAACAGCCATTCAGCAGGGACAGGCGCGGAGCATAGGCCTCGATGATGGGCCGGGCACGCTCATGTGCGGCCGGGTCGCGATCGATGGCGAACAGGCGGATAGCGGCACTGTCCAGCAGGGCGCGGCTATATCCGCCGGCGCCAAAGGTGCCATCCACCACCGTCTGCCCATCGGCAACGGCCATATCGTGCAGCACTTCGGCCAGCAGGACGGGGATATGAACGGGCTGTGCGGTCATCATTCCCCCTTCGCCAGGCCCTTGGCCTTGGCCAGCACGGTGGAGAGGGAGATGTTGTTGTTGCGGGCCTGTTCGCGGACGGCCTGTTCATGCGCGGCAAACGCCACCGGGTCCCACAGCTGGAAGGTGTTGCGGCGGCCGATGAAGGTGACAGTCTCGGTGATCCCGGCAAAGCCCATCAGGTGGTCGGGCAGGATCACGCGGCCTTCGGGGTCCAGCGTCAGTTGCGCGGACTGACCATACACGGTGGTCTCGATCAATTCCCGCTCATCATCCGGCATGTTCGGATTGTCCAGCGCGTCGGACAGCTTCTCCAGATAGGAGAGCGGGGCCGCATCCAGGGCCTGCGCCTTCAGCGAGGGGAAGATCACCATTTCGGTGGCCACGCCTGCCGCCAGTCCCGCCGACAAGGTCGAGCGGAAGGGAGCGGGGATCGATACCCGGCCCTTCTTATCAACCTTGTTGACATATGTGGACAGGAACAAGCCCATCACGCCCCACCTTGTTGGTGCCACCCCGGCACCGGATTTCCCGCCGACCCCTCCAACGCCCTGTTATTCACCCCTTCCGATACAGCCTCGAAGGCGGCATCATCTGGGCATGGATGGGCTGATGGTCCCTGTCTTTGGGTCTTTATGGGATAGCATGGGAATTTATGGGAGAAAAGGGGGGATAGTAATGTCCCGCCCTGATTCGGTGTTTTTCCACAGCGGGAGTCTTGATCTGTGGATAAGTCGGGTCCCAAGATGAAAAACAAGTCCATCCACTAAGATATGCTTGGTTTTTCTTGTTCCGATTTGATTCGCGCTGCGGGGCAGACTGAAAGGCATAGGCAATCTATGCCTGCCATTTCTTGAAAATAACCCGAACGGACAGGGTGTTTTTCTGTTAATTAGAAATTCGAAATATCCTGGGAATCAGGGCGATATCTCGAAAACCGTGATATTTAAATTTCAAACCCACTTTCCGACCCGTTCTCATGCCTAGATATTGTGGGGTCTGGGTTGGTTTTGGCCCTAAATCTGGGCGGTTTTGGGGCTGTGGGGGAGGTGTGGCAATGGGTTGCCGCTGTGACGGCGCGCACACCTGTAAACCATTCGTAAATAAATCATGCCGCGATGCAAGGTAAAGGGCCAGACGGTCTGTAAGCCGGGTTCTGTCCGCCGGACCATATCCCACTGGTGGATGGTATCCGGGGGATGGTCATTCCTCTGGGATGCCCATTGCTGGACACCTCGCGCAACCCACCCGGACGACAGCGCGGAAGTGCGCCTGGGCGTTGCCGCCCATGCCGTCCCTATTCGGTTTTGCTCCCGGTGGGGTTTACCATGCCAACCCTGTCGCCAGGGTCGCGGTGTGCTCTTACCACACCCTTTCACCCTTACCGAAATCCAGTAATCCCAAGGGGTTACTGGCGTCGGCGGTCTGCTCTCTGTGGCACTTTCCCTGGGGTCACCCCCGCCGGGCGTTACCCGGCACCGTACTTCCGTGGAGCCCGGACTTTCCTCCCCCATGCGAGTTTCCCCATTGCATGAGAGCGACCATCCGACCGTCTGGCCGGCGGGTTGTAGGCGTTCAGCACATGGAAAGCAACCGGGATCAGATGCCCGAGTCTCTGACCAGGGCGCGCAGGGCCGCGACACTGTCGCGGTCAATGCCTTTACCCGTGCTGGCCGGCACCCAATGCCGCTGAAACGCCGACAGGGCGGCTTCGGCGCTGTCGTCCCATGTTTTCCCATGGGCGATATGCTCGTCCCATGAAATCCCATCCGGGGTGACTTGGTAGCCAAACCGCTCCAGCAGCCGGGCAATCTCGTCCTTTTCCCATGCCATCCCATCGGCGGGGCGGGGGTCGGGCCACAATCCCACCCCCGCCATGGCCAGCCCCAGCCAGTCGAACAGTTCGCCCGGATCCTGCTTGCGCAGCGGCGCGATGTCGGAATGGCCCAGCACGCGATGGGCCGGTATGGGATAAAGCGTCAGAAGATGGGTGCAAAGATTGGCCAGGGCGCGCATCTGCGCCTCCGGGAAGGGCCGGTACCCCCATTCATGGCCGGGATTGACCAGTTCGATCCCGATGGAGCGGCTGTTGATATCCTCTTGCCCGGCCCACCGCGACGCACCCGCATGCCAGGCGCGGCGGTCATCGGGCACCAGCTGGAAGATGCGGCCATCCTCCTCGATCATATAATGCGCGCTGACCTCCGCCGCCGGATCGCACATGCGCGCCAGCGCCGACGGCCCATCCTGCATGCCGGTATAATGGATCACCAGCATATCCGGCGGCCCCTCCACCCGGCGGGGGCCATGGTTGGGGCTGGGATGGGGGATGAGGTTTGGCATCGACATTTGCCTACCCTACCTCACACCGTGTTGCGCGCCACCACGATCTTGGGGCGGCGGATTAGGATGATGCCGACACCGGCGATCACCAGCACGCCGCCGACGATCAGCGCCCAGCTCATGGCCTCGCCCAGCCACAGCACACCCGACGCCACCCCGAACACCGGCACCAGCATCAGGAAGGGCACCGTCTGGTTCACATCATATTTGCGCACCATCGGCTGCCAGATGGCATAGGCGATGATGGTGGAGGCGATGACCATATAGGCGATACCGGTCCACGCCCCCCAACTGGCATTCAACACCTGCTCCACCTGTCCGCTTTCCAGCACGAAGGAATAGAGCAGAAGCTGCGGCACCGCGAACAGCGCCATATAGGCGTTGAGCTGATAGGGATCGACCGTCCCCATCCATTTCACCTGGATGTTGGAGAAGCTGAACGCCGCCGCCGCCAGGACGATCAGCAGAAGATGGAACGGGTCGCTTTCCCCGCCGCCGCCGCGCAGCGCGATGACGGCCACGCCGACAAAGGCGATAGCCATGCCGATCCCCCGCCGCCAGCCCAGCGTGTCCTTGAAGAAGTACGCGGCCAGAAGGCTGGCGAACGGCACCTGCAACTGGATCACGATGCTGGCGGTCGATGCCTCCGCCCCCACCATGCCATGCAGCATCAGCGGGAAGTGAACACCGCCCAGGACGAAGGCATAGGCCAGGACCTGGCGCAGCTGGTTGCGCGGGAACTTCACAAAGGGCAGGAGGATGGCCGCCACGATGGCGAACCGGATCGCCATCATCAGCATCGGGGAAAACTCGCGCAGGGCATAGCGTGAGACCGCGAAATTGGTCCCCCACAGCGCCATCACAAACAGCGCGCCCAGCATATGAACCGGTTTCATCCGCCGCTTCCTCAACAGGTTGGCCGCCAAACCTATCGTTTCAGCGGCAACAATGGCGAACGCGCAGCCTGCCACCCTGCAATGCGCGCCTGGGATATGCCCTTCGTCTGCACTTGTCACACGCCTCACCCGAAAGAGCCATTGTGCCCCTCCGCCACCTTCCCTTCCAATATTGGCAGGTAAGGAGAGATGCGATGGCCGAGTTCGACGCTTACGAACTGTATATGCTGACCCTGATCAACCGGGCGCGGGCCGATCCCGTGGCGGCGGCGGCCGCGTTCGGCATCGACCTGAACCAGGGTCTGGCTGCGGGGACCATCTCCGCCACGGCCAAACAGCCGCTGGCCCCCAACAACCTGTTGGCGGCAGCGGCAGAGGCGCATAGCGACTGGATGTTGGCGACCGACACGTTCAGCCATACCGGTATCAACGGCTCCAGCCCCGGCGACCGGATGGCCGCCGCCGGTTACCGCTTCACCGGCGCCTATACCTGGGGGGAGAATATCTCGTGGAGTGGGACGACGGGCCAGCTCCGCACCAGCCAGCTTGCCGCCTATATCGAACAGCAGCATCGCGGCCTGTTCCTCAGCCCCGGCCACCGCGTCAATATTTTTGGCGAGAATTACCGGGAGATCGGGATCAGCCAGCAACTGGGGGAGATGACGGGCTACAACGCCTCCATGATCACCCAGAATTTCGCGGCCACGGGACAGTCCCGCTATGCGACGGGCGTGGTCTTCAATGATCTGAACGGCGATGGCTATTACAATCCCGGCGAAGGGGTGGGTGGCGTCTCGATCACGGTGAATGGCACTGTCATGGGGCAGACCAGTGCCGCTGGCGGCTACGCCATCACCATGGCCAACGGCACCTGGACCCTGGGGTTCAGCGGCGGTGGCCTGACCGGTGCCTATTATCAGACCGTCAGCATGAACGGCCTGAATGTCGGGGTGGACGCCAAGGCCGCCCTGTTCGCCCCCGTCACCTTCCAGACCTGGAACAGCACCACCAACAGCTTCGTCGCCACCACACCCACGGCCTATAGCGGCCCTGTGGCGCATCTGGACTGGCAGATGCTGGGCACAGCCGGCGCCGATAATGTGGCCGGCAGCGATCAGGATGATTTCATGAATTTGGGCGGCGGCAATGATGCTGCCAATGGCGGGGCTGGCAGTGATGTGCTGGATGGCGGCACCGGCTCCAACTTCCTGATCGGCGGGGCGGGGCAGGATATCTTCTTCGCCGATGGCCGTGGCGGTCAGGCGGCCTGGACCACCATCGTCGATTTCGAAAAGGGGGAGCAGGTGAATATCTGGGGCTGGCGCCCTGGCACCAGCCGCTTCACCTGGACCGCCGATGATGGCACCGCCGGCTATAAGGGCGCGACCCTGCATGCCGATCTGGACGCCGACGGGCGCATCGATATCTCCGTCACCTTCGCGGGTCTGGCCCTGTCGGCGCTGGGCACGCCACAGGAAAGCGATGGGTTGCTGCTGCTGGTTTGATCCGGGTTCAGGATTACGGTGCCAATGAAGAATGAGGGCTCTCATCCTTCATGGGCTGGCGCGTTGAGCGCCCGCGCACCCATGTGCGCGAAGCCAAGCGGCCGGATGGCCGCGCCCGGCGTTTGAGGGACAGGCGACAAGCGCCTTGCCCAAATGGCAACCCAGGCCCCCCATCCCTGGTAGCTTCCCAACGGCATCCGCATGTGTATAGTGCGGCGAACCTTTTGATTTGGGACATGGAACCAGCTTGCGCCATCGGGTGCGGGCGGGCTCGGTGTCCCATAACCCGTTTCTTGGCGGCCCCGCCGGCCCGCCCATGGGAGAGCCAGGTTCATGTCCAGTTCTGACCGTTTCCGCGAAGCCCTGACCTTTGACGATGTGCTGCTGGTTCCCGCCGCATCGGAGGTCATGCCGGCAGAGGTTGACACCAAGACCTGGCTGACCAAGTCGATCCAGTTGGGCATTCCGCTGCTGTCGGCCGCCATGGACACGGTCACGGAATCGGCCCTGGCCATCGCCATGGCGCAGTCGGGCGGCATCGGCGTCATTCACCGCAACATGGATATTAGCCGTCAGGCCGACGAGGTTCGCGCCGTCAAGCGCTTCGAATCGGGCATGGTGGTCAACCCCTACACGCTGCGCCCCGACAATACCCTGGCCGACGCGCAGGAATTGCAGCGCCGCTACCGTTTCTCCGGCTTCCCCGTGGTGGATGAGGCTGGAAAGCTGGTGGGCATCCTGACCCACCGCGACGTGCGCTTTGCCAGCAACCCGAACCAGCCGGTCAGCGAGCTGATGACCAAGGATGGTCTGGTGACGGTGAAGCCGGGTGTGTCCAAGGAAGAGGCCAAGCGCCTGTTGCACCAGAACCGCATCGAAAAGCTGCTGGTCGTTGACGATGCTTATCGCTGCATCGGCATGATCACGGTCAAGGATATCGAAAAGGCGCAGAACCATCCCCATGCCGCCAAGGATGCTGCCGGTCGCCTGCGCGCCGCTGCCGCCACCGGCACCGGTCCCGATGGTCTGGAACGCGCCGCCGCCCTGTTCGATGCCGGCGTTGACGTGCTGGTCATCGACACGGCCCATGGCCATTCCAAGAAGGTGGCCGATCAGGTGCGCGCCGCCCGCAACCTGCCGAACTATACCCAGATCATCGCCGGCAACGTCGCCACCGCCGATGCGGCCCTGGCCCTGATCGATGCCGGTGCCGACGCCATCAAGGTCGGTATCGGCCCCGGCTCCATCTGCACCACCCGCATCGTGGCCGGCGTGGGCGTGCCGCAGCTCACCGCCATCCTGGATGTGGTGGAGGCCTGTCAGAAGCATGGCATCCCCGTCATCGCCGATGGCGGTATCAAGTACTCGGGCGATCTGGCCAAGGCCATCGCCGCCGGTGCGTCGTGTGCCATGATGGGCGGCCTGTTCGCCGGTACCGATGAAAGCCCCGGTGAGGTGATCCTGTTCCAGGGCCGGTCCTACAAGGCCTATCGCGGCATGGGCTCCGTCGGTGCCATGGCCCGTGGTTCCGCCGACCGCTATTTCCAGGCCGAAGTCTCCAACACCCTGAAGCTGGTGCCCGAGGGCGTGGAAGGCCGCGTGCCCTACAAGGGCCCCATCGGGGCCGTGGTGCATCAGCTGATCGGCGGCCTGCGCGCCTCCATGGGCTATACGGGTTGCGCCACGATCCAGGAAATGCGCACCAAACCCCAGTTCGTGCGTATCACCAACGCCGGCCTGCGCGAAAGCCACGTCCACGACATCACCATCACCAACGAAGCCCCGAATTACCGCCAGGGGTGAGGTTTTACGGCACCCCTCTCCCGCCTGCGCGGGCGAGGAGTGTAACGGATGATCCATGTTCCACTACATCGACAGCCCCCAGAACCCGCAATTCAAGTCCTGGTCCGGGCTGCTGGAAAGCCGTGGCATCCGTAAGCAGGGGCAATTCCTTCTGGCCGGGCTGAAGACCGTGCCGGAGGCGCTGACCCGCTGGCCGCTTCACTTCACCCGCATCCTGATCCGCCATCCCGAATGGATCACGGATTGGCCGCTGCCCGAGCATATTCAGCCTGTGGTGCTGGCCGGTCCCCTGTTCCGGGAACTGGATGTCTCGGGCACGGATTACCCGATCCTGGTGGGCACCCTGCCACCCATTGCGCAGGCTGACCTGTCCGCCCCGCCAAAGGGCCTGGAACTGGTCTGCGCCTTGGGGGACCCCGCCAATCTGGGGGCCCTGCTGCGCAGTGCGGCGGCCTTTGGCGCGTCCAAGGTCATCCTGCTGGAAGAAGCGGCCCACCCCTTCCACCCGAAATGCCTGCGTGCGGCCAGCAACGCCGTCTTCACGCTGGATATCGTGCGCGGTGGGCGCTGGGCGGCACTGGATCAGGCGGAGGGGCCGTTGCTGGCGCTGGATGCCGGCGGTGATGACCTCGCCACCTTCCCCTGGCCCGAAGATGCCCGCCTGATCCTGGGCGAGGAAGGGCAGGGCGTGCCGCCGCAGGTCCCGGCGCAGCGTCTGACCATTGGCAATACCGGCAATGTCGAAAGCCTGAACGCCACCGTCGCCGCCTCCATCGCGCTGTTCACCTATTATGCAGGCGGTCAATGACCGGCGCCCCTGACAGCGCCCCCGAACCTGATCTGGCTGCCATCGCCGCTGACCTGTCGGAAAGCGTGGCCGCCCTGTCGACGGCCAGCGCTCTGGGCCTGCCCGACCTGCTGGCCCGCATCGATGCGCTGAAAGCGCGCATCGACAATTTAGAAGCGAAGATACGCGCCGAAATCCAGGACGAAGCCGGCACCAACCTCTGCCCTTAAGCATAGGCCTTTCGGGCTAAGGCCTTGATTGCGCATAGGTCCCTTGTGCCCAAGTGGGTGGTTCCGTCGGGAAACCATCCACGCCTTAAGCATAACTTCATCATTTCGCGGCAACCTAGCATAGTTATGGCGCGACAAAGGCGCCTTTTGTGCCATCATGCGGATGAGAAGGCGGGCTTCATTATGGGTATCATGATGACGATCCAGGATCTGAACGACCTGCGCCAGGACATCCTGATCAAAGCAGACGAGATGCAGGCCGAGGCCGCGCGTCTCGAACAGTCCCAGCCGGAAGAGGCGGCGAACCTGCGCCGCATCGCCGACCGTCTGGCTGTCTATATGCGCGATTATCTGGACGTGTCGAACGTCGAATGGCTGCCCCCGGCGTCCAGCCGTTAAGGCCCGCCACGTCCCGCGCGAAGAAGCAGCCGGCCTGCGTTTGCGTAACGCAGGCCGGCCATCCTACCCTTACTGCTTTGCCGCCAGCGCCTCCTTCAGGCCCGGCACATAATCGGCCCCTTCCGGCACCTGGATCGAGGCGCCGTTGAAATCGGCACCCACCGGTTCCTGACGCCCACCCAGACAGTGCGACAGGAACCCTTCCGCCACGGCATAGAAGCTGGTGCGGTTGGCCGGTCGGGCGAAGCCATGGCCCTCATCGGGATACAGGACATAGGTGACGGGGATGTTCTTGGCCTTCATCGCCGTCACGATCTGATCGGATTCCGCCTGTTTCACGCGCGGGTCATTGGCACCCTGGGCGATCAGCAGCGGCTTGGCGATCTTATCGACATGGGTCAGGGGCGACCGTTCGGTCAGCAGGGCCTTGCCCTCCTCGGTGCGCGGGTCGCCCACGCGGCGGGCCAGCTGTTCAAAGAAGGCGGCCCAATATTCCGGCACGCTGGCCAGCAGCGTGTTCAGGTTGGACGGGCCGACAATGTCGACACCACAGGCAAACCGCTCCGGCGTGTTGGTCATGCCCCACAGGGTGGCATAGCCGCCATAGGACCCGCCATAGATGGCGACCTTGTCCGTGGGCGTGATGCCATTCTTGACGGCCCAGTCGACGGCGTCGATCAGGTCGTCATGCATGGTCCGGCCCCATTGCTTGTCGCCGGCATTGGTGAAGCCCTTGCCGAACCCGGTCGACCCCCGGAAATTCACCGACAGCACGGCATAACCACGGTTGGCCAGCCACTGATGCTCGCTATTATACCCAAAGCCATCGCGCGCCCAGGGGCCGCCATGGACATTCAGGACCATCGGCACCGGCTTCTCCGGCTTGCCATCGCCATTTGCATCGGCTCCGGGCGGCAGCGACAGATAGCTGACCAGCACCTTGCCGTCCCGTGACGGGATTTCCAGCGCCTGCATGGGGGCCAGCGTCTTGCCCTCCAGGTTGGGGCGCACGGTGAACAGCCGCGTCAGGCTCTTAGCCTTGCGGTCATACAGCCAGAAGGCGGCCGGTTCCGTCACCCGGTCGATCACCAATGTCCACAGATTGTCATCCTTGGACCGGCTGGTGATGCCCCAACTGCCCTTGGCCTCCTGGTTCAAAAACGCGATATCGGCGGCCACCGCATCGCCCACGGGCAGCCATTCATCCTTCAGGTAATCGACATTATAGGCCTCCAGCGCGCCCGTGACCGGGTTGGTCAGGATGCCACCGATGTCGGCCTTGTCGCTTTCGGCGAGCAGCTTGGTCTCCCCGCTGCCCAGGTCCAGGGCGTAGATGGCGGCCTTGTCGCGCCCGGCGGTGGATTGCAGATAGGCGATATTGCCCTCCAGCGGGATACCGGCAACGCCACTTGTCAGGGCGTCGTCGGCGGCGATGGTCAGGATGGGCTTGCCCGGCTTGCCATCCTTGCCGAACGGTTCGATCTGCATGCCGCCATCGGGCAGCGGCTTGCTGGCCAGACGCAGGGTCAGGCTGCGGTCGGCATCGAACCCGCCATAGCCCTCATTCTTGAACACCAGCGTCAGCTTGCCGGTCTTCAGATCCAGCTTATGAACGTCGTGCCATTTCGGATCGCGGTTATTCAGGCCGACCAGGATCGTGTCCGGCACCTGGGTGGAAATGCCGACAATCTGCACCGTCGTTTTCTCAAATGGCGTCAGCAGCTTGGTTTCGGCACTGGCGACATCCACGCCATACAGCAGAAAATCCTCGTTCCCGCCCTTATCCTGCAAATACAGGATCTGGTCACCGGCAGGCGCCCAGAAGAAGCGGCGGATGGGGCGTTCCTTGTCGGCGGTCAGGGGCTTGGCGGCGTCGATCTGGCCGATGGGGGCGACCCAGATATTCATCACCCCGTCGCGCGGGGCCAGAAAGGCGATGGACTGCCCGTCGGGGCTGATGCTGGCGCCGGTCCTGCTGGGATTGCCGAACAGGTCCTTGCGGGCGATCAGCTCTGCTGGGGCTGGCGTGGCGGCGGGCGCGGTCGCCGCCTCTTCCTTCTTGCCACAGGCCGACAGGGTGGTGGCCAGGGTAATGGCCAGCAGGCTGCTGCCAAGCAGCGCGGGCAGTTTCCGTGTGGTCACGTGCGCTCGTCCTTCTTCTGATTGGGTTGCCTGTCACGGTACCCCCGTAAAGGCGATCAACATCCAAACAGAAGAGGGAGTTTCCGGCAAGCCACCGCGCGGGTTGTACACGGAAGGGTAATGTGCCGCCCTCAATCGCTGGGCGGGCGCATCCGCGCCCAGGGGCTATTCCGCCGCGCTGGCGCGGGCGGGCGGGGTGCGGGGCAGGGTGATGGTGAAGCGGGTACCCGCCCCCGGTGCCGTGGTCAGTTCCACGTCACCGCCCAGGGCCGCCTGCGCCAGATTATGCACGATATGCAGGCCCAGGCCCGTGCCGCCACTGCCGCGCCGCGTGGTAAAGAACGGGTCAAAGGCGCGCGCCGCCACCTCCGCCGTCATGCCGACGCCATTGTCGCTGACGCTGAACCGCACCGGCTCGTCGCGCCCCTGCACCGGGTCCAGGCGGATGGTGATCACCGGTTCGGCGATGTCGGCAAAGGCATGCACGGCGGCATTCTGCACCAGATTGGTGATCAGTTGCGCCACCGGCCCCGGCGCCACCAGCAGCCTGACACCGTCCGCCAGATCCAGCACCATGCCGATCCGGCTGCGCCGCAGCAGCGGTTCCAGGCTGCGCACGGTTTCGCGCAGATACTGGCCCAGATCGATCATCTGGGCCTCTTCGCTGGACTGGTCTGCGGCCACGCGCTTGAAGCTCTGCACCAGATCGGCGGCACGGGTCAGGTTGGTCAGGACCACATGCATGCCTTCGCTGGTGATCGTGAGGAATTCCTCCAGGTCGCTGCGCTTCAGGGTGCGGCTATCGACGCGTTCCTTCAACTCCTCGCACTGGTTGCCGATGAAGCTGGCACCCGTCAGGGCCACACCCAGCGGTGTGTTGATCTCATGCGCCACACCGGCCACCAGCCCGCCCAGGGAGGCCAGTTTCTCCTGCTGCACCAGCCGCGCCTGCGTGGCGCGCAGCTCGGTCAGGGTGGTGTCCAGCCGGCGATAGGCCTGGGCATTGGCGATGGCGATGGCCGCACTGGCGGCCAGGGTGCGCAGGATATCCTGTTCGCGCGGGCCATAGGCCCCGTGCCGCCGCGTCTGTACCGTCAGCACGCCCAGCACCTTTTCCGAAAAGGCCAGGGTGCAGAAGGCCAGTGACGCCATGCGCGCATCCCCGCCTTCCTGCAAGGTGGGCGCGCTTGCCGCTGCCGCCCCGTCCAGAACCAGGACATCGGCCCCATTGCTCAGCGCCTTGACGGTCAGCGAGGTGGGGTGGCTCAACGAATAGCGGGGCAGGTCGGGCCGGTCCACGCCGTCCAGCGTGAACAGCACATAGCCCACCTCGTCCGCCGCCTCGTTCAGCAGCGCGATGCCGAACGCATCGGTGGGCAGAAGGTCGGCGGCACTCTGCGCCAGGGCGGCATAGACCGCCGCCGGGTCCAGCGTGGCCGTCAGATCGCGCCCGACATGGCCCAAGCGGCTCAGGGTCGTGGCCGATGCCTCCAACTCCGCATTGGCGCGGCGCAGGTCGGCGGTGCGGGCATCCACCTTTTCCTGCAAAATCTCGGTATCAATGCGCAACCGCTGCTGATACCGGCCGATCAGCCAGGAAACCAGGGCTACGCCCGCCGACATGGCGACGGCAAAATACAGGAAGGTCTGGATGGTATTGTCGGCGCGGTGTGCAGCGGCGGCGGCCAGTTCGCGGGCCTGATTGCCATGTTCGCTGACCATGCGGTCCAACTGGCTTTGCACCCGGTTGAACATCTGGCCGAAAGATTCCAGGTAGGCGACAGCACTGGGATAATCCAGATCGACCATGGACCCGACCCAGGTCACGGCGCTGCGATAATCCGACAACTCGTTCAGCATGTCGTTGATGGCGGGGATCTGCTCGGGCCGCGCATCATTGCGGCGATAGGCCTCCATATCGGTGATGACATTGTCCAGCGCGGCGGTGGCATTCTCCAGTTCCGCGCGGACATCAATGCCTTCACGCTCGGCGGCCTTCAGCACCAGGATCCAGTTGAACCGTGCGCTCAACCCCTGCATGCGGTTGCCGATATCGGCTAGCCGCACGCTGGCCTCCATATTGCGCAGGATCAGGGCATTGTCGCCCGACAGGTCCTGTACCGTCTGTCCGCCTCGGCTGTACAGCCCAGCCATCAGGATGACGACAACCAGCGTTGGGATCAGGGCGCGCAGGATCGGGCCCAGGCGGCTTCCCTGCCAACGCAACGTCAGTCCCTGGCGCCGGGCATCAATCATGCTCACCATCTGATCCGCCGCCGGGGCGGGCTATCCTTGCCCGATCCAGACCAGTCCTGATCCCTCATTCCCCGGTCTTTCATCCGTCACACATCATCATTATGCAGGATTGCCCAAACTTCGCTGATATTCAACCACATGTACTTAACGCTTGGTCAGGGCCGCGCGGGGGCAGCGGCCCTTTTGGGCCGCCAGCGCTGCACCGTCAGCACCGGATCACCAAAGGGCGGGTTGCCCACCCCTTCCAGACGGTTGGTGAAGACGGTGCCGACGCTGTTGAACCACATCGGCATGCGCGGCAATTCGGTCATCAGTTCCTTCTGAAAGCCCAGCCACGCTTCTCTTAAATCCTCCCGCGTGCATCCGGCCCGATCGATTCGCTCGATCGCCCGGTCCAGGCCGGGGGTGCGGTTGCCGGCAAAGTTCAGGCCCTGCATACCGTTCTCCGCCGACGGAATACTGTTGGACAGGAAATAGAGCGGCATGGAGGGGGAGTTGGCGACATAGGTGATGCTGCTCAACACCATGTCGAACTTGCGTGCCCGGAACGTGCCGATAATGTCCGTCTCTTCCTTCAGCGTGATGGCAAATCCGGCGGCGCGCCAGGCGGCGGCCAGGGCTTGCCCCACGCTGCGGTCGCCGGCGCGGTAGGACACGGTCATTTCCAGCAGCTGCCCCGCGGCATTGCGGCGTTGCCCGGCCTTGTCCCGGCGCCACCCCGCCATGTCCAGCAGGTAAGCCGCCCGCACCGGGTCATGACCATAGCGCGGGAACCCTGCCGTATAGGCGGGTAGGCCCGGATGCAGATAGCCCGGTGCCACCAGCGAGGTGCCCAGCGTCAGGTCGCGCACCATGGCCTCGCGGTCCAGCGCCAGATACAGCGCCTCGCGCACCTGCCGGTCGCCCAGGGCCGGATGGTCGAAATTGGGGGTCAGCCAGGTCAGGGTGGAGGATGGCGACCAGATCACCTTGAAACTGTCGCGCCGTTCCTTGGTGAACCGGATCAGCGCATCCTCCCGCACGCTCTTGGGCAGCAGGATATCGATGGTCCCGTCCAACAGCCCCTGTTCGGCGGCGGCGGGATCGCCAAACAGCATGTCAATATGCTCAAAATACGGGGCCGGGCCGGCATAGTAAGGGTTGCGGCGTAGCTTGATCACGCTGGGCGCCGTCTCCGCCTCAATAACATACGGCCCCAGATAAAGGCCCGGATGCGTGCGCTTTGTAAAATAGAGTGTACGCTGAAAATAGGTGGCCGGATCGGCACTGTAGAGCGGTTCCTCCAGCCGGCGGGGCAGGGGCGGGGGCACGAAAAGCTGTTCCTTGCACAGCACGCCGTCATAGACCACTTCCAGTCGGCGTTCCCCTACCATCCGCATCGACCGGATGCGCGAGGTGATGCCCGTCGGGTCCAGGATCAGGGGCGGGTAGCGTTTGGCCACCGTCAGGCCGAATTCCAGATCGCCCAGTTCCAGCGGCGCGCCATCGCCCCAGCGCAGGTTGGGCAGCAGGTCAAACACGGCCCGCGTCACCAGCCGCCCGGCCTCATCCGTATAGGTGACCAGTGACCCATCCAGGGCGTTGGGCAACTGGGTACAGAGCGAACAGGCGATCAGTTCGCCATGCATGCGCCCGACCACGCCCTGGGTCAGGCGGAACAGGGTGGCCTGCGGCTGCGTGATGATCTGTGCGAAATGGGTGCGGGGATAGATATTGTCGGCGGCCATTACCACCCGCTTTTCCTCCAGCAGGCGTTGGTTGCGCGCGTCCGGCACACCGGCACCTTGCGCCCCGGCCCCCTGTGCCAGGGTCAGCAGGAACAGCAGGGCCACAAGGCCCTGTCCCAGGTGGTGCAGAAGGCCGCCCGCCCTCATAACACCGGATGCGCGTGCGCCGCGCCACAACCCTGGTACCAGGGGGCAAGGCCCAGATTGACCAGCTGCCGGGTCAGGGCATAGCGCGCGTAATCGGCCCGTCCCATGCCGCGCGGCAGTGCCCCATAAAACGGGTCGCGCGACAGGATGGAGGCCAGAACCCCCGTGGTCAGCGGTGCCGCCAGGGAGGTTCCGCTCATATCGGCATAGGGGGTGGCCTGACCATAACGCGACGGGATCGTGGAGATCAGGCCCGTTCCCGGCGCGATGGCATCAATCTGCCAGCCGACGCTGATGAAATCCGGCACGAAGATGCCGCCGCCCGTGAACCGGTCGGGCGTATCGGGGATCCAACTGGCGGCGAAACTGCCCACGGGCATTGTGCCCAGCAGGCCCAGCGCCGAAACGGCCACACATTCGGGATAGGCGGCGGGATAGGTGACGGCCCCGCCCTCCCCATTGCCCGCCGATGCCAGACACAGCGTGCCGCGCAGGCGGGCGGCGATGATGGCGTCATGCTCGATGGCCGACGGCGCCCCACCCAGGCTGAGATTGATCAGGTCGGCCTTGAAATCCAGCGACAGCAGGTCGATGGCGGACGCGATGTCCACCTGGCTGGCCCCGCCATTTTCCGGATAGACGCGGACGACGCCGATATCGGCACCGGGCACCAGTCCACAGAAATCCTGGCTGTCCACGGGCGGACGTGCCCCCAGCAGGCCGACCGTGGCGGTACCATGATCCTGTACATCCTGGGCGGCGGCGGTCCCTGGAATGAACTCGCCATTGATGAAGGCGCCCAGCCCCTGCACATGCGACAGAAGCGGGCTCGGCCCCACGCCGGTATCGATCACCCCGATACGCAGTCCGGCACCCCGATGCGGGTCATAGCTGGGATGGCCGGTCAGCGCCTGCCACCACCCCACCGGCCCCTGCGGCAGGGCCGGCAGCTGCACCACCTGCCCGTCATGCGGGGCGGGGACCAGCATGCTCCACGCCCGTCCATAGGGCAGGATCAGGCCCTTGGACGGGGTCCAGCCCTGCTTGTACGGCAGCACGGCGACACCCTTGGCATCGGCCACCACCTGCACCAGCTTGGTATCCGCGCCGCCCGTTTCAAACCAGACGCCTACCTGCGCGCCTTCCGCCGGGTGCCCATCGGCCAGGACGGTCAGGCGCAGGGCCGTCTGCGCCTTCTTCTCCGCCGCTGTCCGCGGGGCGGGTTCCGGCTTCACCCGCCGGTGCAGGTCGCGCAGCACGGGGGGCAGGGGGCGCGGGATATCGCGCGGCAGTTCGCGTTCCACCAGAAGATGGTCGGGCCGTTCCGTCAGCTTGACTTCCAGCTCTGCGGCATCGCCCTCCACCACCAGGATGCGGCGGCCATGGTCGCCCGGCGCCTGCTTCTGTCGTTTCAGATTGGTGATGGGGGACAGCACCTTGTCGACATAGGTATCGAACTGCTCCCGCCCGCGCTTGCGCTGCTCGTCGTCCTGTAGATGCGCCGTGCGGTGTGACACGACCAGCCGCGCCGGGCCGCCGTCCTCTCTCGGGGAACCGGGAAAGCGGGCGCCATGTCTGGGGGCGTTCATGGGGTGGTTCCTCCCGTTGGACTATTGCGTGTGCCCAGGAACGGATCGGGCAGCAGGATGCTGCCCGTCGTCACCGGGTCATGCAGGCGCAAATGATAATGGCCGATCCCGGCCAGACCCGTCATCAAGCCCGGCACCTCGCCCACGTCCCGCACGCCGCAGGGCCAGGGGGTGCGCGGCAGCCCGTGCCGTTCGATCCCGCGATAGCCGATACCGGCGGCCAGCGCCGTCCAATCGGCGCGGTTGCGCCACAGCCCGGCATCCAGCAGCAGATCGCCCATCCCGGCCAGCCCGTGGCAATAGCTCTGGTCCGGCGCCTGCGCGCCCATGGGACGTGACAGGAAGGTGATGATGGCGGCCAACGCCGCCTCCAGTTCCTGTTCCAGCAGCGGGTCCTGCGCGCCGGCCATCAGCAGCCGTAGGCGCGACCGCCCGATCCCCGCCGCGCCATGGCACCAGGAGGCGCCGAAAGCCGGGGTTGCGGATGGTTTGCCGTTGGCATCCCGGAAATCGGGCCAGTTACCCCGCACGGGATCGAACCGCGACCGTTCATACCGCAACGCCGCCGTCAACGCCTCGGCCCAGCGTGCCTCCCCCGTTGCCAGATGCAGGCTGGCCAGGGCCGGAAGCATGCCGCTGCCGCCATGGGCAAGCCCCGTCGGGGGCGGCCCCGATGCATCCGCCGCCGGCCAGGACAGACCGTCCGGCCCCGCCTCTGCGGCGGCCAGGATCATCTCCCCGGCCTGGACGGCCATGCCTGTGAAATCCGCCCGCCCTTGTGTGCGTGCCAGGGTCAGCAGCACCGGCACCAGACCGGCGCCCCCCGACAGCAGGTCCACCCCCGTCACCGCCGCTGCCCCGCGCGCCACCAGACCCAGCCCACGTTCCACCCTGTCCTGCCGCCCCTGCGCCAGACCGATGCTGATCATCACGCAACCGGTACCGACGGCGCCGGTGTAGAAACCCGCTCCGCCGGCCTGTTCTTCGGCCAGGGTCAGCGCCTGTTCGGCGGTGCGGGCCACCATCCGGTCGCCCGTGCGCTGATGCAACATCCACAGGAACAGGGCAATGCCGGCGGCCCCCTGATACAGGTCACCGCCCACAGGCCGCAGCAGGAACTGCGTCAGGTTTTCCCGCTGCTCCGTCTCTGTGCGCAGCCAATTGAGCGTTCCGTCGCCGGTGCGCAGTGCGTCACGGCACAGGCGGCGGCCAATTTCGTCCGCGCAGCGCAGGAAATGTCCGCTTCCTTCCACCAGGGGCGCACTGGCCAGCATCTGGTTCATGCCGTCCTCGCCAAGGGTCGGTACAGATCGGCCATCCCCGGCGACAGATGCAGCGCATCCAGCCGCAGCCCCGCCCCCGTCAGCCGGGCCGCGATGCAATCCATCAGCGCCCCGCCGCCCGTCCAGGCATCAATGATCCCCGCCGCCACCTGCCGGCATCGCGACTGGCCGAAGCTTTCGCCCGTCCCCGGGTCATCGGCCCCGCCCAGCCCCGGCAGCAACCGGCGTGTGAACAGCGGCTCCCCCGACCGCAGCAGCGGGGCCAGCACAGAAACCGCCTCGTCCAGCACCTCCAGCACCAGTGGCAGATACCGGCGCGGCGGGTACAGGACCAGCGTGTCGACCCGGTCATAAAGCGCCGGCGAGGACGGGCATTTCAGGCTGAATGGAATGAAATAGCGGTTCAGACCCAGGGTCAGCAGGTGCAGCAGGGCCGGTGCCTGGTCGGCGGCGACATTGAAATAAAGCCGCGCCAGTTCGCCCTCATCCGCCGCACTGGCCGGGGTTTCGCCGAACGCGTGGAAATATCCGGCCTGTGCCGTCACGGCCTGGTTCGGCATGGGGATGTCGATGCGCTGGCCCGGCGGCGGCGTGTATCCGGGCGGCAATCCCGCCTGGGCCGCCGTCACCACACGGTACATCCCGCCCTTTTCCACATGCAGCCGCCCGTCCGGCGTCACCTGATAGACCTGCCAACCCCGGTCCAATACCGGCTGTCCGGCGTTGGCCGCCGACAGGGCCGCGATCAGGGCAGGATCGGGCGTCAGGTCGCGGGCCGTCGCCTCTGTCGCCGTACCGGTCCAGGGCTTGGTATAGGCCTGTTCATAAAGCAGGGGCCAAATGGCATCCACCATTGCCACCCGCACATCCTGTCCCGGCTGCACCGATACCGGCACGGGTGGCAGTCCCGGCAGTTGCACCGATTGCGGCGACACGATCCGCACCGCCTCCGCAATGGCGATCAGGGCGGGGGCGGCCCACATGCCGGCGGCACGGGGTGCGGGTTCATCAATGGTGCGCGTCACCGCTTCGGGCGCCCGGCCTGCCGCGACCGTGCCAACCCCCATGAACTCCGTCATGAACCGGTCGGCATCGCTGAAGGCCAGACCGGCCAGATTGGTCAATTCGGCGGCCAGCGGCGGCACAGTGGGGGAGGTAAAAGTGCTCTCCATGGCACTTTGCAGCAGCCGCGCCCCCAGATAGGGCACAATGGCGCGCAAGTCCCCATCATCGGCCTGCCAGCGTCCGCCCGTCGCCGCCTGCCAGAACCCGGCCATGGCCGGGAACATGGCGGTCAGCGGTTTCATGGGCACCGGTTCCGGCGCGCGGGGTTGGGCTGTGGGATCGGCCATCCAGGGCAGGTGCCCATCTTCCACCAGCCAGGAAGCGTAAAAGCCGGACAGGACCCCCGCCACATCCCACAACGGATCGCCAATATCGGCCAGCTCCCAATCCACGATGCGCAGCTCCGGCACCCCCGCCGGCCCACCCCGCACCAGGATATTGTCCCATTTCATGTCACCCTGGATCAGGGTGCGCGGCTGCCAGCGCGACAGCGCCCCCTCCAGACCTTGGAGGACGCTGGGCGTGGCGCGGATCATCGCGACCAGTTGCGCGCCCCCCGCCCCGAACAGGGGCACATCCCGCCGCCCGATGGTCAGTATCCAGGGGGCCACGCGCTGTGCCGCGATCTGCGTGCCGATCATGGTCGCAATCGGCTCTGCCTCTGCATGGATGCCGGCCAGACCGGCGCCCAGCAGCGCCAGGATATCGACATCCATCCGCTTTGTGCGGCGGTAATGGGCGTCCAGCGTCTCGGCCTCGGCAAACAGATCGAAGATCAGGGCCTGCCGCCCTTCCTCAAACCGGCGCAGGCGCACCGTGGCGCCCCGCAGGACGGCCAGGGCCGGCACCGTCTCCGCCAGCTGGTGCAATGCCGCCTCCCGCCCGATCGACCCGGCCAGGTCAGGGGCCGATGCCGCTACCTGCTTGATGAACAGGCCCGGCCCGTCGATGCCGGAGACACGGAAGCTGCGGTTACGCCGCCGTACCTCCCGCACCCGCAACTGGTCGCCCGCGACATCGCGCTGTGTCAGCAGATCGCGTGACAGCAGAAAGGGCGCAATATCACTGGCCAGCAGAAACATGGGGCCGCCTTCGCAAGGGCTGGGCAACTGGGCCGGCAGGGTAGCATCCCCACCGGCCCGTTACAGGCGGATGTCAGGCCGCCGGCGGGCAGTAAGTCGTCTGCGTCACCCAGGGATTACCGGCCACACCCGTCTGCGGCGGTGCCGCCGGGGCCTGTACCCCACCCGCCGCCTGTTGCGGGAAACTGATGGTGCCCGGCTGCGCAAAGCTGATGGTCTGGGGCTGCGCGAAGCTGATCGTCTGCGGCTGGGCGAAGCTGATCGTCTGGGGCTGCGCGAAGCTGATCGTCTGCGGCTGGGCGAAGCTGATCGTCTGCGGCTGCGCGAAGCTTATCGTCTGCGGCTGGGCGAAGCTGATGGTCTGGGGCTGAGCGAAGCTAATCGTCTGCGGCTGGGCGAAGCTGATGGTCTGCGGTTGAGCGAAGCTGATGGTCTGCGGTTGAGCGAAGCTGATCGTCTGCGGTTGAGCGAAGCTGATGGTCTGGGGCTGCGCGAAGCTGATGGTCTGCGGCTGAGCGAAGCTGATCGTCTGCGGTTGAGCGAAGCTGATCGTCTGGGGATAGGCACAGCCAACCGGGGCGCAGGAGATGGTCTGGGGATAAGAGATCGTCTGCGGATACGAAATGGTTTGCGGGAAGGAAATCGTCTGCGGGAAGGAAATGGTCTGGGGATAACCGTACATGCAGCACCTCTCCGATGACCCGTGTCCGGGCGTGTGTCCTCTCCCGGCTGCAGGCGCGCAGCCCCCTCCTGATTAACCCGCACGGGGGAGGCTGTTCAAGACGATATCGAGAACAGGTTCTGGTTAATTACCCTTATTACGCGTATCGGGCGGGGGTGCCTCAGTTCAGCCGTACCCCCTCGCCGGTATCAAAAAGGCTGGCTGCGGCCCCGTTCAGGTGCAGGCCGACCGTCTGCCCCGCCGACAGGGCCACCCCTGGCGCCATGCGGGCCGTCACCTCCCGCCCGGCCAGCCTCGCCAAGACAAAGGTGTCGGGTCCCGTCGGCTCCGTCATCACCACCTGGGCCTCACAGGTCCCGGTCTCCCCCGCCGGTGCCAGGGACAGATGCTCCGGTCGCAGGCCCAGGACCAGCCTCTGCCCCACCTGCAATCCCGTTCCGGCCCGCAGGCCCGGCAGCGGCAATATCTGATGATCCAGACGCAGGGCCGGGCCGTCATCGACCAGCGCCAGTTCCCCTTCCAGAAAGTTCATGGTGGGGGCGCCCACGAAACCGGCAACGAATCGGTTGGCGGGTTTGGCATAGACAACTTCCGGCCGGTCGCATTGCTGCACGCGGCCCTTGTTCATCACCACGATGCGGCTGGCCAAGGTCATGGCCTCCACCTGATCATGGGTGACATAAAGCGTGGTGCGCCGCGACCGTTCATGCAGGCGCTTCAGTTCGACGCGCATGTCGGCGCGCAGCTTGGCATCCAGGTTGGAAAGCGGCTCATCCAACAAAAACACCTGCGGTTCGCGCACCAGGGCGCGGCCAATGGCCACCCGCTGCTGCTGCCCGCCCGATAGTTGCGACGGCTTGCGGTCCAGCAGATGTTCGATCTGCAAGAGCTTGGCGACGCCCGCCACCTTCGCCGCGATCTCCACCTTGGACAGGCCGCGCATCTTCAACGCGAAGCCGATATTCTGGCGCACGGACATGGTAGGGTAGAGCGCGTAGGACTGAAACACCATGGCGATGTCACGCTGATCGGGTTCCAGGTCCGTCACGTCGCGCTCCCCGAAATGGATGCGCCCGCCCGTCGGTTCCTCCAGCCCCGCCACGATGTTCAAGAGCGTGGACTTGCCACAGCCCGACGGGCCCAGCAGCACCAGGAATTCACCCGCTTCAATAGTCAGGTCGATCTGTTCCAGGACATTGGTGCCACCAAAGTTTTTGGCGATGCCCTGCAAATGCACGCGTTGCATTATCTCATCCCTTCACGGCCCCGGCCGCGATCCCGCGCACGAACAGGCGTCCGGACAGGAGATAGACCAGGATGGTGGGCAGGGCGGCGATCATGGTCGCCGCCATATTGACATTGTATTCCTGCGGGCCGAACTGCGACCCGGCCAGCACGTTCAGCGCCACCGTCACCGGCTGCTGCCCCGGCCCCGCGAAGGTCAGGCCCAGGATGAAGTCATTCCAGAGATAGGTGAATTGCAGCACCAGGGCGACGGCGCAGACCGGCAGCGACAAGGGCAGCATCACATGCCAGAAACTGGCCAGGAACCCGGCCCCGTCGATGCGCGCCGCCTTCAGCAGGTCACGCGGCACCGACAGGAAGAAGTTGCGGAACAGCAAGGTGACAAAGGCCAGCCCCCAGACCGTATGGGCAAAGACCAGCCCGCCCAGCGTGCCGAACAGGCCCATTTCGCGCACCAGCACGATCATCGGATAAAGCGTCACCTGCGGCGGGATGAACAGGCCGATCAGCAAGGCTGCGAACAGCATGTCCACCCATTTGGCGGTCCGCAGGCTGAGGGCGTAGCCGGTCAAGGCGCCCAGGGCCAGGGAGCAGAACAGGGCCGGCAGTACGATGGCGAAGGAATTGCCGAACCAGACCGACAGGCCCCGGCAGGTACCGGAAATACAGGCCCCGCCCCAGGCCTTGGTCCAGGCGGCGACTGTGGGGTCCTGCGGCAGCGCAAACAGGCTGCCATGATTGATCTCGTCCAGGGGTTTCAGGGAGGTCGCCAGCATGACCAGCAACGGAAACAGCACCATCAGCGCCGCGATGGTCAGCATCAGGTAAAGGGGCAAGCGGCGCATGGCTCAGCCCCCCTTCTTCTGCCGGATTTCGGCATAGAGATAGGGGCCGACGACCGCTGCGATGGTGGCCAGCATCATGCAGGCACCCGCTGCACCCAAACCCAGTTCCTGCCGGTTCAGAATATGCTCCATCACGAACCGCGCCGGCAGGTCGGAGGAGAAGCCGGGCCCGCCGCCGGTCAGCGCCACCACCAGATCGAAGGATTTCACGACCAGGGAAAACAGAAGGATGGCGGCCGTGAAGAAGACGGGCCGCAGCATCGGCGTGATGATGGCGGCATAGACGCGCCAAGTGGGAATGCCATCCACCTTCGCTGCCTTCCAGATATTGGGGTCCACCCCGCGCAATCCTGCCAGGAACAGGGCCATGCACAGGCCCGATTGCTGCCAGATGCCGGCCAGCGCCACCGTGTAGATGGAGCGGTCGGCGCGGACCAGCCAGTTGAAGGCAAATTCCTCCCATCCCAGGCCGCGCACCGCCTGCTGAATACCCAGGCCGGGGTTCAGCATCCATTGCCAGATGATGCCCGTGACCACGAAGGACATGGACAGCGGCAGCATGAAGATGGTGCGGTAAACCCCCTCCGCCCGCACACCCCGGTCGATCAGGATGGCCAGCAGATAGCCTACCGTCAGGCAACCGGTGATGAACAGGGTGCCATAGAGCGCCATATTGCCCATCGCCGTCCACCAGCGGGCCGACGCAAACAGCCGTTCATATTGAAGCAGGCCGACGAAATCCCAACGGGGCAGCAATTGCGAGCCCGTCAGGGAGATGGCGAAGGTCCAGGCGATGAACAGATAGAAGCAGACAAAGGTGATCATGCCTGCCGGCAGCAGGGCGATGGCCGGTGCCCGGTGCGATGGCTTCATCCCTCTATGCCTCCCTTGTCCATCTGTTTGCTGCACCCAGATCAACGAAAAGCCAGAATGGATTTTCGTAGCAACGCCTGCCCCTCCTGCGGGGACAGGCGCGGGTCGTTCCAGAAATGCGAGATGGCATCGTCCACGGCCCCGGCCATGCCGCCGGACAGGCCCATGCCGGTGGAAGCCAGATTGGTTTCTGGCGCGCGGATCAGGGTCATGGCCTGTTTCGCGCAGATATCAAAGCCATCATCGGGCACGTCGGTACGCACGGGGATGGAGCCCTTGGCCTGGTTCAGCCCGGCCTGAACCGCGGGGTCCATCATCACCGCCACGAAGCGCTTCTGCGCCTCTGCCGTTGCCGCATCGCGCGGCTGGGTGAAGGCAAAGGCGTCCACCACCATGATGTAGGCCGGGTCGGGGGCAGGGGCCAGGGCGCAGCCGATCTGCACCCCCGGCTCCATCCCCGCCGCCCTGATATCGCCCTTGGCCCAATCGCCCATGAACTGAAACGCCGCATCGCCGCGCATCAACATGGCCGTCGCCTGATTCCAGCGCCGTCCGGGGCTGCCCTCATCCACAAAGGGGCGCAGGCTGGCGAAGGTACGGAACACCGCCAGCATGGTGGGGGAGGAAAGCGCGGTTTCGTCCAGCGCCTCATAGACCCGGCGATAGAAATCCCGCCCGCCGACGCCCAGCAGTACCGCGTTGAACAGCAGCCGTTCCTGCCAGGGCTGTCCGCCCAGCGCGATGGGTGTCTTGCCCATGGCTTTCAGCGTGGCCGCCGCCGTGATGAAGGCTTCCCAGGTGCGCGGCACCTCCAGCCCCGCCTGTCGCAGCAGGGCCGTATTGTAGAACATCCAGTTCTCGCCATGGATGTTCAGAGGGGCGGCCATGTACCGCCCCTGCTGCTGCGCCGACCGTGACAGCAGCGGCGGCAACACCCGGTCCCATTCTGCCCCCGCCCCCGGTGCCGGCACCACCAACCCATGCGCGGACAGTTCCCGCAACTGCGCACCCAGGGAGAATAGGAAGACCGGCGGCGGGTTGCCGCCCAGGATACGGTTGACGGCGGCGGCCCGGGCAGCCGACCCGCCCGGCACCGGTGCGTCCCGCCATACCCCGCCCTGATCCCGATATGCCTGGCGCACCACCGACAGCGACGCCGATTCCCCGCCTGAGGTCAGCCAGTGCATCACCTCCAGCTCCTGCGCCGCTGATGCACTGCTTCCCAGGGCAATGCAGGCGATGACCGCCAGTCTTATGGCGACGCAGCATGATTTGGCCCTTACCTTCATCGCGCCGCACAATCCAAAACGTTTTGATTTTGTAGAAGTATGGATGCGAAACCGCGAATGTCAAACCCGGAAAGCGGCGATAATGGCGTGATTTTCACTGGACCCAGATTTTTCGAAACGTTACGATTTTGGGTATCGTCCTTCAGCGGTGAAAGAATCCGATCATGCGTTTCCCGGATGGGTTCAGGTGGGGTGTCTCCACCTCCAGCTATCAGATCGAAGGCGGGGCACCCGATGATGGGCGTGGGGCCAGCATCTGGGACACGTACTGCGCCACGCCGGGTCGCGTGGCCAATGGCGATACCGGTACGGTTGCCTGCGACCATTACCATCGCTGGGCCGAAGACCTGGACCTGATCCGGGACCTGGGCGCACAGCAATACCGTTTTTCCATCATGTGGGGCCGGGTGCTGCCGGACGGGACGGGGGCGGCCAATCCTAAGGGGCTGGATTTCTATGACCGGCTGGTTGACGGCATGCTGGAACGCGGGCTGGAACCCTGGCCCTGCCTCTATCATTGGGACCTGCCACAGGCCTTGCAGGACCGGGGCGGCTGGGTCAACCGCGACAGTGCCGGCTGGTTTGCCGATTACACGGAACTGATGCTGCGCCGCCTGGGCGACCGGGCGAAAACCTGGGTCACCTTCAACGAACCATCCGTCTGCGCCTGGGTCGGGAATGAGGAGGGGCGGCACGCCCCCGGCCTGACCGACCCGCGCGCCGCCGTGCGCGTGGCCCATCACCTGAACCTGGCGCATGGACGGGCGGTGGGACTGGTGCGTGATCTGGCGCCCGGCATTCCCGTCGGTTTCGTCCTGCCGGTCCATACCGGCCGCCCCCTGCCGCAATTTGCCGACCGTGACGCGCATCTGGTGACGCTGTTTGAGGATAAGTGGAATGGCGTGTTCCTAGGTCCCGTCCATCTGGGCCGTTACCCCGACAGCGTGCTGGACCGGTTTGCCCCGCATATCCAGGTGGGCGACATGGCGGAGATCCATCGCCCCGTGGATTACCAGGGGGTGAACCATTATTTCCCGACCTACCTGTCGCCGGCAGAGGGAACGGCCTGGCCGTTCCGCATCGTGGAGCCGCCGAAATATCTGCGCCGGACGGAAATGAACTGGGGCATTGATGGGCACGCCTTCTATCAGGCGCTGGACGGATTGCGCCGCGACTATGGCAACCCCCCCGTCTATGTCACGGAAAACGGTGCAGCTTTCCTGGATATTCCGGGCGCCGATGGTCGCATCAATGACCAGGACCGCATCGCCTATTACCGCGATTATCTGGCCGGCATGCACCGGGCGCTGTCGGAAGGGGCGGACATCAGGGGCTACATGCCCTGGTCGCTGCTGGACAATTTTGAATGGGCGCACGGCTATAACAAGCGCTTTGGTCTGGTACATGTCGACTATCAGACGCTCAAGCGCACGCCCAAGGCGTCCTTCGATTTCATGCGTCGCGTGATGCATGAGAATACAGTGCCCATGACGGGCGAATAATCTTACTCTCTGCCGCTTTCAAAGGTGACCTGACCGACCGCCATGCCCGCCCGCCCGCGCATCAATCTGAAAACCCTGGCCGAACATCTGGGCCTGTCGATCACGACCGTGTCGCGGGCCTTGAAGGACGGGCCGGAGGTGAAGCCGGATACGGTGGCGCGGGTGAAGCAGGCGGCGGCGGAACTGGGCTACCTGCCCGATGCCGGCGGTGTTTATCTGCGGACCGGACGGACCATGAAGATCTGTTCGGTCTTCTTTGCGCCCGAGGTGGCCGATTACGGCGATGCTGGCTTCCTGGCGCAGGTGGAGGGCGTGTCGCGCACGCTGGAGACCGACAGTTACAACCTGATCGTCCTGGCGCAGACGGCCAGTCAGGCACCCCTGGAAACCGTACGCCGGGTGTTTCAGCAGCGTCTGGCCGACGGCATCATCTTCTCCCGCACCACGCCGATGGATGAACGGGCGCGCTTCTGCCTGGAGTTCAGGTTCCCCTTCGTCAGCTTTGGGCGCACCGAATTGCACAGCCCCCACGCCTTTGTCGATCATGATGATGAAGGCGGCGTTTATGACGCCGTGACCCGGCTGGCGGCGGAGGGGCATAAGCGCATCGCCCTGTTCAATCCCACGGGCGGCATGACCTATGCCGGTTTCCGGCTGCGGGGCTATCAGCGGGCTTTGGCTGATCTCGGCCTGCCCTGGGACAGGTCGCTGCTGGTGACCTCCCCCCTGTCCGTCTGGGCCAGTCAGGCCGCGGTCAGCGACCTTCTGGCGCGCGACGGCGGCGTGACGGCCATCGTCTGCGCCAATCAGCTTTCGATGTTCGGCGCCATGGATGCGGCCCAGGAGCAGGGCAGGGACCCGGCCCAGGGCGATCTGCGCATCATCGGTTTTGGCGGCATGCCGTTTCGCATGCCGTTCGAACAGGGCATCACCTATTATTATCAGCCACAGCGCCGCGATGGTGAGGAACTGGCCCGCCACATGCTGGCCCTGCTGGGGGGGGAGGCGGCGGAAAACCTGCAAACCGTCCTGCCCTATCAGCGCATCGACGATTTGCAGCGTTTCCGCACCGACCTGCGCACCCAGGCGATGGCAGAGGCGGTTTGGTATTAATCCACCTCCACCTCGTCGGCATTGTCCAGATTGTCCACGCATTTGGGCCGCATGATCAGGTACAGCACGACAATACCCGCCAGCATACCCACGGCCAGCGCCGGGGCCTTCCAGTCGCCCGTGGTCAGACGGTTGACGAACAGCAGGGCACAGATCAGCGCGCCGCCGACAGGCACAAAGGACGGCACCTCGAACACGCCCTTGGCCTCTGTCGGGCGACGCTGCAGGATCAGCAGGGCAATATTGATGATGGTGAACACCGCCAGCAGCAGCAGCACCGTGGCCGAGGCCAATTGTGCAATATCACCCGACAGCATCAGGGCCGTCACAATCACCAGCAAGGTGGCGATGGCCACATGCGGCGTGCGCCGACCCGCATGCACCCGGCCCAGCGGACGCGGCAGCAATTCCAGCCGCGCCATGCCATAGGCCAGGCGGGAGGCCATGATATAGTTCAGCAAGGCCGTATTCGATACGGCAAACACCGTGATCACCACGAACACGACGGGCGGAATCCAGGGTGCCGCCCGGTTCACCACCTCCACCAGCGGTCCCGACGCGGTGGCCAGTTCCTGCCATGGCACGACCGACACGGCGGTAATGGCGACCGCCAGATAGATGACCGTGGCCGACGCCATGGCGATGATGATGGCCCAGGGCAGGGTACGCTGCGGGTCCTTCACTTCTTCGGCCACGTTGAACGTGTCCTCAAACCCGATGAAGCTGAAAAAGGTCAACACGGCACCCTGCAGGATCATGGCCGCATCGATCCCGCCCGATGTCGGCGGCACCTCCAGCAGATCGACGCTCCCCCAATACGGAATACCCACGGCAATGACGATCAGCAGGCCGCCCGCCTCCATGAATGTGCAGGCCATATTGACCCACATGCTTTCCTTGATGCCTCGGAACACGATGCCGGCGATCAGCAGCAGGAAGCCTAGCGCCAAGGCCAGCACCGGCACCCCTTCCAGCATGGGCAGCCGCGTCAGCGCCTCTGCCACCACCCGGCTTTGCGTGGCGACCGACGTCAAACCAGACGCCATCACCGTCAGCCCGACCAGATATGTCAGCAGGGGCCAGCCATAGGCGCGTTGAGTGACATAGGCGGCACCACCTGCACGCGGATAGCGCGATCCCAGCGAGGCATAGGACAGGCCCGTCAACAGGGCCGCGACCATGGAGACCAGAAAGGCCAGCCACACGGCATTGCCCATCTCCCCCGCCGCCTTGCCGATCAGCCCATAAATGCCGGCCCCCAGCATGCTGCCCAAACCATAAAGCGCTAGCTGCGGCAGGTTCACATTGCGGGCCAGCGTCGGCTCGCGTTGGGACTGATCCGTCACTCTTTTGTCTCCTGGGTCTGTGGCCGGGGCGGGAACAGACAATCACAGGACCATTGTTGACGGGTTCCTGGCAAGGGGGCTGAGAGGATGCGGGACTGCGCTGGCCCATTACCCCGCAAACGGCGTCAGCATCTCAATCAGCGGCAGGCGCGCACGCATCTTCACACCCAGCATCACGGTACCGCTGATTTTGCGCTGTACGAAAAGCGCGTCGGCGGGCGGTATTGTCCAGGTGGCGCGGTCGGCCAGGATGGGCGCGCCGCGTTCGCGCAGGCTGCCCACGAAACTGCGGTCGGCGAAATCGAACAGGCCGCCCCGGCTGCGGTCCAGATGGCGCAGCAGAATGCCGATCATCTCTTCAATGGCAAGACCATGGCGCTGCAATTGTGCCGGCGCGATAAAGCCGATGCGCAGCAGGGCATCGCGGATGGCCTCCACCTTCCCGCCCAACCCCGCCTGCAACAGGCCGCGATACCCCTCGACCGTGGCGGGTTCCACAGCCCGCGCCGCCCCAAAATCCAGCAGCAGGAGGCGGCCCGTCTCCGGCTGCCAGCGGTAATTGGCAAAGTTGGGGTCGGTCTGCATATGGCCGAACACGAACAGTTCGCGCAACACGAGGTCCAGCAGGGCCGCCACGGCCCGGTCGCGCTGGGCCTGCGGCGCGTCGGCCAGGGTGTCGATGGGCCGACCCGACAGGAAATCCATGGGCAGAACCGTGGGCCGCAGCAGGTCTTCGACCGGCTCCGGCACCAGGAACCGATCATCATGGGCCAGCAGCCCCTTGAAATGCCGCATCTGCGCGGCCTCGCGGTGGTAATCCGCCTCCTCATGCAACTGGCGCTTGGCCTCCAGCAGCAGGGGCGTGATGTTCAAACTGGCCGGCAGCAGGCCCGACAGGCGCAGCAGGGTGGCGACATTGTCGATATCGGCATCGATGCTGGCCGCCACACCCGGATATTGCACCTTGATGGCCAGCTCGCGTCCGCCCGGCAACGTGCCGCGGTGGACCTGCCCGATGGAGGCGGCGGCGATGGGCGTGGGGTCGAACCGCGCGAACCGCCGGCGCCAGTTCGGCCCCCAGGCCTCGATCAGCACGCGGTCCAACTGCGGTGGCGGCATGATATGCGCATTGTCGCGCAACTGCGCCAGAATACTGGTCAGTTCGGGCGGCAAGACATCGCCCGCATCCATGGACAGCATCTGGCCCAGCTTCATGGCCGCACCGCGCAGGCGGGACAATTGCTCCGTCACCTTGCGCGCATTGCCCGGCGTCAGGATCAGGTCGGACATTTGCGGACGTTCCCCACGCGCCAGCCGGCGCAACCCTTCGCCCACCATGCCGGTCGCCACCCCGCCGGCCATCTGTCCAAAGGCGGCCAGCCGGGCAAACCGGGCCTGCGGCACGGGGCGGGAACGGTCATTCATCGCAACAACCTTTGCAATCGCGGCCGCAGCCGCAGGAATATCCGGTATCCCGCCTCAAACAGCGGTGTCATGGGTCGCCATCCGGCCAGAATGCCCAGGGGTCGCAGCACCGGGATGGCCCGCCACATGGCCGCAAACGCCGCCGCCCCGGACAACAACCGCTCCCCCTCACGCACATGAAACCGCGACAGGATATCGGCGCGGTCCAGTGGACAGGCGGTGCCCGGCTCCGCCGCATCAATGAAGTGAATGACCCGCCGCCGGTCCAGCCGGCGCATCAGCGCAATCTCCCGCCGGCACAGCGGACAGGCCCCGTCATACCACACGGTCACGGATCTGCCCGGTGTCGCCATGCCCGCCCTCACACCAGCGCCAAAGCAAGCGTCAACAGGCCCAACCCGCCGGCCATCATCATCCGCAACCGGACCCAGCCGGGTGGCAAGGGAATGGACCGCTCCAGATAAAGGTCCACCAGCGGGCTCAACAGCAACAGCGCGCCCACAAACCCCAGTGCGGAATGCACCGCATCCAACCCCAGCGCCAGCGGGAACAAGGCCACCCACCCCAGAAGGCTGGGCAGCACCGCCAGCACATACGGTCCCGCCCGCGTCACCCCCTGCTGCAACGCCGCCATCCACCACAACCCGCCCAGAAAGGACAGGATCAGCGCGGCATAGGCCAGGCCCATGGCCGCCGGCACGTTGGCGCCGGGCGACCCGGCCTCAACCAGAACCGCGCCAAGGCAGATCACCTGCGGCAAAACCCCGGACAGGCCCAGCAGACGGACGGGGAGGGGAAGGGATGCATTCTCTTTCATGAGGAAAGAGTTAGGACGGGTTACCCTAACGGCAAGGCTCCGCTTCGCCTGCCCAATTCCACCTTGAACTCCCCACCGTGCCCGGCCAAGCTGTTAAAGCGGGCCGCATATCCCCGTGCCCGTGTCCGCCGCTTGTCCGTCCCCACCGTTGGATAGAACCGGTCCCATGGCCATCCTGGATGATCTCAAAGAAGCGGTCGCAAAGCGCAAGGCGATGATCATCGCCGGTGCCGGCACCACGATCGCCGCCGTGGGCCGCGACGTGGAATGTGCCACCTGGACAGGCCTCATCGAAAACGGCCTCCGCCGCGCGGCGGATTTGGGCCGGATCGATGCCGATCAGTTGGATATTGAGCTGAAATCGCTGAAGCTGAAGAACGTCAAAAAGCTGATCGGCGTCGCCGAAACCGTTGCCGATGCTTTCGGTCAAGATAAGGGCGATGGGGCATTCAGCGAATGGCTGCGCCGGACGGTAGGTTCCCTGACGGTAAGGGATACGGCCCTGCAGGATGCTTTGGCGGCGCTGCATCGCCATGGCCTGCCGCTGGCCACCACCAATTACGATTCGCTGCTTTCCACGGCCTGCAAGGTCTCGCCAGTGCTGGTCAGCGAGGTCAATAAAGCCACACGCCTGTTCCAAGGGGAAGAACGCGGCATCCTGCATCTGCATGGTTACTATGACCGTCCCGACAGCGTGGTTCTGGGCTCGGCGAAGTATCAAGACATCGTCCGCAGCCCCTTTCAGACCTTCTTGCAGCAGGCCCTGGCCGCCGGAAACTCGCTGATCTTTGTCGGCTGTGGCGGTACCATGGATGATCCCAACATCGCGCGTCTGCTGGAATGGCTCGACGGCACGCTGTTGGGGGCGGAGCATTTCCACTACTTCCTGTGTCTGGAAAAGGACGTTGCTGACTGGCGGGCTAAGGGCTGGAAAAAGCTGCTGCCCTTGTCGTTTGGTCCATCCCACACGGACCTTCCGGCTTTCCTGAACAGCCTGCTCCTCGCCGCGCCACCAAGCACAGCCCCCGGTCCCGCCCCAGCACCTCAGGCCCCCGATCTGAGCATTCCCCCACCGCCCACCCATTTCGTGGGCCGCAAGGCAGAGATGGAAACGGCGACCAAGGCCCTGCTGTCCGGACACCATGTCTGCGTCATGGGCACAGGCGGCATCGGCAAGACCGGCCTGACCAAACGCATCGCCCACGACCCCGCCATTGCCGCCGCCTGTCCCCGCCGTCTGTTCGTGCGGCTGGAGGGGGCGACCACCGGCCATGACGCGGCGCTGAAGGTGGCGGAGGCGCTGGGCATGCCGCCGTCCCCCCATATCCTCGGCCCCCTGAAGCAGGAGCTTGCCCAGCAACCCACCCTGCTGATCCTCGACAATGCCGAAACCCCGCGTGATGCCGACCCGGCGGGAATGGAGGATTTCCTGTCCCATGCCGGGCAGGCTGCCAAAATCCTGCTGTCAATCCGCGGCCAGCTGGCACCCACCGGCCTGGAATGGCGGCGTGCGTTGCTGTCGCGCCTAGGCAATGACGATACACGCCGCCTGTTCCTGGGCATCGCTGGTGACCACCTGTCAACCGACCCGCATTTGCCCAACCTGCTCGCCAAGACCGACGGCATCCCCCTGGCGATCCGCCTGCTGGCCGCACAGGCCGAGGGTCAGAACAGCCTGCGTGACCTCTGGACCGAATGGCAGACCGTCCGCGCCAGATTGCTGGAAACCGACGGGCGCACCGACAAGGACGGCAACTTCACGGCCTCCGTCATGCTCTCCCTGAACAGCCCCAAACTGACCAGCGAAGGCAAACGCCTCCTATCCCTGCTGGGCCAATTGCCCGACGGCCTAGCCCCCGCCATGCGCGATGATCTGCTTGGCCCTGCCGCTCCCTCCGCCCAACGCAACCTGCTTCACCTCGCACTAGCCCAGGAGGAAAAGGGCCGTCTTCGCCTGCTGGTCCCGGTGCGGGAGGTGGTGGCGGTTAAACTGCCGCCAAGCGCCGAAAAGGCAAACGCTCTAGCGGCCCACATGATGGCACTTGCGGCGGATGGCGACGATGTTGGTACGTCTGACGGTCGGGCTGCTGTTGACAGGCTGATGCCGGAGTTCGGCAACATTATCACCGTTCTAGAGAAACAATTATCTGACAGGCCGAGTGGGGATCTTATCAGAGCAATTACTCATCTAGGAGAGTTCCAACGGTTCACTGGACACGGGTCCACCGCGTTGCTGTCGTGCGCAACGGAGAATGCGAGAAACCTCAACGATCTATCGCTCCAGGCGGCATGTACTTTTCAGTTGGGGGCAATTGCGCTTGAGCGTTCATCCTATCGCGAAGCTGAAAGACAGTTTCAACAGGCTCTTCAGCTTTTCCAGCGAACCGCGAACGTCCTAAAGGAGGCTCAATGCATTCAACGCCTGGGCGACATCGCATTGTATCAGTCCTCATATGAGAAGGCCCGTCAGCGCTACAATCAGGCGTTGCCTATTTTCCGGCGTAGCGGCTTTATGCTTGGTGAAGCACACTGCATCAAGGGCTTGGGTGGTGCCGCCTTACGCCGTTCCCTATACAAGGAGGCTCGCGAGCATTATGAGAAGGCGTTGCCTATTTTCCAGTTTGGAGGTGATGTTCTAGGAGAGGCGAACTGTATCAAAGGTCTGGGCGATATAGCGCTAGAATGTTCCTTTTATGAGGTTGCGGCAGATCGCTATAGACAGGCTTTGCCGCTTTATCGGTGTGTTGGTGCTTTGCTTGGAGAGGCGAACTGCATCAAGGGCCTAGGGTCAAAACCGGCACATATCATTGAAATTGCTGTTTGAATGTGATTCCAAGGCGTGATTAACGCGTTGGAGGATTGAATGCGGGAGATTTTCTGGCTTTCGGATGAAGCGTGGGCAGCGATTGAGCCGCACCTTCCTGAGCACAAGTATGGTGCGCCGCGTGTTGATGACCGTCGGATCATCAGTGGGATTATTCATATACTCAAGAGCGGATGCCGCTGGAAGGACTGTCCGCCGGAATATGGCCCACCGACCACGGTGTACAATCGCTTCAACCGCTGGTCTGGGCGCAAACACTGGCACCGGATATTACATGCGCTGGCCGCCGGGCAATGGATCACGACCAGCGTGGCCATGGACGGCAGCTACGTGAAGGCACACCGGTGTGCCCACGGCGGAAAAGGGGGGCCAAGGCGCAAGCCATTGGCATTTCCAGAGGCGGTCAGACCACAAAAGTCCACGCCCTGACTGACACGCTCGGCCGCCCGGTGGCCTTGCATGTAACGGCGGGCAACGTTTCCGACATCACCATGGCCGAGACCCTGCTGGCTGAGGTTGATGATTGCCGCTATGTCCTGGCCGACAAGGGATATGACAGCGATAAATTGCGGACCAAGATCAAGGAGAAGGGCGCGAAGCCTGTCATTCCCGGCAGAAAGTCACGCAAAAAGCCCATCCGCTTCGACAAGCTCAGGTACAAGTTCCGATGGATGGTCGAGGCCGTCTTCTGCCGTCTCAAGGACTTCCGACGCGTCGCCACCCGATACGACAAGCTCGCCAGAAATTTCCTGTCCACCCTCGCAATTGCAACCATCGTGGCATACTGGACCTGATTGAGTCTGGAACCTAGGTGATATCGCAGGCAAACAGGGGAACCTGGAAGAGGCTCGTTCTCTTTATCGTCAGGCACTGGTTCATTATGACCGGAGTGCCGATCCTTACAGCATCGGTGCAGTATGGTATCGTCTGGCCCTCGCCACCGAAAGCGATACAGAGCACCTCGCCCGCGCCCGCGCCGCTTGGTCCACCATGGGCGAAGACGGCCAGCGGTTGATCGAGAAATACCTCGACCCCCTCACCTGACCTCAGCCCCAAATGAAAAAAGCCCCGGTCCGACATTGTCGAACCGGGGCTTTTACTGGTCGGAGTGAGAGGATTCGAACCTCCGGCCTCTGCCTCCCGAAAGCAGCGCTCTACCAGGCTGAGCTACACTCCGTCACATATTCCGCAACCGACCGCCGGGGCCGTCGTTTGCGTGGGCGGCTGTATAGCGTCATCGAACGGCCCATGCAAGCCCTAGATGACATTTTCCCATCCCCGTCCCCCCGCATGGCAGCATCGCGCCCGCCGACCCATCCACCCGATACAAAAAAGGCCGGGGGGCGAACCCTCCCGGCCTGATTTCCCGCGCGGCACGCCGCCATCAATAATCGCGGTCGACCACGAATTCCAGCACGTCCAGCAGGGCGCGCTTCACAGGGCTGGCCGGGAACAGGCCCAGGGCGTCGCGGGCCACCGACACGTAATGGCGGGCGCGTTCCACGCTGTCATGCAGGGCATTATGCTTGGCCATCAGGGCGATGGCACGCTCCAGGTCGCCATCGCCCTGGTCCAGATCTTCCATGGTCCGGCGCCAGAAGGTCCGTTCCTCGTCATCACCCCGGCGGAAGGCCAGGACGATGGGCAGGGTGATCTTACCCTCGCGGAAATCGTCGCCGATATTCTTGCCCAGCTTGGCCTGCGCTGCCGAATAATCCAGCACGTCATCGACCAGCTGGAAGGCGATGCCCAGGTTCATGCCGTAGGAGCGCAGCGCGTCCTCTTCCGCCGTCGGGCGACCCGCCACCACGGCACCGATGCGGCAGGCGGCGGCGAACAGTTCCGCCGTCTTGGCCTTGATGACCTCCAGATAGGCTTCCTCGCTGGTCTCGGTGTCGTTCTGCGTGATCAGCTGCAGAACCTCGCCCTCGGAGATGACGGCGGATGCGTTCGACAGGATGCGCAGCACGTCCAGCGACCCTGCCTCCACCATCACCTGAAAGGCGCGGGAGAACAGGAAATCACCGACCAGGACTGATGACTTGTTGCCATAGACGGCATTGGCGCTGGCCTGCCCGCGCCGCAGGTCACTTTCGTCGACCACGTCATCATGCAGCAGGGTGGCCGTATGGATGAACTCCACACAGGCCGCCAGCGGCTTGTGAGTCTCCCCGTGGTAGCCGCACAGCTTGGCGGCGGCCAGCGTCAGGACCGGGCGCAACCGCTTGCCGCCGCTGGCAATCAGATAACCTGCCAGCTGCGGGATCAGCGCCACGGGCGACTGCATGCGGTTGATGATGATCTCGTTTACATCGGCCAGATCCTGGGCCACGAGGGCGACCAGATTATCGAGCGCGTTGGTGTCCGGCTTCCGGCGCTTGGGATCAAGGGTGGTCACGGTGGCCACGGGACAAGGCTCCATCGCGAGAAGGCAGCAGACAACAAGCCCGGTTGACGGGCCAAGGGATTGCGGGGGAGCATAGCGGGGAAGCCCGGCGGGTCAAGACCTGCCGGCGTTTATACGCGGCATGTCCGCCTTGAAACTCCGAAGGGGATGGACCCGCATGCAGCCGCTGATCCGCAGCAATGACCCGGTGGAGCTGAGTTTCGCCCAATCGCTTCTGTCCGATGCCGGCATCGCTTGCGTGCTGCTGGATCAGCACACCTCCGTGCTGGAAGGCAGCATCGGGGCCATTCCGCGCCGTCTGTGCGTCGCCGATGATGATCTGGCCGATGCCCGCGCCCTGCTGGTGGAGGCAGGCTTGCCCGTGGTGCCGGGGGCATCGGCGTGACCGGTTGCGGCGATATCGATGCCACCAGATTGCTGGGTGGGCGCGTCACTTTGTTCCAGCCGGCGGACGGCTACCGCGTCGCCATCGATCCCGTCCTGCTGGCCGCCGCCGTGCCGGCGGTGGCGGGACAGGCCGTGCTGGAACTGGGCTGCGGTACGGGCGCGGCCCTGCTGTGTCTGGCTGCCCGTGTGCCGGGTCTGGCCGTCACGGGGCTGGAGATACAGGACCTTGCCGCCGGCCTGGCCCGGCGCGGGGCCGCCGAAAGCGGCCTTGCCGACCGTGTCACTGTCCTGGACGGCGATGTGTCCGCCCCGCCAGAAGGCCTGCGCCCCAACAGTTTCGACCATATCCTGGCCAACCCGCCCTTCTGGCCCACCGGTCGCCACACCCCGTCGCCCAGCGGGCACAAGGCCAACAGCCATGGCGAAGGGGCGGGTGATCTGGCGGGATTCGTACGGGCCGCCTTGCGCCTGGGCAAAAGCCGGGGGACGCTGACCCTGATCTATCCGGCGGAACGGCTGGACCATCTGCTGTCGCTGCTGGCGGGCCGGTTCGGCGATATCCGCGTTCTGCCGTTCTGGCCCCGCGCGGGTCTGCCGGCCAAGCGCGTGATCGTCAGCGCGCGGCGCGACGCGCGGGGTCCCCTGACCCTGCTGCCCGGCCTTGTCCTGCATGGGGAGGGGCAGGGCTACACCCCGGCGGTAGAGGCCATCCTGCGCGACGCGGCCCCGCTGCCCCTTTAATAGTAGAGGTCGTACCGCGCCAGGATACGGTCTGCCGTTCCGTCATCGCGCAGGCTTTGCAGCGCCCCGCGCAGGGTGGCGGCCAGGGTTGGGTCGCAATCGCGCGAACAGGCCAGATGGATCTGATCAACAATAATCGCATTGCCGATGATCAGCCGCTCCTTACGCCCATCCCGGTTCCAGCGCCAGCGGATCTGGGCCGTCCCGCTGTACCAGCCATCGACCCGCCCGCTGGTCAGCATGTCCACCTCCCGCGTGCCCAGCGGCGTGGCGACAATCAATTCAGGCGGATAGCCCCAGTCGCGCAGCTGGATTTCCTGGGCGCTGCCGGCCCCCACCACCAGGATACGCCGTTCCCGCTTGGCCTGATCCAGGCTGTCGATACGGTCCTTGATGCTGGCGATGGACCGTTCCATGCGACAGATCGGCCCGATCCAGGTGAATTTATCCGCGCGCGACGGCAGCCAGGTCAGGGGCGTGATCAGCAGATCCTTGCCTCCCGACACCATTTCCTGCGCCCGGCGCCACGGGATAAAGGTGACTTTGGGCCTCAGCCCCGCCCGTTCCACCGCTGCGGTGGCGAGTTCCAGAACGGCCCCTCGTTCTTCCCCATCCGCCATCGCCATGGGCGGGGTCTGGACAGCCATCAGTTCTACGACTGAACGATCTGCATGCGCGAGTGGTGTGGCTATCTGCACCAATGCAAAGATGCAGAGTGCCAGCATGGCATATACAAAAGAGGTGGTGTTGGATCGAACCTTCGTCATAAGTGACAAAGTGCGCCGCTGCCGGGGCACGGTCAAACCTTCTCCGCGCTCTTTCGTATGGGACGGGGCTACCGTTGCGCGCATGCCACCCCCATCTCTTCACCATCATCTTCGCTTTGGAAAGCCATCGCCCATGATCCGCCGCTTCAGAAAGCTTGCCGGCCTGTCCCTGTCGCCGCTGGTATCGGTGCTGCGCCTGTCAGGGGCCATTGGCATGGGGCGGCGGGGCCTGTCGTTGGAGGGGTTGGCCGATGATATCGACCGGGCTTTTGCCCCGAACGGGCTGGCGGCGGTGGCGCTGGCCATCAACTCTCCCGGTGGCTCTCCGGTGCAATCGGCCCTGATTGGGCGGCGGATTCGGGCATTGGCGGCGGAAAAGAATGTGCCCGTCCTGGCCTTTGTGGAGGATGTGGCCGCGTCCGGCGGGTACTGGCTGGCATGTGCGGCGGATGAGATCACGGCGGATGCCTGTTCCATCGTCGGTTCCATCGGCGTTGTCTCCGCCGGCTTCGGCTTCACGGGCCTGATCGACCGGCTGGGCGTGGACCGCCGCGTCCATACCGCCGGCACCGCCAAGGCCATGCTGGACCCGTTTCAGCCGGAAAAAGCCGAGGATGTGGCCCATCTGAAATCCATCCAGGCGGAAATGCATGAGATGTTCAAGGCCTGGATCCGCGACCGCCGTGGGTCCCGGCTGAAGGCGACGGAGGATGACCTGTTCACGGGCGCCTTCTGGACCGGAGCCAAGGCACTGGAACTTGGCCTGATCGACCGCACCGGCGACATGCGCGCCACCCTGCGTGAACGGTTTGGGGAGAAGGTGGATATCCGCCTGATCAACCCGCCGCGCCGGGCCGGTGTTGGCCGCTTCATCGGGCTGGATGCGCGGTCGCTGGCCGACGGGGTAGCGGATGCGGCATCCGAACGCGCTGCTTTCGCGCGTTTCGGTCTTTGATTTCACTTGCTCCCGTTTCCGGCTTCCCACACTTTGCTGCCATGCTGTCCTTGTCCAAGATCATCACCCTGGTGGGCCTTCTGGCCATCGTCTGGTTTGCATTCCGCCTGCTGGGCAAGGTCCAGCGGGAACGGCAGGCGGCCCTGCGCCGCAATGGCGGCGACCGGGCAAAGACACCGCGCGGCAGCGACCGCAAGGCCCCGACGACCGATACGCAGGAAATGGCCAAATGCGCCGTCTGCGGCGTTTACGTTGCGGCGGGCGCCGCACGCTGCGGCACGCCCGGTTGCCCGCGCTGATATAGAGCTGTTTACGGTTGACCGGAAACAGCTCCGGCGGCGACTGCCGCCGCGCCGCACGTGCGGCGTGAAGCCAAGCTGCGGATGCAGCGCCGGCGCTTGAGGAAAACGAAACCCGGTCTACCAGTGCTGTGAAAAATCGTCTCGTCAGCAACGGTGCGGCGTGAGACTCAAGAACGCGTGAGAAGTGCGTGGACCTGAACGCGCACCCACCGGCCCCGCCCGCCCTGTTGCGGTGGGTGGAATGCCGTGTCCTGCGTCCAAGGAGACCGCAATCCATGACCGCCCTATCCAGCGCCCCCCTTTCCGTGACCCTGGCCGATGTGAAGGACGCCGCAAAGGCGCTGTCCGGCCATATCATGGACACGCCCTGCGTCCCGTCCCGCACCCTGTCGCAACTGACCGGGGCCGAGGTCTGGGTGAAGTTCGAGAATTTGCAGTTCACCGCTGCCTTCAAGGAACGCGGCGCTCTGAACAAGCTGCGCAAGCTGACGGCGGAGGAACGCCAGCGTGGCGTCGTCGCCATGTCGGCTGGCAACCACGCCCAGGGTGTGGCCTATCATGCCGGCCGCCTGGGCATCCCTGCCACCATCGTCATGCCCGAAGGTACGCCCTTCACCAAGGTGGAACGGACCGAGGAACATGGCGCCCGCGTCGTCCTGAAAGGCACCGTCCTGGCCGAGGCAGCGGCAGAGGCCGAACGACTGTCCCGCGAGGAGGGGCTGGTCTTCGTCCACCCCTATGACGATCCCGACGTGATCGCCGGCCAGGGCACGATCGGTCTGGAAATGCTGGACGCTGTGCCGCACCTGGACACGCTGGTGGTGCCGGTCGGCGGTGGCGGCCTGATCAGCGGCATCGCGGTCGCGGCCAAGGCCCTGAATCCCGCCATCCGCATCATCGGGGTGGAGGTGGAAGCCTATCCCGCCATGGCCCAGGCGCTGAAGGGCGAACCGATCCAGGTGGGCGGCGACACCATCGCCGAAGGCATCGCGGTGAAGAATGTCGGCGCCCTGACCCTGGATATCTGCCGCGCCCTGGTGGATCAGGTGGTGCTGGTTCCCGATGTCGCGGTGGAAGAGGCGGTGGCCCTGTTCCTGAACATCGAAAAGACCGTCGCCGAAGGGGCCGGTGCGGCGGGTCTGGCGGCGCTGCTGACCCACCCGCAGCTGTTCCAGGGATCGAAGGTCGGTCTGGTCCTGTGCGGCGGCAATATCGACAGCCGCCTGCTGGCCCAGGTGATCATGCGCCAGTTGGTGCGTGAAAGCCGCCTGATCGCCGTGCGTATCGCCATCCCCGACCGTCCGGGTGCCCTGTCCCGCATCACCGGTCTGGTGGGCGAAGCCGGCGGCAACATCATCGAGGCCTCGCACCAGCGCCTGTTCACGACCACGACAGTCAAGGCTACCGACATCGACCTGACCATCGAATGCCGGTCCAAACGCCACGCCCAACGCGTGGTCGAAACCCTGCGCACCACCGGCGGCCTGACGGTACAGGTGCTGGCGGGTGGGGTGGAGTAGGGTTGATCAGCTCAAAGGGTGTGCTTCCGTTTACCGGAAGCACACTTCTGGTTCACATACCCGTGCAGTCAAACATAATGCACCCAAAATTGTTTGATTTTTACTTATTGTAATATTTTATTTTCAGAATTCGTCTTAATATTTGTCAATAATATTATGTTGAATTTTATGTAAAATCAGCATTTTTGTATAATTCATGATTTGATAGCCTCACCCCTATCATTCTGTGGGGAGGTTGTTTTGAGGGGCTGCTCTATTCAAGGTATGTCGCGAAGTGCGATATCCATATCATTGGTTGGCGCTGTTGCTCTACTCGCGGGATGCGCGACGCCGGCCACGCCGCCGGCGGTTGTGCAGGCTCCACAACAGGTTGCTCAGGCGCAGCAGGTGGCACAGCAGGCGCCGCCCGCTGTGAAGGCCTTGAAGCGTAAAATCGCCATCGGGCGTTTCACCAACGAAACCCGCTATGGCAAGGCGCTGCTGACGGCGGATCAGATTGATCCCTTGGGCCGTCAGACGTCCGACATGCTGTCCGCGCGTCTGGTCGATTCCGGCAAGTTCGTCGTGCTTGAACGCTCGGATCTCGACATCATCAAGGGCGAGCAGAAGTTAGGTGGCACGGCCGGCAACATTGTCGGCGCGGATGTTCTGATCATCGGATCACTGACGGAGTTTGGCCGCCAGACCGAGGGGCAGTCCGGCTTCCTCAGCAACACCAAGAAGCAAGTTGCTCGCGCCAAGGTCGAAGTCCGCGTTGTCGATGTGCGCACGGGCGTGGCCTTCTTCACGACCTCCGGTGTGGGTGAGGCGGCAGTGGAAAACGGCACTGTCATGGGGTTCGGCAGTCAGGCCGCCTATGACGCGACCTTGAATGACAAGGCAATCGGCGCCGCCATTTCTGACATGATGAATGGTCTGGTGGCCAAGCTGGAATCCCGCCCCTGGCGTGCGGATGTCCTGAAGGTTGACGGCGCTCGTGTCTTCATCAGCGGTGGTGCCCGGCAGGGTGTCAAGGCGGGTGACCGTCTTGCCGTTCTGAAGCCCGGTGAACGGGTCAAAAGCCCGCAGACGGGCTTCGAGATTGAGCTGCCGCCCACCAAGCTGGTGGATATCGAGGTGGAATCCACGTTCGGCGACAGTGAAGTGAACGAGGGGGCCGTGGCCCGCGTCCTCTCCGGCTCGCTGGCCGCGGCTGGTCAGGCCGCTCTCATCGTCGGCGAAAGCCAGTAGGAGGTTTAAGATGAAGCGGACAATATTCGCGCTCTTCACTCTTGTACTCGCCGGGTGTTCGTATCCGAATTCGAGTGTCAAAACTGTTGATTCGCGTCCGGCTATCGCCATCGCCAACGCGTCTCCCACGGCTGTGCTGCTGGTGAATGGGGTGCAGATCGGCCCCGCTGCTGCCTATGACGGCGTTAAGGCAAAGCTCCAACTGGATCGCGGCACCCACAAAGTGACCATCCAGGACATGGGACGCGTCGTTTACGAAACCACGGTTTATCTCGGTGACGAGGTGACCAAGACCATCACGGTGCCCTGATCATGAAGAATAGAATGATATTGGCCGCGGCGATGGTCGCGGCTCTGGCTGGCTGCGCTCAGCCGCCGACCGGCAAATACATGTGGGGCAACTACGCCCTGACCCTCTACGATTATCAGCAGGACGCGACCAAGCTGGCGCAGTACCAGGAAGAGCTGGAACGGCTGGCGGTCACCGATCCGAAGACGCAGAAGATCGCCCCCGGTGTCTTCGCTGAACTGGGATATGTGCGCCTGGCCAAGGGTGATGTCCCTGGCGCTGTTGCCATGTTCGAGCGGGAGAAGACGGCCTGGCCGGAATCGACCGTCTTTATGGACAAGGCTATCACGGCGGCCCGCAATGGCACCGCCGCCCCCAAGACCAGCTGAGGATAGACCGATGCGGATGATCAAACTCCTCTCGGCGGGCCTGCTGCTGCTGGGCCTGTCCGCCTGCGCCACGCCGGAAATTCCCAAGAAGGATTTCAGCGCGTTCCGTGACCAGCACCCGCGTTCCATCGTCGTCGTGCCCGTGGTCAACAAAAGCACGCAGGTCGACGCGGCTGACAATTTCCTGGTTACCCTGCCGGGTGCCCTGGCGGAGAAGGGCTATTACGTCTTCCCCGTCCATATGGTGAAGCGGTTCATGGAGGATGAGGGGCTGGCCGATGCCAACCTCGTCCATTCCGCCGACCCGACACGGGTCGCCAATCTGTTTGGTGCCGATGCGGTCATGTTCGTGTCGCTGGAAAAGTGGGATTCGGCCTATGCCGTTCTGGCCACCACGACGACCGTCTCCCTGTCTTATGTGCTGAAGCATGGCAAGACCGGCCAGACAATCTGGACGGATGAGGTCACCCTGGCCTATTCCCCGCAGGCACAGAACAGCGGCGGCAACCTGCTGGCCAGCCTGATTGCCCAGGCAGTTATTGCGGCGGTGGAGCGGGCTAAGCCCAGCTATCTGCCGCTGGCCAATCAGGCCAACAGCATGGCTCTGTACGCCCCCGGTCACGGTATGCCGACAGGTCCATATGATGCCAATCACGGCAAGGATTATTGATCCAGTTCCCTGATTGACAAAAGACGCCACGCCCAAAATCAGGGCGTGGCGTTTTGCTTTCTACGCCGCTCGCACGATCTCCACACCGACCGCTTCGCATTCCGCGAACGCGTCCAGCTTTTCCAGGCGGATCAGGGCCATGGCGGCGCGACCGTCGGACAGCAGGGTAGTGGCCAGACGTTCGGCCAGACATTCCAGCAGGTTGGTATGGCCGTCGGTGACGATGCGGCTGGCCGTGGCCACCAGATCGGCATGGGTCCAAGGCTGGTCCGTGGCCGCTGTCAGCGCCAGTTCCAGGTTCAGGCGCAGGCGCTGCGGCTTCACATATTCATAGTCATAGATGCCGATCAGCGTCGTCACCACCAGATCGCGCACGACCAGCACCACCTGTCCCGCATCGCGCTGCTGCGCGTCGGGGCTTGGGTAGGGAAGGGGGCGGGCCAGGGGCTGCATCATGCCTGCTGCTCTACCATCGGGCCGATGCTGCGACAAGCGACGGGGATGCGGGGGCTGACCCCGCGCTTTCGGCGGGGGGCGGCCTTTCGGTGCCATCCTTAAGGCATGGTGGTGCTGCTTGCCTTCCCCGGATAGAGTGCGCGACATTAGAAAAGTTGAGGCACACGGGGATATTCATGCGTTACGAACAGGATGCGGCACAGCGGGCGACGGTATTGCGGCATCTGTCGCAGTCGCTGGCCGGTGCCGTCAGCCTGTTTGAAAAGCAGGAAGGGGTGAAGCTGGCCACCTTCCCCGATTTCAAGAAGGCGCGCGCCCGCTATCTTGAAATCCAGGCCCTGATCTTCACCATCACGGACAAGGCCGAAGAAGCGCCCAACCGAGGCGTGCCGGCCGACCTGCGCGGCTGGCTGATCCGCATGCGCCTGCGCTCCATCACCAGCTTTACGCGCATGAGCCTAGCTTTCTTCCGTGATCCGCCCGAACTGTTGATCCATGCGCTCGGCGCCTATGACATTCTGGAGGCGGAGCATGAAAGCCTGCAAAGCCTGCTGAATGATTTCGACATGATGCTGATGGAAGCGGCACTGGACGACAAGACCTCCATGGAGTTGGACAAGGTCCGCACCCAGATGGAGGAAATCGTCAGCCTGCTGGTCAAGCACCTGAAAGGCGCCCCGGCGGCGCTGCGCACGTTTGAATAAAATCAGCGGTCACGGTTTTTGACCGTTGATTCGGCGGCGACCGCCGCCGCGCGCCACGTGGCGCGTGAAGCCAAGCCGCGGATGCGGCGCCGGCGCTTGAGGCAACGAAAGTCACCCTATTCCACCCCGAACAGCCCCAGTTGCCAGCGCATCTCCGCCTCATTCATCGGGTAATCCACCCCATGCCGGGCATTCAGCAGCTTGGGCGGCGGCAGGCCGGATTTAAGCTGTAACAGCCGGGCGCAGCGCATGGACAGTCCCGCGCGCCAGGCCAGCGCGGTGATGGCCCTGGCGCTCTGCGTATCGATGATCCGCTGCACCAGCTCTGCTGGCAGATCGGCGCGCAGGGCCAGTGCTTCCCGCACGAACGGCTTGTCGCCCCAGGACAGGGCATCCCAGATGGCGGCCTCGTCCAGCTTGCCTTCGGCCTTCAGGCGGGCGGCCTTGGCCTCGGGCGGTTCCCGCTTCACGTAATCGCGGGCCCAGTCCAGGCGGCGCTGGGTAACCTCCACCACCTCCTGCCGTTCCTGCCGGTCAAACCCCTGGCCTGCCAGTTCGCCCTTGATACTGTCCTCGACAATCCGGGCCAGCTTGCCCAGCAGCGAGGGCGGCAGCAGCGGCTTGGCGGTTGTTTTGGTCATGTCCATCGCGGACAAGGGCTTTTCCACCAGCCGTGACATGGCCCGGTCGGACAGGGCCGCACCGGGATTGGCCAGAAGGCTGGCGGTGGCCACCGGGTCGCCCGTCGCCGCTACCGCCTCTGCGACGGGGGCGGAGACATGGTCGCGCCGCGCGATGGCCTCCAGGACCCAGGGCACGGGCTGGGCCGCGATGATGGCGACCAGTTCTTCGTCCGCCAGATTGACGCAGCCGCGCAGAATGGGTTCCGCCACCTCCCGCGCCACATCGCGGGCCAGACCGGCGATCAGGCCGGGCGGGGCGGATGCGACATCGCGCAGCGCCCCGGCCAAGGCGGCGCGCACCCGCACCACCTGATCGGCGGCCAGCATGGTCAGGGCGTGGTGGGCCAGGTCCCGGATGGCCGCATGCTCCGCCCCCGTCAGGTGCGGCAATGCCCGCGCCAGCTTGCGCGACAGCAGCACGCGTACTTCCGTGTCCAGATCACGCGCCAGCCTGGGTGCGGCCTGCACCGGCGTTTCGGACCGGAACGCGACGGCGCGGCGGACCAGCGGATCGTCATCATCGGCCAGATAATAGAGCAGTTCCGGCGGTGTTTCCGGTTGCAGCGCCAGTTCGGCACGCTGGGCCGGGGCGCCGCTGCGGGCCAGTTCCTTGGCCCGTTCATAGGCCTCAACCGGCAGCGCTTTGTCGGGCCGGTCGGTCATCAGGGATGGGGGCGGGGCAGGGCGGCGGGCGGCATATGCCCACGATCCCCCATCCGTGCGCGGGTTTCAACTGCCGTAATTGCTGATGATGCGGGTAATGGTGCCATCGGCTTCCATCCCCATGATCACGGCATTGAAGCGGGTGATGATGGCGGGGTCGATATTGGCGGCCTGGCTGAACAGGGCGAAGGCCTTGTGTTCATTGACGAACATCGGATGCACATCGATATCGTCCGCCAGACCCAGCTGCGCCGCACGGTTCAGCGCGATACGGTACCCATCGATGAACCCATCGATGCGGTCGCGCATCAGCATGGCCATGGCGCTCTCCCCGTTCTGAACCGGGATGATATTATCGGAGAGAGCGCCGCTGCGCGTCAGATCCTCGAATTCCTGGCTGTAGCGGGACCCCGATACCACACCCAGCCGGAACGGACTGGCCGCCAGGGACGTCAGGTTCTGATAGGGGAACTTGGCGGCATAGCCTTTGCGCACGATCAGGACATTGCGCCCCTCGCGGATGGGCTGGGAGAAGATGCCGAACGCCTCCCGCTCCACGGTGCGGCCCACGCCGACGACCGCATCGGCCTTGCCCTCCTGCACCAGCAGCAGGGCGCGCGGACGTGGTGCAAATTCCCAGTCGATGGCGCAGGGCATGCGCCGGCTGGCCTCGCTTACCAGTTCGATATCGATGCCCGACGGCTTTCCATCCGCGCCCACCGTCTGATAGGGCGGCAACTCCGTCCACACAATGCGCAGGTGGCAGGCCGCGCCTGCGCTGGCCGCCGGCAAGGCGACCAGAAACACGAAAAGGGCCGCAATGGCGGCCAGCGTGGGGCGGATGGGCATATTCATGGCTGCAAAGATTTCACACGAATTTGTTTAAAATGTAACGACCAATTTCAGCATACCCGATGATGCCACAGGGCAGGGTCGTCCATGCCGCGCTTGCGAAGGGGGCGGGCGGGCTTTACCTGTTCAGGCGCAAATCCTTGACCTTGCTCATGAACAGCCCATGACCGACGGCCCCCTTTCCGTCTACCGCGCCCGTCGCGGCACCGGCACGCTGAAGGCCGATCCGGCCCAGGAACTGGCGGCGGAGAAGCTGGAAAGCCTCTGGCATGCCCTGAAGGGCTATCGGCCTGCGACCGGACAGACCGGCTGGCGGGCGCGCCTGGGCTTGACGCGCCGGCCCGATCCCGCCCCCCAGGGCCTTTACATCTATGGCGATGTCGGTCGCGGCAAATCCATGCTGATGGACCTGTTCTTCGAAACCGCCCCGGTGGAGGAGAAGGTGCGGGTGCATTTCCACGCCTTCATGCTGCGCGTGCATGAACGGCTCCACGCCATCCGGGGCGAAGGCCGCGCCAAGGGCGACGAGGTGGTGGAGGTCGCCAAGGAGATCGCGGCGGAGGGCTGGCTGCTCTGTTTTGACGAATTCCACGTCACCGACATCACCAACGCCATGATCCTGGGTCGCTTGTTCACGGCTTTGTTCGATCTGGGCGTGGTGGTGGTGGCGACCAGCAACTGGCCCCCCGAAGATCTGTACAAGGATGGCCTGAACCGGCAGCTGTTCCTGCCCTTCATCGCCCTGCTGAAGGAACGGCTGGATGTGCTGCATCTGGCCTCGGCGCGGGATTACCGTCTGGCCCGGCTGATGGGGGCCAAGGTCTATCACTATCCGCTGACGGCGGGCACGGCACAGGCCATGGCCCAGACCTTCGCTGACCTGACCGACAATGCCACGCCCACTGCCACGCACCTGACGGTGCAGGGCCGCCGCGTGGATGTGCCGCGCTGTGCCAAGGGGGTGGCCTGGTTCACCTTTGACGAACTCTGCGCAAGGCCTCTCGGGGCCGGCGATTACCTCGCCATCGCCACCCATTACCACACCGTCCTGATTGACATGGTGCCCCGCCTGCCAGAGGCACTGCGTAATGAGGCCAAGCGCTTCATGACCCTGATCGACGCGCTCTATGAGCATAAGGTGAACACCATCATCGCCGCCGAGGTGGCCCCCGAACGCATCTATGCCGAAGGCACCCACGCGTTCGAGTTTCAGCGCACCATCAGCCGCCTGATGGAAATGCAAAGCCAGGACTATCTGGCGCGAGAGCATCTGACGTGACAGGGCGTAGCCCAGGCCGGCGACAGGCGGAGCAAGAAAAATGACCGAAGTGCGCAAACGCTCCGTCATGGTCGCCGGCCATCCGACCAGCGTCACTCTGGAAGAACCCTTCTGGGACGCGCTGAAGGAACTGGCGGCGGCGGAAGGCGTCTCCGTCAACGCTTTGATCGAACGCATCGACGCCACCCGCACCGGCAATCTGTCCAGCGCGCTCAGGGTCTATGTGCTGGCGGCGTTTCGAAACTGATTACATTTGCGACCGGTCCTGCCCCGGTCCGAATATCCGCAAAATCCTGATATCGCCTGCGGTCTCCACATCCCCCGTATCGGGATGGACCTCATACATGACGCGGTAGCCATCGACAGGGATTTCCCGTACGCCCGGATGCGCGCCAACCGGCCAGAGAACGGGATTGGTGGCAAGCTCCCGCATGGCGCTTCGGATATGGCGCAACTTGGCTCTCGCCTTCTGCCCGGAGCCCGGTTGCAGCAACCAGTCGCGTATGGCAGCTAGATCACGCAGGGCAGACGGCGTGAATGATAACTGCCGGGGCAATGTTCCTATCTCCCGGCTCTGCGCTCAGCTGCTTTTGGTGGCGGCAGCGAAACATCACCATCCAGCGCGTCCAGCCACGCCTCAACCTCCGGCCCGCTCAACAACAGTCCCCGTGCGGCCTCGGCGCGCGCCTCGTCCAAAAGGCGTCGCTCACGTGCAAGCCGCGGCTCCGCATCGTCGGCGGTCGGGTATTGTGTATTGCCGACATCCGGCATGGGGAACCTCCAGCCCTGATGATAGACCGGAACCGCCCAGCCTGCCACCCTTCTACTTCTTAAAGAACGCCGCCGCTGCCGCCGCGACTTCCTGCTTGTCCTTGATGGCGCCCTTCACGCGCACAATCTCGGCCTCCAGCGCCGCGATATAGTCCTGCAGGTCGCCGACCGACAGGCTGGGCAGGTCCACGGGCTTGGACACTTTCTTGGTGGGCAGCAATTCATCCAGGTCGAAAGCCATCGGTTCCATCCCTATCTTTAGGGCGGTTTTCCTTTGATTGGAAAACCGCTCCGGCGGCGACTGCCGCCGCGCCGCTCGTGCGGCGAAAGCCAAGCTGCGGATGCAGCTCCGGCGACTGAGGACTACGAACTGCTAGAGCGTGTTTCCGGTCAACGGAAATACGCTCTAGTCTTGGCGCCATTCTGCGGTATCACGCCGTTGGCCGCCACCCCGAAGCATGAAGGAACCGACCGATGACCCTGCCCACCACCATGCGCGCCGTTGAGATCACGCAGCCCGGCGGGCCAGAGGTCCTGGTGCCCACCACGCGGCCCGTCCCCCAACCGGCCGCTGGCGAGGTGCTGATCAAGGTGGAAGTTGCGGGCGTCAACCGGCCCGATGTGGTGCAGCGTCAGGGTCTTTACCCGCCGCCGCCCGGTGCGTCGGACCTGCCGGGCCTGGAAGTGTCCGGCACCATCGCGGCCCTGGGCGACGGCGTGACGGGCTGGCAGGTGGGCGACAGGGTCTGCGCCCTGCTGGGTGGTGGCGGCTATGCCGACTATGCCACGGCCCCGGCGGGACAGGTGCTGCCCGTGCCCGATGGGCTGGACATGGTGCAGGCCGCCGCCTTGCCGGAGACGGTTTTCACTGTCTGGACCAATGTGGTCGAACGCGCCGGCCTGTCGGCGGGTGAGAGCTTCCTGGTGCATGGCGGCACGTCGGGCATCGGCACCATCGCCATTCAGCTTGCCAAGGCCCTGGGCGCCACCGTCTTCGCCACCGCCGGCGGGGCCGACAAGGTGGAGGCCTGCCGCAGCCTAGGTGCCGATCATGCCATCGACTACAAGACCCAGGATTTCGTTTCGGTGGTGAAAGAAGCCACGGGTGGCAAGGGCGTCAATGTCGTTCTGGATATGGTGGGCGGCGATTACCTGCCTCGCAACATCGACTGTCTGGCGCTGGAAGGCCGTCACGTCTCCATCGCCTTCCTGCGTGGACCCAAGGTGGAGGTGAATCTGGCACCCATCATGATGAAGCGGCTGACCCTGACCGGCTCCACCCTGCGCGCCCGCACAACCGCGCAGAAGGCGGCGCTGGCGGCGACCGTCCGGGAAAAGGTCTGGCCGCTGGTAACGGGTGGTCAGGTGCGCCCCGTGATTGCCAAAACATTCCCCCTGGATGCCGCTGCCGACGCCCACCGGTTGATGGAAAGCTCTACCCATATCGGTAAGATCATGCTGGTTCTGTAATCCCGTTACACCCAACCCTTAAAAATCCCGTGGCTTGTCCCGTCTCGGAACGCTATAGGTGAACGGGTCGTTGACTTGTCCGTCCGGTTGGCTGCGCGGGGCCCCTCCCGCGCGCGACGGGCGGCTTTTGCGTTAACGGATTGATTTTCTGCCGGCTGGGTGCCGGCGAAGCGTTTGAGGAGGAAGCATGGCACAGCCCCTGATGCCGAAGGCCACCGCCGTCTGGCTGGTCGAGAACACCAGTCTCACCTTCGAGCAGGTTGCGGAATTCTGCGGCATGCATGAGCTTGAAGTGCAGGCCATTGCCGACGGCGAAGTGGCGGTGGGCATGGTTGGCCGTGACCCGGTGGCCGGCGGCGAACTGACGGCGGAAGAGATCGCCCGCGTCGAAGCCAACCCCAACCTGAAGCTGCGTATGCGTGTGCAGGACCTGCCGCAGCCGGTGGCCCGGTCCAAGGGTCCGCGCTACACCCCGGTGACCAAGCGCGGGGACAAGCCGGATGCCATCGCCCACCTGCTGAAGGCCCATCCGGAACTGTCGGATGCGCAGATCTGCAAGCTGATCGGCACCACCAAGCCGACCATCGCCGCCGTGCGCGATAAGACCCACTGGAACGCCGCCAATATCAAGGCGCGCAACCCGGTCCTGCTGGGTCTGTGCAGCCAGCGTGAACTGGACGCCGCCCTGGAACGCGCCCGCCGTGGCCGCCCGGAACCGGAAACCCCGGACATGGACGCCGTGGACGAGGATATGGACCCGGCGGTGGCCGAGGACGAAGAGTAACCGGCACCTTGTGTCGTGTGGAAATTGGCCGGCTCGCCACGCGCAGCCGGCCTTTTTCTTGTTCGGTCTCAACCCGATATGCATGATGACGCGCCGCACCGGCGGCCTGGCAAACGGGGGGTGACACATCATGACGCAATGGTTCTTCCACGATGATGACGACCGGGTCGGCCCGCTGGACGGGCAGGCGGCGCTGGATTATGTGCGCGCCCATCCGGATGCCTTCTGCTGGCGCAATGGCATGGCCGAATGGCTGCCGGTGCGCGCCGTGGCCGAACTGTCGCCGCAGGACAGTCCCTGGGGCAGCCCAGGTGCCCCGCCGCCCCCGACGCGTGGCGGCGGCCGCTACTCCCGCGCCGACCAGATTGATTTCAAGATCCACGGGCAGGAGATGCAGTTCGTGGAGGTCGAACTGGACCCCGGCGAAAGTGCGATCGCCGAGGCTGGGGCCATGGTCTACAAGGACCCGACCGTCGAGATGAATACCATCTTTGGCGATGGCAACGAATCGGGCGGCTTCCTGGACAAGCTGATCGGCGCTGGCAAGCGCGTTCTGACCGGCGAAAGCCTGTTCACCACTGTCTTCACCCAACAGGGACGCGGCAAGGCCCGCGTGGCCTTCGCGGCCCCGTTCCCCGGCACCATCCTGCCCCTCAACCTTGCTGATCTGGGCGGTGGCCTGATCTGCCAGAAGGACAGTTTCCTGGCGGCGGCCAAGGGCGTCTCGATCGGCATTCATTTTCAGCGCCGGATCCTGACGGGCCTGTTTGGCGGTGAAGGCTTCATCATGCAGCGCCTGACGGGCGACGGCTGGGTCTTCGCCCATGTCGGCGGCACCGTCATGGAACGGCAATTGGCACCGGGGGAGGTGCTGCATGTCGATACCGGCTGCGTGGCCGCCTTCACGCCCGATATCGATTTCGATCTGGTACAGGTCGGCGGCGTGAAATCCGTCCTGTTCGGCGGGGAGGGGCTGTTCTTCGCCACCCTGCGCGGCCCCGGCCGCGTCTGGATCCAGTCCTTGCCCTTCTCCCGCTTGGCCGGCCGCATGCTCTCCGCCGCCATGCCGGGGGCCGGCAAGGGCGAAGGCAGTGTCCTGGGTCCCCTGGGCGACATTGTTATGGGCGGCAAGCGGTAAGGGGGGCCTTACCCCCCCCATCCTTCGTCTTCCTGCTCTCCCTTCTTCATCCCGCCCCCCTTCGTCATCCCGGCTTTCGCCGGGATGACGAAGGGGAAGATGGTCAACAGCGTGTCCATCCCATCCATGGAATATATTCCCATAATCTGCTAGGATCATGGACCCATCCCTTGCCTTCGGGAGCACCGGCCCATGTCCTTGTCCCATAATCCCTACGATACCGACCACCCCACCCTGACGCCGCAGGAACAGGCAGAGGCCTGGTGGCGCGGCTCCTCCGACCTTCATACCAAGCCCTTCACCGAAGATGTCGGCTTCGCTCCCGATGAGCATCTGACGGAGGGTTACACCTCCCGCAAGGTGACGGATGTCGCTTGGGCCAAGATCGCCTTCCACATTGCGGCGGGCCGCAAGATCAAGGAGATAACGGCGGAATATGGCGTGTCGCGCACCACCATCTGGCGCGCCTTGCAGCGCTCCCACAATCTGCGCCGCCGCATCGCTGAAGAACGTGCCCTGCTGCGGCGGGAGGCGGAAAGCCGTTTCGTCTCCCTGCGCACCCTGGTGGTCGACAGCATCTATCATGCCGTGGCCAGCGGCGACATGCGCGCCACCCTTTGGGCTGCCGACCGTCTCGGCCTGGGCGGGGACCTGCTGCAACCGGCGGAAAAAAAGCCCAAGCCCGGCTATGCTCGCATCCCGTCGGGCTGGTTTTCGCCGGACGATGCCGACGCCATCCGCCTCGATCCCCTGACCGCCCCCACCGCCGAAGACCCCACCCTCGCCGCCGAGTTGCCCGACCTGTCGGCCCCGTCGGCCCAAGCCGATCCACTCGCCTCGTCATCCCCCCTCTCTTCGTCATCCCGGCGAAAGCCGGGACCCAGGGGCCAAACGCCCGACCCCTCCACTGATCAGGAAGACGCCGAAGACCCCATCCCCAACCCGACGCCACCCACCACCGACGCCATGGGTCAGTCAGGCGACTACGCCCCCGACCACCCGCCCGAACTGCGCTTCGCCCCACCCAGGCCCCCGGCCCGCGTAAAGGCCGCATGCCCGCCCATGCCCCGTAACCCGGCCGCACCCTTCCGCCCCGCCGCGCGCCGGCGCCGACCGGCCCCGCGCCTGCTGGTCCGGATTCTCCATGAAACCCAGACCGTGCTGGACAATCTGCCCACCGCACCCGGCTTGACCAACACAGTCTGGGCCGAACGCCCCCGCTGGCTGTCCTGGGCACCGAAGCCCGGCATCCTGTGAAACCAAACAAGAAGGGCGGTTGCAGAATGTTTCACAGGGTTAACGCCATGGCATGATCCAACGCCTGCGAAACGCAGGACCAGGCGAGGGTGCAGAATGTTTCACAGGGCCCCCTGTGCGCGCCGTCACGGAAAAGGCTGCTGACCGATGCCATCTTGCGACGTGGGACCCGGAACCTGTGACGGTGACAAACCGTCTCTTTGCGTCCGGCGGGGGAAAAGATAGAATGCGCGCATCATGATGCACGCCAACGACACGACCGCCGGGCATACCGACATACGGCCCGGCGATTGGATCGACCGCTACCTGCCGGTGGCGTGGCGTCCCTATGCGCGTCTGGCCCGCCTCGACCGGCCCATCGGTACCTGGCTGCTGCTGCTGCCCTGCTGGTGGTCCATCGCCCTGGCGGCCCCGGCCGGCGGCTGGCCTAATCTCTGGCTGATGTTCCTGTTCGGCGTCGGTGCTGTGGTCATGCGTGGTGCCGGCTGCACCATCAATGACATTCTGGACAGGCACCTGGATGCCAAGGTTGAACGGACCAAGGTCCGCCCCATCCCCAGCGGACAGGTCACGGTCCGTCAGGCCATCGGTTTCCTGGTGGCGCAGCTTCTGGTCGGTCTACTGATTCTGGTGCAGCTCAACCTGTTCGCCATCGCGATGGGTGTCGCCTCCCTGCTGCTGGTCGCGACATATCCCCTGATGAAGCGGATCACCTGGTGGCCGCAGGCCTTTCTGGGCCTGACCTTCAACTGGGGGGCCCTGATGGGCTGGGCGGCGGTGCGCGGCGATATCGGCTGGCCGGCGGTCCTGCTCTATGCCGGGGGTATCCTCTGGACGCTCGGCTATGACACGATTTATGCCCATCAGGACCGGGAGGATGACGCCCATGTGGGCATCAAATCCACGGCCTTGCTGTTCGGCAATGATTCGCGGCGCTGGGTCGGTGGCTTCTATACCGGGGCCTTCATCTTCTGGCTGCTGGCGCTGGAACCGATGGGCATGTTCTGGGGGATTTTCGTGCCCCTGGCCGCTACCGGTGCCCTTATGGTGATGCAGGTGCGGGGCTGGGACATGAATGACCCCGCCGACAGTCTGGCCACCTTCAAGGCGGCCCGCTTCATCGGTATGGCCTTGCTGGTGGCCATCATTGTCGGCATCGCCAGCCTGCCGCCCGCCCCGCAGGGTGGTGGCGGCTTCGCACCGGGCGGCAATCGCGGCCTGCCCAAACCCTATATGCAGCAGCCGATGCTGCAGATGGCCGATCTTGTCACTGTCCCCAGCCTCCGCTGACCCCGCCGCCTTCATTCGCCTGCATACCGCTCCGGCCCCGGTGCCGCTCTGCCCCGACATCCATCTGTGGCAGGCCACCGAAATCACGCCCATCTGGCATGCCACCGAAGATTGGTTGCAGAGGAATGGCGTGCCGCCGCCCTTCTGGGCCTTTCCCTGGGCGGGCGGGCAGGCGGTGGCCCGGCTGATCTTGGATGATCCGCCGCTGGTGGCCGGAAAGCGGGTGATGGATTTCGCCGCCGGCTCCGGCCTGATCGCCATCGCCGCCATGAAGGCGGGTGCGGCATCGGTCACGGCGGTGGAGATTGACCCCTTCGCCATCACCGCCACCGGCCTTAATGCTGATCTCAATGGTGTGTCCATCACCGGCCTGACCCAGGACATTATCGGTCAGCCTCTGTCCGGCATCGATATCCTGCTGGCCGGTGATGTCTGTTATGAGCGGTCCTTCGCCGAAGCCGCCCTGGCCTGGTTCCGGGAACTGGCCCGGTCCGGGATCACCGTCCTGGTCGGTGATCCTGGCCGCGCCTATCTCCCGTCCCAGGGGCTGGAGAAGGTCGCCACCTTCAATGTCCCGACGACCCTGGAACTGGAGGATCGGGCAGTGCGGGTCACCGATGTCTGGCGTGTGCCGGCTCCCTAACGCTGTTCCAGCGACCGCACAATGTGGTCCGCCAGAAGTTCCGTCGCCCTCGGCACGGCTCCGGGCGGCCGGTGAAGGACCATCTCGACATCGCCAAGGGGGGGAAGGTCGAGGCCGGCATCCACCACCTGTAAGCCTGCCCCCAGCATGTCCCGGGACAGGACGGTGATGCCCAAACCGGCATGTGTGGCGGCCTGAAGGCCGGCTAGGCTGGAGCTGCTATAGACGATCCGCCAGGGCAGGCCGGCTTTCTCCAGCATCTCCAGCGCCCGATGGCGGTAAAAGTCGGGGGCGGGTGCCAGGACCAGGGGCAGCGGTTGCCCCCCCAGATGCAGCAGCCGGGGCGATGCCGCCCAAACCAGCGGCTCCCGCCAGACCCGCTGCCCGTCGCCGCCCCCCTGGGCCTCCCGCTTGCCCAGGACCAGATCCAGATCCCCACGGGCGAAGCCATCCAGCAGGTTGGCCGAGAAGTCGCACCGCACCTCCAGCGCCACCTGCGGATGGGCGCGGGCAAAGCGGAAAAGAATGTCGGACAGGTGGGTTGTGGCGAAATCCTCCGGTACGCCCAGCCGGACGGCCCCCTCCACTGCCGGCTCCATCAGAACGGCACAGGCCTCGCCCGCCAGAACCAGCAGCCGGCGTGCATAGATCAAAAGCTGCTCGCCCTCCGGCGTCACCTCGAACGACCTTCCCTCCCGGTGGAATAGGCGCCGGCCCAGACCGTCCTCCAGCCGCTTGATCTGCAGGCTGATGGTGGATTGAGTGCGGCCCAGCCGTTCGGCAGCACGGGTAAAGCCACCCGATTCCACAATGGTGATAAAGCTGCGCAGCAGGTCCAGGTCGAACGGGGGCAAGGGCGTGGGCATAGGCCTATCCAGTCCGGAGACGGCAAATGATGAGATAAACTGGACCGCCCGCCGGAATGGTAAAGGGCAGGGCGATGACGACGTACTTTTCGGCCCGCGACGGGCTGCCCGCTTGACCAGACCGCTCCTGCCACCGATCTTACGCCGCGACCCGTTACCCGGAACCCCCGAAGGCCCATCATGCCCTATGCCTCACTGCGCGACTTCATGGCCCGCCTGGAAAAGGAAGGCCGCCTGGTCCGCGTGACGGAACCCGTCTCCACCGTGCTGGAAATGACGGAGATCCATACCCGCCTGCTGGCGGAGAAGGGGCCGGCTGTCCTGTTCGAGAATGTAATCCGGGAGGATGGGACGCGCAGCCCCATGCCCGTCCTGATCAACCTGTTCGGCACGGTGGAGCGGGTAGCCTGGGGCATGGACCGCGAACCGCATGAACTGCGCCAGGTAGGGGAAACCCTGGCCTTCCTGAAGCAGCCCGAACCGCCGCGCGGCATGAAGGAGGCGTTCCAGCTTTTGCCGCTGGCCAAGCAGGTCATGGCCATGCGGCCCGGTACCGTTTCCAAGGCGCCCTGTCAGGAGGTAGTGCTGACAGGAGATGAGGTGGACCTGTCGTTGCTGCCCATCCAGTCGTGCTGGCCGGGGGAGCCGGCGCCCTTGATCACCTGGCCTCTGATCGTCACCAAGGGCCCGTCGGAATCCCGCGAGGATAATTTCAATCTCGGCATCTACCGCATGCAGCGGTTGGGCAAGAACAAGACCATCATGCGCTGGCTGAAGCATCGCGGCGGCGCCCAGCATCATCAGCGCTGGAAGCAATCCGGTAAGCGCGAGCCGCTGCCCGCCGCCGCCGTGCTGGGTGCCGATCCCGGCACCATCCTGGCCGCTGTCACCCCGGTGCCGGAGACGCTGTCCGAATATCAATTCGCAGGCCTGCTGCGCGGCAAGAAGGTGGACCTCGTTGACTGTAAGACGGTGCCCTTGAAGGTGCCGGCCACGGCGGAGATCGTGCTGGAGGGCTATGTCAGCCTGGAGGAATATGCCGATGAAGGTCCCTATGGCGACCATACCGGCTATTACAACTCGGTCGAGCCGTTTCCCGTCTTCACGGTCACAGCCATGACCATGCGCCGCGACCCCATCTACCTCTCCACCTTCACGGGCCGTCCGCCGGATGAGCCCAGCGTGCTGGGCGAGGGCTTGAACGAGGTGTTCATCCCCCTGCTTCAGCAGCAATTCCCAGAGATCGTGGATTTCTGGCTCCCGCCGGAAGGCTGTTCCTACCGCATCGCCGTCGTTTCGATGAAGAAGGCCTATCCCGGTCATGCCAAGCGCGTGATGATGGGCGTCTGGTCCTTCTTGCGTCAGTTCATGTACACGAAATGGGTCATCGTCGTGGATGACGACATCAATGCGCGTGACTGGAAGGACGTGATGTGGGCCGTCAGCACCCGCATGGACCCCGTCCGCGATATCACCATGATCGAGGGTACGCCCATCGACTATCTGGACTTCGCCAGCCCGGAATCGGGCCTGGGTGGCAAGGTCGGGATGGATGCGACTAACAAGCTGCCCCCCGAAACCCACCGGGAATGGGGCGAAAAACTATTTATGGATAAGGCCGTGGTTGATAAGGTAAGCGAGATGTGGGGACGTCTGCGCCTGCCTGGAACGGGCAAACCGATCTGGAGGTGAGGGAGGGCTCCGTTCAGTCAGCCATCTCAACCCTTATCGCCACCATTTCCGCCTTGTTATGCAGGAAAAGGGCCGCGAGGGCGGGGTCAAGGTGGGTGCCCTTGATGTCGGCGATGTAGTCCAGGGCCTTGTCCATCGGCCACGGCTCCTTGTAGGGCCGGTGCGACAGCAGGGCGTCAAAAACGTCGCAAACGGCCACCAGCCGTCCTGACAGCGGGATTTTTTCCCCCGCCAATCCATTGGGATAGCCGCTGCCGTCCCATTTTTCATGGTGGGATAGGGCGATCTCCGAGGCTAGGTTCAGCATGGGCAGGCCACTATCCGCCAGGATCTGCGCGCCGAGGGTGCAATGGGTTTTCATGACGGCCCATTCATCCGCATCCAGCTTCCCGGGCTTCAAAAGAACACGGTCGGGAATGCCGATCTTGCCGATATCATGCAGGGGGGCGGCGGCGGCCAACTGGCTGACAAAATCCCGATCAGCGCCAGCCAGTTCCGCCAACCGTGACGACAGCCGACCGATGCGCGCGACGTGTCTGCCCGTATCCTCATCCCTGAACTCCCCGGCATTGCAGAGACGGTGAATAATCTCCGCCCGCGTCCGTTCCAATTCCGCCGTCCGCTCACTGACCAGTTGTTCCAGACGGCGCGACAAGGCCCGTTGGCTCTGGTACATCTTATGCAGGCGCAACAGGTTGCGGGCCCGGATCAACAGTTCCCAGTCGGTGAACGGCTTCAGCACATAATCGATGGCACCCAATTCCAATGCCCGCCGGCGATTGGCGGCAATGTCATGGGCAGTGATGACCAGGATAGGTGGAGCGTCATCTCCCAGCAGGGCAACAAGCTCTGCCATGAAGCCCGGCCCGTCCAGGCCAGGCATGCAATAATCCAGGAGGATCAGGTCGGGTGGTGCAACGCGGCAAAGTTCCAACCCCTCATGTGGGTTAGTTGTCGCTGATATATGGGCAAGCCCCGCGCGGCGCAGGGTGCAGACGATATAGTCAACGCTAACTTTCATATCATCGATCACAAGAATTCGTGCCGACTGCAGGACATTTCCTCCTGTTAAAACTTCATAATGTCCCATCCCGCCAACTCCGCCTTCGAAGAAAGACACGGATCGTCAATGTCCGTACGCCCTATTGCTGGTATTTCATAACACCAGTCAACTTAAGGAGACTTTCTGTCGACCCGGGCAGGCATCGCGTCATTCATTAACGACTTTATCTTGCTTCTGTTGTTGATTCAAATAGGTTGTCATGACCAAAAGTTCATACTACCCTTGGTCTGACGCCCTCAAAAGGTAAATAGCGGTATACAGCAGAAGGCAGATGGTCTTCCCATCCTGAATGCCGCCATCGCAGATCCGGGCCAGTGCTTCGTCGATGCCGATCTCCAGCACGCTGATATCCTCGCCTTCCTCCACATTGCCGCCACCTGCCCCCACCCGGTCCGCCGGATGATAGGGGGCAGCATAGAAATGCAGCTTTTCCGTCACCGATCCCGGGCTCATGAAGGCCTCGAACAGCTTCTGCGGTTGCCCGATGACGTAGCCCGTTTCCTCCATCAACTCCTGACGGATGCGGTCCGCGGGATCAGCTCCGTCCAGCAGCCCGGCTGGTGCCTCTGTCAGCAGGTCGTCATGGCCATTCACAAAGGCCGGAAACCGAAACTGCCGCGTCAGCACGACGGTGCGGCGGTCGGGATCGTACAGCAGGATGGTGGCACCGTTCCCGCGGTCATAGGTCTCCCGGCTCAAGCTCTGCCAGGTGCCGTCGGCGCGCCGGTAGTCAAAGCGGGTCTTCTTCAGCACATACCAGTCGTCGGACAGCAGGGTTACTTCCCGGATGCGGATACGGTCGGCAATGGACATGGGACTGGCTCCAAGTATCAAGTTCGTGTATTATCGTGCAAAATCGTGTATAGTCACGATAATTTATGTAGGAGCGTGAGATGCTGACGCAGCAGCGGAAGGCGATGATCCTGGTGGCTTTGAAGCGGGACGGGCAGGTGGTGGCCAAGGACTTCGCCACCAGCCTGGGCCTGTCGGAGGATACGATCCGTCGCGACCTGCGGGAGATGGCGGCGGATGGCCTGTTGCAGCGGGTGCATGGCGGGGCATTGCCGGCCTCGCCCGCGGTCGCCGATCTGACGGTCAAGGCGGCGCAATCACCCGATGCCAAGCGGGCGCTGGGTCTGGCAGCGGCGCGGACGATCCGGCCCGGTCAACTGGTCTTCGTTGATGGTGGCACGACCTGCCTTGCCATGGCGCAGGCTCTGCCGCGTGACCTGCGGGCCATGGTGGTCACCCACAGCCCGGTGATTGCTTCGGCTCTGGTCGACCACCCGACGGTGGATGTGGCGCTGATCGGCGGGCGGCTGTTCAAGCATTCCGGTGTCTGCGTGGGCGCGCAGGTGCTGGACGGCATCCGCCGCTTCCAGGCCGATCTCTATGTCATGGGTGTCACCGGCGTGCATGCCGGCATCGGCCTGACCACGGGCGATATGGAGGAAGCGGATGTGAAGCGGGCCTTCGCCCATGCTGCTGCGGAGACGATGGTGCTGGCCACACCGGAAAAGATCGGGGCCGCATCCCCGCATGTTATTGGCCCGGTCACCCTGATACAGACCCTGCTGGTGGCGGGGCAGGTGGGGGAGGGGGCACTGGTGCCCTTCCAGGAGGCAGGCGTGTCGGTGGTGCGGGCCGCCTGAGTCTTATGCTTCGTCAGGCGCAGCAGCGGGGGCAGCGACATTGCGGAAGCCCATGGCGACCAGATAGGTCTCGCTGCTGTCTTGCCGGCTGGCGGCGGGCTTGGCGTGGCGGACGGTGGCGAAGTCCTTCTTCATCTGGGCCAGAAGTTCCCGCTCCGCCCCGCCCTGGAATAACTTGCAGATGAAGGTGCCGCCGGGAGCCAGCACCTCGACCGCGAACTGATAGGCCATCTCTGCCAGGCCGGCGATGCGCAGATGGTCGGTCTGGGTATGGCCGGTTGTGTTGGCGGCCATGTCCGACATCACGATATCGGCAGGACCTTGTAGCAGGGCCTTCAGTCGGGCCGGCGCCTCCGGAATGGTGAAATCCATCTGGAAGGTTGTGGCGCCGGGCACTGGCTCCATCTCCAGCAGATCGATGCCGATCACCTGACCGGTGCCGCCCTTGTCCGACTTGGACCGGTCCACGGCGATCTGGGTCCAGCCGCCAGGGGCGGCACCCAGATCGACAATGCGCTGCCCACGCTTTAGAAAGCCGAACTTCTCATCCAGCTGCAAAAGCTTGAAGGCAGCACGGCTGCGGAAGCCGCGCTTTCTGGCCTCGGCCACATAGGGGTCGTTCAACTGCCGTTCCAGCCAGCGGGCCGACGACACCGACCGCCGCTTGGCGGTTTTCACGCGCACGGCCTGATTGCGACCGGTGGGGACGTTGCCGGAGGACTTGGTCATGGAATAAGCGCCATCAAACGATAAGGAAGATCAAGCGGCTACCATCGCCGGAACCGGCCTTGCTGGCAAGCGGCGGCTCAGCAACCCAGCCTAGCCGCGTCGGCGCCGGTGACGGGCGGCGGCGGCCAGCTCGCACAGGATACCCTCCCGCACGCCCCGGTCGGCGATCCGCAATTGCGGCACCGGCCATTGCCGCCAGATGGCGTCCAGAATGGCGCAGCCGGCAACGACCAGATCGGCACGGTCACGGCCCACGCAGGGCTGTCCGGCCCGGCCCATGTAGTCCAGGCCCAGCAGCGTTTCCGAAATCGACCGCGCCTTATCCCGGTCCAGGAAGGCACCATCAACGCGGCTGCGGTCGTACCGGGCCAGCCCCATCTGGATGCCGGCCAGCGTGGTGACGGTGCCCGACGCGCCCAGCATCTGTACCCGACCCTCGGCCACGGCCTTGGAGATGCCGTTGCGGGCATCAAAATCGCCCAGCCCTTCCGCCACGCGGTCCATCATGCGGCGGTAATCATGCGGGCAGACCCGGTCGCCGCCATAGGTCTCCGTCAGGTTGACGACACCCAGGGGTACCGAGATCTGGTCGATTACGCGCGGGCGGCCCCGGACCAGTTCGGTCCAGATCATCTCCGTCGATCCGCCGCCAATATCGAAGACCATGGCATATTGGATGCTGGCGTCCAGCAGGGGGGCGACACCGGCCAGGGCCAGCCGCGCCTCCTCCTTCGGGCTGATGATCTCGATCTCCAGCCCCGTCTCGTCCTGCACGCGGGTCAGGAATTCATCGCAATTATCGGCCCTGCGGCAGGCCTCGGTCCCCACGGCGCGCAGATGGCTGACGCCCCGCCGCTCCATCTTCGATCGGCAGACCTTCAGCGCCTGCACCGTGCGGGACATGGCGTCATCGCAAAGCCGGTCGCTGCGGGTCAGCCCCTCACCCAGGCGCACGATGCGGGAAAAGGCGTCGATGACCCGGAACCCTTCACGGCAGGGCCGGGCGATCAGCAGGCGGCAATTGTTGGTGCCCAGATCCAGCGCTGCCAGAACCGGCGCGCGGTTGGCGCAGGCGGCATCGCCCGTGGGGATTTCCGCCCCACCTGGCGCCGGGTCCATCCCGGTTCTGCCTGCCGCACCATTATCCACTTTGCCTGATCCCTTTGATGGCTGTGTTCCGTCCTGCAACGGATATGGGTGATGTTCAAAACTCTGTCACCCTATCGTAACCGATGCCTGCCCGCCCGCAAGCGCCGTTCAAGCAGCCCTTCCCTGACCGGCGGTGAACAGGCGGGTCGGCAGTCAGCGTTTAGCCCTTATGCATTTTTATGTGAAGAAAGGGGTTCACAACCTGAAAACCCGATGCTATAAGCCCGCCCACCCCGACGGAAGACGCGGTTCACGCCGCGAAACGCCGGATCGGATGGGGGATCGTCTAACGGTAGGACAGCGGACTCTGACTCCGCCAGTCTAGGTTCGAATCCTAGTCCCCCAGCCACCTTCTCGAAAGCGCCCGACTTGGTCGAGGCGCTTTTTTCTTGTCTGCGCTAAACGAAAAATAGGGGACGGACCCTGTCGATCCGCCCCCTCCGAGTGACCCCGCCTCAGCACGGGGTGAGGTGTGAACTTACTCTGCCGCCGCCAGGAAGCCGCCCGACTGCCGGTGCCAGAGCTGGGCATAGCGACCGCCCATGGCCAGCAGCTCGTGATGGCTGCCTTCCTCCACCACCTTGCCGCCCTCCAGATAGAGGATGCGGTCCATTTCGGTGATGGTGGACAGGCGGTGGGCGATGGCGATGACCGTACGGCCTTCCATCAGGGTCCAAAGCGCGCCCTGGATCAGATGCTCCGACTCGCTGTCCAGCGCACTCGTCGCCTCGTCCAGCACCAGGATGGGGCTGTCCTTCAGCAGCGCGCGGGCGATGGCCACGCGTTGACGCTCCCCACCGGACAGCTTCACCCCCTGTTCGCCCACGATCGTGTCGTACCCTGTCGGACGCTTCATGATGAACTCGTCCGCATGGGCCTTCACGGCGGCGGCGCGGATTTCCTCCAGGCCGGCCCCCGGCTTGCCATAGGCGATGTTCTCCCCCACCGTCCGGTGGAATACGCCCGGCTGCTGCGGCACCTCGGCCACCGCCTCATTCAGGCTTTGCAGCGTGACATGGGCGATGTCCTGACCATCGATCAGCACGCGGCCATATTGCGGGTCATACTGACGCCGGATCAGGCGGACCAGGGTGCTTTTGCCAGCGCCCGACCGACCCACCAGCCCGACCTTTTCGCCGGGCTTGATCGTCAGGTTCAGGCCGTTGAAGACCTTGGTGCCGTCGGCGAAGCTGAAATGCACCTCCCGCAGCTCAATCCCGCCGGCCCGCACGCGCAGCGGCGGGGCGCCGACCGTGTCGGTGATCTCATGCGGGGCTGACACCAGATCCAGCGCCTCTGACAGCGTGCCCAGTTCCTCAAAGAAGGTCAGCATGCGGTCGGACAGGTGCCAGACGGTATTGGAAATCTGGAAGGCCAGCGTGAAGACCAGCGTGAATTCGCCGACCGTCATGCCGCCCGACAGGGTGCGGTGGATGGCGACCCAGACCAAGGCACCCAGAAGCGCCACGATGGACAGCATCTGGAACAGGCGCATGGCCACCAGGAACCAGCGCAGCCGGCGCGACCGAAACCGCTCCTCATTCACGTAATGGCCCAGGAAGGACCGTTCGAACAGGGTGCGGGCAAAGCCGCGGATCAGGTCGGCATTGGTGATGGCGTCGATGATCCGGCCCGACGAGCTGGACACAGCCTCGCTCATCTTCTCTGACAGGGAGAAGCAATGGCGGGCCAGCCAGCCCGACACGGCCACATAGACGACCATCCACACCGCCAGCACGGCGGAGAAGACGGGCGACGCCGTCCAGAGCAGGGCCAGTGCCACAGCCAGCAGCACCAGGACGCGGATGACATCCCACATCAGGATTTCGATCACGCCCAGGACGGCGTTGGCCCCCTGCTTGATCTTCTGCCCCAATTTCCCTGCGAAATTATCCTGGAAATAGCGGGGGCTGTGCCCCAGCAGCCAGGCGAACATCCGCTTCTGCGCCAGCGCCCGGATGGAGGGCGAGGTGTAGATATCCACGATCTGATAGACGCGGTACATGCCCATGCTGCCCAGCCAGATGGCCAGCAGCATGACGAACCAGCCCATCACGCCCAGACCCAGCACGTCGTTGGCAGGCGCCCCGCCCGTGGCCTGCGTCAAGGCATCGACCACGGCCTTCAGGGCATAAGGCTCAAACGCCTCAATCCCCTGACCGATGGAGACAGCCAGCACCATCAGGGTCAGCCGGCCCGCGAATTTCTCCCGGATCAGGCCCCACATGAAGGTAAAGGGCTTTGGCGACAGGGGCTTGGGCTGCTCCTGATCCTCCCAGGCGAAATCCTGGTCCTGACGCTCCAAACTATCAATACGCACCGCGCGCATCCCGGCGCGCAACATGCCGGCAAACATCTTCCACCCCATCTCCGGCCCAGGGCCATCCCCGCACCGCACAATACATCCGATATCGGAAGTGATGCGGTATGGTTAGGATTCTGTCAACGGGGAAAAAACTTTCCCGACGCATCAAATGGGCTTGGGCGTCGGCGGTGGTTTCCGGTCCTGTGAAACATTGTGAGACACGGGGTGCGGTGATGTTTCACTGGCCGTAGGGCGATGGGGTCGACGGTGCGGCGGGCGGCTGCGCAACCATGTGAAACATGGTTTGCGGGTTGGTTTCAGAGGCGGTGGCGGCACGCGTGGTGGGGCGCGCGGCGGTGCCTGCGCAACCCTGTGAAACATGGAAAGGACGCGTGTTTCATTCGGGATGGCTCCAACAAAGGCGGCAGAAAGCGGGCGTTTCCGGCCTTTGGGGGAGGCCGGATCGGGGTGGGCGCAAGGTTGGCGTTGATGGGGAGAGGATAGCAGGGATGGGGGTGGAAAGTCAGTAGTTGATGGGCGATCCTGCGCTGGCCGATGGTGCCTCGTAACGTCATCCCCGCGAAAGCGGGGACCCAGCGAGAGCAGCGATAGCTGCGACATGACTTATATCGGCGCTAACCGCGCCTTGACGCTGGGTCCCCGCTTTCGCGGGGATGACCAAGAAAATGCAATACCAGCAACGGCGCGTCAGGTGGGCGAGGGGGCGTCGGTTTTGGCGTCTGGGGGCAGCAGGAAGCCGTGTTCGATGAGGGCGGCGACGATGGGATCCAGCAAAGCGGGATCGGGTTCCTGCCCGGCCTCCTGCGCGCTTTGGGTGTAGTCACGAATGAAAAGCAGCATCCGGTCACCGAAGGCGGCAGGCAGGCGGCAGAAGTACGGAAACAGCATACTTGCCGCTTCCCGCGCGGCGGCCAGGGCATCGTCAAACCGCCCTACCTCGCGCAGCCGGTTCCGCAGAACGGATATGGACAGAGCCAGATCGGGTAGGAAGGCATCGGGCCGTGTATCGGCAAGGGTGCGGCGGATGGCTACCGCTTCCTCCGCCGCCGCCAGCGCCCTTTCCCGCTGCCCCAGGTTGGACAGGCGGTTGGACAGGTTGTTCAGGGCACCTGCCAGATCGGGCAGGAAGGCATCGGGCCGTGTTTCGGCAAGGGTGCGGTAGAGCCCTACCGCCTCCTCCACCGCCGCCAGCGCCCGTTCCCGCTGCCCCAGGGCGGACAGGTGGACGGACAGGTTGTTCAGGGAAGATGCTAGATCGGGCAGAAAGGCATCGGGTCGTGTTTCGGCAAGGGTGCGGTGGATGGAAACCGCCTCCTCCACCGCCGCCAGCGCTCTTTCCCGCTGTCCCAAGTCGGACAGGCGGCTTGATCGGTTGTTAAGGGCTGTTGCCAGATCGGGCAGGAATGAGTCGGGCTGTTTTTCGGCAAGGGTGCGGTAGAGGTTGACGGCCTCCTCTACCGCCGCCAGCGCTCTTTCCCGCTGTCCCAAGTCGGACAGGCGGCTTGATCGGTTGTTAAGGGCTGTTGCCAGATCGGGCAGGAATGAGTCGGGCTGTTTTTCGGCAAGGGTGCGGTAGAGGTTGACGGCCTCCTCCACCGCCGCCAGGGCTCTTTCCCACTGCCCCATGTCGGACAGGCGGACTGACAGGTTGTTCAAGGCCGTTGCCAGATCGGCGATGAAGGTGTCTGGCCGTGTGTTGGCGAGGGTGTAGTGGATGGCTACTGCCTCTTCCACCGCCGCCAAGGCTTCTTCCCGCTTTCCCAGGTCGGATAGGCGGACGGACAGGTTGTTCAAATGTTTCGCCCTGAAGGACAGGGCCTCTGGTGGAGCATCTGGCTGCTGGGGTAGGTCTACCAGTCGCTGTTCCACCTGTGCAGCGATTTCACGAAGTTCGGTTGTGTACTCAGGTAGCAAGTCCGATAAAGTCAGCGCCTGATCAAAAGTGAGCCGGTCCATCACCGCCCGGAACAGGGCAGCCATCGGTAGGGACTGTTCTAGCGCCACTCGGAACGCTGGTACGGCCAGACGGCTGAATTCCCGGTCGAGGATGGCGCGTAGCCAGCCTACCGCTTCCGGCTTACGGGCGGCAAGGCGGTTTAGTAGGGTCAGGGCCGTTTGGGCCTGGGCCCCACTGGCGTCCGGTCCCGTGGCGGCAATCAGCAGGGGGTCGGTGGGGGATGTGACCGTGCGCCAGATCAGATGTTCTCCCAGCAGATCCGGTTCGAGGCCGCGTAGTAGGTCGCCCTCTCCATAGAGTGGGTGTAGGGCGGTCAGCCATTGGGCGAGGGTTTCGCCGCTATGGTCGGCTAGGCGCGGTAGGCGGCGAATCAGGACGGGGGTGTCGTCACCGTGATTGGGGGCGGTCATGGTCAGCAGTGTAACGATGGCGCGGATGTCGGACAGCTTGGCATTGTCGCTATCGCTCAGGCGGGCGGCGCTGCGCCAGACGTGCTGCTCGCGCAACAGTAAATGGTCCAAAATATCGTCCTGCGTCGTGGTCGGCGGTTTGGTGCCGTCGCGTGCCGCCTCCACCGCCAGCAGGGCCTGGGCGTGAACTAGTTGGGGTGAGCCCATATCGGGCCAGGCGGTGGGGGCGTCGATCTGATCGGGAGAGATGCCTAGCTGGGAGGCGAAATGTGCGGCGGCCTCGGCGAAGACCTCTGCCGGTATGCCAGTAGGTAGAGGTGGTACCTCCAGCGGATCAGGGATACAAGCAGGTCCGCGCAACATGGCACCGGCAGGGTCCGGCAGGTTCTTTCGGTTAGCCCACCAATCGCCAGCCTCCCGCTCGATCAGCAGCAGGCGCAGCCGGCCACCCCATTTATCGGCAAGGCCGGTGAAGCGGCGCACATCCTCCATCCGACCGGCGGCATAGTCGATGGTGATCAGGGTGGGGCGGGTACTGTCGAAAAGGTCGGAAAGCCGGATATTGGACAGGTCGGGTAGCCGGTCCAGCAGGAAGCCGGTAAGCCAGCCCTGCTGTTCCAATTGGCGGCAGAGTTCAAGGGCGAGGCGAGTTTTCCCGTAGCCCGCGGGGCCAGTGAGGAGCAATATTCCAACGGGCTCGGGTGCTTGTGCCCACTCTAACAGCGTGTTCATTTCCTTGTCGCGGCCACGCAAAGATAGGGCACTATAGCGAGCTGTCAGCAACTCACTCGCGGATAACATATCTTTCCGGAAAGCTGACGGCTTGTTAGGGCGGAGGAAGATTTTCCGATCTTTAATTTTATTGTCGGAGTGCAAAAACGACTGTAATCGACTTTTATATTCTATGTTTTCGACCATTTCTTGTATAATTATTGGATTTTCACCAGATATGAAGGCATCGCGATGATCTATAGTTTGCGCTGTCTCTCTGTCAACGATAATACCGCTTAAGTTCGCACCGGTGAATACTGATCCGGTAAACCGGAAGCCACGCAGATCCCTATTTGAAAAATCAATGCCAGAAAAATCTAAATTAACAAAGTCTGACTTTGGGTTCAAATTTAATAGATCAGCCAACGAACCAATACTTTCATTTTCTGACGATAGAACATATAAAAAGTTACGAATCTCATCATCTGAAAAAATAGTATCAATCATTGATTTTTTCATTCTTGTCGCCCTCGTTTCTGGAAATTACAGCCAAGCAATTCTCGCGTAAAATTTTTTTAGCCAAAAACGTTCTAGCTACCATTGCCTCAACACTTGTTGGATCAGTGATTTCGCGAATTTTCTTTCCAATAAAGCCAGGAATTTTCTGAATAAGTCTAGAGTAAAAGCCATTGTCACTTGGAATTACCCAGTGAATATCACAAATATTTACCTCTATTCCAAATTGAACCTTGCCGCCAACATTTTTATCAATTACATAACCTAGCTGTCCTCCTGGAGTATTTAGACGACTTCCGTAAATTACCCCATTTGGTATTCCATGGTTAACGGTATTATTGTTCTTGCTTGCTGATATATTCCAACTAATATTACTTGGCGCTCTGGATAAATCGAGAACAGTAAAATTTTCTATCATGATGTTATCGGATGGGGCAATTTCCTCTTTACGAACGTGCGTATTTTCCGATTTTATTTTTCCACCAAATTTTCCTGATAAAGAAACTGGGATTTCAGATTTTGCAGGAAAAGATGCTTCGCCCTCAGCCTCGGCGACTTTAGATACAGCAGACTCCTTTGAGTCAACAACTTTTAGTGTGAATTTTCTATTGTCAATATCGGAAATCGAAAAGGAAATTGATTCTGTATCGAAGGTGCAATCGACACAAGAGGCGGAAATTTTTGCCTTTTTGAGAAAAAAGGATATATATGCATCTTCAGATGCATATATTTGGCCTTCGTTGAAATAAACATCGCCCACTAAGAAATAGCCATCAAGCCCTACCTGTGATGGCTTGATGCGAAACGTGACGATACCTGATAGGCTGGAGTGTTCACTTTCTTCTGGGTGTTGCTCTGTTTGCTTGGTGATCGGTCTATCCATTTCATTGTCTTTGGGATTAAAAGGTGGCATTTTTGAGCAATTCTCCAGCGCATAAAATATGTTAGAATATTGATTTGGCAAAGTGAAAAATGTCCTGCGGTCGCTATCCGCACGAGGCCCTTGCCCTGATTAGCCCCTGGGTACGGGCGGGGGTTCCCCGCCAAAATGCCCTTCCGCCCAATGGTACAGAGGCATCATCAGGCAGCCCAGTTCGCGGCCTTCGGGTGTCAGGGTGTAGCCGTCTTCCGCCGCGATCAGGCGGGCCTCGCGCAGGTCGGTGAGGCGGGTGTTGAGGACCGAGGGGGAGATGTCGGCGCAGCGTTCGCGCAAGCTGCGGAAGGTCTGGCCCGGCTGCTGATGCAGTTCCCAGAGGATGCGCAGGGTCCAGCGGCGGCCCATCAGGTCCAGCAGGCGCATGATGGGGCGGGTGGAGCGGGGGGCCTTGAGGGACATGGCTGGGCTGGGTCCTTGGTGTGCTACGATTTTCGTAGCGAATGGCATGCGATTGCGCTACGAATTCTGTAGCACGAACGATGGCCGTGGAGGAATGATCATGCCGGCGCGTCTTTCACCTGTTGCCGCCCCCTATGATCCGCTGGTCGCGGCCCAGATTGAGCGGTTGCGGCCACCGGGCGCCCTGCCGCTTAGCCTGTTCACGACCTTGGCGCATAATCCGCGCGTGCTGTCTCGGCTGTTTGCGGGCGGGCTGCTGGATGCGGGGTCGGTCACGGTGCGGCAGCGGGAGTTGATGATCCTGCGCACCTGCGCCCAGGCGGGGGCCGATTATGAATGGGGGGTGCATGCGGCCCTGTTTGCCGGTGTGGCGGGGCTGAATGCCGATCAGGTGGCGGCGACGCGGCGGGATAATCCGCTGGGGCCGGACTGGTCAGAGGAGGACCTGTTGATCCTGGATACGGCGGATGCTCTGTATGCCCAGGGCGATCTGACGGACGGGCAGTGGGCGGCGCTGTCGGCGGGGTTTTCGGCGGAACAGGTGGTGGAACTGATCGCGCTGGCCGGATATTACCGGACCATCGCCCTGTTCTGCCGCACCTTGCGGCTGCCGATGGAGGGGTTTGCGGGCGGGATGCGTGAGGCGGCGGCGTAGGGGTTACTGCTCGGCATCGACGCTGGCATAGGCCTCCGCCGGGCGTTGGGGTGTGTAGTAATAGCCCGACTCCATCTTCTCCCGCTCCGCATTGGCGGCGATGCGGTCGATGACGGGCAGGGACCAGGCGGCGGCCAGAAGGCCGGTCCACAGGGCCACGACCATGACGCGATCCGCCACTTTTTTGCCGCTGACGACAGTTTTTGGGCTACTGGCTGTGACGCTGGACATTTTTGCCTCCATGACCTCCTGGTACGCCCAGGTGGTGCATCAACTATGCCAATCAATCTTTGCCGGCTTCTTAACAGGTCGGTGCCCGACCGGCGGCAAGGCTGTGACATTGTTGAGGCAGGGGGAGCATTGAGGGTTCTGACGTGCGAATTGTGATGATGGCGCTGGGCTCGCGTGGGGATGTGCAGCCCTTTGCGGCCCTGGGCGTGGCGCTGGCGGCGCGGGGGCACACGGTGCGGCTGCTGACCTATGGCAGCTTTGCCGATCTGGTGGCGGGCAGGGGCGTGACGCTGGTGCCCGTGGAGGGCGACATTCAGGCTGACCTGAAAGGGCCGGAAGCCACGGCCATGTTCGCGGAAGGGGCCAAGCCCCGCCTCGTGATGGCCGCCATGCGGGCCTTTGCCGAAAGAAATGGCGAGAGCTGGGCCCGCTGCCTTCTGGAGGAGGCGCGGACGGCGGACCTGCTGATCCCGGCGGGGGCCAGTGTGTTTATTGGCGCGTCGGTGGCAGAGGCGCTGAGCATCCCCTATGTCCATGCCTATCCGCAGCCGACCTTGCCGACCCGCGCCTTCCCCAGCGCCATGGTGCCGCCGCAGGGCAAGCGTCCGGGACTGGGCAACCTGTTGCAGAGTTGGACGATTTCCATCGTCTTCTGGCAGATTTTCCGCAAATCGGTGAACCGGGTGCGGCGCGAACTGCTGGGGTTGAAGCCCTATCCGGTCCAGGGGCCATACTGGCGCTGGCAGCGGGATGGTTTTCCCATGCTGATGGGATACAGCCCGGCACTGGTGCCCCGGCCCGATGACTGGCACCCGGCGGCGCAGGTGGTGGGTGCCTGGTTCCTGGACCACCCGGAATGGGTGATGCCAGATGACCTGTCGGCCTTTCTGGCGGCGGGTCCCGCGCCTGTCTATATCGGATTCGGCAGCATGATGCCGGGCGATCCGGCGCGAACCACCCGCATGATTGTGGAAGCGGTGCGCAGGGTGGGGTGTCGCGCCGTCCTGGCCGGCGGCTGGGGCGGGTTGAAGCCTTCAGGGCCCACGCCTGACATTTTCCCGCTGGAGGCTGCCCCGCATGACCGGCTGCTGCCGCATATGGCCGCCGTGGTGCATCATGGCGGGGCGGGGACCACGGCAGCGGGGGTGCGTGCGGGCGTGCCGGCGGTGATCGTACCGTTCCTGGCGGATCAGTTCTTCTGGGCCTGGCGGCTGGACGAACTGGGCGTGTGTGGCGGCATGCTGCGCCACCGCGACCTGGATGCCGATCAACTGGCGGCGGCCATCCGCCGTTGCCTGGAGGATCAGGGCATGCGGGGACGCGCGGCCGCGCTGGGTGCCACGGTGCGGGCCGAGGATGGGCTGGGTGCGGCGGTGCGGGTGATTGAGGTGGTGGCCACCGCCCGCTGAAAGAAAAATGGGCCGCCCGGTGAGGGGCGGCCCGAAGTGGGGTGACAAGAAGAGAGAGAACCGTCGCAATCCCCACCCGTGCCGGCGGGGACGAAACGGGTCCGCCGGCCGCTACGCCAGCGGTTTGAAATACCGACAAGTCGGCATTTCAAACTTCGGCGGCATGGGCCGCCGCCGCGCCAGTCGGCGCGGATATCACCGGCCATGCAGGATGGCCGGTGATATTACTTGGCCGGACAGACGGCGTTGCCCGGATCGGCGTCCAGCTTCGCGTCGGTGACCGTCAGGCCCAGCCGACCCTCGGTGCTGATCACCACGGGTGCTTCGATACTCGCCATCTGCGCACCGGCAGCGGCGAAACATTTCAGGGAAATCTTGGTGGTCTGGAAGGTGCCCGGCTTGGCATCGGTCAGGATCTTGGTCAGGTCCAGATCGGCGCGGCAATTGGGGCCGCAGACCATGGAGACATGGGCCTTGCCCGTCGGCGCCTGATCCACGCGATAACGCAAGGACAGGGTAACGTCGCCGTTCGACTGCCGTGACAGATCGACAGCGCGACCGGAGATGATGAAGGCGCCACGACCGGTGCCGTTCCAGGTCAGCTGCTTGGCATCTTCCTGGGCGGCCACGTCCACCGACTTCAGGTCCACGACCTTGCCCGGACTGGTGCCCGTGGTGGTGGTGACGCGCAGGTCGCCCACCTGATCGGCGATGGCCAGCGACCAGGGGGCGGGGGCGCCACCCCGGCGGAAGAACACGCCGGTGGAGGAGCCGGAACCGGCAGGCACGCCGCTATTCTCCGACAGCGGGGCCACATCGCCCTTGTCCTTGTAAGTCAGGCCATAGCCATAGGCGAATTGCGGATCGTAATTGGCATCGCCACGGTTCAGCGGCGTCTGCACCGCATTCTTGGGCCAGGAGAAGGACAGCTTGCCGTTGAAGTCATACTTCACCTTGCCGTCCGCACCCTTGAACAGCACGTCGGCAACGCCATTGCCCTCGGTCCCTGGCAGCCAGGCGGCGACGAACGCGTCGGACGCATTGATCTCCGGGTTCACCCACATGGGGCGGCCCGACAGGAAGACGGCGACAGTGGGGATACCCTGGGCCTTCAGCTTCTTCAGCAAGGCCAGATCGGACTTGTCGCCCGGCTGGAATTCCAGCGTCTCCACATCGCCCTGGAATTCGGCATAAGGTTCCTCCCCGAACACCACGATGGCGACATCGGGCTTGTCCTTGAAGGCGCCGGCCTTGTCGTAGGCGACGGACCCGCCACCGGCGGCGACAGCTTCCTTGATGCCGTCCAGGATGCTGGTGGCGCCGGGGAACTCGTCATTGCGGTTGCCGGTCCCCTGCCAGGAGATGGTCCAGCCGCCCGCCTGCTTGCCGATATTGTCGGCGCCGTCACCAGCGACCAGGACCTTGGCCTTGGGCGACAGGGGCAGGACGCCGCCCTGGTTCTTCAGCAGCACCAGCGACTTGCGCACGGCCTCCCGTCCGACGGCGCGGTTTTCAGCGCTGCCCAGGGTGGAAATGGCGGGAACGTCCTTGCGATCCTTGGGTGCCGGCTTGTCGAACAGGCCGGCATGGAACTTCACGCGCAGGATGCGGCGCACAGCGTCATCCAGGCGGGCCATGGGGATGGTCCCGTCCTTCACCTGCGCCAGCGTGTTCTTATAGAGCAGTTCCCAGCTATCGGAGGCCATGTACATGTCCAGACCCGCGATCAGCGAGGTCGGGCAATTATACTTGGTGCAGCCCGGTACCTGATCATGGGCGTTCCAGTCGCCCACGATGAAGCCGTTGAAGCCCATGCGGCCCTTCAGCACGTCGGTCATCAACTGCTTGTTGCCGTGATGCTTGATACCCTGCCAGGAGCTGAACGAGGTCATGATGGTCAGCACGCCGGCATCGATGGCGGGCGGGTAGCCGGCATTGTGCAGGCGGACCAGTTCTTCCTCGGTGATCTTGGCGTCGCCCTGGTCACGGCCACCATCGGTGCCGCCATCGGCCAGGAAATGCTTCGCCGTCGCCACCGTGCGGCCCGGCTTCATGAAATCCTTGGAGCCGATGACGCCCTGGATGCCTTCCACGACAGCGCCGGCATAGGCGGCCACAATCTCCGGGTCTTCGGAGAAGCCCTCATAGGAGCGGCCCCAGCGGTCATCGCGGACCACGGAAAGGGCAGGGGCGAAGGTCCAGTCGATACCGGTAGCGGCCATTTCGCGGGCCGTCACCTCACCCGTGCGGCGCAGCAGATCGCGGTCGCGCGTGGCGCCAAGGGCGATGTTGTGCGGGAAGATGGTGGCCGCACCGATATTGCCGTGGCCGTGAACCGCATCAACGCCGAAAATCACGGGAATTTGCACGCGACCGGGCTTCTTTTCCATGGAAACCCGGTAGAATTCATCCGCCAGATCCAGCCAGGCCTGTGCCGAGGCGCGGTCATCACCGCCGGGACCGGAATTGCCACCCGCCAGGATCGAACCCAGCGGATATTTGCGCAGGTCGGCGGGCTTGATCGTGGAAATGTCGCCCTGAATCGTCTGGCCAACCTTCTCTTCCACGCTCATCTGCGCCATCAGCGCATCGATCTTCTTCTCGATCGCGGGGTCGATCAGGCGCTGGGCCTTCGCAGCGGGCCATTTTTCGGGATGCAGGGTCTGTGCCGGGGACGCCGTGCCATCGGCGGAAAAGGCCACATTGGCCGACAGGCCGCCCACCAGAGCCAGGGCGCTGACAAGACCAAGGGCGCGGGCCAGCCGCGTGTTTCGCTTCGACGTCACTTGCATCCTCCCAATCTGCTTTCGTTCGTTGTCGCCACGGGCTTTTTCTGCCCTGTGACGAGACTTATCCTGACATCGTTGTCAGATGGAATGACACCAACATGGCGGGCTGTCAACGCCCAAGTCTCAGAATTTCCCCGAACCCTCGGGCCAAAGACCCTGCGAGGGGCAGAAGCGACCTGCCGGTGTCTCTGTCAACGCTGTCAGATTTGATGTCCATAAGTCATTCGGCCTTTCGTTCTGATGGGCCGCATGGTTACCGCTACCATGATTCTACCATCCTCCGCAAAGCTTTACGCGGTGCGGGGGGTGACTGGCAGGGAATTTTTTGTATCGGCAATTGGCAGCGATGTCAATTGACATCCTGGCGGATTTCCAGGGGCTTTGTTTCGCTGCACCTGCGAAAATAACCCATATTTTCCGCCAATTTCCTGTAGATTTTAGGTGCGGTAACATCCCCGTCAATTTCATGACAGCGTTATCAAACACTATTGACTGCGCTGTCAATATTCTCCAAGGTGTGGTCCGGGCGATGAACCACACCAAGAAGGCTTGTCCGCCCGATGCCGAGGGGGAGGAAACTGACATGGGCCCGGTTGCGGCGCAGGTCATGGGTTCTCATTAAATAAAGCAAAATGCCTTATTTGGGCTAAATCCTTACGGGAGGTAAAAAATGTCAGTCAAGTCTAAGCCCGGATTCTATCTGGGTTCTGTTGCCGCTATCGCGCTGGCGACCGCCATGCCGGCCATGGCGCAGCAGGCGCCGGCCCCGTCGGCCCCGGCCGCCGAAGGCACGCTGGAAGAGATCATCGTTACCGGCTTCCGCGCATCGCTGGCCAATGCGCTGCAGACCAAGCGCAATTCCAACGAGATCATTGAGTCCATCACCGCCGAGGATATGGGCAAGTTCCCGGACCAGAACATTGCGGAAAGCCTGCAGCGCCTGTCGGGTGTGCAGATCGACCGTGACAATGGCCAGGGCACCAAGGTCCGCATCCGTGGTCTGGACCAGAATGTCACGCTGCTGAACGACGAGATTTTCCTGACCGGTCTGGAAATCTTCACCCTGGGTGAAGGCCAGACCCGTAACAATGACAGCCTGGAAGGCGTGCCGTCGGAACTGCTGGGCGGTGTGGATGTCTACAAGTCGCCGAACGCTAAGCTGCTGGAAGGCGGTCTGGGCGGTACGGTGAACCTGAAGACCCGCAACCCCCTGGTTCTGGACCCCGGTTACACCATCGCGGGTAACGTGCGTGGGGCCAAGTCGTCGGGTGCCGATGGTGGTTGGAAGCCGCTGGGCGCCGTGGCACTGGGCTACAATTGGGACGACAAGGCAGCCTTCATCGCCACCCTGTCCTATGACAAGCAGAACAGCCAGACGGACGTTCTGGGCGGTCAGAACCGCGGCAACTGGCGCTTCGCCGACCGTGGCGATAAGGCGACCGTTACCAAGAACTACTACGCGCCGGAATATCGCTACGCCACCGACCGTGAACAGACCCGCGAGCGTATTGGCGGATCGCTGGCCGGTGCCGTGCAACTGTCCGACGCTGTGGAAGTGTCGGGCGAGTGGTTCCATTCCGAACTGGACATCCTGACGTCCGAAGCGTCGGTGAAGTTCCCGTTCGCCATTGAAAGCCCCGGCCTGGATACGACCAAGCCCTACACGATTGACGAGAATGGCGTGCTGATCAACGGCACCCTGATCGCCAATTCGGCGGAAGCCATCTCCTATGTCCAGAATTCCAAGATCGACAGCGATAATTTCGGCCTGAAGCTGAAATATGATGATGGCGGCAATTTCCGCGGCTCTCTGCGTGGTGCCTATGCCAAGGCCGATCTGTTCTCTGACAGCGCTAACAATGACGTCCGTTATACGCAGTACAGCGTGCCGACGGCCGATCCGACCAGCCCGACCGGCTTCAGCCACAAGCCGGCCAACCCGGCGGCCCCGGCCAATTACCGTTTCAATTACAGCAATGGTAACGGCACGCTGCCGTCGATGACGCTGGCCACCACGCCGGACCTCTACACCAACCCGGCCTATGGCTATTTCAAGTCGCACTGGGTGTTCGGTGATCGTGCCGATCTGGAGAATTATTCGGTCCGCGCCGACGGCGAATATGATCCCGAATTCATCCCCGCCGGCAACGTGACCCTGTCCACGGGTTATCGCTATGCCTCGCGCGATGTCGATTATCAGCGTGGCCGTTATCTGGCCAACCTGTCGGGCCGTGGCGAACTGGACGGCACCAAGTTCGGCCAGAAATGGACGCCGTATGGCTATTTTATGGATGGCGCCATCGGCTTCAAGTCCTGCGAACTGCCCGCTGGTACGCCGGGTATCCCCAACCGCTGTAACAACCGTTTCGGCAATTCCGCGCCGGTCCTGACCCCGTTCCAGACCTTCACCGGTTCGTCGGGCCGGGTGGAGACGATCAACAATTTCTTCTCCTCCGGCAACATGGTCGGCGGCAAGATCCTGGTCCAGGATCGCAGCCAGATGAAGAATGGGGCGGAATGGATCCAGTCGCTGTATCCGACCCTGCCGTTCGCCTTCTATGAGGAGCCGCTGGAAAGCTTCCGCGTGAAGGAGAGCACCCATTCCGGTTACCTGATGGCCGATATCGGCGATCCGGGCGAGGGCTATCACATCAATGTCGGCGCCCGCCTGATCCACACCAACCTCACCGTCTATCAGAACCGCGCCACCGATCCGGACCCGGTCTATCTGGGTACCGACAGCTGGAACGGTGTTCTGCGTGACAGCGAGACCATTGCCAATGAGCGCTCCTACACGGACATCCTGCCCAGCCTGAACATGGTCTTCGACCTGGATGAAGGCCAGAAGGTGCGCTTCGCCGCCTCGCGCGTTGTGGCCCGCCAGAACCTGTTCGATCTGGGCCGTGGTTTCCGCGTCGACTTCACCCGCAACCCGACCACCAACCTGTTTGAAGCCACCAACGGTTCCGCTGGTAACCCGGATCTGGACCCGTTCCGCGCCTCGCAGTTTGACCTGGGCTACGAATATTATTTCGGCAGCCAGGGTCTGGTATCCGCCGTCGGCTTCTGGAAGGAAGTGGACAGCTTCATCGGCAGCGAAACCAAGCCCGAATTCGTCATGGATCAGGCCGGTGGGCGTAATACCCCCATCGCCCGCCCGGTCAATGGCGAGGGTGGCCGCATCAAGGGCTTTGAGCTGGCTGCCCAGTATGCCTTTGATTTCGGCGCCGGTTTCAACGTGAACTATACGTTCTCCGACAGCAAGTCGCCGATCCTGAATGATTTCGACAAGGGTCTGCCCATCCCCGGCGTGGCCAAGCACGCTTTCAATGGTCAGGTCTATTACGAGTATGAGGGTCTGGAGGCGCGCGTCTCCTACACCTGGCGTAACAAGTCGTTCGCGGGCAATTTCGGCTTCTCGGACGGTGCTACCACCCGTACGCTGGGTATCTGGAACCGGTCCTATGGTCAGTTGGATGCCCAGATCGGCTATCAGGTCACCGACCAGATCGGCCTGACCCTGGAAGCGATCAACCTGACCAAGGAAGACCAGAGCCAGTATTTGCAGTTCGGTAACCTGCCCTTCACCTACAGCTCCGGCTCGCAGCGCATCATGGCGGGCGTCCGGTTCAAGCTGGGTGGCGGTGAATAAGTCAGTGTAGAGTGACTATTGCCCCTCGCCCATCACACGGGCGAGGGGCGTTTGACAATTTATTCAAGAACAAGGCGCCGATAACAGGCGCCAGTGGGGAGGAAACGACCATGGCGGGCAATCTTCCGGGCAGCATCCTGATTGTCGGGGGTGGTACGGCCGGATGGATGGCCGCTGCCGCCCTGGCCCGTGCCGTCGGGCGCCATACGCGCATCCAGTTGGTGGAAAGCAGCGCCATCGGCACTGTCGGGGTGGGTGAGGCGACCATCCCCGCCATTCGCGGCTTCAACCATATGCTGGGCCTGGATGAGGCGGATTTCCTGCGCCACACCCAGGGCACCTATAAGCTGGGCATTGAATTTCGTGACTGGACCCGGCTGAACCATTCCTATTTCCATCCGTTCGGGGTGCATGGCGCCAGTCTGGATGCCAATTACACGCATCAGTACTGGCTGCGCCTGAACGCGATGGGCGAGGGTGGGCGGCTGGAGGATTACTCGCTCTGTACCATTATGGCGGAACAGGGCCGCTATATGGCGCCCGTCACCGATCCGCGCAACATCATGTCGGTGGTCGGTTCCGCCTATCATTTCGATGCCAGCCTCTATGCCGACTATCTGCGCCGCTATGCCGAACGGCTGGGCGTTATCCGCCTGGACCGCAAGGTGGTGGATGTGGCGCTGCGCGGGGAGGACGGGTTTGTCGAGGCGGTGATCTGTGATGGCGGGGAGCGGCTGGCAGCGGATTTCTTCATCGACTGCACCGGCTTCACGGGACTGCTGATCGAAAAGGCGCTGAAGGCCGGGTATGAGGATTGGACGCACTGGCTGCCCTGTGACCGGGCCTGGGCGGTACCATCATCGGGCGATGGGCGCATTACGCCCTTCACCCGCTCCACCGCGCGGGAAGCCGGGTGGCAATGGCGCATCCCGCTGCGCCACCGGGTGGGCAACGGCCATGTCTTCAGCAGCGCCCATGTCAGCGAGGAGCAAGCGCGTGAGGTGCTGCTGGCCAATATTGACGGGCAGGCGCTGGCCGAACCGAAGCTGCTGCGCTTTGTTACCGGACGGCGTAAGCAGGCCTGGGTGAAGAACTGCCTGTCGCTGGGTCTGGCGTCGGGGTTCCTGGAGCCGCTGGAAAGCACGTCGATCCACCTGATCCAGACGGGCATCACCAAGCTGCTGGATTTCTTCCCCGGTCGCCAGATTGATGGGGCGGAGGTGCGTGAATATAACGCCCTGGCGCAGGGGGAGTTCGAGGCAGTGCGCGACTTCCTGATCCTGCACTATCATGTGACGGAACGGTCGGACAGCAGCTTCTGGAACCATTGCCGGACCATGGACATCCCCGACAGCCTGAAAAGCCGGATTGAGCTTTTCCGCCGGCGGGGGCGGGTATCGACGCGGGCCCGCGCCCTGTTCACCGATACAAGCTGGATCGCGGTGATGATCGGGCAGGGGATCATGCCGGAAACCTATGACCCGCTGGTCGATCTGCACCCGTTGCCGGCGGTGCGGGAGCGGATGGCAACGATGCGGGCGCGCATCCGGCAGGCGGCGGACAGCATGCCCACGCATGAGGCGTTCCTGGGCAAGCAAGCGGCGGCGTGAGGGTTACAACCAGCCCCGCCGCTTGAAATACAGGAACGGCACGATCACCGAGATGATCATCAGGGCGATGGCCAGCGGATAGCCATAGGGCCAGTCCAGTTCCGGCATGAAATGGAAGTTCATGCCATAGATGCTGGCCACCAGGGTCGGCGGCAGGAACACCACCGCCGCGACCGAGAAAATCTTCACGATGTTGTTCTGCTCAATCCCCACCACACCCAGCAGCGCATCCAGCTGAAACGCGATGTTGGAGGAGAGGAAGGCGGTGTAATCGGCCAGCGACTGTGCATCCTGGCTCAGCGTCTTCAGGCGCGCCCGCAGGGTTTTTTCGTTGGCCAGTTCGCGCACCGTGCCGGTAAAGGCGATGATGCGGGTCAGCGTGACCAGGCTTTCGCGCGCCTTGGCCGTCAGGTCGTGGGCGCGGGCGATGCGTTTCAGCAGCAGATGCTGCTGATCGGAATTCAGATGGCCCTGATGCCCCTCGATCAGCAGTTCGCGGGCCACCGCCGTCACGTCGCGGCCCGCCCCCTCCAGCACGTCGGCGATCCGGTCCAGGATGGCATCCAGCAGCGCCAGGAAACTGGAGATGCCGTTATCCAGCCGCACACCCTGCTTCGTCACCTGATTGTGGAAGCCATAGAAGGGCTTGGGGTCGTCAAAGCGCAGGGTGATCAGGGTATCGCCCGTCAGGACGAAGGTGATATCCATGGTTTCCGGCACGGGTGCATCGGCGCGGCACAGGACCGTGGCGGTCATGAAGGCGCCGCCCGCCTCGCGATAAACGCGGCTGGACAGCTCAATCTCCCGCATCTCTTCGCGCGTCGGAAGCTCGATCCCGAAGGTCTGTTCCACCAGTTGCCGGTCGGCGGTGCTGGGGGCGTTGAGGTCGATCCAGCAGGCCTGTCGCAAGGCTTCCACCGACGGCACACCGTCCAGCGGTTCGTTTCGACCCTCGATCATGCGGTAGGCGCGTATCATCGGCCTTCTCCCCCGCGTCATGTGCTGCTGACACCTCGCCTTTACCCGTTCCGGCGGCGCGGGGGAAGCGATGTTTCGCCGCAGGGCAGCAGAAACCGGGACTGGCGTGGCGACGCGGTTCCGGGTACATGCTTTGCTTTATGAATCCGCTGCTGAAACTCGCCCTCGAAGCAGGTCCCCTGGCCCTGTTCTTCGTCATCAACACCCGTTACGGCCTGATGGCCGGCACGGGCGTCTTCATGGTCGCTACCACGGTGGCGCTGACCGTCAACTGGCTGCTGGAACGCCGCCTGCCGGTGATGCCGCTGGTGGGGTGCTTCTTCGTGCTGGTCTTTGGCGGACTGACGCTGTGGCTGAATGATGAGCTGTTCATTAAGATCAAGCCGACGGTGGTCAATCTGCTGCTATCCGCCACTTTGTTCGTGGGGATGGCGTTAAAGCGCAACCTGTTGAAGGTGGTGCTGGGGGCAGCCCTGGACCTGACGGATGAAGGCTGGCGTATCCTGACCGTCCGCTGGGCCTGGTTCTTCCTGTTGCTGGCCGTGCTGAACGAGATTGTGTGGCGCAATTTTGGCACGGAAATGTGGGTGAATTTCAAGGTCTTCGGCATCATGCCGCTGTCCTTGATCTTCTCCATGGCCCAGATCCCGGTGATCATGAAGCATCAGCGGGCCGAAGATGGCGGGGACGCCGCCGCATCGTGACCGATCATCGCACCTATTTCGACGATCTGGCCGTGGGCGAGGTGCAGCGGTCACGCACCCTGACCGTCGACCGCGACGCGATGCTGGACTATGCGCGCCGCTATGATCCCTGGGATTTCCATGTGGATGAGGCGGCGGCGGCGCAGACGCATTTCGGCGGCCTGATCGCCAGCGGCGGCTATACGATCTCGCTTTCCTATATCCTGGGTCATGAAACGATGGCCAAGGAAGGCAAACCCTGGGCCTTTCTGGGCGGGTTTGACTGGATGCTGAAATTCCAGAAGCCGGTCAGGGCGGGGGACGCGTTGACCCTGACCGACACGATCCTGGAGCTTACCCCGTCGCGCAAAGGCGGGCGGGGCATCGTGAAGTTCCGCCGGGAGATGTGGAACCAGGCGGGCGAGGTCGTGCTGTCGATTGATATTGTGGGGCTGGTGGCGGCGCGGGCGTGACGCCCTATACGCCCGCATAGGCTGCGTTTTGTCAGGCCGCTTGTTAACCTTGATGCAACGCAGCAATCAAGGACACAGACCATGGACCGCGCCCGCGCCGCCCTGACCGCTTTTCGTGCCAACCCGGACACGCTGGACGATCTTTATCGCGCCATCTGTCAGGATATTGTGGAGCATGTCGGGTCCAGCCGCGCCTCCATCTGGCTGTTCAATGGCGTGAAGGACGCCATCACCAGCCAGTGCCTGTTCGACAGCCGCGACGGTACCTTCAGCAGCGGAGTCACCCTGTCGGAAGACGATTTCCCGCAATATTTCGACGCCATCAAGCGCGACCTGAAGATCGTGGCACCGGATGCCGAGCATCACCCCGCCACCTCCTGCTTCGACGAGATCTATTTCACGCCGCTGGATATCCGTTCCCTGCTGGATTTCGTGATCCTGGAGGGAACCAGCCCGGTGGCCGTGCTGTGCTGTGAACATTGCGGCGTGATCAAGGACTGGACCGAGGCGGATGTGAAGTATCTGCACCAGATGTCGGCGGTGCTGGGCATGACGTTCAAGGTGCGGGCCAAGGCGGGGTGACCGGCACCATCGCGTTACAATTCCGCAGTGCCGCATGCTTTCCATTTCGCAATGAATTCAATTCGTAACGCCGGGGTAACGTGGCTTGCGCCCTTACCGGCGACGCTTCCATGATCCCCCGGTTTCGATCCAACGGGGGGATTTTTCATGTCGCGTCTGGTCCGTGCATCCGCGTTCGCCTTTCTGGGCCTGTCCGCCGGCGGGCTGCTGGGAGCCTGTTCCATCAATGTTAATGATGGGGAGTATGAGCATGGCAAGTACCATGCGCCCCGCACCGCCACCGATATCTGCCGGCGGGAAGTAGACCGGTCGTTCGGCGACCGCTACCGCATCGCCTTCGACCTGCCGGAACTGTCGACCAATGGCAATGTCCAGACGGTGCAGCAGCCCTTCACCATGGCCAGCCGCAAGGACGCATTCGAGGCACCGCAGCGCCGGACCCTGCGCTGCACCATCACGGACGGCGTGCTGACGCAGGCTGTGCCGAACTGAACTAAGTGAATGAAAAAGGCCGCCGGGAGTGATCCCGGCGGCCTTCATTCTTTCCAACCATCCGTGCAGCGTTATGCGGCGCGGGCGGCCATCAGCTTCTTGATTTCGGCGATGGCCTTGGCGGGGTTCAGACCCTTGGGGCAGGTCTGGGTGCAGTTCATGATCGTGTGGCAGCGATAGAGGCGGAAGGGGTCTTCCAGCGCGTCCAAACGCTCACCCGTCATTTCATCGCGGCTGTCGGCGATGAAGCGATAGGCCTGCAACAGCACCGCCGGACCCAGATAGCGGTCGCCATTCCACCAGTAGCTGGGGCACGACGTCGTGCAGCAGAAGCACAGAATGCATTCGTAGAGACCGTCCAGCTTTTCCCGCTCTTCCGGGCTTTGCAGCCGTTCGCGCGAGGGGGCGGTGCTCTGCGTCTGCAGCCAGGGCTTGATGGAAGCCAACTGCGCGTAGTTCTGGTTCAGGTCGGGGACAAGGTCCTTCACTACCGGCTGATGCGGCAGCGGGTAGATCTTGACGTCGCCCTTCACCTCGTCAATCGGCTTCAGGCAGGCCAGCGTGTTGCGCCCGTCGATATTCATCGCACAGGAGCCGCAGATGCCCTCACGGCAGGAACGGCGGAAGGTGAGCGTGCTGTCCACATCGTTCTTGATGTGAATCAGCGCGTCCAGAACCATCGGACCGCACTTGTCCAGGTCGATCTCGTACTTGTCCTCACGCGGGTTTTCGCCCGAGTCAGGGTCATAACGATAGATGCGGAAGGTGCGGGTGCGCTTGGCATCCGCAGAAGCCGACTTGACGGTCTTGCCGGGCACGACCTTCGAGTTGGCGGGCAGGGAGAATTCAGCCATGGATGAAGCCCTCTCAGATCGTGACTTAGTAGACGCGCTTCTTCGGCGGGAACACTTCCACCTCGTTCGTCAGGGTGTAGAGATGAACCGGGCGGTAATCGATGGTCGACTTGCCCGTCTCATCCACCCAGACGGTGGTGTGCTTCATCCAATTCTCGTCGTCACGCTCGCTATAATCCTCACGCGCATGGGCGCCACGGGATTCCTTGCGGTTGGCACCGGAATTGATGGTGGCGACGGCCTGGTACATCAGATTGTCCAGTTCCAGCGCTTCCACCAGATCGCTGTTCCAGATCATCGAGGTGTCGCTGACCTGCACATCGGGGCGCTTGGCCCAGACCTGCTTCATCAGCTCCACGCCTTCGTCCAGCACCTCACCAGTGCGGAACACGGCGCAGTTATTCTGCATGATCTTCTGCATCTCCAGACGCAGATGGGCAACGCGGGTGCCGCCCTTGGCAAAGCGGGCCTTGTCCAGACGGGCCAGCGCCTTATCGGTGCTGTCGTTGGAGATGGTCTTGTGCGGGGCGCCCTTCTGCACGATCTCGGCGGCGCGGATGGCGGCAGAGCGGCCAAACACCACGAGGTCGAGCAGCGAGTTGGAACCCAGGCGGTTGGCGCCATGCACCGACACGCAGGCCGCCTCACCAATCGCCATCAGGCCGGGAACGACCTGATCGGGATTGTCGGCGGTGGGACGGATGACCTCGCCACGATAGTTCGTGGGGATGCCGCCCATATTGTAGTGAACGGTCGGCAGAACCGGGATCGGCTCCTTCGTCACGTCCACGCCGGCAAACACGCGCGCGCTCTCGGCAATGCCGGGCAGGCGGGCATGGATGACTTCCGGGGCCAGATGTTCCAGATGCAGGTGGATATGATCCTTGTTGGGACCGACACCGCGCCCTTCACGGATTTCGATGGTCATCGACCGGCTGACCACGTCGCGCGAGGCCAGGTCCTTGGCGGACGGGGCGTAACGCTCCATGAAGCGCTCACCCGCACTGTTGGTCAGGTACCCGCCTTCGCCGCGCGCACCCTCGGTGATCAGACAGCCGGAGCCGTAGATACCGGTCGGGTGGAACTGCACGAACTCCATATCCTGGAGCGGCAGGCCGGCGCGCAGCACCATGCCGCCACCGTCGCCGGTGCAGGTATGGGCCGAGGTGGCGGAGAAATAGGCGCGGCCATAGCCGCCGGTGGCCAGAACCGTCTGGTGACCACGGAAGCGATGGATGGTGCCATCGTCCAGGTTCCAGGCCAGCACGCCCCGGCACACGCCTTCCTCGTCCATCAGCAGGTCGAGGGCGAAATACTCGATAAAGAACTCGGCATGGTGGCGCAGGCTCTGCTGATACAGCGTATGCAGCATGGCGTGGCCGGTACGGTCAGCTGCCGCACAGGTGCGGTAAGCCTGACCCTTGCCATATTCGGTGGTCATGCCACCGAAGGCGCGCTGGTAGATCTTGCCTTCAGCGGTGCGCGAGAAGGGCACACCCTGATGTTCCAGCTCGATGATGGCGGGGATGGCTTCGCGCACCATGTATTCGATGGCGTCCTGGTCGCCCAGCCAGTCCGACCCCTTGACGGTGTCGTACATGTGGTAGCGCCAGTCGTCATCGCCCATGTTGCCAAGGGCCGCCGAGATGCCGCCCTGCGCCGCCACAGTGTGGCTGCGGGTGGGGAACACCTTGGTGATACAGGCGGTCTTCAGCCCCTTTTCGGCCATGCCGAAGGTGGCGCGCAGGCCGGCGCCGCCGGCGCCGACGACAACCACGTCATATTCGTGGTCGATGATCTTGTAAGCGGTCGCCATGATGTCAGGCTCCGAAAGCGATCTTCAGGACGGCAAAAGCGCCGGCGAGGAACAGGGCCAGGGCCACCAGTTTGGTGGCGCCGATGGCGAAAACCTTCGCCAGCTTGCCGTGGATATAGTCCTCGTAGACTTCCTGCATACCGTATGCGGCATGATGAAACAGGAAGCCCAGGAACAGGACGGTCAGGATGACCGGGCACGGATGCTTGAAGGTGGCGACCACCTGCTCATACGGCGCGCCGATCAGGCTGATCACCAGGATGATGAACAGGATCGTCAGCACCGCGAGTGCGGCGGAAGCGATGCGGTAGCCCAGCCAGGCCTGTGCGCCCGTCTTGGCGGAACCCAGACCGCGAGCGCGGCCGATGGGCGTGCGGAAGCTGTTGGTATCGTTGGCCATCATGTCCCCCGTCAGACCGCGAACGCCACGACCCAGGTCACCACGGTCGCCACGACGGCGCCGCCGATGACCAGCTTGGCGCTGGAATAGCTTTGTTCCAGGGTCAGCATCTTCGCGCCATCCCAGATCAGGTGGCGCAGGCCGTTCAGCAGATGGTACCAGAGGGCCGCCGTCCAGCCGAACATCAGCAACAAGCCGATGGGCGAGGCGATGAAGCCGCTTGCCGTGGCGTACGCTTCCGGACCTGCGGCGGCGGCGACGAGCCACCAGACCAGCAGCAGCGTACCAACGGTCAGCCCTACGCCGGTGATGCGGTGGGCAATCGATGTCAGGGCCGGCAAAGGCAGCCGGTAGACCTGCAGGTGAGGGGACAAGGGCCGTTGCCGCTTGGCCGCAGGCGTGTCGGTCATTTCTCTTTCGTCCTTGGTGCTGGCCGGGGTTTGCCCACGCCCTCCCCCCGCCAAGGGAGCTGACGTCCGGTGGCGGGACCACCGGCGGTTTATGAGACAAAGAAATCGCCGAAGTGACTTACGCCTAACCCCCCGTCTCGTCAACGCTTCGGCAGTGCAGTATTCGTGGTGTCCGCCCCCCGACCTTGGCATGGCCTGCCTGTTTTTCAGCATGGCAGCATGTTGATCGACCGTTTTCGCCCGAAGGACGTCATTTCATGCTGTCGCCCGATCGCATTAGCGATATCGCCCTTTTGGAAGATTTGTCGATGACGGCATGGCCGGCACCGCGCCGCATCATCCATAAGGGCTGGGCGCTGTACTTCGCGGCAGGGCATACGGGGCGCGCCAATTCCGCCAATGCAATGGTGCCGATGAGCGCCATTGACGATGACACCATCGACATGGTGGAGGCGGAATATCGCCGCCAAGGACTGCCCCCGCAATTCCGACTGACACCCCTGTCACCGCCCGATCTGGCTGCCCAGCTGGCGGAGCGGGGTTACGGTATCGCCAGCCAGAGTCGGGTGCTGTTCCGTCCGCTGGAGGACATCAGCGCGGCGGCGCCGGATGCCGCAGTGCGGGTACAGGACCGGTTGGATCAGGCCTGGATGGATGCCTATCGCCGCATGGTCCCGGTGCCTGAGGCGGAGATGCCGGCCCTGCTGTCCATCCTGAACGGCATCGCCGCCCGCCCACGCTTTGCGATGCTGTGGCAGGATGGGGAGCCGGTTGCGGCCTGCCTTTGCGTGCTGGATCGCGGATGGGCCGGATTTTACAAGGTCGCCTGCCGCCCGGACCGGCGCGGGCAGGGTCTGCCGCGCCGTCTGATGGCCGACATGCTGGCCCGCGCCGTGGGGGAGGGGGCGGTTGGTGCCTATCTCCAGGTCGGGGATGCCAATGTGCCAGCCCTGGCGCTGTACGCGCGGCTGGGGTTCCAGCACCTCTATGACTATGCCTATGCGAAGCTGGGGTGAGGCGAGCTGACTCTGCATGAAATGCAGGCCTCCTGTAGGCGGCTCGACTAAAAGTCATATGCATTTAATGCAAAGCCGATTGCGTTAACGCAAAGTTAATGTTACTTTCCTCCCGTCTCATGACAAGGCGGTCGTTTAGCACATCCACAGAATGTGAATGTGATCCGCTTTTCTTTATCCGCACGGCACTCAAGCAGCAAAGCCGCCTCTGGTCTTTGCCGTTGGAAAGGAACAACCATGTCTGTTGCAACCTCAGCCGCTTCCGCGGCCGCTCCCGCTTTGCCTAATCCTCTGCCGCCGCCGAACTGTACGGCCTATCTGACAAATGGCTTTGATCCGCTGAAATCGTCGTTTCTGACGCAGCCGATCTTTCAACTGACCTACGCCAATGGTGCCCAGGGCCAGTTCAATGGCGTCACCTGTTCCATCCCCGACGGGGTGGTTTTTCTGGAGCGCACGCAGTTCGGTTACAGTAATTCCGAACATTTCATGAGAACCGTATCCGATTTCAAATATTCATTCTCTGTGTCGGTGTCGGCAGGGTTGGATGGTCAGAAATATTCCGGCAGCTTTTCCAGCAGCCTGACCTATGGTGCCAGCTTTTTCAGCGACGTGACCAAGGAGTATTTCCTGACCTTCGCCACCCAGCAATGTTACAGCGTCCGGCGGGATTGCAGCGCGGCACAGGCATCGCTGACGCCTGGCTTCACCGCCGATCTGGCGGCACTGCCGGCCACAATCGGGTCCAGCAGCGATTATCAGGCCTATGCTGGTTTTTTCCAGAAGTACGGGACTTACTTCCTGGTTTCCGGCGTCTTTGGTGGGTTCATGGCCAAGGCCACCACCATCTCCAAAAGCGTCGTCAAGACCGCCGACCATATGAAACTTCAGGCCGCGATCTCCGGCTCGTTCGAGACGGAGATCGGCAAGGTCACGGGCAGTGCCAGCACCAGCTACAACGAAAGCCAATGGCTGGACCAGTATCAGAACGACATGTCATCCACCACCAGCGCGGTTGGCGGCACCTATCAGCCGGACAAGCCGGCGGCGTTCTTCCCCTCCTGCTATGATAATCCCGTGCTGCTGCTGGGCCTGGGCACGGCCGGGCTGTCACCGGTGATCCTGCCCTTGTCGGCGCTGATCACCGGGCCGGATGCCACCGCCAAGGCCGCGACGATGGACGCCGCCGCGCGGGTTTATCTGAATACGCCGCATATCAGCACGCCCGACCCTGTCGCGGCATCGACATTGAACCAGTATGATGTGGACACGATCCTCGTGGCCTATACCAACTATGCCGTGAATGGTGCGCGTGGCTACACCACCGGCTCTGTTGGTCCGGCGGATGGCATGGCGGTGCCCTGCGCCTATGCCTCCGGCCATCTTTATGACCAGGACCAGCGCTATGCCAACACGGCCAGTCTGGCGCTGCCGGTGCAGAAAGGGTTGCGGGCGGAACTGGCGCAGACCACGACCTTCGGCACCGCGCCGGAGAGCCTGTTCCAGCGCTTCGCCCTGGGCCAGGCGGATGGCGGGGGCGCTGTTCTGGGCGCGTCCAGCAGCCTGACAATATCTGCCGGCACCCCCTTGACCCAGACGGCGGCCAGCGATGGTTTCTTGCTGGTATCACTGCTCCGTGGCGGCAGTGGTGCGCGCGGTTCCGCCGCCGTCACGGTTGGCAGCGTGCTGCGGGGGGCGGCCTCCATCCATTATTATCCCGGCGACGATGTGCATTACCCGCAGGAAAGCGTGCTGGTTCCCATCTGCAATGGCGAAACCTTCACGGTGACCTGCGACACCACCTTCGGCGACGTCACCTATGCGGCGCAATGGACGCCTCTGTCGGGAGTGCTTTCCTTCCAGCCGGCGCAGCAGATGCTGGCCTATGGCCAGACGCAGCCCAGCCAGTTGCCCCTGACCGTGCAGAATGTGCAGACCGACGGGTTCCTCATCCTGCTGATTGATGGAAGGTCATGCGATCAGACCATCGGATTCGGAGCGATCGAGATGGGGCCAGCGGGCACGGCGCTGGGGACGGATGCGACCATGGCGGCTGCGTCGATCAATTTCTATCCCGGTGCCAATACCTGGCTTGGGTGCAACAGCGCCGTTCTGCCCGTGCCGAAGGGATGGTCGTATAATGTGACCTTCAACTACGTCTTCGCGCAGCCATCGGTCGCCCTGTGCTGGGTGCCGCTGGTTAACCCGACCGACCCGACGCAATGGGCCGGGAACTGAGTAGCATGAAAGGGCCTGTCACCCTGTCTTTCCGCGAAGGGCAGGATGACAGGCCCCTCAGTCATGCCGCGCCTGGGCGAAGGTGGCACCTTCAAGGTCGGCCCCGTCCAGTTTGGCCCCGCGCAGGTCAGCACCGGTAAAGTCCGTGCCCCGTGCGATGGCCCCCCGCAGGTCAGCATTCCGTAGGTCAGCCCCCTGAAACCGTGCACCGGACAGGCGGGTGGGCCAGCGGCGGTCAGGCATGTCGGCGCTGACCAGCGGTGTCAGGTTGGCCCCCTGCAAGAAGGCCCCGCCCAGATGGGCGCGTTCCAGATTGGCGCCGCGCAGATCAGCGCTGCCCATCTGGGTATCGCGCATGTCAGTGCATTCCAGGTCGGCCATCACCATACAGGCGTTGGTCCATAGGGACCGGCGGGCCAGCGCATAGGGCAGCTTCGCCGCCGTGACATTGCGGCCGCGCATGTCCAGGCCCATCAGGTCGCGGCCGCTGAAATCAGCGCGCTTGCCGCTGCGCCCCGCCGTCACCACCCAATCGGCATGGGCGGCCAGCAGCACCTCTATCGGTTCCGCCCCGTCCATGGTGCCGGGCAGCAGCGCGCCCGTGCGCTTCAGGTCGTTCATCGCATGGGGGTCCAGAATGGCGCCCCGGAAATTCGCCCCTTCGGCCAGCGCATCGCGCAGGATGGCGTCGGTCAGGACGGCGCCGGCGAAATCCGCCTCCTGCAATTGTGCGCCCTGAAGATTGGCGCCGTCCAGCATGGCGCCCTTGAAATTGGCCCCACGCAGATCGGCGCCGCGCAGATCGACATGGCGCAGATTGGCATCGGTGAAATCGGCCTTCAGCGTAATGGCCCCGTTCATCTTGGAACCGGAGAAGTCGGCATTGTTGGCGATGACGGCGGCCAGATTGGGGATGCGCCCGTCAAAGGCCTGGGGCAGCGGCTTGCCGCCGCGATAGACAGCCAGAACCGCCTCTCGCACATCGGTGTCGCGCAGCTTGGCCTTGGTCAGATCTGCGCCGCGCATGGTGATGCCGCGCATGTCGGCCTTGGACAGGTCCGCCTGCTGCAAATTCGCCAGCCGCAGGTCGGCAGCGAACAGGTTCGCCCCCGTCAGCCGCGTCTTCACCATCTGCGCCTGATCGAAGCGCGACCCGGTCAGTTCCGCGCTGCGCAGGTCCATATTGGACAGGTTAACGCCGCGCAGATCACACAGCACGAAAATGGCACGCTGGCCGCCGATGCGGCCCTCCATCAGCTTGACGTGGCGGCGCAGGGCTTCCAGCAGCTCCTCTGTCGAGGGGCGTCGCCATGTCGGTTCCGCCGGTTGTGCCGCTTCCGCCGTCAAGCCTGCGCTGCCTTCCCTATCGCTGGTATGGGATGGGCTTAGAAAGCCCTGTCGCACTATGCCAGAGGTTTTCCGGCTTGCACACCAAAGTATGAGCGCAAAAGGATCATATCCACAGCTTTTCGTTTTGCTTCGCAGTCGCAAAACAGCGTTGTCAATTTTGCGCCATCAGTCGCCTCCGGGCCAAGGGTCATCATGGTGACCCTTGGTTTTAGCTGACGAATTTGCGGGCGTTGGCCACCATGGTAGAATACATGGTGCGGATGAAGTCCGTGGGTCGCAAGCGGCCCAGCGGGATGTTCTCTGACGCGTAGGTGACCAGTTCCTCCGGCGGTTTCACCGGCACCACCTCCAGCCCGGATTTGCGCAGGGCATCGACCACCGATTTCGCCTGCTTCATGTAATCCTCATTGAAGAAGGACTTGTCGGCGTCCTTGATGGACTGGGCGATGATCTCCTGAATGGACGGCACGCGCGCGTTCCTTGGGGCTGGTTCGGAAAAGGTCAGTGGGAATTAACCATCAATCCCGGCCCGGCGCAATTCCGGCCCCAACCGACCCGCCACAAACAGAAAGAACATCCGGTAATCGGCAATCAGCGACCAGAGCGGATAGGTGAAGGTGGCGGGCTTGTTATGCTCCACCAGCGCGTGGGACAGCCAGGCAAAGAAATAGCCCGACAGAGGCATGCCGATCAGCCAGAGCGGGTCCATGGTGGCGCCGAATGTCGCCAGGAAACCCAGCGCAATGGCGCTGCCGACATAGTGGAACCCGCGCGTCACCTTCTTGGAATGTTCGCGCAGATAGAAGGGCCAGAAGGCCTCGAACGTCTGGTATTCACGCTGTGCCATGGGTGCAATCCTCCCGCCACATGGGCGCTTAGGTCATTTTCTTGCCATCTTGCTGCCCAACGCATAAGTCAAAGCGTTCGTCGGGGCTTGTCAAGGTGCCGGATGTTGCGCCGTCGCCCCGCTGTTTCATCCTACTGATTTGAGGGCCGGGAAAATGGGTTACAAGGTCGCTGTCGTTGGCGCCACAGGCAATGTCGGCCGGGAAATCCTGCAGACGCTGGCTGACCGGAATTTCCCCGTGTCGGAAGTGGTCGCGCTGGCTTCTGAACGTTCCGCCGGCCATGAAGTGTCGTTTGGCGAGGATCAGGTGCTGAAGGTCCGCGACCTCGCCACCTTCGATTTTGCCGGCACCGATTTCGTCCTGTCTTCGCCGGGTGCGAAGATTTCGGCCCAGTTTGCGCCCAAGGCCGCTGCCGCCGGCGCCTGCGTCATCGACAATACCAGCCATTTCCGCATGGACCCCGATGTCCCGCTGGTGGTGCCGGAGGTCAATCCGCATCACCTGTCCGGCTGGCGCAAGAAGGGCATTATCGCCAATCCCAACTGCTCCACCATTCAGATGGTGGTAGCGCTGAAGCCGCTGCATGATCTGGCCAAGATCCGCCGCGTCGTCGTCTCCACCTATCAGTCCGTGTCGGGCGGCGGCAAGGAGGCGATGGACGAGCTGTTCACCCAGACCCGTGCCATCTATGTCAACGATCCGGTGGAAAAGAAGAAGTTCACCAAGCAGATCGCCTTCAACGTCATCCCGCATATCGACAGCTTCATGGACGATGGCATGACGAAGGAAGAGTGGAAGATGGTGGTTGAGACCAAGAAAATCCTCGACCCGTCCATCAAGGTGTCGGCCACCGCCGTGCGCGTGCCCGTGTTCATCGGCCATTCGGAATCGGTGAATATCGAGTTCGAGAACCCGATCACCGCCGACGAGGCCCGCAAGGCCCTGCGCGCCGCCCCCGGTATCTCCGTTGTCGACCATCGCGTGGACGAAGGCTATGTCACCCCCGTCGAAATCGCTGGTGAGGATAATGTCTTCATCAGCCGTATCCGTGAGGACAGCACCGTCGAAAACGGTCTGAACCTGTGGATCGTGGCCGACAATCTGCGCAAGGGTGCGGCGCTGAACGCGGTACAGATCGCCGAAGTGATGATCCGCGACGGGCATATCGGCCCGGCGGATTGATTGTAGAAGAGCGAACGAAGCGGCGGCCCCAGTGGCCGCCGTTTTTGTTTTCGGGCGCGGCGCCGCCATCACCTTTCCGTTCCCCCTGGAACAGACCTTGGTCCGGGTGGTGCCATATGGTAGGACGCTGGCCAGCATCGATAACGCCCCGGTATCGGGGCCATGCATAAGGGAATGTGGGAGATGACGAAGCTTGTCCTGATCCGCCATGGTCAGAGCGTGTGGAACCAGTTGGACCTGTTCACGGGCTGGACCGATGTGGACCTGTCGCCGCAGGGCGTGGAGGAGGCCAAGGAGGCCGGCGTCAAGCTGAAGGCGGCGGGCCTGGATTTCGATATCTGCCACACGTCCGTCCTGAAGCGCGCCATCAAGACCAGCAACCTGGCGCTGGAAGCCATGGACCGTATCTGGGTGCCGCAGTTCAAGAGCTGGCAGCTGAACGAGCGCCATTATGGCGGCCTGCAGGGCCTGAACAAGACCGAGACAGCGGCCAAGCATGGCGCCGATCAGGTCAAGATCTGGCGCCGTTCCTACGACATCGCCCCGCCGGTCCTGGCCGAGGATGATGAGCGTCTGCCCGATGCCGATCCGCGCTATGCCGACCTGTCCAAGGAACAGCTGCCGCGCACCGAAAGCCTGAAGGATTGCGTGGCGCGCGTGGTCCCCTACTGGACCAACGTGATCGCTCCGCAGGTGAAGGCCGGCAAGCGTGTGCTGGTCGCCGCCCATGGCAACAGCCTGCGCGGTCTGGTCAAGTATCTGTCCGGCATGGGCGATGACGAGATCGTGCAGTTCGAAATCCCGACCGGCAAGCCCATCGTTTATGAGCTGGATGCCGATCTGAAGGCGCTGGACCGGTATTTCCTGGATTGAGGCGGAATGGGGTGAGGGCGGCTATGCCAAGGGGCGTGTCACATGCCCCTTGGAGGCCGCCGCCCGGCGCTTGAGGGAACATGAAGAATACTAAGAGCCATGATACATGGCTCTTGGTTTACGCCTTCACCCCCGCAAAGGGTGCCGCCTTGGCATTTGGGTCCAGCGGCCAGCGGGGGCGGGGGGCGAAGTCCAAACCGTCAGTCAGGCCCAGGCGCAGCCGTTCCAGACCGGCCCAGGCGATCATGGCACCATTGTCGGTACACAGAGCCAGTGGCGGCGCCACGAAATCGAACTTGTGACGGCGGCACAGGTCGGTCAGGCGGGCGCGCAGCACCTGATTGGCGGCGACCCCGCCGGCGACCACCAGGGTCTTGCCCTCCGGGAACTCCGCCTTGAAGTATTTCAGCGCCTTGGTGCAACGGTCGATCAGACTGTCGCCCACGGCCTGGTGGAACGATGCGGCCAGATCGGCGCGGTCGGCATCCAACAGGGTGCCGCCCAGATTTTCCACATGCCGCCGCACGGCAGTCTTCAGGCCGGAAAAGCTGAAATCACAATCGGGCCGGCCTTTCATGGGCACCGGCAGGTCGAAGCGGCCAGGATCGGTCGCTCCCGAAGCCGCCTTTTCCATCAGCGGGCCGCCGGGATAGCCCAGGCCCATGATCTTGGCGGATTTGTCAAACGCCTCCCCCACCGCATCATCGATGGTGGTGCCCAGACGGCGATACCGTCCCACGCCCTCTACCGCCAGCAACTGACAATGGCCGCCCGAGACCAGCAGCAGCAGGAAGGGGAACGTCACCCCATGCGTCAGACGCGCCGTCAGGGCGTGGCCTTCCAGATGGTTGACGGCCATGAAGGGCAGGTTTGTGACCGCGGCCATGGCCTTGGCCGTCATCACCCCCACCATCACCCCGCCGATCAGGCCCGGTCCCGCCGTGGCGGCAATGCCGTCCAGGTCCGACAGGCCCAGCCCGGCCTCGTCCAGGGCCTGACGCACCAGCCGGTCCAGATGCTGTAAATGCGCGCGGGCCGCGATCTCCGGCACCACGCCGCCATAGGGGCGGTGATCGTCCAACTGGCTCAACACCACATTGGACAGGACGCGGCCCGGCCCCTCGCCCTCATCTTCGACGATGGCGGCGGCGGTTTCATCACAACTGGTTTCGATGCCAAGGACTTTCATGGGGGCAGAACCTAAGCGTCCGCCGGCCCGGCGGCAAGGGCGGCGGGACATTGCAGCCATGGCGGCTGCGAATATGGCGGGCAGGGAAGCCGTGTTGATTGACAAACCGCACGCCCGTGCTATTCCCGCATGACCCGTTCCACAGGAGCCAAGCCATGATCCGCGTTCACCACCTGAACATCTCCCGGTCGCTGCGCGTCATCTGGCTGCTGGAGGAACTGGGGGTGCCGTATGAGATTGTGCGCCATCGCCGCAATAAGAAGACCATGCGCGCCCCCATCAGCTTGCGCGACCTGCACCCGCTGGGCAAGCTGCCCATGGTGAAGGTGGACGGCAAGGTGCTGGTGGAAACTGGCCTGATCATCGAATATCTGCTGGCCCATCACGGCCCGCATCTGGCCCCTGGCGCCGATAATGCCGAGGCCCACTGGCGCTATCGCTACTGGATGCATTACGCCGAAGGCTCCCTGATGCCGCAGCTTCTGCTGAAGCTGATTTCCGACAAGATGGGCCTGCTGGCCCTGCCCATCCGGGGCATGGTCAAGGAGCAGGTGAACCTGCATCTGGATTATGTGGAGAAGGAGGCGGGGCGTTCCCCCTGGCTGGCTGGTGCGGAATTCAGCGCCGCCGACATCATGATGAGCTTCCCGCTGGAAGTGTCGGTGATGCGCGCCGGCGTGACGGCGGCCACCCACCCCAACATCACGCGCCTGCTGTCCGCCATCCAGGCCCGCCCGGCCTATCAGCGCGCGGTGGCGCAGGCGGCAGATAAAGGTTAACGGAGTTTGCATCGGGCCGCTTCCCCCGAGGCCCCGAAAGCGGTATTGAGAGAGGTATGAAAGCTCTTCTCCGCATCGGCACGCGCGGCAGCCCCTTGGCGTTGGCGCAGGCCATTGAGACCCGCGACCGTCTGGCCGCCGCCTTCCCGGAACTGGCGGAGGCGGGGGCGGTCGAGATCGTCACCTTCAAGACTGAAGGCGACCGCATCCTGGACCGCACGCTGAGTGCGGCGGGCGGCAAGGGGCTGTTCACCAAGGAGATCGAGCAGGCGCTGCTGGATGGCTCCGTCGATCTGGCGGTGCATTCCATGAAGGATGTGCCGACAGCCCTGCCCGACGGGTTGGACATCATCTGCTATCTGCCGCGCGAGGATCATCGCGACGCCTGGTTCAGCCCCAAGGCCGCCAGCCTGGACGAGTTGCCCGAAGGTGCGCTGGTCGGCACGGCCAGCCTGCGCCGGCAGGCCATCGTCCTGATGCGCCGGCCCGACCTGCGGATCGCGGCCCTGCGCGGCAATGTGCAGACGCGGCTGCGTAAGCTGGAAGAAGGGCTGGTTGATGCCACCCTGCTGGCCATGGCGGGGTTGAACCGGCTGGGTCTGGTGGACAAGGCCACGGGCGTGCTGTCGGAAGAACAGATGCTGCCGGCGGTGGCGCAGGGCGCCATCGGCATTGAAACCCGCATTGGCGATGACCGCACCAATGCCTATGTTCGTGCGTTGAACTGTGCCGAAACGGAATTGCGGGTCACGGCCGAACGCGGTGTGCTGGCCACACTGGACGGGTCGTGCCGCACGCCCATCGCGGCCCTGGCCCTGATCAATGGTGACGCCATGTCGTTGAAGGCGTTGGTCATCCGGCCTGATGGACAGCAATGGTTCATGACGGGTCGCGCCGGCAACAAGGCCGACGCGCTGGCCATGGGCATTGACGCGGGGGAGGAGCTGAAATCCAAGCTGCCCGCCGCCTTCTTTGCCGGGATCAACCCTGACGGGCCGGTGGTGTGACGGGCGTCCTGGTCACACGGCCAGAGCCGGGGGCGGCGGAAACAGAAGCGGCGTTGAAGGCGCTGGGCTACGTTCCCGTAATGGCTCCGCTTCTGACCATCCAGCCCGTGCCGGGACCGCCCCTTGACCTGAAAGGCTTTGACGCTGTTGCCGTCACCTCCGCCAATGGCCTGCGGGAACTGGCCGCCCGCAGTGCGGAGCGCGTATTGCCGCTTTATGCTGTCGGTGAACGGACGGCGTCGCTGGCGCGGGAACTGGGCTTCCAGGAGGTCTATGCCGCCGGTGGGGATGTGATCTCCCTTTCCCGCCTGTTGTCGGGCCGGGGGCCACGGGTTCTGCACCTGTCGGGTGAGGATGTCGCGGGGGAACTTTCACCCGCTGACGTTGTTGTCACAAGGATTACCGCCTATCGTGCGGTGCCGGTGGATGACCTGCCCGACGCAGCGGTGACGGCCCTGCGTGACGGACAGGTAGCCTATGTGGCGCTTTTTTCGCCGCGTACGGCCAGCGTGTTTGTTAGGTTGGCACAAAAGGCCGGGTTGTCGGCGCCCATGGGCGGTCTGACGGCCCTGTGCATTTCGGCTGCGGTTGCGCGCGCCGCCCAGGGGTTCGGTTTCAGCCAGACCCGTGTGGCGGTGCAGCCCGATGCGGCCAGCCTGCTGGCCCTGCTGCCGGCGGTGAAGGGGAGTTGAGGAATGAGCGACAGTGACAAGACGGGCAATAGCCCCAGCCTGGCCGATCTGGAACGCGAAATCGCAGCCAGTGCCCAGAAGCAGGACGCAAAGCCCGCAGCACCCAAGGTGAACCCGGCGCCGGTGGCGGCCAAGCGCAGTGGCGGCGGCGGCCTTCTGGGCGGGACGGCCTTGCTGCTGGCGCTGGGGGCTGCGGGTCTGTCGGGCTATGGCTTCTGGCGCGACCTGAATGCACCGCCGCCTGCCGTGGCTGACCTGTCGCCGCTGGCCCAGCGCCTTAATGCCGTGGAGACGGAGCAGCAGGCGCTGCGCGCGTCGCTGGAGACCCTGTCGAAGCGCCAGGACGCACTTGAACGCCGCCTGTCGGGGGACACAACCATTGTTGCCCGGGAGACGGTGCAGGTGCCGGCGGAACAAGGGCCGCAGGGTGGGGTTGATATCTCCGCCACTGAGGCGCTGGCCGACCGCATCGCCGCCCTGGAAGATCGCAAGACAGAGACGGTTGACTTGGCCCCCCTGACCCACCGCGTGCAGACGCTGGAAGAAGTGTCGGCGGAGGTGATCCCGCGCCTAACCATGCTGGAAACCCGCCGGCAGATGGGCGCTGTGGGCGAGGCGCTGATCATCGCCGTGGGGCAGTTGCAGGCAGCGCTCAGCGGTGGGCGCCCCTATGCGCGGGAATTGCGGTCGGCGCAGGCGCTGGCCGCCAACGATACCGCGCTTCTGGATCTGCTGGCGCCCCTGTCGGCATCGGCGGAAACTGGCTTGGCGGGGGATATCGAGCTGCGGGAGAAGTTCCGCCTGCTGGCACCCGCCGTCTTGCGCGCCGACCGCGACCGGGAAGGGGCGGATTGGACCGACCGTGTCCTGGGCCGCCTGACCAGCATCATCACCTTCCGCCGCGCCTCTGGCGAGGTGGCGGGCGACAATGCCGATGCGGTTCTGGCCCGTGCCGAGGCAGCGATGCTGGCCAATGACCTGCCGCGCGCGGTGGAGGAGATGGAGCGGTTGCCGGCCCATGCCGCCGGTCCCGCCGTAGAATGGCTGAAACTGGCCGAGGCGCGTATGGCGGCAGAAGCCGCCGCCGCCACCCTGGCCGACATGTCGCTGGCCCGCATGGCGGGTCCCGGCAAGGCGGATGCCGGGAACGGGGCCAGGGACGGGGAGAACCGCTGATGCGTAAATCCCTGATATTCTTCCTGAAGATCGGCATTCTGGTGGCGGCTGCCGTCTGGCTGGCGCAGCGTCCGGGCCGGGTGACGATTGAATGGCTGGAGCATGTGGTGGAGATGCCGGTGGGCATCGGCGCCATCCTGGTCCTGCTGGCCGCCTGGATTGCCGCCAGCATCGCACGGCTGTGGCGCATCCTGCGCAACGGGCCGGGCGCCTTTGGCCGCAGCCGCAATGCGCGCCGGCGTGAGGGTGGGTTCCGTGCCCTGGCCCAGGGCTGGGTCGCGGCATCGGCGGGTGATGCCGACATTGCCACCAAATCCGCGAAGGCCGCAGAAAAGCTGCTGCGTGAACCGTCGCTGACCCTGCCGCTGTCGGCCCGTGCCGCAGAGTTACGCGGCGATGCGGTGGCGTCGGCGTCGGCCTACAAGGCCATGCTGAGCAAGCCCGCGACGGAGTTGGCGGCACGGCGTGCCCTGCTGACCCAGGCCATGGAGCGGGGGGACCGCCCGGCAGCCCTGGACCATGCCCGCCGCGCGCTGGAATTGCGGCCCAAGGCCGACTGGCCGGCCAAGGCGCTGGCGGAGCTGGAGGCAGGCGGTGGCAACTGGCTGGAAGCCGATGCCGCCCTGGTCAAGGCGCAGAAGGTCAAAGCCCTGCCCAAGGATGATGCCGGCCATCGCCGCGCCGCCCTGCTGATTGAAGAGGCGCGCAAGGCCATGGCCACGGGGCGGCCCGATCAGGCCCTGCAATCGGCCCAGGCAGCGTTCGATCTGGACCCCGCACGGGTGCCGGCGGCAACGCTGCTGGCGCGCCTGCTGGCCAAGGCGGGCAAACATGCCAAGGCCGTGAAGGTGCTGGAACAGGCGTGGCGGCAATCGCCGCACCCCGATCTGGCCAAGGTCTGGGGCGAGGCGTCGGCGGACCAGAACCCGCTGACGCTGGTCAAGCGCTATGAGGCGCTGGTGGCGTTGAAGCCCGGTCAGGCGGACGCGCATTTCGCCCTGGCCGAGGCGGCAATCAACGCCAAGCTTTGGGGTGTGGCGCGGTCGCATCTCGACAAGGTTCGCGAACTGGCCCCGACCACCCGCGCCTATCGCCGGCTGGCCGATGTGGCGCGGGCGGAAAAGGGTGAGGGGCCGGAGGTCCAGGCCTTCCTGAACCAGGCCATGTCGGCGCCTGCCGATCCCCGCTGGCGCTGTACCAGTTGCGGCACCAGCCATAGCGACTGGCACGCCGTGTGTGATGAATGCGGGGCGGTGGATGCCATTACGTGGCCGAAGGTGGGGAAGGCTTAATTCGCGCGACGATTCCGCTTCCGCCGCGCTGGGCCACCGGTTAACCATGGCCCACCTTTGTCCCGCGTGGATATAGCCCCATGCTGCTGCCCTATTCCGGTGGGGTTGATACCCTGCTGCTGCTGGTCATTGCCCTGATCGTCGATGCCTGCATCGGTGACAGCCCATTACTGCGCCGGTTTTTACCGGGGCCGGCCGATCTGGTGGCGCGCGCGGTGGTGCAGTTCGACCGGCGGCTGAACCGGATCGACCGGACGGACGGGGTGCGCGGGGCGCGCGGCTCTCTGGTCACAATCCTGCTGCTGGCGCTGGGCATCCTGGTTGGGTTCTGCCTGTCGGTCCTGGTGCGGCATGTGCCGGCGGGGGGCTTTCTGGAATTGATCATCCTGGTGCGCTGCCTGACGCTGCGCCTGCCCTGGGGTGCCATGTCACGCACGGTATCGGCGCTGGAGGCGGGGGAGACGGAGGCGGCACGTCAGGCCGTTGGCCCCCTGACCGACCGGCAACTCTGGAGCCTGGACGATCACGGCATCGTGCGGGCCGGGGCGGAGGGGGCGGCGCGTGCCCTGACTCACGGCGTGGTGGCGCCGGCTTTGTTCTATGCCCTGTTTGGGCTGGCGGGCCTGCTGGTCTGGGCGGCGTTGGATGGGACGGCGCGCATCATCGGCCATGACACGCCGCGCCATGCCCGGTTTGGGGCGCTGGCCCGGCGGTTGACCTCCTGGGTTGGGTTTCCGGCCGCCCTGATCGCGGCCCTGGTATTGTTGCTGGCGGCGTCCTTCGTGCCGCGCGCCCGTGCGGCGTCGGGCCTGCGCGATGTGCGCGGGGCCAAGGGGCACCCGATGGGGGCCGACGCCCTGCCCATCGCCGCCTTTGCCGGCGTTCTGGACCTGTCGGTCGCCGGCCCCCGGCGGGAAGGGGACAGGGTGGTCAAGGAGCCCTGGCTGGGCAATGGCCGCGCGAGGGCCACGCCGCGCGACCTGCGCGCCGGCATGGCGCTCTACGCCATCAGCGCCTTGATTGCCGCGGGGCTGGTGGTGGGGATGGGGCTGCTGGTGGCAGGGTGATATTCACCCAGGGCACCATTCGCCCACCCTGCGACAAGACCGCCCTGTATCAAGGCTTGACCCACCGCCGCCAACGCGACTATCAACCGTTACGTTATAACGTATTTGAATTGAGGGTTCAGCAATGCGGACGGACAAGGCGCTTGTTTGGCTGGTGGCGGCGGTGATAGGCAGCGCGGTGGCGGCAGCGCCCGCCATGGCGCAACAGGCACCCACGGCGGACAGTTCGGCCCATGACCGGGTGGAGGAGATCATCGTCACCGCCTCGCCCATCGGGGCCAAGCGGTTCGATATCCTGCAAGGCACGTCCAGCCTGTCGGGTGAGGCGCTGGACAGGGCGCTGTCGACCACGCTGGGCGAGGCGCTGGACAAGCTGCCGGGCCTGTCGCAGACGGCGTTCGGGTCAGGCGCGTCGCGGCCCATCATCCGGGGTCAGGGCGGCGACCGTATCCGCATACTGTCGGGCGGTATCGGCAGCATCGATGCCAGCAGCACCAGCCCCGATCATGCCCCGGCCCTGGACCTGGCCACCGCCAAGCGGGTGGAGGTGGTGCGTGGTCCGGTCACGCTTCTGTACGGCAATAACGCCGTGGGCGGCGTGATCAACGTCCTGGATGGCCGCATCCCGATTGCCGAACCGAAGGACGGGGTTGATGGCTTTGCCCGCATCGGCGTGGGCAGCAATGCCGATGAACGGTCCCTGGCCGCCGGCATTGATGCCCGGCTGGATGGGCCGTTCGTGCTGCATCTGGATGGGTTCTACCGCCAAGCGGACGACTACAAAGTGCCGGGCTTCCTGGAATCCAAGGTCCTTCGCGAAGAGGAGGATCATGAGCATGAAGGGGAGGAGGAAGAGGCCAAGGGCCGGGTCGATAACAGCGATCTGACCCAGAAGGGCGCGACTGCCGGCCTGTCCTACCTGGGGGACTGGGGCTTCCTGGGCGTGTCGGCCAGCCGGTTCGACAGCAATTACGGCGTTCCCGCCGGCCATAGCCATGAGGGCGAGGAAGGCGAGGCAGAGGAAGGCCCCGTGCGCATCGATCTGGGCCAGACGCGCCTGGATCTGATGGGCGAGGTCAACCAGCCCTATGGCATCTTTGAGACGACGCGCGTGCGTTTTGGCTGGGCGGATTACGAGCATAAGGAGCTGGAAGGCGGCGAGACGGGCACCCGCTTCCTGAACAAGGGCTGGGAAGGCCGCATCGAGATGGTGCAGCGCGCCATGGGCAACCTGTCAGGCGCCGTCGGCGTCCAGGCCAGCAGCCGCAACTTCGAAGCCATCGGGGATGAAGCCTTCCTGCCGCCCAGCGATACCGACCAGATGGGTGTCTTCACGCTGCAACGCCTGGACCTGGCGCCCTTTGCTCTGGAAGGCGGGGTGCGGCTGGAGCGGCAGAATGTGACGGCGGGCAGTGTCGATTTCGACCGCGATTTCACCACCGTTTCCGTGTCGGCGGGCGCGTCGCGGCAGTTGGGTGATGGCTGGATGACGGGCGTCACCCTGTCACGCACCCAGCGGGCGCCCAATGCCGAAGAACTGCTGTCCGATGGCGCCCATCTGGCCACCAGCACCTATGAGCGGGGCGACGGCACGTTGGGCAAGGAGACGGGCCTGGGCGTGGAAGCGACCCTGAAGAAATCCGGCGGGCCGGTGACGGGGTCGGTCAACCTGTTCCTGACTGATTACGACAAGTACATCTATGAACGCCTGACGGGGGCGGAGGAGGAGGGGCTGCCGGTCGCCCAGTTCTCCGCCACCGATGCCCGCTTCTGGGGCTTTGAGGTGGAGGCCGAGACGACGGTCCTGCGCAACGATCAGGTGACGGTGACGCTGGATGGCGGCGTGGATTATGTCCGTGCCACCGACCGCGACAATGACACGCCCCTGCCGCGCATCCCGGCCCTGTCGGCCCGTGCCGGCCTGGGCTTTGAGCTGGCGACGGTGGCGGCGCGGTTCGAAGGCGTGTGGACCGACAAGCAGAAGCGCATCGCCGATTACGAGCTGCCGACCAACGATTCGATGGTGTTCAACGCCTCGTTGGACTGGCACCCCATTGCCGACCGCGACATCACCCTGCTGATGGAACTGCGCAACCTGACGAATGAGGAGGTGCGGCTGGCCACTTCCTTCCTGAAGGATGTGCTGCCGCAGCCGGGCCGCGACTTCCGCCTGTCGCTGCGCGCCGGGTTCTGACCGGCGGCAAACACGCAGAAGGACGGATCAGGGTGTTCCTGATCCGTCCTTTTTCTTTGGCAGTTTCGCCACCAGCTTAATCTCCGTAATGCCGTTGTCGGGCACCAGACGGGTGATGCCGATGGCGGTCCAGGCGGGGAACGGCGCCTTGACGTAAAGGTGCTTCACTTCCTTGAAGGCCGGCATCTGGCCGGGAATATCCGTGTGGTAGGTGGTCATCTCCACCACATCGTCCCAGGTGACGCCCGCCCGGCCCAGGATGATGCCCAACCGGTCCATGGCGCGGGTGTAGGCCAGCTTCAGGTCGGTTTCACCGGGGCGCAGGGCCGCCACCACGCCCGACAGATAGACCGTGTCGCCCGTCACCACGGCGTCGGAAAAACCCCATTCCGTGAACAGGGCCTTCACCCGTTCATCATCGGGCATGATCACGGTGGCTTCATTCCGAGCACCGGCCAGGGCTGGCAGGCACGACAGTCCGCAGGCCAGCAGGGCCAGGGCAAAACCGCGTTTCATCATCACACACTCCATCCTTATTATGGTTAAGGATGAAGCCGATATCAGAAGTGGTTTTGCCTGACAGTTACGGTGTGTAACGGGCCGGTGACGGGTCCGGGCGTCAGGACAAGCCGACCGTCAGGTCGCAGGTGGTGGAGCCGATGCCGCGATTGAAGAAGCGGATGACCATGCCGCCGGCATCGCGCACGGCCAGCACCTGGTTCTGGCCGGGACCCAGCGACAGTTGCCGGCCCGTGGCGGCCAGCGTGCTTTCGGTGATGGAATATTCCAGAACGCAGCGCTTATTGCCCTTATTCTCAAACGTCACGTCGCCGGGGCCGGGGATTTTGAACTCAAAGCTCTTCCCGGCATTGAAATCGACACGGCCCTGGCACGGATTGCCCTTTTGCACCTCGCATCCGAATTCGCCCTGCGGGCCGCGCTGTACCGCGGGCTGGGCCTGGATGGATGGCACGGACAGCAGGCCTGTGAGCAGGGCAAGGCTGGCAAGGGTCAGGCGGGACATCCGTTCGGCGCTCCTAAGGCGGCAGGGTCATCAGTTCAAATAGACAAGCGGCACCGGTGCTGCAAGCCCGCACCCTTCACGCGCGTCAGTCCACACGGCTGGCGCTGAAAAAGCGGGAAGGGTGAACAAGCTGGTCTTGTGCGGCGATGATCTGCAATTCCCGCTGCCCGGCGTCGCGCGTGGCGCGGAATACAGCATAGATGGCCGATGCCGCATGCGACAGCGCCAACTGCCCGTCGCCGGTTTCCAGGAACTTGGCCAGGAACAGGGCAGCGACACAGTCACCGGCCCCGTTGGGCATGGGTGACAGGTCCAGGCGCGGGGTGGCAACCAGGAAGGCGCCATCCGGCCCGTCCAGCAGCATTTCGATACTGTCATCGGGCGCGTCGCTTCGCGTCAGGCTGGTCACCATCACCCAGCGGGGCCCCAATTTCCGGGCTGCCTTGGTGGCCGACAGGGCCGATGACAGGTCGGTGACGGTGTGGCCGGTCAGGAATTCCAGCTCAAACTGGTTGGGTGTGATGATGTCGGCCTGGGGCACGGCGCGGTCGCGGAAGAATTCCGGGATGCCGGGTCGCACAAAAAACCCGCGCCCGACATCGCCCATGACGGGGTCACAGCAATAGAGCGCATCCGCCTTGCCCTGTTTGGCCCGTGCCACCGCCGATAGGACGACATCGCCCAGCGCCGCATCGCCCATATAGCCGGTCAGGACGGCATGCACGCCATCCATGGCTCCGCGCGCCTCCACCCCCTTTAACACATCGGCGATATGGTCGGGCGGCAGGACCATGCCCGTCCAGGCGCCATAGCCGGTATGGTTGGAGAATTGCACCGTATTAACGGCGATGGCATCAAAGCCCAGCCGTTCCAAGGGGAAAACGGCAGCCCGGTTGCCGACATGGCCAAAGGCGACATGGGACTGGATGGTCAGGATGGTCCGCACTGTTTCACCCTTCTGCTGCCGTGTCTTCTTGCTACGCCGGGCGACGACAGACCTTCAATGGCAAAAGCGTGTGGAGGACACTGTGCGGTGCGTCACTGCCGGCCTATCTCGACATGGCGTCAGTTAGCGTTCCCACCGTGCCCCATCCGGGCTACTCCAAAAAATGAAAAGAGAGCGTCCCATGCGCATGTTGCGTGATGCCAAGATCAAGACCCGTGTGCTGATCGGTTTCGGGGTGCTCCTGGTGCTGCTGGTCGTGCTGACCGGCATCGGGGTGCAGAAGGTCAGCCTGATCAATGACAGCCTGACCCAGATTAACGAGGTGAACAGCGTCAAGCAGCGCTACGCCATCAATTTCCGCGGCTCTGTGCATGACCGGGCCATCGCGTTGCGCGATGTCGTGCTGGTCGATCCGTCGAAGATTGATCTGGTGGTGGCCGATATCCGCAAGCTGGAAGCCGCCTACGCCACCTCTGCCAAGGCGATGGACGAGATGTTCGCGGCTCGCAAGGACATCCTGCCGGAGGAGCGGCAGATCCTGGCCTCCATCAAGGAGATCGAGGCCAAGACGCTTCCCGGCATCAACAAGGTGATCGAGCTGCGTAAGGCCGGCAAGGACGCGGATGCGCAGGAATTGCTGCTGTCCACGGTGCGTCTTGACCTGTCGGAATGGTTGCTGCGGATCAACCGCTTCATCGACAAGCAGGAAAAGGACAATGGCCTGATCGGCGATGCCACGCGGGCACAGGCGCGCGGCTTTTCAGAGCTGATGTTGCTGGTCTGTGGCGTCTGTCTGGTACTGGGCGGTGGCATGGCCTGGTGGGTCGTGGGCTCGCTGGCCCCGCTGCGCCGCCTGACCGACGCCATGCTGCGGCTGGCCGATGGCAAGCTTGATACCGACATTCCGGATAATGAGGCCGCCAATGAGGTGGGCGACATTACGGGCGCGGTGCAGGTGTTCAAGACCAACGCCATTGAGGCCGACCGGCTGCGCCGCGAACAGGCCGCTGCCGAGGCGCGTGCAGAACAGGCCCGCAAGGCCGAGATGCAGGCCCTTGCCCAGCGGTTTGAGGATGAGGTGAGCGCGGTTGTGGCCGCCGTCGGCACGTCATCCGATCACATCAAGCAGTCGGCCGAACTGCTGCTGACCACCGCCGGCAATGCCGAGGAACGGGTGGACACGGTGGAGTCCTCTTCCGCCCAGGCCACCGACAATGTGCAGGCCGTGGCCACGGCGGCGGGGCAGCTTGCCGCGTCGATCCAGGAAATCGCCCGCCAGATTGAGGATAGTGCCGACCGCACCCGCCGCGCCGCCGAACAGGCCAGCCACACCAACAGCCTTGTCGATGGATTGTCGGCGAAGGCCGACCGCATCGGCGAGGTTCTGGGCCTGATCAGCGACATTGCCAGCCAGACCAACCTGCTGGCGCTGAACGCCACGATCGAGGCGGCGCGGGCGGGAGAAGCCGGCAAAGGCTTTGCCGTCGTCGCGTCGGAGGTGAAGTCGCTGGCCAGCCAGACGGCGCGCGCCACCGATGATATCGCCCAGCGCATCGCGGAAATCCAGGCCGCGACGGGTGAGGCGGTGAAAGCCATCAAGGAAATCGGGGCCACCGTGGAACAGGTGAACCAGATTTCCACCTCCATCGCGTCCGCCGTGGAGGAACAGAACGCCGCCACCACCGAAATCGCCCGCAGCGCCCGCCACGCCTCCAACGGGGTGGAGACGGTGACCATGGCGGTGGTCGATGTGCGCGAGGGCACGGCCCAGACGGGGGCGGAATCAAAAGCACTGCTGACCGCGTCTGCTGAACTGACCGATCATGCCGGGGCCTTGAAGGCGCAGGTGGACCGGTTCCTGGCGTCGGTGCGCGCGGCTTAGTTTTCGCCCTCTGCCGTCGCTGGTGTACCCGCATCGTTGATGTCGGTATGCCGTGACACCCCGTCCCGTTGCCGGGGCCAGCCTTCCTCGGGTAGGCTGGCCCCGTTCTTCATTTGGGATCAGGCATCATGCATATCCGCCCCCGCCGCTCCGCCCTTTACATGCCCGGTGCCAATGCCCGCGCCTTGGACAAGGCGCGCGGCCTGCCTGCCGACGTCCTGATCCTGGACCTGGAAGACGCGGTGGCGCCGGACGCCAAGGAACAGGCCCGTGCGCAGGTGATGGCGGCAGTGCATGAGGGCGGCTATGGCAGCCGGGAACTGGTGATCCGCGTCAATGGCCTGGACACTCCCTGGGGCCATTCCGATCTGGTGGCCGCCGCCACGTCGGGTGCCGATGCGGTCCTGATCTGCAAGGTGGACAGTGCGGAGGGGGTGCGGCAGGCCGACCGGGTGCTGCGGGCCGCAGGCGCGCCGGAAACCCTGCGCCTGTGGGTCATGATGGAAACGCCGCGCGCCATGCTGGCGGCAGGCGAGATTGCCGGGGCGTGTGCGCGCATGGAATGCCTGGTCATGGGCACGTCGGACCTGACCAAGGATCTGAACGCGCTGGCCACCCGCGACCGGCTGCCCATGGTGACCAGCCTGGGCCTGTGTATGCTGGCCGCCCGTGCCTATGGGTTGACGGCGCTGGATGGCGTGCATGTCGATCTGGATGATGCCGAAGGGCTGGCCGCGTCCTGCCGCCAGGGCCGCGAACTGGGCTTCGATGGCAAGACACTGATCCATCCCAAGCAGTTGGACGCCGCCAACGAAGCCTTCGCACCGTCAGTGGAAGAGGTCGCCCGCGCCCGGCGCATCATCGCGGCCCATGCCGATGCGGTGGCGGCGGGCAAGGGTATCACGCTTGTCGATGGCAAGCTGATTGAGGCGCTGCACGTAGAGACGGCGCGGCGGGTTGTGGCGCTGGCCGAGGTGGTCGGGGTGGGGTGAGCAGTAGGTCAGGTCGAGGCGGATGCCTCGCCCTGACAGCAACGGATCGAAGACCTTTCCTGTCAGGGCTCGCCTTTGGCTCGACCTGACCTACGGGTTACCCCTCCAATTCTTCCTTCAGAGCTTCCAGTTCCAGCCAGCGTTCCTCTGCCGCTGACAACTCGCCCTGCGCCGCCGACAAATCCTCCGACGCTTTGGCAAAGCCCTTGGGGTCCTTGCTGTAGAAGGCGGGGTCGGCCATCTTCGTGTTCAACTGCGCGATCTTCTTTTCCAGGGCCGCCATCTTGCCCGGCAGTTCTTCCAACTCCCGGTTTTCCTTGAAGGACAGTTTCTTCTTGGCCTTAGGCGCCACCGGTGCGGCGGCGACCGGTTTGGCGGCGGCCTTGGCGGCTTCTGCCGGTTCGTCGGCTTTGCGCTGGATCAGATAGTCGCTGTAGCCGCCGGGATATTCCGAGACGTCGCCATCGCCCTCAACCGCGATGGTGCTGGTGACCAGCCGGTCCAGGAAATCACGGTCGTGGCTGACCAGCAGCAGCGTGCCGTCATAGTCCGACAGCACTTCCTCCAGCAGGTCCAGCGTATCCATGTCCAGGTCGTTGGTCGGCTCGTCCAGGACCATCAGGTTGCTGGGCTGTGCAAACAGCTTGGCCAGCAGCAGACGGTTACGCTCTCCGCCCGACAGGGCCCGCACCGGCTGTTCCATCATGGAGGGATCGAACAGGAAGTCCTTGAGATAGCTGGAAATATGGCGCGGCTTGCCGCCGACCCAGATGCTGTCGCCGCCCTCAGGCAGCAGCACTTGTTTCAGGGTGTCGTTGGGGTTCAACTGTGCCCGGCGCTGATCAAACACGATGGTCTGCAGATTGGTGCCCAGGCGGATGGAGCCGCTGTCGGGCGACAGTTCGCCGATCAGCATTTTCAGGATCGTGGATTTGCCGGCCCCGTTCGGGCCGATCAGCCCGACCTTGTCGCCTCTAAGGATGCGGGTGGAGAAATTCTGGCAGATCACCCGTTCGCCGGCGTCGCTCTGGAAGCTTTTGGAGATGTTTTCGGCTTCCACCACCAGCTTGCCGGAATTGTCGCCTTCGGAGACGGTGAAATTCACCTGCCGCGACTTGATGCGGTCGGCACGTTCCTGGCGCATGCCCTGCAACCGGCGGACGCGGCCCATATTGCGGGTGCGCCGGGCGGAGATGCCGCCCTCCCACATCCATTTCAGCTCTGCCGCGATCTTGCGGTCCAGCTTGTGATAGGCGGCTTCCTCTTCCTTGAAGATCTCATCCCGCCAGGTCTCAAAATCCCCGAACGGCCGTTCGGTGGTGCGCAGCACGCCGCGATCCAGCCACAGGATACGCTTGGACAGGTTCTGCAAGAAGGCGCGATCGTGGGAGATCAGCAGCAAGGCCCCCCGGAACTGCTGCAACTCCTTTTCCAGCCAGAGGATGGTGGGGATGTCGAGATGGTTCGTCGGCTCATCCAGCAGCAGCACATCCGGTTCGTCGACCAGGGCGCGGGCCAGGGCCGCGCGGCGCGATTCCCCGCCCGAGAGCGTGGCGCAGGCACGGTCGCCGGGCAGGTCGAGGGCCTCCAGAACCGCATCGACGCGGTACTGCATCGGTTCGGCCTGACCTCCGGCCACGAAATCGGCCACGGTGGGGAACTTGGAGAAATCAGGCTCCTGCGCCAGATAAGCGACGCGGGCACCGGGTTGCAGGAAGCGCTCCCCCGTGTCGATGTCGATCTCGCCCGCCAGACATTTCAGCAAGGTGGATTTGCCCGACCCGTTGCGGCCGACCAGGGCGATCTTCTCCCCCCGCGCCACCGAAACATCGATGCCTTCGAACAGGGTGGTGGAGCCCAGATGGACAGAGGCGCCAGCCAGGGAGATGAGGGCGGGGTTATTGGGGGCCATATCAGTTGCCCTTGCCAACCTGAAGCGAGCGCACAAAGTCGGACAGGCCCACCTGACGACGGCGCTTCAGGCGTTCGGCCTTCAGGATGGCTTCCACGGCGGCCACTGATTCCTGCACGTCCTTGTTCACGATGACATAGTCATATTCGGACCAATGGCTCATCTCGTCATTGGCCTTGGACATGCGGTGCGCGATGACCTCCGCGCTGTCCTGTGCGCGGTTGGTCAGGCGGCGTTCCAACTCTTCCGCGCTGGGCGGCAGGATGAACACCCGGACCAGATCGGTGCCGGCGCTGTCGGAAAGCTGCTGTGTGCCCTGCCAGTCAATGTCGAACAACACGTCGCGCCCGGCGCGCATCGCCTCTTCCACCGGGCCGCGCGGGGTGCCGTAGCGGTTGCCGAAGACGTTGGCATGTTCCAGCAGTTCCTTGCGCGCCACCCGCGCCTCAAACTCTGCGTGGTCCACAAAATAATAATGCACGCCTTCCTGCTCCCCCGGCCGCATGGGGCGGGTGGTCAGGGACACGGACATGGACAGGTTGCCGTCACGCGTCAGCAATTCGCGCGAGATCGTGGACTTGCCGGCACCGGACGGGGAGGAAAGGACCAGCATCAGGCCGCGGCGATGGATCAGGGACATTTCGGGGACTGCCAAAGGGGGTGGTTAAGGGGCGGGGGCGGGCGTCAGCCCGTTTACTCAATATTCTGGACTTGTTCGCGGAACTGCTCGATCACGGCCTTCAGCTCCATGCCGATGCGGGTCAGTTCGACATCGGCGGATTTGCTGCACAGCGTATTGGCCTCGCGGTTGAATTCCTGGCACAGGAAATCCAGCCGGCGGCCCACGGCCCCGCCATCGCGCAGCATGGTGCGGGCCTGGGAGATGTGGGCGCGCAGACGGTCCAGTTCCTCGCGCACGTCGGCCTTGCTGATCAGCAGCGCTGCTTCCTGGGCCAGCCGATCCTCGGCCACGGGCGGAACGGCATCCAGCAGGGCCTGGATCTGGCCGCGCAGCTTGGCGCGCAGCGCCTCGGGTTGCAGAGAGGAGGTAGCGGCGGCGGCGTCGGTCAGGCGCTCAATCTCCGCCAGATGATCCAGCAGGACGGCGGCCAGATGTGCGCCCTCGCCCGTACGGGCCTCTACCAGCCGGTCGATGGCGGTGGCGACGGTGGCGGCGATGGCCTGTTCCAGGGCCTGACGGTCTTCCTCTGTCTCGCGCGGTTCGGCACTGTCGATGACGCCGCGCACGGATAACAGCGTGTCGATGGCCGGCGGCGGGGCGTCCGGCCCGCCGATGTCGCGTGCCAGTTCCAGCACCTGGGCCAGCAAGTCGCGGTTGATGCGGAGCGCGCCGGCATTTTCCAGCCGCGTCAGGTTGACGGCGACATTGACATTGCCGCGCGTCAACCGTGCCTCTACGGCGGTACGAATGGCGGGTTCAACCCCGTCCAGACCGGCGGGCAGGCGGCAGCGCAGGTCGCGGCCCTTGCCATTGACGCTGCGCGCCTCCACCACCCATTGCGCGCGCTCGTTGGAGCCGTCGGCCCGGGCGAACCCGGTCATGGAAATGACAGCGCCCTTGCCGTTGGCGGGGCCAGTCTTGCGGGCGGCGGGATTTTGCGTCACATCAGGCTCGATCTTTGGGGCGGCTGAAAGGCGGTTTATATCGCTCCGCCGCCCCAGCAACAAGGTTTCCACCGGTCGAGGCCCCTCATGCGTGATCCGCGCGTCATATTCATCACGGGTGCCTCGTCTGGCATCGGGGAGGCGTTGGCCCTGTCCTATGCGGCGACGGGCATCCGCCTGCTGCTGACCGGCAGGGATGAGGGGCGGCTGGCGCAGGTGGCGGATCGCTGCCGCGAGCAGGGGGCGGATGTGGTCACCACCATTATCGACGTCACCGACCGGGTGGCGCTGGCCGAATGGATCATGGCGCGCGACGGAGAGGTGCCGGTCGATCTGGTCATCGCCAATGCCGGCATTTCGGCAGGGACCGGCGGCGGGGTGGAGACTGAAGCCCAGGCCCGCGCCATCTTCGCCACCAATCTGGACGGGGTGTTGAATTCCATCCATCCCCTGATCCCTGCCATGGTGGCGCGGGGGCGGGGACAGATCGCCTTGATGTCCTCGCTGGCCAGCTTTCGCGGCATGGCGGGAGCGGCGGCCTATTGCGGGTCAAAGGCGGCGGTGCGCGTCTATGGTGAGGCGCTGCGCGGGGATCTGGCCCGGCATGGAGTGGGGGTCAGTGTCATCTGCCCCGGATTCGTGGTCAGCCGCATGACGGCGGTCAACCGCTTCCCCATGCCGTTCCTGATGGATGCCGACCGGGCGGCGCGCATCATCCGGCGCGGGCTGGCTTTGGGGAAGGGGCGGGTGGCCTTTCCGTTCCCAACCTATGCCGTGTCCTGGCTGCTGGGCGTGCTGCCGCCCGGACTGGTCGATATGATCCTGGCCCGGGCGCCCCGGAAAGGGTGATTACCGCACGCGCGACAGGGCCAACTGCGCCTTGGAGGTCTGGACCGAGAGCGCATCCAACGCCACGGGAAGCGTGGCCGGGCGCAGGGCGGTGGGGTAGGCCTTCAGCAGCAGGTCGATGGCGGCCACCACGTCCGCCGGCAGCGGCACGCCGGCCTTCACCAGGGCTTCGGACCGCACCTTGGCCGTGATCGCGAAGCCGTAGCCGTCCAGGTAGGGCTCGAACTCCGTGTTGGCGCTGGCCGAGCGATACTGACGCGCGGCCCGTTCGATCATGCCGGCCAACAGCTTGGCCTGTACCGCCTTGGCGCTGTCGCTGCTTTTCGGAGCCTTGGTGGCGGTGGCATCCAACGCGGTCAGTACGGCCTTGGCGGCCTTTTCCACCTCTGCCACGGGTGCATTGCCCAGCGCCAGTTCAGAGGCTTTGCTCATCTCATCCTGGAACGGCGTAGCGCCCTGGGCCGTGAAAACCGGCTCCAGATCGACATAGATCTCTGAAATCGGGTGAGCGAACATTTCGCCCGCCGCCTGATGCCGATCCGCCTTATAGGCGGCAAGGCCCGCATGATAATGCGCGGCGGTCACGTCCAGGGCGGAGATGAAGGCCACCGGGTCCTTGGCGGCATCCTCGGCGGATACGCCGCCCTCACCACCCTCTCCGCCTTCACCCCCTTCGCCACCCTCGCCACCTTGGGCGACCTGCAGGGCGATGGCGCCATCCTGGTGCCAAGATGTAGCCGTATCGGCCAGGGCGGCACCACCGGCCAGAACCGACAGGCCGACGCCGACCCAAAGACGGGGTTGAAGCTTGATCATGGACCCAAGGCTCCCATGCGTAGATTATAAAGGTGAGGTGGGGCGGGACCGTGCCATGATGCCCGCTCAATTGCAAGTCATTCGCAATCTTAACCGTTCGTCTTTTCCCGCGCGGAGTGTCGCATCATGATCCTGCCTATCGCCAATGTCCTGACACCCGAAGAGGTGGCCTTGATGGTGGAACGGTTGGGCGGTGGACGGTTCCAACCGGGGGCAGCGACGGCGGGATGGCACGCCAAGCTGGTCAAGGATAATGAGCAGTTGCGCGGCGACGACCCGGCCCATGGCGACCTCCGCGCCATGGTGGAGGCGGCGGTACGCCGCCATCCAGTGGCGGCCATGGCAGCGAGGCCGAAGGCATTCGGCCCCATCCTGTTCGCGCGTGCATCGGGCGGTCAGCATTATGGCAGCCATGTCGATGATGCCCTGATGGGCGGTGTACGCACCGACATCTCCTTCACCCTGTTCCTGGCCGATCCTGACAGTTACGAGGGCGGGGAACTGGTGATGGAGACGAATGCGGGGGATGTGGCGTTCAAGCTGCCGGCGGGGGCAGGGCTGTTCTACCCGTCCACCACGCTGCACCGGGTGACGCCGGTCACTGCGGGACAGCGGCTGGTGGCCGCAGGATGGATACGGTCCTTTGTGCGCGACGCGGCAGAGCGGGAGCTTCTGTTCGACCTCGACACGGCGCGGCAGGGGATATTCAAACGCGACGGAAAAACGGCGGAATTCGACCTTCTCTCCAAATGCCTGTCCAATCTGATCCGCAAATGGGCGGAGGATTGAGGGCGGGCAGGGGTGTTGGCCACGAAGCCGCTTGTCATCCCCGTCCTTTCGCGGCAATGTCCGCGGCATTTTTCGGGAAGCGGCCGGCGTGACCGGTCGTCCTTTGTGGAGCCTGGGTCAAAGTGAAAGCCATCATCCTGAGCGCCGGCCAGGGCAAGCGTCTGATGCCCCTGACGGAAGACCGGCCGAAATGCCTGATCGACCTGTCGGGCCGTACCCTGCTGGAATGGCAGATCCGGGGTCTGGCTGCGGCTGGTGTGACAGAGGCGGTGGTCGTCACGGGCTTTCGCGCCGACCGGGTGGAAGAGGCGCTGGCCGGCATGGATGTGCCGGGCATCACGACCCGCACGCTCTACAATCCCTTCTATGCGTTGGCCGACAATACGGCCAGCTGTTGGGTCGCGCGGGCAGAGATGGACGGGCCATTCCTGATCCTGAACGGCGACACCCTGTTCGAGCCGGAGATCGCTAAGCGCCTGCTGTCGGGGGCGACAAAGCCCATCACAGTGACGATCGACGCCAAGGACGGATATGACGCCGATGATATGAAGGTGCGGACCGACGCCGACGGCAACCTGATGCAGATCGGCAAGACACTGCCGCTCGACATCGTGAACGGGGAAAGCATCGGCTTTCTGTGCTTCAGCGCCGAGGGCGGACAGCGTTTCGCAGCGGAAGTGGAGAAGACCCTGCGCACCCCGGAAGGTCTGCGCCGCTGGTACCTGTCGGTTATCGACACCATCGCCAAGGCTGATGGCAGCGTCGGCACCGTCTCCATCCAGGGTCTGGAATGGGGAGAGATGGACTTCCCCGCCGATGTTGACAGCAATCGTGCCCTGACCACGGGCTGGACAGAGCGCGGGATCGGCTGATCCCTATCCATATGGTTGGACCACGGAACATTTAATTGATCCGTGTCAATGCGGAACCCCGGTGATGCGGTCAGGATGTGAGCATCCAATGACCAGTCACCCGGGGCCAGCCATGCCGAACAGCACTTTTCGTTTCCGCGCCGAAGACGCGATCGCCCTCAACCTGATGGACCTTGCCAACATCATCGCGCATCAGTGCGAGGAGATGCTGAGCGAGGCTGGCCTGACGGCACCGCAATGGACGGTGCTGATGAATGTGGCTGGCGATGCCAATTTCCAGGATGGGGCCCGCACCCATGAGGGCATCTTCTCCTCCGAGATCGCCTCGGCCCGCGGCCTGTCCCGTCCGCACATCTCCGCCACCGTCACGGAACTGATTCGCAAGGGCCTTATCAGCCAGCAGGACGACCCGCAAGACCGTCGGCGCAAGCTGCTGCGCGTTACGCCGGAAGGGCTGGAGATGCTGCGCCGTCTGCAGCCCAAGCGTCAGGGCATCAATGACATGCTGCTGCGCGACCTGACGCCGGATCAGCGCCAGCGCATGCTGGACCTGCTGGTGACCGTCCGTCGCCGGGCACGCGGCATCGCCGACCAGGGCACCACCCCCTTGCGCATTGCCGGATGATCACCAGATGGGAGCTATGTCCGACTGTCGGGGCCGGGCTGGGTTGCATCAGCGCATGTTGCGGCGCAGCAGGACCTGCCTATTTATACATCGCAAGTGCGAACAAAAGCGGCGGAATCAGGATTACCTTCACCAAGGGCCTGACAATGCTGCCTCAAATTCGCCCTTTTCGGTCGGTCATAAGTAGCTCGCTTTCACTCTTTTGCGCGGGGTCGTCATGGCTTTGGATGTACATCCTCTGGTCGATGGTCTGTCGGTCTCGCCGCAGGTGACGGAGCAGGATATCCGCGACGCGCACGCCGCAGGTTTCCGCACCATCATCAATAACCGCCCGGACGGGGAGGAGCCCGGACAGCTCTCCTCCGCCCAGGCGGGGGCCTTGGCCCGTGAACTGGGTCTTACCTATATCTATCAGCCCGCCACCGGCCCGACGCTGGAGCTTGTGGCCCCTGATTTTGGGGCCGCGCTGGCAACGTCGCCCGGTCCCATACTTGCCCATTGCCGTTCCGGGACGCGCTGCACGATTCTGTGGGCGCTCGCAGAAGCGAAAGCCGGAGCGCGCGATGGCGCAACAATATTACGGACGGCGGCCGATGCCGGATATGATCTGTCTGCCTATGCGGGAACTATCGCCCGTTACACACAATCGCGGGCAGAATAGTGCCCACCCTATGCTTTAGGGCATTGTGTTGACCGCAACGCTGTGAGAGTGTCGCTTCCGGTTCGGCCCTGGTGCCGATTGGTGGAGGCGACACACGACATGATGCGCGGCTGGGCCCATGGGCTCCTCGCTCTTCTGTTCCTGGTCATGGTGGTCCTGGGCGGTATGCTGCCCCGGAACGTTAGCCCGTCTTCCGCCAATCTGCCCCTCCCGACGACCGCGAGTTTCCTGACCGGACAGGCGCTGCCTGCCAGCCCGACGCACGACCGTGGTGTTGAGGTGGCGGCTGCTTTCTCCCGTCCTGTCGGCCATGGCAAGCGTGAACGTGCTGCCGGTGGTGACCCTGTCCCGCTGCCCACCCTTCTCGTTGTTGCTATTGCCCTGTTCTACGCGCTGCCCCTGCGTGGCAGTGACGTGGCACGTGCCCTTCGCATCGGCTTGACGCCGGAAGGGCGCCATCGGGAGGCCGGGCGCTGCCCGACCGGCCCGCCGGCTTTCGCCGGATAAAGAGAAGACGGGTGGGCATCGCGCTTGGTCGTGCCTGATCCGTCCGGATACCCAACCCGAAACTGGCTTCGGCCCGGCTTCCCGGCAACGGGAAAAATGGCCAAAGTCCCTCGCCTCCGATGCTGTATCTCCGGCTGGCTGCTTTACCTTCCCTCGACCGGGTGGGTTGTGGTCTCACGGTGATGCGGCCCATGGCCCATACTGCGGGTCAAGATAAAAAACCGGGTTTTTAACCAAGTCCGGCGGATGTCTTGATCGTCGATGTGTGCTATGGCGGAAGCCCCATCCCCCTGTGGATCGAGTGACCGACCGATGTCCTACCTGTCGCAATCGTCTTATCGGCGGCAACAGCCGCAGAGTTCAGGGCGGTTGGTTGGCATCGCGGTGGTTATTCTCCTGCACGTCGGGGTGATTTACGCGCTGGCTACTGGCTTGGCTCAGAAGGTGGTCCATGTGATCGCCGATCCGATCAAGACAGAGATCATCGAGGAAATCGCACCGCCGCCGGAGGAAACGCCCCCGCCGCCCCCGCCGCCCAAGTTCGATACGCCCCCGCCGCCGTTCATTCCGCCGCCGGAGATTCAGATCGCCCAGCCGCCGCCCGCGGCAAACGCGATCCAGACGACGACGGCAGAACGTCCGCCGGTTGTTCAGCCGCCGGGCCGTCCAGCCCCGGCTGCTCCGCCGGCACCGCCGACGGGTGGCAAGATCGATGTGAAGAGCCTCGCGAAGAACCGGCCTGAGTATCCCGCTCAGTCGATCCGTCTGGAAGAAGCTGGCACGACTGTGATGCGTCTGTTCTGCAACGCGGACGGCCGTATCTCCGACGCCACGATCGAGAAGTCGAGCGGCTACGAACGTCTGGATAATGCCTGGATGAAGGAAGCCAAACGCGGCCGGTGGAAGTGCGATCCGCCGACTGTTAACGGCCAGCCCCAGGGTGCCTGGATTCCGAGCATGGTCCCGCTCACCTTCCGCCTTGAAGATGCGCGTTGATCCTCTCGCATCGACCGATAATCGAAACACGTAAGTCTGAAAGCAGAGCTACGATGAACAAGCTGTTCACCCTGGCAGGCGTCAGCCGCCTCGCCGCCGCCGCCGCCGTTGCCGTCACGATGTCGGCCCCGGTCTTCGCCCAGTCCACCACCCCGGCTGAGCCGGCTCCGGCCGCCACCGAGGCTCCGGCTGCTCCTGCCGCTGACACGGCGGCTGCTCCGGCTGCCGAAGCTGCCGCTCCGGCGGCGGAAGCTGCTCCCGAGGCGACCACGAACCCGTACGGTCTGAAGGCCATCATCGACCACGGCGATCTGGTTGCGAAGAGCACCCTGGTTCTGATGCTGATCATGTCTGCCGGCACCTGGTACATCTTCGTCACCAAGCTGATCGAACAGTCCAAGCTGATGTCGCAGGCCACCTTCGCTGAGAAGAACTTCTGGACGGCCTCTTCGGTCACCGAAGGCGCTTCCCGCCTGAAGGAAAATTCGGCTTTCCGCGGCGTCGTTGAAGACGGCCTGCGTGCGACCGAGCATCATGACGGCGCCCTGACCGACCATATCGACCTGCACGAGTGGGTGACGATGTCCCTGCAGCGTTCGGTTGATGCCGTGAACGCCCGTCTGCAGGGCGGTCTGTCCTTCCTGGCTTCGGTCGGCTCGACCTCGCCGTTTATCGGTCTGTTCGGTACGGTGTGGGGTATTCTGAACGCCCTGGTGGCCATCGGTCTGTCCGGTCAGGCGTCGATCGACAAGGTTGCCGGCCCCGTCGGTGAAGCACTGATCATGACCGCCATCGGTCTGGCCGTCGCCGTTCCCGCCGTGCTGGCCTACAATTGGCTGACCCGTCGTAACAAGTTGGTCATGGACCGTCTGCGTAACTTCTCCGCCGATCTGCATGCCCTGCTGATCGCCGGCCAGAAGGCCAAGTCCGGCCGGAGCGCCTAACCATGGGGATGAGCGTCGGCCCCGCCAATAGTGGCGAAGACTCAGTGGTGTCGGAAATCAATACGACGCCGCTGGTGGACGTGATGCTCGTTCTGCTGATCATCTTCCTGCTGACCATTCCTGCTGCCATCCAGACCATCCCCGTGAAGCTCCCTGAGGAGTCGAACGTGGTAACTGTGACCAAGCCGGAAAACGTGACGATCGGTGTCGATCCGGACGGCAACATTTATTGGAATGCTGCCCAGTTGCCGGATTACAACGCGCTGTTCGAGCGGATGAAGGAAGTGGCGGTGCTGGTCCCGCAGCCTGAGATCCACATCCGTGGTGACAAGGAAGGGCGGTACGAGTTCGTTGGCAAGGTCGTCGTGACCTGCCAGCGGGCTGGCATCCTCAAGATCGGCTTTATCACCGAGCCTCCTGCCGGGGCGCTGAACGTCAAGCGTTGACGCTCAGCCTTCCCCCCGTCGGGAAAGAAGGATAGGAGGCCCCCATGGGCATGAGTGTTGGACCAGGTCCCGAGGATGGGTCCGTCACGCCGGAAATGAACACCACGCCGCTGATCGACGTGATGCTGGTGTTGCTGGTGATGCTCATCATCACCATTCCGGTGCAGACCCACGCGGTGAAGCTGGATATGCCGGCGGGTCCCCCCCCGCCGCAGACGAATGTGGTCGAACCTGAGGTCATCACCATCGAAGTCGACTTCGATGGCACCGTGATCTGGAACGGCACCGTTCTGAACAGCCGTGAGGAAATGGAGCAGCAGATGCAGCTCAAGGCCGCGCAGCAGCCGCAGCCCGAAGTGCACCTGCGTCCGAACAAGCTGGTGAAGTACAAGTACGTGGCGGCAGTTCTGGCATCCGCGCAGCGGCTCGGCCTGAACAAGATCGGCATGGTTGGTAACGAACAGTTCATGGACTGATCGGTACCAGATGATAGGGGAAAGGCGGACCTTCACAGGTCCGCCTTAAACCTGCCTACTTGACCTGATTGCATGGACATGCGGCCAGATGGCTGGTCGTAAGACAACCCGTCGAACAGGACCCATCGCGAAGAGACACGCGATCCTGTGCGACCGATACCGAGATAGAGACAATGATCCGCACTCGTCTTTTTACCGCCGCCCTGCTGGGTTCGGCCCTGGCCTTTGGCTCCTTCGCCGCCGTGATGGCACCGTCCGAGGCCTTTGCGCAGAAGGCTGGCGGTGAGAAGAAGGAGAAGGCCCCGGCCGGTGATACCGTCCGCAAGGAAGTGGGCGAGCCGCTGACGGCTGCTCAGGAGCTGATGAAGGGCAAAAAATTCAAGGAAGCCCTGGCCAAGATCAAAGAAGCCGACGCGGTCGCCGACAAGACCCCGTTCGAAGACTTCATGGTCGAGCAGATGCGCGCCATCGCCGCCTATCAGGCTGGCGAATTGGATACGGCTGAAAAGTCGTTTGAAGCCGTCTTCGCCACGGGCCGGTTCCCCGCCGCCCAGCAGCTGACCTTCACGCAGGCACTGGCGCAGGCTTATTACCAGCAGCGCAACTACACCAAGGCGATCACCTGGACCCAGAAGTATTTCACGGGTGGTGGCAACGACGCCAACATGCGTACCCTGCTGTTGCAGTCCTACTACCTGGGCAAGGATTATCCGAACGCCATCAAGGAAGTCAGCGCCAAGATTTCTGCGGTTGAGAAGGCCGGTGGCACGCCGGATGAAAAGGACCTGCAGCTGCTGGCCGCCGCCAACAATGAGAGCAAGAACGAAGCCGGATACATGGGCGCGCTGGAGAAGCTGGTGCGCTATTATCCCAAGCGCGACTACTGGCTGGACCTGCTGCTGCGCACGCAGCGCAAGCCGGGTTTCGCCCGTGACCGCCTGGCGCTGGACAGTTATCGCCTGATGAACAAGATCGGTCTGCTGGATACTGCCGGCGACGTCATGGAAATGGCGCAGCTGTCGTTGCAGGCTGGCAACCCCGGTGAGGCCCAGGCCATCATCGACAAGGGCTATGCCGCCGGTCTGCTGGGCAAGGGTCCGGAAGCCGAACGCCAGAAGCGTCTGAAGGACGTGGCCACCAAGCAGGTTGCCGACGACAAGAAGGCTCTGGCCCAGACTGAAACCGAAGCCTTGGCCGGTGCCAATGCCGGTCCGATCCTGCGCGTCGCCGAGGCCTATGCCGGCTATGGTCAGTTCGACAAGGCCATCACCCTGGCGGAGGCTGCTATCGCCAAGGGCAATCTGAAGAACCCCGACGATGCCCGTCTGCGTCTGGTGACCTACTATCTGGACGCCGGTCAGAAGGCCAAGGCCGAAGCGACCGCCAAGGCCATCAAGGCCACGGACGGTCCGGCCGAGATGGCCCGTCTGTACCTGCTGAACGCCGCCAAGGCGAAGTAAGCCCGAGGGGGCGGCCGTTTTCGGCCGCCCTTTTCGCATGACTCCCTGTCATCCGCGCGGAAGACACGCTGTTTTCCACGTCCCCCGGTGACATTGCCGCCGGGAATCCCTGGACGCACCATGTCGGATATGGAACCCACTTTCCGCCCCCGGCTGCAATATCCCGAACGCGCTCTGCGTCTTCGGCGCGAAGGCCGTGTCGTTGTCGAGTTTCGGATCGGCAATGACGGCGCGCCGCAGGATGTGCGTGTCGTGGAGGCCGTGCCGCCGGGCCTGTTCGAACAGTCGGCGCTGCGTTATGCCGCTGGTCTGCGCTATCATCCCGATGAAGGTCGCCCGCCGCATCCTGCTGAAGCCATGCGCCGCGAGCGCGAGCGCCAGAGGCTGGAAGTGCGGTTCGAGATGCGTGGACAGGCCTGATCCACAATCTGTCGCGGATATATCTTTCAAACCGGCCGCGGATTTCCTATCTGTAAGGCGTCGCATTGAAGCGGGCCGTCAAACTGGAGAATTTCCATGGGCGCCATGAGCCTCTGGCACTGGATTATCGTTCTTGTCGTCGTGCTGCTGGTTTTTGGCGCGGGCAAGCTTCCGAACGTCATGGGTGACATGGCCAAGGGCGTGAAGGCCTTCAAGAAGGGCCTGAAGGAAGGCGAGGAGGAGGCAGCCGCCGATCCCAAGCTGACCGAGAATAAGCCGGGTGAGAACGCGCCCCGCTGATCCATCGCTGTTGCGATTGGATATGGGTAAGGCCGGCCCCGCCCGTCGCGGGGACCGGCCTTTGTTTTTGCGGGCCCCGAAGCCTGGGTGCTACTCTCTGGCGCCAATGCCGGCTTCATGCACGGGGAGGGGCGATTGGGCGACGGTGTGGATGTGGAACGGCCGGGCTACGGGATGCCGGCCCCGTTTGCGGGTATCCATGATCTTCCCCGCCTGCTGGAACGGCTGCACCGTCGGTTCCTGGACGTGGTCCGGATCGAGCTGGAGCGGCTCCAGAGCGCGCATGTGACGCCGGTGCAGGGGCTCATGCTGCTGACCATCGGCGACAGCAGCCCGACCGTGCAGGAACTGATCGAACGGGGCCATTATCTGGGCGCTGCGGCGGCGAGCAATCTGCGCGCACTGGTGCAGGCCGGCCTGGTGCAGGGGCCGGGGGCGCAGGATGACCGCAGGTCGGCGCGGCTGTGCCTGACCGATGCCGGTATGGCGCTGTGCGGTGAGTTGCGGCGGGTGGAGGCGGGCCATGTCCTGGCCCTGGCCCGTGACGGGGAGGGGCAGGCCGACCTGATGGCCGCCTACCGCCTTCTCAATCGGCTGGAACAATCCTGGGCGGATGTGATCCGTGCTGATGCGATCGATGTCGGGCCGGCGCTGCCTGGAGGGGAGGTCTAGGATGAACCAAGATAAGCCGGCAGCGCTGACCCCCGCCGATGTTGATCAATTGGCGCAGGACCGATCCCCCGAAGCCCGTATCCAGATGCTGTCCAAGCTGCTGCGCACGGCGGAGCAGGCGGTCCTTGCCGAGTCCGGTCAGGCGCTGGTGCAGGATCTCCTGCACCGTCTGGCCCATGACACGGTACAGCAGGTGCGCGAGGCGGTGGCGTGGCAGATCTATAACAGCCCGTTTCTATCCGACGGTTTGGCCCGTGATCTGGCACTGGACGTCACCTCCGTCGCCTTTCCTTTGCTGCGACATAGCGATGGGTTGGAGGATGGTCTGCTGCTGGAGGTGATCGGGCAGGGGCGGGCCGATAAGCTGATGGCCATCGCCGCCCGTCACACCCTGTCAGAGGCGGTGTCGGGTGCCCTGGCGACGGTTGGTAATCTGGCCGTGGTTGCCACCCTGGCTGGGAATGAGGGGGCAGCGCTGTCTGATGCCTCCCTGCAATCCCTTGCTGACCGCTACGCCCATGTGCCGCTGGTGGCGGAACCGCTGGCCGGGCGCGCAACGCTGCCCGCCAGCGTGGTGGAGCGGCTGGTGGCGCATGTGTCGGACAAGGTGCGGGCCCATCTGGTGGAACGTCACCGTCTGTCGCCCGTCATTGCCGCCGAACTGGCGGCGCATGGAAGGGACTCCGCGACCCTGGCCCTGTTGCGGCCCGTCACCAAGCCCGGCATGGATGGCGATGCCCTGGCCGTGCATCTGCATGAACAGGGGCGGCTCAGCGTGGCGCTGCTGCTACGCACGCTATGCGCCGGGGATTTCGATTTCTTCGCGGCCGGGATCTCCACGAAGTCGCGGGTGCGCAAGGCCAATGCCATGGCCCTGCTGCTGGACGGCAAATGGGATGGGATGAAGGCCCTGCTGGACCATGCCCATGTCCCCAAACACCTTTTCGCGCCCTTCCAGGTGGCGATGCGGGTGGCCAAGACGCTTGGCTATCGTGGTGGTGCGGAGGGGCGCGAAGCGTTCCAGACCGAAGCCCTGGGTCGCATCTATGCGGAATGTGGGCAGTCGGAAGAGCGGGCCATGGATAACCTGCTGCTCCAACTGTTCGATCGTAAAGACGATGACATGGTGGATGCTGCAATGGATGTCGCGGGCATGCCGTTCATCCCGCTGCGGGGGGCCGTGCCGAAGAAGTGAGGAGATGGTGTCCGGTGAACCTTAAAATGCCCGGATCTGCATCTGGATCGGGCCTTCGGCGCGGCCATGGATGAACTGATCGACGTAAGCGTTGCCACTATTGTCGATCTCCGACACCGGGCCCACCCAGATCAGCTTGCCCTTGTACAGCATCGCGATACGGTCGGCGATCTTGCGGGCGCTGGCCATGTCATGGGTGATGGACAGCGCGGTGGCGCCCAAATCCTTAACGCATTTCACGATCAGGTCGTTAATGACGTCAGCCATGATCGGGTCCAAGCCCGTCGTCGGCTCGTCGAAGAAAATGATCTCCGGGTTGGTGCAGATGGCGCGGGCCAGACCCACGCGTTTCTGCATGCCGCCCGACAGTTCCGAGGGGGACAGGTTGGCGACATCAGGGCCAAGGCCGACAGCCCCCAGGGTGGCAACGGCGCGTTCCCGCGCTTCCTTCCGGCCCACGCGCTGCCCTTGCATCAGGCCAAACGCCACGTTCTCCCAGACGGGCAGGCTGTCGAACAGGGCCGCACCTTGGAACAGCATGCCGAACTTGGCCATGGCGCGTTCCCGGTCGCGGCCCGTGATGTGGGTCGTATCCTCGCCATCGATCCGGATGGTGCCAGCGTCGGGCTGAAGGATGCCCAGTATGCTTTTCAGCAGCACCGATTTGCCGGTGCCCGACCCGCCGATGATCACCACGCTTTCGCCGCGCTGGATATCCAGGTCGACGCCGTCCAGCACCACCTTGGGCCCGAACGCCTTCTTCACACCTTTCAGCGAGATTTTCGGCACATCCATATCCTGCGTCAGTTCCAAGGGTGCCATCGTCATGAGAAGAAGATCCCCGTCAGCAGATAGTTCAGGACCAGGATAAGGATGGAGGCGGACACCACGGCATTGGTGGTGGCCGCCCCCACGCCCTGCGCACCGCCTCGCGAGTTATAGCCGTGGTAGCAGCCCATCAGCGAGATGACGAAGCCGAACGCCGCCGCCTTCACCAGACCGGACACCACGTCCATGAATTCCAGATATTGCCAGCTATTGTTGATATAGCTCGACGCGTTGAAGCCCAGCCGGTACACGGCCACCAGATAGCCGCCGAACACGCCGATGATGTCGGCTACCAGCACCAGGATGGGCAACATGGTGGTGCCGGCGATCAGCCGGGGCACCACCAGATACTTATAGGGGTTGGTGGAGAGTGTGGTCAGCGCGTCCACCTGCTCCGTCACCCGCATGGTGCCCAGTTCTGCCGCCATAGCAGCGCCAATGCGCCCGGCCACCATCAGGCCGGCCAGAACCGGCCCCAGTTCGCGCGTGATCGACAGCACCACGACGGTGGCGATGGCGCTTTCGGCCGAGAAGCGGGAGAAGCCGGAATAGCTTTGCAGCGCCAGCACCATGCCCGTGAACACGGCGGTCAGGCCGACGACGGGCAGGCTGTAATAGCCGATCTCCACCATCTGCCGACCTATATGCCGGAAATAGAAGGGCGGGCGCAGGCAATGGGCCAAGGCCGTGAGGGTGAACAGGGCCAGCCGCCCCGTCGCCTCCAGGAAGGTCAGGGTGGCACGGCCGATCGCGCTGAGGAAATTCATGTACCTGGCCTTCTGCTTGGGAGCGGAACCCGCCCCATCGCTAGACAATGGGGTGTCGTCTGTCAATGTCGAGGGGCAGCGGGCACATGTCCATATTGCGCCGCACCCAAGCCAGTCCCGCATGGAGCCTTTGCATTTCTTTCTCTATCAAGGTTCTTGCCGCGTCGGTGATTTCGCCTTAAAACCGAAACATGAAATGAGCTGTCGGTGTTCCCATAGGTGCATCGTGGCTTGAAACCTTTTGCGGATGGACGGTCCCCCCGTGATGGCGGCAGACCAGATGACGGAACAGCAGAACAGCACGGGCCTTGCCGCCCGCGCCGTTGGCCTGTCCGCATGTTCCATCCGCCGCGGCCGCGTCGTCCTGGCCGCCACCCTACGACTAATCACCCCCTGAGCGCCCGATGTCGTGCCGCCTTCGCCGCGGTACGGCCCGCGATCAGGGGAGGAAGCGCCGGACCGGCGCCGCAGATGCCACATATTTCATCGATCAAAATCGGTGCGGTGTCCCTGACAGGACCGCACCCGACGTGCCGCAAGGGACCAGGACATGAGCATCACCCGCGACAGCAACCGCGTCATCATTTTTGACACCACCCTGCGCGATGGCGAGCAGGCGCCCGGCTGTTCCATGAACCTGGATGAGAAGCTGCGCATCGCCACAGTGCTGGAGGAAATGGGCGTCGATGTGATCGAAGCCGGCTTCCCCATCGCGTCGAACGGTGACTTTGAGGCCGTTCGCGAAGTGGCCCGCACCGTCAAGAATGCCACCATCGCAGCCTTGGCCCGCACGGCCCGCGCCGATATCGACCGCGCGGCAGAGGCGTTGCAGTTGGCGCAGCGCAAGCGCATCCATACCTTCATCTCCACCAGCCCCGTCCACATGAATTACATGTTGAAGATGACGGAAGAGGAGGTGTTGCAGCGCACCATCGATTATGTCGGCTATGCCCGTAACCTGACCGACGATGTGGAATGGTCGGCCCAGGATGGTTCGCGCTCCGACCGCGATTTCCTGTGCCGCACGGTGGAGGCGGCCATCAAGGCCGGTGCCACCACCATCAATATCCCCGATACGGTCGGCTATGCCCTGCCCGAAGAATATGCCGCCATGTTCAAGGACGTGATGACCCGCGTCCCTAATTCCGACAAGGCCATCTTCTCCGTCCATTGCCATAATGACCTGGGCCTGGCCGTCGCCAACTCCCTGGCGGGTATCGGTGTCGGTGTGCGTCAGGTGGAATGCACCATCAACGGCTTGGGCGAGCGCGCAGGCAATGCCTCGCTGGAAGAGATCGTGATGGCGCTGCGCACGCGCCACGATCTGATCGGCTGCACCACGGGTATCAAGACCGAACATATCACCCGCATTTCCCGTCTGGTTTCCACGATCACCGGTTTCCAGGTGCAGCCCAACAAGGCCATCGTGGGGGCGAATGCCTTCGCCCATGAAAGCGGCATCCATCAAGACGGCATGCTGAAGCATGCCGAAACCTATGAGATCATGACCCCGGAATCAGTCGGCCTCAACCGGTCCTCCTTGGTCATGGGCAAGCATTCGGGCCGCGCTGCCTTCCGCGCCAAGTTGAAGGAACTGGGCTATGACGATCTGGGTGAGAATGCGGTGAATGACGCGTTCGGCCGCTTCAAGGATCTGGCCGACCGCAAGAAGGACATCTACGACGAAGACATCATCGCCATCATGGATGATGAGGTTGGCCGTCAGCATGACCGCGTGCGTTTCCACGCCCTGCATGTCGTTGCCGGCTCGCGCGGGCCGCAGCATGCCGTGCTGGAACTGGAGATTGATGGCAAGACCATCCCGCCCGTTGTGGCCTTCGGCAATGGTCCCGTCGATGCCGTCTTCAACGCGCTGAAGCTGGCCTTCCCGCATGAAGCAAAGCTGCAGCTCTACCAGGTCCATGCCGTGACCCAGGGTACCGACGCCCAGGCCGAGGTGACCGTGCGACTGGAAGAGGAAGGCAAGACCGTGAATGGTCAGGGGGCCGATGCCGATACGCTGGTCGCCAGCGCGCGCGCTTATGTCCATGCGCTGAACAAGCTGATCACCAAGCGGCTGAAGACGGCACCGGTGGCTTTGTCTGCGTAAGCAACGCCACGCGACTCCGATTCCGAGACTTGAGTCAAACCCCCGCCGGAGACCCCTCCGGCGGGGGTTTTTGCCTTGTTTTCGCCATGATGTTTGAGGGTCGCGTGCCCCGAAAGGGTGTGACAGGTGTCACACATGCCCTTCATGTGGCACTGCGAAGGGAACGGGGCGTGGAAATTCCGTTTCCACGGCTTTCAAGGCTTGAGGGCGCTGGCCCAAATGGTCTATGCAACAAGCGCGACCCGGCATATCCGGGGCCCGGTCGCACCAAGGCGGCAGAATCCGGACATCAGAGATACGCTTCACCCATGTTTTCAAACCTGCTCGGTATGTTCTCCGCCGACATGGCGATCGACCTTGGTACGGCGAACACGCTCGTCTACGTGAAGGGTCGCGGCATCGTCCTCAATGAACCGTCGGTGGTCGCCATCCGCGACCTGCGGGGCAAGAAGCAGGTCTTGGCCGTGGGTGACGAGGCCAAGCTGATGCTGGGCCGTACGCCCGGCAACATCCAGGCTATCCGCCCGCTTCGCGACGGCGTCATCGCCGATTTCGAAGTTGCGGAAGAAATGATCAAGCATTTCATCCGCAAGGTTCACAACCGCCGCAGCTTTGCCAGCCCGGAAATCGTGATCTGCGTTCCGTCGGGTTCAACCGCCGTTGAACGCCGCGCGATCCAGGAAAGTGCCGAGGCCGCGGGCGCGCGCCGCGTTTCCTTGATCGAGGAACCGATGGCTGCCGCCATCGGCGCCGGCCTGCCTGTGACGGAGCCGACGGGCAGCATGGTCGTCGACATCGGCGGCGGTACCACGGAAGTGGCCGTCCTGTCGCTGAACGGCACTGTCCATGCCCGTTCCGCCCGCGTGGGTGGTGACAAGATGGATGAGGCCATCATCGGCTATATCCGCCGTCACCATAACCTGCTGGTGGGTGAAGGTTCTGCCGAGCGCATCAAGAAGGAAATCGGTTCCGCCTGCCCGCCGGAAGATGGCGAAGGCCGGGTCATGGAGATCAAGGGCCGCGACCTGATGAACGGCGTGCCCAAGGAACTGGTCATGAGCGAGCGGCAGATTGCCGAAAGCCTGGCCGAACCGGTCAGCCAAATCATTGAGGCCGTGAAGGTCGCCCTGGAACATACGGCACCGGAACTGGCCGCCGACATCGTGGATAAGGGTATCGTCCTGACGGGTGGCGGCGCGCTGCTGGCCAATCTGGATTATGTCCTACGCCATGCTACCGGCCTGCCGGTTTCCATCGCCGATGATCCGCTGTCCTGCGTGGCGCTGGGCTCTGGCCGTGCGTTGGAAGAGGAAAGCCTGCGCAACGTGCTGATTCGCATGTATTGACCGGTTCGCTATAGCGAACCGATATTTACACCGTCGCGTTGAAGCGTTACTTTCACAAGGCACTGTAAGCCACCGATTTCGGTGGCTTACCCGATCACGGGACACCACCCCCCGGTGAAGACACGCAATAGCGGATCCGTCGTGCGCATCGCGGCCCCCCTTTGGGGGATGGTGCAGCGATTCTATTTTCCGCTGCTGATCCTGGCCGCCGCCGCCCTGATGATGATCGGGCATGTTAATGGTGGTGCGGTGGAACAGGCGCGTACCCGCGTCACTGATGCTGTTTCCCCGGTTTTGAACGTCATGTCGCGTCCGGCCGCCAGCGTGGCCGATGGGCTGGAGTATTTCCGGCAACTGGTCGACCTGCATGACGAGAATGCCCGTCTGCGGGAGGAAAACAGCCGTCTGCGGCAGTGGGAACAGGCGGCCCTGCGTCTGGACGCGGAAAACCGCTCCCTGCGCTCGCTCCTTTCCTTCAAGCCGGACCCGGCGGCCCGTGTGGTCACGGGGCGTGTCGTCGGCGATCCCGGCGGCGCCTTTGTGCGGACGGTCGTTGTCACCATCGGCGAACGCGACGGTGTGGCGCGGGGTCAGGCCGTGATGTCGGGACAGGGGCTGGTTGGCCGTATCGTGCAGGTGGGCGACTGGTCGTCGCGCGTGCTGCTGATCACCGATCTGAATGCCCGCATTCCCGTCGTGCTGGAAAGCAGCCGTCAGCGGGCTATGCTGGCCGGCGACAATTCCGACCATCCGCTTCTGACCTACCTGCCGCCCAACAGCGAGGTTACGCCGGGTGAGCGGGTGTTCACATCGGGCCATGGCGGCCTTTTCCCGCCGGGTCTGCCCGTCGGCATTGTTGAAATTGGGGCCGGCGGCAAGCCCCGGGTCGTGCCCATGGCCGACCTGTCGCGTCTGGAGCATGTGCAGGTGGTCGATTTCGGCACCGTTGGCGGCGTGGCCGCCGAAGCGACGCAGCCCGGCGCGATGAAGTAAGGGGCACGGCCTTGGCCGGCGGATTGTTTAACCAACTCGATCAGACGGCACGCAACCTTGTGCCCTTCACCGTCACTGTCCTGGCCATGCTGGTTGGGATGGTGCCTCTGCCGTTGCCCGGCTATGCCATGGTGACGGTGCCGTTCATGCTGATGTGTCTGTTCTACTGGGTTATCCACCGGCCCGACCTGCTGCGCCCGCTGGTGGTGTTCGCCATTGGCCTGTTGCAGGACCTGATCGGCGGTACGCCCATTGGATCGACCTCCATGGTGCTGATCATGGCCTATTGGCTGCTGATCACCCAGCGCCGCTTCTTCCTGGGCCGTTCCTTCGTGATGCTGTGGATCGGTTTTGCATTGGTGGCGACGGGGGCGGCAGCGGTACAATGGTCGGTGTTCGCCCTGATGACGGCCAGCCTTCTGGATGCGCGGCCCGTGCTGGTGCAGGCCCTGATGGGCGTGGCATTGTTCCCGTTGATGGCCTGGCTGCTGCAAAGGCTGCACCGCGCCTATTTGAGCTGAGGGTAACTCATGTCGGCCTTTGACCGGGACGCCGAACGCCAGCGCATGCTGTCCCGCCGCACGCTGGTGCTGGGCGGGCTGCAAGGGGCTGCCGTCGCCACGCTGATGGGCCGGCTCTACTATCTCCAGATCGTGGAGAGTGACCGCTATACGGTTCTGGCGGAGGATAACCGCATCTCGCTGCGGCTGGTGGCGCCGCCCCGCGGCCTGATCACCGACCGGTTCGGCGTGCCGCTGGCCGTGAATGAGCAGAATTTCAGCACTATTATCGTTTCCGAACGCGCCGGCGACGTGCAGCAGATACTGGACGAGGTGGGAAAGCTGATCCCCCTGACCGAGGCGGATGAAAGGCGTATTCAGCGCGATATCCAACGCTCCCGCTCCTTCGCGCCCATTACCATCAAGGAAAACCTGACCTGGGATCAGGTGGCCGCGATCGAGGTCAATCTGCCCGATCTGCCCGGCGTGTCCATCGATGTCGGCCAGGTCCGCTCATACCCGTTCGGCGAGGCGTTGAGCCATGTGCTGGGCTATGTCGGGGCGGCGGCGGAAAAGGATGTGGAAGGGTCCAGCGATCCGCTGTTGACCCTGCCGGGCTTCAAGGTGGGCAAGGGCGGGATCGAGAAGCAGTATGATCAGGCGTTGCGAGGGGCCGCCGGTAATCGCCAGCTGGAGGTGAATGCCGTCGGCCGGGTCATCCGTGAGTTGTCGCGCGATCCCGGTCAGTCGGGACGCGAAGTAGCGCTGACCATCGATGCCAAATTGCAGCATTATATGCACCAGCGCCTGTCGGCGGAGGAAAGTGCGGCGGCCATCGTCATGGATGTGAATACCGGCGGCATCCATGCGCTCTGTTCCAGCCCCAGTTTCGATCCCAACCAGTTCGCGATGGGCATCGGGTACGAGGCCTATCAGGCCTTGCTGAAGGATGAACGCACGCCGCTGATCAACAAGGTGATCGCGGGCCAGTATCCGCCGGGGTCAACCTTCAAGATGCTGACGGCGCTGGCGGCCCTGGAATCGGGCATTGTCAATGCCGACCACCGCGTCTTCTGTTCCGGCCATATCGAACTGGGCAGCCACCGTTTCCACTGCTGGAGCCGCAATGGCCATGGCACGCTGGACATGGTCGGCGCGCTGATGAATAGCTGCGACGTCTATTTCTATGACATTGCCGGCCGCATCGGCATGGACCGCATTGCCGATATGGCCCGCCGTTTCGGCCTGGGCGGTAAGGTCGGACTGGAACTGCCGGGAGAGCGGCCAGGCCTTATTCCGGACCCGAAATGGAAGCGGCAGGCCCTGAAACAGCCCTGGCACCAGGGTGAAACGCTGATCGCGTCTATGGGCCAGGGCTATGTCCTGACCACGCCCTTGCAACTGGCGGTGATGACAGCGCGGCTGGCCAGCGGGCGGGCGGTGCAGCCACATCTGCTGAAATCCATTGAGGGGCAGTTCGCCGAGACGACGGAATGGCCCGCCATCGATGTGAAGCCGGAAAATCTGGCCACCGTTCTGAAGGGTATGAACGCCGTCACCAATGTGCCGGGCGGCACCGGCTATCGCGCCCGCATCAGTGTTCCGGGCATGGAGATGGCGGGCAAGTCGGGCAGCGCCCAGGTCCGCCGCATTTCCATGGCCGAGCGTAGTTCCGGTGTGATCAAAAATGAGAACCGGCCTTGGCGGGAGCGTGACCACGCCCTGTTCGTGGCCTTCGCACCCGTTCAAGCGCCAAAATATGCCTGTGCGGTGATCGTGGAACATGGCGGCGGCGGCGGCGCCGTGGCGGCCCCCATCGCCCGCGACATCCTTCTGGAATGCCAGATGCTGGAGGCGGCGCGCGCCACCGTGGCGCAGCAGCCGCCACCCGCCACTGACACAACGCCGCCGGCGCCCAATCCCGCAGGAGAAACGCCATGACCCTGGACGTCTCCGGCGATAGCGCGGCCCTTTCCTTTACCGAGAAGCTGGCCCAGATCCCCTGGTCCTTCGTGTTTCTGGTCACCATCGTGGCCTGTGTCGGTTTCGCCATGCTCTATTCCGCCGCCAACGGGCAGATCGACCCCTGGGCGTCGCGGCAGATGCTGCGTTTCGGCGTCGGTCTGGCGCTGATGCTGTTCATTGGCATGATCGATATCCGCGTCTGGATGAAGATGACCTACCCGCTTTACGGGTTGGTCCTGGTGCTGCTGGTCGGCGTGGATCTGTTCGGTTCGGTGGGTAAGGGGGCGCAGCGCTGGATCGACCTGGGCTTTGTGCAGTTACAGCCCTCGGAGATCATGAAGGTCACCCTGGTCATGGCGCTGGCCCGCTATTTCCATGGCGCTTCACTGGAGGATACGGGCCGTATCCCCTATCTGATCGTGCCGCTACTGATCGTGGGGGCGCCGGTGGCGCTGGTGCTGGCGCAGCCAAACCTGGGGACCTCGCTGATGCTGATCATGGCGTCGGGCGCGATGTTCTTCCTGTCGGGTGTGCGTTGGTGGAAATTCGCACTGGTGATTGGCGCCATTCTGATCGCCATCCCGCTCAGTTGGCAGTTCCTGCTGCACGACTATCAGCGCGACCGGGTAGAGACCTTCCTGGACCCCGACAGCGACCCTCTGGGCACCGGCTATCACATCACGCAGTCGAAGATCGCGTTCGGGTCGGGCGGGCTGACGGGGAAGGGGTTCCTGCAGGGTACGCAGAGCCACCTGAACTTCCTGCCCGAAAAGCAGACCGACTTCATCTTCACCATGCTGGCGGAGGAATTCGGGCTGGTCGGGTCGATCAGCTTTCTGGTGCTATACTGCCTGCTGCTGCTGTTCGGTTTCGTCATCGCAGGGCGATGTAGGCATCAGTATGGGCGACTGCTGGCGTTGGGGTTAACGGTCAACCTGTTCCTTTATCTGTTCATCAATGTCGCCATGATCATGGGCCTGATCCCTGTGGTGGGTGTGCCGCTGCCGTTGATTTCCTATGGCGGGACGGCGACGTTGGCGGTGATGGTGGGCTTCGGCCTGCTGATGTCGGTGCATGTCCATCGGGATGTGCGGATGTCCCGCCGGGGCCTGGGCGACCTCTGACGCCAAGCGTCACAGGGCATGTCGTCAGCGCAAATCTCGGTCGCTGAAAAAAGCACCATTCCCGGCATCGAAAACTATCGACAAGGGGAAATGCCTTTGCTACACAGCGCGCCTCGCCACGGTGAATGCCCTGGCGGGGCCGCGAAAGCGGATGTGGATTGGGCGCATAGCTCAGTTGGTAGAGCAGCTGACTCTTAATCAGCGGGTCCAAGGTTCGAGTCCTTGTGCGCCCACCAATCCACCCCCTTCTCGCCGCGTTGAAGGTTGGGCGCATAGCTCAGTTGGTAGAGCAGCTGACTCTTAATCAGCGGGTCCAAGGTTCGAGTCCTTGTGCGCCCACCAACCTTCCTCCGATCTCACAGAAATTACTGCGTACGTGGTTTTGGTGTCCCTGTAGGGGGTAGCCGTTCTGCGCATCGCCTTGATCCCGCCCCGATCCCACGTCACCATGCCCGTCAGGGGGCATGGGATTTTGCAAGGGAAGGAGGACGCGGATCATGCGTCACCATCTGTTACTGCCGCTGCTGGCCCTGCTTTGTGCCGGTCCCGCCATAGCATCTGAGGATGCCGCGACGCCGGGCAAAGCCCGCGAAACCTGCATCGATTCGCGCCGCATCAATGGCTGGACCTCGGAGAACGACCGGTCGATCATTGTCACGCTGGGCGCCAAACAGCGCTACCGCATGGAGTTGAGCCCGTCGGCCAGCGTCTTCAATGTGGACAGCCAGCCGGATCTGGCCTTCATTCCGCGCAGCGACGGCTCGCTCTGTGCCGGCTGGGGCCATGTCGGGGTGGAGGGGCAGCGCATTCCCATTCTGTCGATCACCCGCTTGCCCGACCCGCCGCCCAAGGCGGCTGCGTCCGCACCACCGGAGAAATGATTTGCTATCGCCCGTCTTCGTCCCGTTCCGCACAACCGTCTGCGGCATCCAGGAACTCCCCGGCCATGCATTGGCCGGGGTGACCCACCTTGTCTCCATCCTGGACCCGGACCGGGAACCGCTGACGGCCTTCGACGATTACGGGCCCCATCACCGCCTCGACCTGCGATTCGACGATATCGTCATTGAGCTGCCGGAACGGATGGCGCCGCTGGACCGGCATCTGGAACGGGTGCTGGCCTTCGGGCAGCGTCTGACGGCAGAGGCAGGGGCGCAAGACCATCTGCTGGTCCATTGCCATATGGGCATTTCCCGCTCCACGGCGGCCATGGCCCTGATTCTGACCCAGGCCCGTCCCGACCGCCCGGCGGTGGAAGCCCTGGCGGAGGTGGTGCGTATCCGCCCGCAGGCTTGGCCCAACCTGCGCATGCTGGAAATCGGCGGCGACATCCTGGGCCGGCGCCATGAGCTGCTGGACGCTGTCCGAGAGGTCTATCAACGCCGCGCCCAGGGCCAGGAAGAATGGCTGCGCTTCCTGCGCGAGAACCACCGCGAACGGGAACTGGCCCATATGGGGTGACGGGTCACCCTGCTGGCGCCCCCACGATCCGGTCGAACGCGGCCTTGACCGCTGCCGCCTTGGTGCGCAACGCGTCTTCCACCGCCTCAAACGGGGTGCCTTCGGGCAACTCGGGCAGGGCGGCGCGGGCGAGGCCGGCCTTCAGGCCGGGGGGTGCCTTGGCGGCATCGAACCCGCCTTCGACGGTGAGGCGCAGGAAGCCCTGGACGCGGCGCCAGGTCTTGTGTGCGTCGATCAGGACATTCGCCGTCTCCACATCGATGAACCCGCTATCGCCCAGCCAGGCCAGCGCGCCCGTGGTATTGGGGTCGATGATTTCCGGCCGTTCCGGGGCGTGCAGCAGGGTCAGATACTGGGCGATGAACTGGATATCGATCATGCCGCCGCGCACATATTTCACGGTCCAGATATCGTCCGTATGGTGCTGCTGATCGATGCGACCACGCATGGAGGCCACATCTTCGCGCAGCTTGGCGGGATCGCGCGTACGGGTCAGGACCGACACGATCTCCGTCGTCAGACGCCGGCGCAGACTGTCCGGCCCCGTCACGGGACGGGCGCGGGTCAGGGCCATATGTTCCCAGGTCCAGGCGCTGTCGCGCTGATACTTCGCGAATCCATCGAAGCTGACGGCCAGCGGCCCGGCATTGCCGGACGGGCGCAGGCGCATATCGACCTCATATAATTGCCCCTCCGCCGTATGGGCGGTGATGGCATTGACCAGACGCTGCGTCAGCTTGATGAAATAATCATTGGGGGACAGGGGCTTGGCCCCATCCGACTGCAGCACGTCGTCCGGCACCTCATAGACCGTGATAAGGTCCAGGTCCGACCGCAGCGACAGGGAGCGCGCGCCCAGCCGCCCTAAGCCCAGGATGGCCATGCCCGCACCGGGCAGGCGGCCATGGCGCTTGGCAAACTCTTCCTCCACCGCGCGCTGAAGGCCGGACAGGCCTACCTCCGCCACATCGGTCAGGAAGGCGCCCAGCCGGTCGGCATCGCTGACATGGCGCAGGATATGGACGCCGGCGCGGAAGCGGTGTTCGTTGGTCCAGCGGCGGGTGAGGTCCAGAACCTCCTCAAAATAATGAGCACCACCGACCAGGGCGTCGAATCCTGCCTCCAACTCCTCCCGGGCCGGCAGGGTGCCGAAGAAGCCCGGCAGCAGGACCGCATCCAGCGCCTGCGGCTGCCGCGCCAGTTGTTCGGCCAGACGCGGGGCCGTGCCCATCACCTCGGCCACCAGATCCAGCAGGTTGGGATTGGCGTAAAACAGGCTGAAAAGCTGCACCCCCGCCGGCAGGCGGGACAGGAACTCATCGAACTTCAGGAAGGCCTGATCGGGCTGGGCCGTCTTGCCAAAGGCCGCCAGCAGGGTGGGAACCAGTTCCGTCAGCAATTCCCGCGCCCGCTGGCTGCGCGTGGCGCGATAGCGGCCATGGTGCCAGGCCCGGATCTGTCCCGCCACGGCGGACGGGTTGGCGTAACCCATCTCCCGCAGCGTCTCCATCGTGTCGGGATCATCCTCCGTGCCTGTGAAGACCAGACTGCCCGACCCGGACAAGGCCGGGCTTTCGGAGAAGAGATGATCGTAATGATCCTCCACGACCGTCAGCGTCGCCATCAGGTGGTCGCGGAAGGACTGCGTGTCGGGAAAGCCCAGGAAGGCGGCGATGCGGTCCACCCCGTCATCGGTCTTGGGCAATTGGTGTGTCTGCTGATCATCCACCATCTGCACGCGGTGTTCGACGGTGCGCAGGAAACGGTAAGCCTCTGACATGTCATCGGCCACCCGCTGTTCCACGCGGTCGGCGGCGACCAGCGCATACAGCGTCTCCACTGTCCCGCAGGTGCGCAAGGAACGGTCGCGTCCACCGAAGATCAGTTGCTGCGTCTGCGCGAAGAATTCGATCTCGCGGATGCCGCCGCGCCCGATCTTGATATTGTGGCCATTGACGGTCTTTTCCCGGTGGCCCTTATGCGCGCCGATCTGCCGCTTGATGGAATGGATGTCCTGGATGGCCGCAAAATCCAGGTTCCGGCGCCAGATGAAATGCCGGATGATATCCATGAAGCCCTTGCCCGCCTCCAGATCGCCGGCCACGGGCCGCGCCTTGATCATGGCGGCGCGTTCCCAGTTCTGGCCCAGGCTGCTGTAATAGGCTTCTGCTGCTGAAACGCTGACGGCGACGGGCGTGGCGCCGGGGTCGGGGCGCAGGCGCAGGTCGGTGCGGAACACATACCCGTCGGCGGTGCGTTCATCCATGATCCGTACCATTTCGCGCGTCGCCCGCACGAAATGCTTCGTCATCTCCCCGTCCGGTACCTGCACGATGCCATCGTCATACAGCACGATCAGGTCGATGTCGGAGGAGTAGTTCAGTTCCCGCGCCCCGAACTTGCCCATGGCCAGGACGATATAACCGCTACCTTTTTCAGGTTGTTCCGGATCAGGTACGATCAGTCGGCCCATGGAAACCAACTGTCGCAGGGCCACGCGCACCGCCAGTTGCAAGGTAGCCTGCGCAAAGTCGGACAGGGCGCCCGTGACCTTTTCCAATGGCCAGTCGCCCCCCATGTCGGCCAGCCCGATCAGCAGGGCGGCGCGGCGCTTGGCGATGCGCAGCGCCTTCATCAGCCTGTCGGCGTTGGTCTGTGCGCCATGATCACGCCACAGTGCCTGAACAAGGTCGTCAAAGGCCGCGTCGAAGCCGATTTCCAGCAGTTGCCGGAAGAAACCCATCTCCCGTACCAGGGCATGACCCAGGAACGGGCTGTTGGCGAACACTGATTCCAGCACGCGCTTTCCATGGGGATCGGCGGCATAGGAATGGGCAAAGGCGGCGAGATCGGGATCACAGCCCGGACCCGCCGCTTCATGCCAATGTTCCAGTCCGACGGCGGCGCGTTGCGGATCGCCAAGGCGGGGAAGGGATTCTTGATTGAACATCGGGTGTCTACCGGGCTATCCCAAACGGACCGCAGGGGCGGGGGGCCAGACTGCCCACCGACCCTTGTTCAGGTCAAGCTGCCCGTAACGCCCGGCGCAACCCGCCGGAGAACCGAGATCGATGCTGCGTCGTACTGCCCTTATCCTGCTTGAACTGGTCACCGGCCTGTTGCTGGTGGTCCTGTTGGCGGGCGGGTATCTGGCGTTCCGGTTGACGCAGCAGGGGCCCATCGGGGTGGATTTCCTCACCCCCTACCTGACACAGGAATTGTCGCGGGAAGGGCCGGTCACGCTGGAGATCGACCGCACGGAACTGGCCTGGGTCGGGTTCGGTACGCCCATCGATATCCGTGTGAAGGGGGTGGAGGCGCATGGTGCAAGCGGCGCCCTGCTGGCCGCCGTGCCGGAAATGCGCCTGGGCCTGTCGGTGCCGGCCCTGCTGCGCGGGCGGGTGGCGCCAACGCGCATTGATCTGGTCGAACCCAGCCTTTATGCCGAACGCACCGCCGATGGCGGCTTCCGCCTGGATATTGGCAATGACAGTTCCGATCCGGAGGCAGGCGCCCGTCTGCTGGCCGACCTGATCGACCAGATGCGCCGGCCCCCCGATCCGGAAGCCACAATGGGCGCGCTGCGCGACCTGCGCATCACCCGCGGCAAGCTGGTGGTGGCAAATCTGGCGACGGAGACGAAATGGCAGGTACCGCGCCTGGATATGCGCCTGCGCCGCGATGTGCGTGGAGTGCGGGGCACCGCATCCGCCGATATCGACATGGGTGCCAAGATCAACCAGATCGCGGCAGAGGTCACCTGGCGGGCCGAGGATGGCGCCATCACCCTGCGCAGTGGGATGGCAGACATTGTACCGGCCGAGTTTGCGGAGATCGCGCCCGTCCTGCATCCGCTGCGTGCCCTGGATGTGACATTGGCCGGCACGATCATGCTGGAACTGAAATCCGATCTGACGCCCGTGAACCTCGTCCTGGGGCTGACGGGTGGCAAGGGTACCTTGTCACTGCCCGATCAACTGCCGGAACCGCTGGCCTTCGACCGGGTGGAACTGCATGGCACGCTGGATGATGCGGGCCGGCATCTGGAGCTGACGCGGTTCAACCTTGACATGGCCGGTCCCGCCGATCTGACCATCAGCGGCAGCGCCCGCCAGCGGGACAAGAATATCGAACTGGCCCTGACGACGGAGATCACCGGCCTGCCCATGGCGGACCTGCATCGCTACTGGCCCAAGGGTGTGAAGGACAATACGCGCGACTGGATGGTCGGCAATCTGGCCGACGGCACCTTTGACCGCACGGTGTTCAAGCTGGAAGGATCGGGACCGGTGGATGATCCCGGCGCCTTCCATGTGGCGTCCATGCAGGGGGAATTCGCGCTGTCCGGCTTCACCGTTCATTACCGCCGGCCCCTGCCGCCCGTCACCAATGTGTCCGCGACGGCGACCTTTGACGGCAAAAGCTTTGATATCGCCGTCAAGGATGGCGCCCTTCTGGATATGAAGGCCGGGCCGGGGATGATCCGCATTCTGGGGCTGGATACCGAGAATGATCACCGTATCGATATCCGTGTGGCCCTGGAGGGGCCGCTATCATCGGCGCTGACGGTTTTGGATCATCCGCCGCTGGGCTATGCCGCCAAGGTCAATCTGGTACCGGAAAGGGCGTCGGGTCAGGCCAAGGCCGAACTGCATTTCGCCTTCCCGCTGGTGGCCGCCCTGACCATGGACATGGTGCAGTTGGACGGCAAGGCCAGCCTGACCGGTGTGGCCGTGCCCGACATCGTGGCCGATATCGACGCGACCGAGGGCGTGCTGGAACTTTCCGTCACCGGACATGACCTGAACATGACGGGTACGGCTCTGCTGAACGGGGTGCCGGCGCAGGTGGAATGGCTGGAGAACTTCCCCGCCGACGCGCCCATCGGCACGCAGGTGCGGGTGCGCGGCCGCGTGGATGATGAACAGCGCCGCCGCTTCCGCCTGGATTTCCCCGACTGGCTGAACGGGCCGGCGGGCATCGACATGGTCTATACCAGCGAGCGCACGCCCGAAGGCCGGCAGCAGACCATCCAGGCCGATATCGACATCACACCATCGGTGCTGCGTATCGATGTGATGAAGTGGAAGAAGGAAGCCGACAAGCCAGGCCAGGGCCGGGTGACCGTGAAGTTCAAGGATGGCAAACCCATCCTGATCCCCGCCTTTGTCGTGACGACGGAGGAGCTTGCCGCCATCGGGTCCATGGAGCTGCGCGCGGCGGATTATGGCCTGTCGCATCTGCTGCTGACGCAGTTCAAGCTGGGTGACAGCGACGCGCGTATCGATATCCGCGATACCGACGGCAAGGGCGGTCTGGCCATCGATGTGAAGGGCGACAGTTTCGATGTCCGCCCCTTCCGCGGCAAGAATAAGGGGCCAGATGGCAAGATCATCCCCCCCGATCCAGCGGAAGAAGCCGCGCCCAAGACGCCCCTGTCGATCAGCTTCGACCTGGGCCGGGCCATCATGGGCGATGATGGCAAGGAAATCCGTCAGGCCAAGGGCCGGATGGAGCGGGATACCAACATCTGGTACCGCACCGACCTGGACGCCCAGGTGGGGGAAAAGGGGTTCCTGCGGGTACGCTATGCCCCCGATCCTGCCGATGGCCGCATCCTGACGCTGGTCGCCGAAACCGATGATGCCGGGGCCACCTTGCGCGGGCTGGATGTCATCAGCCAGATCAAGGGCGGCAATCTGACCCTTCAGGGTCGGTCACAGGCCGATGATCCGGGGCAGTCCCTGGTCGGCAAGGCCAGCCTGACCGATTATCAGGTGCAGGATGCACCCGTGCTGGCGCGCCTGCTATCCGCGACGTCGCCGCGTGGATTCGCCAATTTCATGTCAGGCCAGCCCATCGCCTTCTCCCGCCTGTCGGGGGATTGGCTGTGGCACAAGGACGGCATCACCCTGCGTGAGATGCGGACGTCCGGATCGCAGGTGGGCCTGACCCTTGAAGGCAATATCGATATCAAGCGTGACGATGTGGCCCTGCAGGGCACCATCGTGCCCTTCACCACCGTGAACAAACTGCTGGGGGTGATCCCGCTGCTGGGTGATCTGCTGGTGGGTGGCGAAGGGCAGGGGCTGTTTGCCGCGACCTATAGCGTGAAGGGGCCGACCGATAAGCTGGATGTCGGGGTCAATCCGCTGGCCGTTCTGGCGCCGGGCTTCCTGCGTAACCTGTTCTTCCTGCCGCAACCGGCGGGGGAGGAGATGCCGAAAGAGGCGAAGGACGGAAAGTAAGGTCGGAAGCCCTTATCCGCCCGCGCTCAACCCCGCCAGCGCCATCTCCCGTGGCACCAGAACCGGCGGCCAATCATCCTGCATGATGTTTTCCAGCAGCAGGCCCTCATCCCCCACGCTGGCCGCATAGAGGTTGCCGACGCGCCGCTCCGGTCGCTTACCCCCGTTCAGGCCGACGACGAAGGCGGCGATGCCATCCGCATCGCCGCCCATGTCGGTTTGCAGCCAGTCGGCCAGCCATTCCGCAGGATCATGGATCATTGTGGGCAGCTTTCGCCCATTTGCGGGAACGCGGTATTGATGCGGCCATCGTCAAATTCCGCGAAACGGATGACGAAACGCGCCCCGCCCGGCCCCGTGCAGTATTTCGCATCCGGTTTGGCCGGTGCTGAACAACCCAGCTTGCCCCAGGGTTTACCCGCCGCGTGGCTGTGCTTGACGGCGTAAAGGATGGAGTTCGTCACCTGCTCCACGCTGCAATTGTCGGGGTAGAAGGTGGAGTTCTTCGACTTGCCATTCTCGAAAAATACCTTCGTGCTGTAAACGCCATCGGCCTGCGGCGGCTGGGCTTGCACTTCCTTGACGGGGGCGGTGTCGATGATGGCGCGGCTATGCATGCCGACCACATCGCCGTTCTTCTTCACCTCCCCACACAGGACATGGCGGAGGTTCAGCGATGGGCTGGTCTGGCTCCACCCGAAGCTTTCATCCTCGCAAGACGGCTTCTCGGCGGCCACAGCGGGACCGCACGCTGCTAGACCGAAGACCAGAGCCGCCAACCGGACCATCCGCACCGCCATTATCCGCCCCTATGAAGTTGTGGAAGCATCGTCTATGGGTGACCATATCATTGGCGATGGTTTGCGGGAGAGGGCTGATGAAGCGGGAACGGCTGGTACGGATGGCGCTGGCTTGCCTGGTCGGGCTGATCATGGCGGCTGTCATCGCCTGGATGACCATCCGCCATGATCAGCGGCAGGCGGCTGGCGTCGCCACCAATGTCGCACCGGCCAGCATCGGCGGGCCCTTCACCCTGACCACCCATGATGGCCGGGTCGTGACCGACAAGGATTTCGTGGGCAAGTACAAGCTGGTCTTCTTCGGCTACACCTTCTGCCCCGACATCTGCCCGACCGAGTTGCAGACCATCGCCCAGGCCATGGACCTGATGGGCGACTCCGGCGCCGACGTGCAACCCCTGTTCATCACCATCGATCCGGAGCGGGACACACCCCCCGTACTGGCCGACTATGTGAAGCTGTTTCACCCGTCCATCATCGGCCTGACCGGAACGGCGGAGCAGATTGCCGCCGTGGCCAAGGCATACCGCGTCTATTACGCCCGTTCCCAAGGCGAACCGGACCCTACGCAGTACCTTATGGACCATTCCACCTTCGCCTATCTGCTGGCACCCGACGGGTCTTTCGTGACCGTTTTCGCCAAGGGCAGTACGCCCGAACAGATGGTCGAAGCGATCAACGCCTACCGCTCGCGCGGGCGCTGAACAGCGCTTTCGTGTAACGAAACGTGGGCCGTTACCGGCAATTCGGGGGCGAAATCGCGGGTTTGACGGGCAAAAGGTATGATGCGCTGCGGCATCGGACCTATGCGCGGGGTGGAAATCAAAGATTTTCAATTACTTAGGGTGGGGTGCCTTACCCTTGACAGTATCCGGGGCTAACCGTATGGTGCCGCCGCTTTCGCACGGTATCCAACTTCTGGCGGAAGGGAGCCCGCTTCATGTCTGATGAGCGACCGCCCCCCTCGCTGGAGGAACTGGATACCCGCCTGCGTGAGGCCCGCCGCAACGCCGGCATGGACCTGCCCGACCCCGAACCGGGGGCCAGTGGCGGGAAAGTGTCGAACGGTGACATGGCGCTGGGTCTGCGTGTCGGGGTTGAACTGGTTGCTGGTGTGCTGTTTGGGCTTGCGCTCGGTTACGGCATCGACTGGTGGCTGGATACGAAACCCTGGGGGATGATCATCATGATCTTCCTGGGCGCGATCGCCGGATTTATGAATGTGTACCGCTTGACCTCAGGTCAGGGGTATGCGGCGGGGTTCGACAAGTCCCAGAAGCGGGACGGTGGGGAGTAGGGCATCGTGGCTGGTCCTTTGGAGCAATTCGAGATCAAGCGCCTGGTCAACCTGCCGGTTGGCAATCTTGATCTGTCCTTCACCAATTCCTCGCTGTGGATGGTGATTGCCGTTGTGGCCTCGACCTTCCTGCTGGTCTATGGCATGCGCGGTCGCGCCCTGGTGCCGGGCCGCCTGCAGTCCATTGCCGAGCTTCTGTATGAGTTCGTGGCAGAGATGGTACGGGACAATGCCGGCCCCCAGGCCCGCAAGTTCTTCCCCTTCATCTTCTCGCTGTTCATCTTCGTGCTGTTCGGCAACGTGCTGGGTCTGATCCCGGGTTCCTTCACCTTCACCAGCCATATCATCGTGACCTTTGCGATGGCGCTGTTTGTGTTCGTGGTGGTGACCATCGTTGCCTTCGTGAAGCACGGGCTGCACTTCTTCCACTTCTTCCTGCCGCATGGCACGCCGATCTGGCTGGCGCCGCTGATCGTTCCCATCGAACTGATCTCCTACTTCGTGCGCCCCATCAGCCTGTCCATCCGTCTGTTCGCCAACATGCTGGCCGGCCACACCATGATGAAGGTCTTCGCGGGCTTCACGGTGTCGATGGTGGCCGCTGGTGGTGGCATGGCTGCGGTCGGTATGCTCCCGGTTCTCCTGAACGTCGCGCTGTTCGCCCTGGAATTCCTGGTCGCCGGCATTCAGGCCTACATCTTCGCGCTGCTGAGCTGCGTGTACCTGCGTGACGCGCTGGAGATGCACTAAGCATCTCCAACGTCCAACCCGTCTTTTCCAAGAGACACTTCCAACCTAGAGGAACTTCAAAATGGAAGCTGAAGCCGCAAAGTTCATCGGTGCCGGTCTCGCCATGCTCGCCCTGCTGGGCGTTGGTATCGGCCTGGGCAACCTGTTCTCCGGCCTGTATCAGGCTGCTTCGCGTAACCCGGCCGCTCTGAACTCCTACAAGACCTTCGTCTTCATCGGCTTCGCGCTGACCGAAGCGACCGGTCTGTTCGCGCTGGTTATCGCCTTCCTGATCCTGTTCGCCTAATCGGCGGACAGTTTCTTAGAACCGGTGCCTTCGGGCGCCGGGGCTTCAGCGCCGGGATCGCCGCCGCTGCCGGGTATCAGATCCGACAGCGGCGGTCGCTCTATGGGCCGTACGGTCCTCTCTTGAGCTTTTCCTTCAGGCGCTGACGGGAATTTGGCGTGATCGGCCTTCCACGGACCGGTCAGCAGTGAATGGGTGCTTCTATGCCTGTCCAACGCTTTTCGCGGCTGTATGCCGGCGCCTCCGCGGCGCTTGCCACGGCCATCGTCTTCGCGGCGCCTGTCCTGGCCGCTGCCGAGGGCGAGCATGCCGAGCATGCCAAGAAGGGCCTGCCGCAGCTCAACCCGGATAGCTTCGCCTCTCAGGTCTTCTGGTGGGTGCTGACGTTCGGCCTGCTGTTCTGGCTGATGTCCAAGGTGGCGCTTCCGCGCGTCGCCGAGGTGCTGGAAGCCCGCCAGGAAAAGATCTCCAACGATCTGGAGAAGGCATCGGCCCTGAAGGCCGAAGCCGAGGGTGTGATGCAGGCCTATGAAAAGGCCCTGTCGGACGCCCGCGCCAATGCGCAGAAGGAAATCGCCGCTTCTGTGGCCGCTTCCGATGCCGAGGCCGCGCGCCGCAACACGGAGCTGGGTACCAGCCTGTCTGCCAAGACCCGTGATGCCGAAGCCCGCATCCAGACTGCCAAGCAGGAAGCGCTGTCCAATCTCAGAAGCGTTGCCGCCGAGGCCGCCTTGGCCGCGACGGAGCGTCTGTCGGGTGCCGTCCTGTCGGCTGATGCCGCCAATGCTGCGGTTGAATCCGTGCTGAAGGAGCGTGCGTGATGTTTGCGAGCAGCACTTTCTGGTACGCCGTTGCGTTCGTTATCTTCATCGTCGGTGTGGCCCGCCTGGCCGGCAAGGGCATCCTTGGTGGCCTTGACGCGCGCAGCAAGCGCATCGCTGACGAGCTGGAGCAGGCCCAGAAGCTGCGCGAAGACGCGCAGGCCGCCCTGGCGCAGTTCCAGCGCAAGCAACGCGATGCCCTGAAGGAAGCCGAAGCCATTCTGGCCTCTGCCCGTGAGGAAGCGTCCCGCATCCGCGCCCAGGCTGCATCCGATCTGGAAGCCGGTTTGAAGCGTCGCGAGCAGCAGGCCGTCGACAAGATCGCCCAAGCTGAGGCGCTGGCCATCCAGCAGGTTCGTGATCTGGCTGTCGAAATCGCCGTTCAGGCGACCGAGAAGCTGCTGGTGCAGAATGTTGATGAAGCCCGCAACAGCGTGCTGGTCGATGCTGCCATCAGCGAACTGCCGGCCAAGCTGCACTGAGCGGCTAAACGGTTCGCGTTACGAAAAAGCCCGCCATCTGGCGGGCTTTTTTGTTTTCGCAGCCTCACGTCGGCTTACGAATATTCGTAATGCTCAGACCAAGATCGGTATCGAGTTGGCACCAAGCCCCGTCGGCTGTCAGAACAGCAGCGCCCCTGTCCTTTGCGAGGGCAAGACAGGCGCGATCACCCAATGACAAACCCAGCCGTCTTGTACTGATCCGCAGCAAGCTCAGCGCCTCGCTCCGCCTTCAGGAGAGCAAGAACAGCCGAACTGTCTAAAACGATCTCACTCCCCACGAGCGGCCCGACGTTCAGCAATCAGCTCGTCAGCCAGACTGCGCGATGGATCACCAAACCGTGCAGCCAGTGCCTGCTAATCCGCTATTGCGTCCACAAGGGACTCTGTAACGAGTTTGCCTTCACGTAAACGTGTAACTTTTCGCTGCTCAAGCGGGACTTGGTGGGCTGAGTTACTCATAAGGAAGCTTCCTCAAGGTTACCCAAGATTAAGCCTGTCGACGCGATTTGTCATCGCGTCGACAGGCTGGAACTCACCAACCCTCACGCCGCCTTCGTTCCACCGACGGTGAGCCCATCAATCCGCAAGGTGGGCTGGCCGACGCCGACGGGCACGCCCTGGCCGGCCTTGCCGCAGACACCGATGCCGGGGTCCATGGAACTGTCATTGCCGATCATCGTGACCTTGGTCAGCGAGTCGGGGCCATTGCCGATCAGGGTGGCGCCCTTCACGGCGGGACCCAGCTTACCATCCTCGATCAGATAGGCCTCGCTGGCGGAAAACACGAACTTGCCAGACACGATATCGACCTGACCGCCGGAGAAATTGGCGGCAAAGATGCCGCGCTTGACCGAAGCGATGATCTCCGCCGGGCTCTTGTCGCCACCGCGCATCACGGTGTTGGTCATGCGCGGCATGGGCATGTGGGCATAGCCCTGGCGGCGGCCATTGCCCGTGGGCTTCACACCCATGAGCCGGGCGTTCAGCCGGTCCTGCATATAGCCTTTCAGGATGCCATCCTCGATCAGGACGGTGCACTGGCTGGGCGTGCCTTCATCATCCACAGTGATGGACCCGCGCCGTCCCTCGATCGAACCATCATCGACGACTGTGACACCGGGGGCGGCGACACGCTGGCCCAGCAGGCCGGAGAAGGCGGATGTTTGCTTGCGGTTGAAATCACCCTCCAGCCCATGGCCAATGGCCTCGTGCAGCAGGATGCCGCACCAGCCGGGGCCCAGCACGACCGGCATCTCACCGGCCGGTGCCTCCATGGAGCCGAGATTGATCAAGGCGCCCCGCAGCGCCTCATCGACATAGCCCTGCCAGGTTTCAGGCTCCAGGAACTGTTGATAGGTGCGGCGCCCGCCGGCTCCGTGGCTGCCCGATTCCATGCGGTCGCCATCGGCCACGACGACGGAGACGTTCAGGCGGACCAGGGGACGGACATCCGCTACCCGGCTGCCATCGGCCCGGATAATCTGCACTGCCTGCCATTCACCCGACAGGGAGGCGGAGACCTGACGCACGCGAGCATCCTTGGCGCGGGCATAGGCGTCGATCTGCTCCAGCAGCTTCACCTTGGCCTCGAACGGCACCAAAACCAGCGGGTTATCGCTGGCATAAAGCAGGCGGTTAGTGCCGATGGGCGCCTCGGCCATCATGCCGCTATGGCCGGCATGGACGGCGCGGACGGTGTCGCCGGCGCGGCGGATGGCATCTTCGGTCAGAACCGACGCGTGGGCATAGCCCGTGGCCTCATCGGCGACGGCGCGCAGGCCGAATCCCTGGCTAGTGTCGAACGATGCGCTCTTCAGCTTGCCATCGTCCCAGGCGAAGCTTTCGCTCTGCGCATATTCAAGGAACAGTTCGCCATCGTCGGCGCCGCGCAGCGCGTTGGTGACCAGTCCGCCCGTGCGGCCCAGGTCAAGGCCGGCCTGATTAAAGAAAATCTCATCGGTCTGGGACAGAAGCGACATGGCGCGCGGCCTTCCTTGGCAACGGATATAAGATCTTCCGTCAGAATGGCGATGCGCTGAGCCGCTGGCAAGGCTGCCGGGCGCTGCCATGCGCCAGATCAATTGCGCGGCACCCTGCGACGCAATGACCATCGGCCTTGCAGAGCACGGATGGCGGACGATCTTGCCGTTTGTGGGTGCTTGCCTGTATGGTCTGCGACGATATGTGCGCCCCATCCTGGTGGCGCATATGTTGTTCGTGAGCCCCACGCGCGTGTAGTGTCCCGCCGAAACGGTTTGATCCGTTCCGGGTCTGCGTCACGCCGCGACTTTCCCGCCCACCGCCATTGGCGGGTGGTGGAGGGGATGGGCGGGCGGTCCGGCTGGCTCAAGCGGGGGACAACCTCCGGCAACGACGAGAGTGGTAAGGGATGTCTGTAAGCAAGATCGGCGCCGCTGTGACGGCCCTGTATGTCAGCGCGATGGTCGGGGGCTCGGCCTTGGCGCAGGAGGCGGCCAAGGCCGTCGGTGCGCCGCAGCCCAAGCAATTGGGCTTTCAGGAAGCGGCTTCGCCCGTGATGGAGCGGCTGCATGATTTCCACAACATCCTGCTGTGGACGATCATCGCTATCGCCGTGTTCGTCACCCTGCTGCTTCTCTATGTGATGATCCGCTTCAATAAGAAGGCGAATCCGGTGCCGTCGACCACGACGCATCACACTTGGCTGGAAGTGGCCTGGACGGGTATCCCCGTTCTGATCCTTCTGCTGATCGCCATCCCGTCCTTCCGCGTCCTGTACTATATGGACAAGGCGCCGAATCCGGAGCTGACGGTTAAGATCACGGGCCATCAGTGGTACTGGAGCTTCGAGTATCCCGACCATGAAGGCCTGGCCTTCGAGTCGCGGATGATCCCCGAAAATGAAATCCAGCCGGGCCAGCTGCGCCTGCTGGAAGTTGACAACCGCATCATCGTGCCGGTCGGCGTTGATGTGCGGGTCCTGGTCACGGGCGCCGACGTCATCCACTCCTTCGCCATCCCCGCTCTGGGCGTGAAAAAGGACGCGATGCCGGGCCGCCTGAATGAGACCTGGTTCAACGTCACCCGCGAGGGTGTGTATTACGGACAGTGCTCCGAAATCTGCGGCACCGGCCATGGCTATATGCCGATCGCCGTCGAGGCCGTGTCCAAGGAGCGCTTCCAGGAATGGCTGGGCCAGCAGAAGCAGGCCTTTAACAGCAATGGCTCCGCGCCGCGTCAGGTCGCTGAAGCGACCGCGCAGTAACGGTTCGGAAGAGAGGGTAATACCATGGGTGCTGTCACCGGGGCGCACGCCCACGATCACCACGATCACAAGCCTGGCTTTGTGAAGCGCTGGTTGTTCTCGACGAACCACAAGGATATCGGCACGCTTTATCTGTATTTCTCGGTGCTGGCGGGCCTCATCGGCGGCCTGTTCTCCGTGATCATGCGCCTTGAGCTGCAGGATCCGGGCATCCAGTACATGATGGCGTTTGGCGCCGACACCGGCCAGCAGTGGAACGTGTTCATCACGGCCCACGGCCTGATCATGGTGTTCTTTGTGGTCATGCCCGCCCTGATTGGCGGTTTTGGCAACTGGTTCGTGCCGCTGATGGTTGGCGCGCCCGACATGGCCTTCCCGCGCCTGAACAATATCAGCTTCTGGCTGGTGGTTCCGGCCTTCCTGCTGCTGCTGGGTTCCGCCTTTGTCGGTCCCGGTGCCGGTACGGGTTGGACCGTCTATCCGCCGCTGTCTTCTTCGGAATATGGCCATAGCGGCCCGTCGGTCGACATGGCGATTTTCGCCCTGCATCTGGCTGGTGCGTCGTCGATCCTGGGTGCGGTTAACTTCATCACCACGATCTTCAACATGCGCGCCCCGGGCATGACGCTGCACAAGATGCCGCTGTTCGTCTGGGCCATGCTGGTGACCGCATTCTTGCTGCTGCTGGCCGTGCCCGTCCTGGGCGGCGCCATCACCATGCTGCTGACCGACCGTAATTTCGGCACGGATTTCTTTAATCCGGCCGGCGGCGGTGATCCGATCCTGTTCCAGCATCTGTTCTGGTTCTTCGGTCACCCCGAAGTGTACATCATGATCCTGCCGGCCTTCGGCATCATCTCCCACATCATCTCGACCTTCTCCAAGAAGCCGGTGTTCGGTTACCTGGGTATGGCCTATGCCATGGTCGCCATCGGCGTCGTCGGCTTCATCGTGTGGGCTCACCACATGTTCACGGTCGGCCTGTCGGTCGATACCCGCGCCTACTTCACCGCCGCCACCATGATCATCGCTGTCCCGACGGGCGTGAAGATCTTCTCCTGGATCGCCACCATGTGGGGCGGCTCCATTGAGTTCAAGGTGCCGATGGTCTGGGCGATCGGCTTTATCTTCCTGTTCACCATCGGTGGCGTCACGGGCGTGGTGCTGGCTAATGGCGGCATGGATATCGCCATGCACGACACCTACTACGTGGTGGCACACTTCCACTATGTGCTGTCGCTGGGTGCCGTGTTCGCCATCTTCGCCGGCTATTATTACTGGGTTGGCAAGATGTCGGGCCGCATGCATCCGGAATGGGCGGGTCACCTGCACTTCTGGACGACCTTCATCGGCGTCAACATGATCTTCTTCCCGCAGCACTTCCTGGGTCTGGCCGGCATGGCCCGCCGTATGCCCGACTATCCGGATGCGCTGCACTTCTGGAACATGATCTCCTCCTACGGCGCCTATATCTCCTTCGGCTCCACCATCTTCTTCTGCGTGATGGCCATCTACACGCAGCTGTTTGGTCGCAAGGCCGAGGGTGATTACTGGCAGACCGGTGGCACGACGCTGGAATGGACCCTGTCCTCCCCGCCGCCGTTCCACCAGTTCGAAACCCTGCCGAAGATCAAGTAAGCAGGACCGGGGCCCTCAATCGGCCTTGCTCCTTCGCAGACACCGCGCGGCGGGCGACCGCCGCGCGGTTTTGCCAAGTACCTCCCCCAGTGCAGTTCCTTTTGAGCGTGTGAAGAGACCATCATCATGACCGACAGCGTGATCGCCCCCGAGATCATGGACAGTCCGGTGTCGAGCGGCACGGTGCGCGACTATGTTGCGCTTCTGAAACCGCGCGTCATGTCGCTGGTCGTTTTTTCCGGTGTCGCTGGCATGGTGGTTGCCCCTGGTCACCTGCATCCGGTACTGGCGCTGGTGGCAGTGCTGTGTATCGCCGTCGCTTCGGGTGCTGCCGGTGCCATCAATATGTGGTATGACCGCGATATCGACGCGATGATGGACCGCACGGCCAAGCGCCCGATCCCGCAAGGGCTGGTTCCCGCCGATGAGGCGCTGGCGTTCGGCATCATCTTGACCATCGCCTCTGTCGCCCTGATGGGGCTGGCGCTCAACTGGGTCGCCGCCGGCCTGCTGGCATTGGCGTCGGGTTTCTACATTTTCATCTACACGATGTGGCTGAAGCGGCGGACGCCGCAGAACATCGTCATCGGCGGCGCCGCCGGGGCTTTCCCCCCGATGATCGGCTGGGCCGCGGTAACGGGCGACGTGTCGCTTGCCTCCATCGTACTTTTCGCCCTGATCTTCTTCTGGACCCCGCCGCATTTCTGGGCGCTGGCCATTTTCCGCAAGCTGGATTACCAGCACGCCGGTGTGCCGATGCTGCCCGTCGTCGCTGGTGAGCGTGAGACGAAGAAGCAGATGCTGATCTACACGCTGATCCTGCTGCCGCTGGCGATCAGCCCTTATTTCCTGGGGATCGGCGGCCTGACTTATCTGGCCGGCTCCACCATCCTGGGTCTGGCCTTTGTGGCCTATGCGGTGCAGGTGCTGCGTAGCGAGGATCACAAGCCAGCCAAGCGCATGTTCGCTTTTTCCATCCTCTACCTGTTCCTGCTGTTCGCCATCCTGATCGGCGAACATCTGGCAGTTTAAGCGGGGAGGCAGGACAATGACCGATCAGCAGAACCAGGGCCCGGCCCGCAAGCATGGCGGCGATACCGAGCAGCATCGTCGACAGCGCGGCAAGAACCTCGCCGTTCTGGCAGCCCTGTTTGCCTTCGTTGCCATCATCTATGTGGTGGCCATGGTGAGGATGAGCGGAGGGACGTTTCCATGACGCCTGAGCCCAACAATCAGACAGAGCTTGGCAGCCGCAATACGCGCATGGCGCTGAAACTCGGCGTTGTCGTCGCTGGCATGGTCGGCCTGTCCTTTGCTTCCGTTCCGCTTTACGACCTGTTCTGCCGGGTCACGGGCTTTGGGGGGACCACCATGGTGTCCCAGAAGGCGCCCGACAAGGCGCTGGAGCGGGTGGTCACGGTGCGGTTCAATGCCGACGTGAACAATTCCATCAATTGGGATTTCAAGCCCGATACCCATGCGGTCGATGTGCATGTGGGAGAGGCGATGACCATCGCCTATCGGGCAACGAACCTGGAAGACCGCGCTGTCATTGGCACCGCGACCTATAATGTCACGCCGGAAAAGGCGGGGCAGTATTTCAATAAGATTCAGTGCTTCTGCTTTACCGAGCAGAAGCTGGAACCCGGACAGTCGATCGACATGCCGGTCAATTTCTATGTCGATCCGGCCATGGCCGACGACCCGGAAATGGCCGATGTGAAGACCATTACACTGTCCTACACCTTCTTCCGCGCCGCTGATCAGAGCGCTGCGTTGCCGACCCCGGGGAAGGGTGCGGCAGCCGGACCACTGGACGGCGCGGATGGGAAGGATTACCAAGGGAATGCCCAAGGTTCGGTTGACAAATCGAACCCCGGTGCTGCCCCGGGGAACAGGTCGTAAGATCTGGTCCCGTAAGTCACGTATGATCCAAAGTTCCTTGGTTTGAGGGAAAAGAGAGATGGCTGACGTCAACGCCCATATCGGTGGCGGCAATACCGGGGATGGCATTCCGCAGCCCTACCACTTGGTCAATCCGAGCCCCTGGCCCCTGCTGAGCTCGTTCGCCGCGGGTACGCTGGCGACCGGTCTGGTGATGAAGTTCCATGGCCATGGCTGGTACCTGCTGGCCGCTGGTCTGCTGGCCGTGCTGGCCTGCATGTACGGCTGGTGGCGCGACATTGTGAAGGAATCGGTGGTCGAGAAGGCCCATTCCCCCGTCGTGAAGATCGGCCTGCGCTATGGCATGTCGCTGTTCATCGCTTCGGAAGTCATGTTCTTCTCCGCCTTCTTCTGGGCCTTCTTCGACGCTTCGATCTTCCATAACGAAGCGATCCAGTTTGCCCGTGTCGAGGCGAATGGCGGCGTGTGGCCGCCGAAGGGCACCGTTCCCTTCAACCCGTTCGACCTGCCGTTCCTGATGACCGTCATCCTGCTGCTGTCGGGTACCACCGTGACCTGGGCACACCATGCAATGGTGGAAGGCAAGATGCAGGAGGCCGCCAAGGCCCTGGGTATCACCGTTCTGCTGGGCGTGATTTTCTCGGGCTTCCAGGTCTATGAGTATAGCCATGCCGCTTTCGGCTTCGGCGCCAACGTCTACTCTTCGGCCTTCTTCATGGCGACCGGCTTCCACGGTTTCCACGTGCTGATCGGTACGATTTTCCTGGCCGTCTGCTATTTCCGCACCAAGAAGGGTCACTTCACAGCCGAGAGCCATTTCGGTTTTGAAGCTGCCGCCTGGTACTGGCACTTCGTGGACGTGGTCTGGCTGTTCCTGTTCATCTCCATCTATTGGTGGGGTGCTGGCGGGGCCTGGGTCGCCCACTGATCCGGGGCGGGGTTTTCCCCGTGACGGAGACGCCATCCTCCCTGCTCAGCGTGGGTTTGCGGTGCCGCTGCCCACGCTGCGGCCAGGGCGCCCTGTTCAAGGGCTTCATGCGGGTCGTCGATCGCTGTCCGGTATGTGGCCTTGATGTGGCCGCCGCCGACAGCGGGGACGGCCCGGCTGTTTTTCTGATCTTTATCCTGGGCTTCACGCTGGTCCCCGCTGCCTTGATCTTCGCCTTGAAGGTCGATTGGCCGCTGTGGGTCCTGCTGCTGCTCTGGGGTCCGATCATCATTGGTGCCACACTGGGCCTTATGCGTCCGGCCAAGGCGCTGACCATTGCCGCCCAGTATCGCTATCGCCGGGATCAGTTCGGCGAGGATCAGGATGAGGGCGGGGAGGGCTGAAACCCATGTCCGCCGCCGCCCGCCGTCAATTCCGGCCGCGCTTGATCCCTTCCATCGCTGCACTCATCGCGCTCGCCATCCTGTTGGGTCTTGGGACATGGCAGGTGGAACGTCTGGGCTGGAAAACTGATCTGATCAAACGTGTTGAGGCGGGGTTGGCCGCCGACCCGGTGGCGTTGCCGGGCCGCATCGACCGGCCCGCCGATTGGGACTATGTCCGCGTGCAGGTCACGGGGCGGTTCCTGCATGACAAAGAAGTCTATATCGGTCCCCGCCTGTATCCCCGCCCCGATGGAAGGCAGGAACAGGGCGTCCATGTCCTGACGCCCCTGGTCCGTGATGATGGGGCCGGTACGGTCCTGATCGACCGGGGCTGGGTGCCGGTGGACAAGCGCGACCCCGCCAGCCGCGCGCCGGGGCAGGTGGAAGGCGGCGTCACTATCAGCGCGATTGCTCGTGTGCCGCAGGACCGGGCCTTCATGCAGCCAGACAATGACCCTGCCACCCGCACCTTCTTCTGGCTGGATATGCAGGCGCTGGCCGGTATCGCCGGGGTGGAGCGACTGGCACCATTGGTCCTGCAGGCCGATGCCACCGCCAACCCTGGCGGGCTGCCCATCGGCGGGCGTACGATTGTCGCCTTGAAGAATGACCATCTCTCCTACGCGCTGACCTGGTACGGGCTTGCCCTGACCCTGATCGGCGTGTTTATCGCCGCCAGTTTCCGCCGCCGGGAAGAACCATGAATCAGTCCGCCTATGCCGCCCTGGAAAAGCATTTCGCCCGCCGCGCCGGGTTGCAGGGGGCCTTGGGCATCTTGAACTGGGACAGCCGGACCATGATGCCAGCGGCAGCGTCCTCTGCCCGTGCTGATCAGGTGGCGGCACTTGAGGGCGCCATTCATGGCGCGCTGATGGACCCGGCCGTCGCCGACTGGCTGGACCGCGCCGAATCCGACGCCGCCCATCTGGATGACTGGCAGCGCGCCAATCTGGCGGAGATGCGGCGGGAACACCTGCTGGCCACTGCCGTGCCCGCCGATCTGGTGGAGGCCAACGCCCGCGATGCCGCCCGGTGCGAGATGGTCTGGCGTACGGCCAAGGCGGAGAATGACTTCGCCCTGCTGCTGCCGCACATGCAAAGGGTGCTGAACCATCAGCGGGAGATCGCGGCGGCCAATGCCGCCATGCTGAATTGCGGTCTTTATGACGCGCTGCATGAGCTTTACGAGCCGGGCAGCCGCGTGGCCGAGTATGGCCCCGTCTTCAACGATTACGCCGCTTTCCTGCCGGGCTTCCTGGCCGAGGTAGAGGCGGTGCAGGCCGGCGAGCCAAAGGCGGAACCTTTCGAAGGCCCGTTCCCGGTGGAGGCGCAGCGTGCCCTGGTGCAGCGCTTTGCCGGCATCCTGGGCTTTCAGGGCCGGGTGGACCAGTCGCTGCACGCGTTTTGCGGCGGGGCTACGGGCGATGTGCGCATCACCACGCGTCTGGACCCCGATAATTTCTTCAAGTCACTGAAATCCGGCCTGCATGAAGCGGGGCACGCTCTCTATGAGATGGGCCGCCCCGCCGCCTGGACATCGCAGCCTGTGGGGCAGGCGCGCGGCCTGGGCGTGCATGAAAGCCAGAGCCTGACCTTCGACATGCAGGTGGGCCGCCATCCGCGGTTCCTGGAATGGCTGGCCCCTCAACTGGCCGAGGCGTTCGGGCGGGAGGGGGATGCCTGGTCGGCAGAAAACCTGCGCCGCCGCTTCCGCCGCGTGGACCGCACTTTCATCCGGGTTGATGCCGACGAGGTTACCTATCCCGCCCATGTCATCCTGCGCTGGCGTCTGGAACAGGCGCTGATCGAGGGGCAGATGGAGTTGGTGGACCTGCCAGAGGCCTGGAACCAGGGCATGCGCGACCTGCTGGGCATCACGCCGCCCGATCTGGCGCAGGGCTGTCTGCAGGATATCCATTGGCCTAGTGGGGCCTGGGGCTATTTCCCGACCTATACGCTGGGCGCCATGATGGCGGCACAGCTGTTCCAGGCGGCATCAGCCGCCATTCCCGATCTGCCGGACCAAATCGGGCGCGGGGATTTCCGTGATCTGGTGACGTGGCTGGGCGATAATGTCCATCGCTGGGGCCGGTATCTGTCGGCCCGCGACATCCTGATCCGTGCTACGGGCAAGCCGCTGGATGCCGGCATCTTCAAGGCGCATCTGCGGGCGCGGTATCTATAACACGGGCGCTCACCGGCCCCGTTTGACCTCATTGGCCATCTTGTCCAGTTCCTGCAAGAACTTGCTCTTGTCGGCCTTGGTCATGGGGGCGTTGCCGCCCTGAACCACGCCCATGTCGCGTAGATCCTGCATCAGGGCGCGGGATGCAAGGGCGGAGCCGATATTGGCGGCGGTGAAAGGGCGACCATTATTGCCCAGCACCTTGGCCCCAGCTTCCAGGCAGCGCTTGGCCAGTTGAATATCGGCGGTCACCACAATGTCGCCGGCCCCACATTTCTCCGCAATCCAGTTGTCGGCAGCATCGAACCCGTCGGAAACGACAACCATCCGCACCAGCCCGCCTGGCGGCACGCGTAGCGGGCCGTTGGCCACCAGATGGACCGGCATGCCGTAACGTTCGGCGACGCGGAACGTCTCCTCCTTCACGGGGCAGGCATCGGCATCGACATAGATTTCCAGCATGGGCAGGTTCCTTGGGGCGTGGCACCCTGTATAGCAGAGCATGTCCCCTTGCCAAGCGGGCCGGCGTCGGTCACAAACCGGCATCCCCCTTTTATGGCGGCCATCTTGGACCAGCAACCAGACCCACCCCCCTTTGCCTGTCAGGAATGCGGGGCCTGCTGCGCCTATGCCGCTGACTGGCCGCGATTCTCGCTGGAGGAGGATGCTGACATCGCCCGCATCCCGGAGGCGATGGTGGCGCCAGACGGATCGGGCATGCGCTGGACCGGGGAACGCTGTGCGGCCCTGTCGGGCACGGTGGGGGAGCATGTGGCCTGTACCATCTATGCCGACCGGCCCATCGTCTGTCATGATTGCGTGGCGGGGGACGAGGCCTGTCTGATGGCGCGGGAACGGCATGGAATGTCGATCACCCTGCCATGAAACCGTAACGCATCCGTCCTATGGTCCGTAGCAGACCGAAGGAACGGATGAAGATATGCGCCTTTTCGCCCCGATGATCCCCTTGATTCTGGCCGCTTTTCCGGCTGCTGCCTTTGATCTTCAGGCCCATCGCGGCGGTCGTGCCCTGTGGCCGGAAAATTCCCTGCCGGCCTTTGAACGGTCGCTGGATCTGGGTGTTGATACGCTGGAACTGGACACGGGCGTCACCAAGGATGGCGTGTTGATCATCGCCCATGACCGGCATGTCGATGCCAATCTGACCCGTCGCAACGGGCAGTGGGTGGAGGGGGCGCAGCCGACCTGGCACAGCCTGACCCTGGCCGAGGTACGGACCCTGGATGTTGGACGCATTCGGCCCGATACCCCCTACGCCAAGCGCTTTCCCCGCCAGATGCCGATGGATGGCACGGGCGTGCCGACCTTGGCTGCCCTGTTTGATCTGGTGAAGAAGCGGGCGGATAACAGGGTTCGTTTTAATATCGAAACGAAGATCGATCCGACGAATACCGCCGATAGTGTCGATCCCGAAACGTTTTCCACGCTGCTGGTACGCCAAGTCCGCGACGCGGGCCTGAGCGACCGCGTGACGATCCAGAGCTTTGACTGGCGTACCTTGCAGGTGGTACGGCGGATCGCGCCGGAGATTGCTACCGCCTATCTGACCATCATCGACCCGGAGGAAAGCAACGTCTCCATGACGGGCGAAAGCCCCTGGACCGCTGGTTTTGATCCGATGCGCCATGGCGGCAGCTTGCCGGCGGCGATCAAGGCGGCGGGTGGCACAATCTGGTCGCCCTATCACCCGAACCTGACACCGGAACTGGTGAAGGAGGCTCAGGGGTTGGGCCTGAAAGTCATCCCCTGGACCGTCAATGATCCCGCCGATATGAAGCGGTTGATCGACTGGGGCGCGGATGGGTTGATCACCGATGATCCGGTGACGGGCAAGCAGGTGTTGGGGCGGTGACGCCCCTTTACCTTATACGGCGTCGCCCAGCCAGCGCGAGGTTACCGGCTCCAGATCGCCACGCCAACGGGCGATCTCTTCGGCCACCTGTTCCAGGGCGCGCTGATCGCGGTAGCGTTTGCGGGCGCGGTTATTGTCACCCTTGGCCTGCATGGCGGCCAAACGAGCCGACACGCGCGGATCGCCGATAATCACCTGACGCCAGCGGTCCAGGCGGATTTCGGCGGTGCAGTCAACAATGGCCTGCGTGCCGGGACGACGGCCCAGCTTGATGGCGGCGGGCGCCAGTCGGGCCGCCACCGACAGGGACACATCCTCCGGCATGCCGGGGAATACGGCCCTCACAGCCTCGGCGATGCTGTCCTTCAGGTCCGCACCGCGCTGCTTGTCATCGCGCGCCACGCGCTTGGCCGACACTTCCATGCGGCGGCGGCTATGGGCCATGACCTGTTCGGCCACTTCCCGTGCGTCATCGTCCAGCCAAAGGACGGGGCCGCCGGCCAGAAGATCGGCCACCGGGGCAGGCAGGGCAGGGTGGAAGCCATCGACCACAAAGGTCAGCCGCAGCTTGATCAGTGATTTCAGGGCGCGTTCACGCCCCGCATCGGCGGCCAGGAATTCAGCCTGTGACACGGGAGCCGCCTTCAGCAGGCTGTCCAGCGCCTCCAGATCGCCACCGGTCCAACGGCGGCCATGCAGCAGCCGTTCGGCCCGGTCCCGCAAAAGCGCACGGCCAGCATCACGCGGATGCGCCGGCGCCACCTCAATCAGCTTCCACACCGTATCGACCAGCCGAGCCACGGCCCAACCGGCATGGATATCGAGCGGTCGGTCGGTCGGGAAGGCGCCGTTGGGCAGGTTCCAAACGTCACTGACGCGGATCAGGCCGCTGCCATCCAGGAAGGCCTCCCCACCGGGGGAGCGGTTGATGACCGGCCAACTGGCGACCAATCCGGCCAACCCCTCCGGCATGCCGGAAGGGCGGTCCCATTCACCAAGACGGGTCAGACCCAGATCGGTTGTCACCTCAATACCGCCCTTCGATGGCGGCGATGAACCGGTCGAACAGATAGTGGCTGTCCTCCGGGCCCGGGCTGGCTTCGGGATGGTACTGCACCGAGAAGACGGGGCGGCCCGACAGGCGGATGCCTTCGTTGGTGCCGTCGAACAGCGAGACGTGGGTGACCTCCACCTCTTCCGGCAGGCTTTCGCGCAGGACCACGAAGCCGTGATTCTGGCTGGTGATCTCCACAACGCCCGATGCAATATCCTTCACCGGATGGTTGGCGCCGCGATGGCCCTTCTCCATCTTCACGGTGCGCCCACCCAGTGCCAGGGCCAACATCTGGTGACCCAGGCAGATGCCGAACACGGCCTTGCCGCTATCCACCAGCCGCGCGATGGTCGGCACGGCATATTCGCCCGTGGCCGCCGGGTCGCCGGGGCCGTTGGACAGGAAAATGCCGTCGGGGTTCAGGGCCAGGATTTCCTCTGCCGTCGTGGTGGCCGGCACCACCGTCACCTTGCAGCCCGATGCCGCGAGGCAGCGCAGGATGTTACGCTTGGCGCCGAAATCCATGGCGACGACATGGTGCTTGGGATCGGTCTGCTTGCCGTAGCCATCCTTCAGCGACCAGATCGATTCATCCCAGCTATAGGTCTGGCGGGTCGTGACGTCCTTGGCCAGATCCATGCCTTCCAGGCCGGGCCATTCCTTAGCGATCTTCACCAGGGCGTCGATATCGAACACGCCATCGGGCGAATGGGCGATCACGCCGTTAGGGGCGCCATTGTCGCGGATGCGGCGGGTCAGGCGGCGGGTGTCGATGCCCGACAGGCCGACCAGATTATGGCTTTTCAGCCAGGCATCCAGATGCTGGGTGGCGCGCCAGTTGGCGGGTTCGGTGATGTCGGCCTTGATGATCAGACCGCGCGCCACCGGCGTCACCGTCTCGATATCTTCCGGGTTGGTCCCGACGTTGCCGATATGAGGGAAGGTGAAGGTGATGATCTGACCGGCATAGGACGGATCGGTCAGGATTTCCTGATAACCCGTCAGGGAGGTGTTGAAGCACACCTCACCCACGCTGTGGCTCACGGCGCCCACACCGCGTCCCCAGAAGACCGAACCATCGGCCAGGACGAGAACGCCCGTGGCTCCCTTGGGAGCGGGCGCGCGGGTGGGGGAACCCATCGGCGGGGTGTCGGTCATTCTCGGGCACCTTTATCTGCGAGATCGACGCCGGAGCGTCGGTGAAAAGGCCGTGCCTTCCCGCCCGAAAGGCGGGGCGGCCTGCCCGCAGTCGCGTCGCGGGTCCGATCATCCGCCGGGTAATCCCGCCGGGCGAAGGGCCGCGCCGATGCCGCGCGCCGGCCAGGGCCGGTACGGTTCTGAAGGTGAATTAGCCATTCGGGCGCGCGGGGTCAACCAACGTGGGCGCGCCCCTGCCACGCGCCATCATTGGGTGTCGCATAACCAGGTCCAGAAGGGGTGTTTCCAGGCGGCGACGCGACCTATTCCTATTCGCTGGCATCTGCCGGTCTGTTTGGATAATGTTGCCGGCTGTTTCACCTGTCCCCTGGAGTTGTCCGATGTTGCGCCAGACGCTGAACGAAGCCCTGAAGGATGCGATGCGCGCCAAGAACAGCCGCGGCGTCGCCACCCTGCGGCTGATCCTGGCAGCGTTGAAGGACCGCGATATCGCGGCACGCACCAGCGGCAACCAGGATGGCATCGATGATGCCGCCATCCTGTCGATGCTGCAGACCATGGTGAAGCAGCGCCGTGAAAGCATCATCATGTACGAGCAGGGGGGGCGTACCGAGCTGGCGCAGCAGGAAAAGGAAGAGATCGACGTGATCGAAGCCTTCCTGCCCCGTCAGTTGAACGAGGATGATACCCGCGAGGCCATCGCCGCCCTGATCGCCGAACTGGGGGCCACCGGCGTCAAGGATATGGGCAAGGTCATGGCCGAACTGCGCGGTCGTTTCGCGGGCCAGATGGACTTCACCAAGGCCAGCGCCCTGGTGCGCGAAAAGCTGGCCAACTGAATCGATGACGTTCATCCGCCGGCTCTTGCCGGGTGACGAGGGCCGGCTGGATGCCTATCTGGCCCGCCACCCGGCAACATCCATGTTCCTGCGTTCCAACCTGCGGCGCGTCGGGCTGGAAGATCGGGCCGAGCGGTTTCATGCCCGCTATGCGGCGCTGGTGGATGGCGACGGTGCCATCCACGGCGTGGTGTCCCATGCCTGGAATGGCAATCTGCTGATCCAGTCGGAGCCGGACATTGCGGTTGAACTCGCGCGGTTTCATCTGGCGGCGGGCGACCGGGCCGTGGCCGGGATTATCGGGCCGCTGCCGGCGGTGCGCGCGGTGCATGCTCTGTTCCCGGACCGGCCCATGTTGAAGGACGGGGCGGAAGATCTGTTCGATCTGTCCTTGTCCGATCTGAAGGTGCCGGCGTCGCTGGCCGATGGCAGCTTGTCCTGGCGGCGGGCCAACGCCGGCGATATCCCGCTGCTGTCCTCATGGCGCGTCGGCTACTGCGTTGAAACGCTGGGAGAGGCGGATGGTGACGGGCTGCGCGCCCGTGCCGCCGCCGACGTCAGTGCCTGGGTCGTGGCGGGCGACGTATTTGTGGTCACGGGTGCCGATGGCGTGCCGCTGTCCATGGCCACCCACAATGCCCGCATCCCCGACACGGTGCAGATCGGTGGCGTGTGGACGCCCGAGTGGTTGCGTGGCCGAGGACTGGCGCGGGCGGCGGTAGCCGGGGCCTTGCTGGCGGCCCAGGACGACGGGGCGGCCATGGCGGTGCTGTTCACGGGAAAGCAGAACGAGCCAGCGCGCCGGGCCTATCTGTCGCTGGGCTTCCGCGTGATCGGCGATTACGGGATCGTCCTGCTGGGATAGGGTGGTTTGGCTTCGCCTTCCTCACACCTTGATATCCACGCCCTTCGACGCCTCCTCCCGCGTCACCATGCGGCCATCCAGCGAGATGAAATATTTTGCCGACTTGGTCAACTGGTCAGGGCTGAGGCCCATGGCGGACAATTCTGCCCACATGGGGGCAAGATTTTCCTGGTTGCGGTATTTGTCGGTGATGGCGTCGATGGTCTTCTGCGTGTCGGCGGGCACGAAGGGTAGATAGCCGCGTTCATTGGCCGGCAGGGCCATCTGATAGGCCAGCGGCGGGTCACCATCCTGGCCGTACTTGCGGCCATGGGTCGTCTCGAATTCCTGCTGCCGGCGTTGGATTTCAGTGTTCCGGGCGGCGTCGTAGGCCTCGCGCTCCTTCTTCAGCGCTGCCAACTCCTCCTTCTGCTGTGCCGCCGGGTCGACGGGGGCGGCACCTGTCTTGGCAGCGGGGGCCTGGCTGCTGGTCGGTGCCGCCGACTTCACCTGCAACCGCGACAGGATCGCGGAGGTGGAGAACATGGAGCTGATATTCATGGTGCATGCCCTTCGTGCGGGAAATTTTGTTTCGAGGGGCAAGCAATCTCCGTACCGACGAATTTCGAACCAAATTGGATTTATCCACAGGCTGTGAATCATGGGGCCATCTGGGGATGGATGCCGGTGCGCGTGGCGTTCGTGCCACCGCCTGGGATATGCTCCCCGGCCGATCCGCATTCGAAGCCTTTGAGATATCAGCCCCGATGGCCTTGCCGCCGCAGTTCCTGGAAGAGTTGCGTTCCCGCCTTTCCGTGTCGGAAGTGGTGATGAAACGCATGCGTCTGCAAAGGGCTGGGCGGGAGTTCAAGGCCCCGTGCCCATTTCACAATGAAAAGACGCCTAGTTTTTATGTAAACGATCAAAAGAATTTCTTCCACTGTTTTGGTTGCGGGGCTCATGGCGATCAAATTGGATTTGTCATGCGCCATGATAACTTATCATTTATGGAGGCTGTTGAACATTTAGCAGGCGAGGCGGGCTTGCAAGTGCCACAGGCCAGCCCGCAGGAACGCCAGCAATATGAGCGGCAGAAGTCGCTCTATGATCTGGTCGAACGCGCCACGAAATATTATGAGCGCGAGCTGTTTAGCCCCGGCGGGCGCAATGCGCTGGATTATCTGCGTCGGCGCGGCCTGGATGATGAAGGGATCGCCCGTTTTCGCCTGGGCTATGCCCCGCAGGAGGGCGGGCCGCTGCGGGCCCTGCTGCTGGAGGCCGGGTATAGCGAGGCCGACATGGTGGAGGTCGGCCTGTTCAAGCGGGCGGAGCCGGGCCGCCCCCTCCGCAACTTCTTCTGGAACCGCGTCATGTTCCCCGTCACCGACCGGCGGGGGCAGGTGGTGGCGTTCGGCGGGCGCGTCCTGGAAGGCGACGGGCCGAAATATATCAATTCCGCCGAGAATCCTTTGTTCCATAAGGGTAATCTTCTCTACGGCATGTCGCGCGCTCGGCAGGCGGCGGCGGACGGTCAGCGGCTGATCGTCACCGAAGGCTATATGGACGTTATCTCCTGCGTTCAGGCGGGGTTCGAGGGGGCGGTGGCCCCCCTGGGCACGGCGATGACGGAGACGCAGATACAGGTGCTGTGGAAACTAGCACCGGAGGGGCAGCGCAACCCCATCCTGTGCTTTGACGGCGACAATGCCGGGCGACGGGCGGCACAGCGGGCCGTGGAGCGGGTGCTGCCCATCCTGGTGCCCGACGCCACCGTCCGCATTGCCTTCATGCCCGACAAGGAAGACCCGGACAGCCTGATCCGGTCGGGCGGGCCGGATGCGTTCGCCGCCATCCTGGATCGCGCCCTGTCCCTGGAGGATTTCATCTGGGAGATGGTGCGCCAGGGAGAAGACCCGAAGACGGCGGATGGTCGCCTGCGGATCGAAACCGGCATCAACCAGATGATGGAGAAGGTCACCGACAAGTCGGTGCAGTACAGCTACCGTTCCGTCCTGCGGGAAAAGCTGCGTGCCGCTATCCGGGCCAGTGGGGGCGGCTTTGGCGGTCCGGGCGGTGAAAGGAGCGTGGGGCGTCAGCGCCGGCTTCAGCCTGGCGACGTTCCCGTCAGCCGGCTGTGGGACAGCCGTTTTCGGTCCGGCACCTTACGCACCGAACCGCGCCGCCGCGAACGCTATCTGGTGCTGGCCATCGTGCATCATCCAGAGCTTTTCCAGGAAGTGGGGGAGATTCTGGCGGGTGCAGAATTCGCGGATGGCGAGATGGAGGCGCTGCGCCAAGCGCTTGTCGCATGCCTCACCGCCGAATCAGCACTTGACGCCGAGGCTCTGAGACGCCACCTGTCTGGTCGTGGTTTTTCCGAGACGCTGGATAGTCTGCTGAATGTAGACACGCCGAAATTCGCGCAACCAGGAGCGTCGTTCGAAACCGCGAAGAGTGGCTGGCAGGAGGTTTGGCTGAGTTCCGAGGATGGTTTGCTTCAACGCGAGCTGCGCGATGCCGAGAGACGGTTTGCCGAGACATTCCATGAGGATGATCTGGCACGATTACGCGCGCTGCAAAGGGAGCTGCTGATTCTCCGGGGCCATGCCGATGACCTGACGGAAAGGGACGGATGATGGGTGGGCGGCCGAGCAATCGGGCGTCGTGCGACGCATTTGTCCTGCAAAACTGTGTCTTGGCGAACACAGTTTCCAGCCTCTTGCCAAAGTTATAGCCAGGAAGAGTTTCGTCGGATGACCGGGCCCTTGCCCGAGTCGTTCATTTGCGTTTACCGGTGGCAGCCTTGAGAGTACGGGGGCAGCGAACGAATGGCGACGAAAGCGGCGCAGACGGCAGAAGTGTCGGAGCAGCGGGAAGAGGAAGCCAATGGCCCTCTGATGGACGGCATGGCCATTGCCGTCAAGAAGATGATCGCGCGCGGCAAGGAGCGTGGGTACGTCACCTATGACGAACTCAACGCGGCTTTGCCGCCGGACAGCTCCTCGTCCGAACAGATCGAAGACACGATGGCTTTGCTGTCCGAAATGGGCATCAATGTCGTCGAGGCCGAAGAAGCCGATGAGAGCAGCGGCAACGAAGGTGAAGGCGAAGGCCGTCAGTCCGGTAACCTGGACGATGACGATATCGGCCGCACCGACGATCCTGTGCGCATGTATCTGCGCGAAATGGGGTCGGTGGAGCTGCTGAGCCGCGAGGGCGAAATCGCCATCGCCAAGCGCATCGAGGCCGGCCGGGAGATGATGATCGGCGCGATCTGTGAATCGCCGCTGACCATTCAGGCCATCATCGAATGGCATCAGTCGTTGCAGGACGGCAAGATGCTGCTG